>CAILKP010000070.1 GCA_903834785.1 uncultured bacterium
GACAGGGCTGGGGTGAAGGACAGAGGAGGAGACGGGGAACCATCGAAGCCCCCAGCGAGCGTGTCGCCGGGCTACGTTGGTCGAGGAAAAGTGTTACCTATGTCCTGAGCACGTTGTGTAACCCATGTCCTGGAACGTGCAGTCCTGAAAGCCCCTCCCTCCCCTCCGCGTCCCTTGCCTTTCACCGTTCGTGCCCTCTGCGTTCGTATTGGGGCGTTCCCGCCTCCCCCTCACAATAAGAAATTCTGGAGATTGGTTTGTGGTACCGACGACACTGAAGGAACTTGGATGGCTGCATGATTCTGTCGTGCTGAGTGTCAGTTACGACGCATCCCAGGCTGCGGGCAGACTCGTGAAGCTGGCGATACGGTGCCATCCAGACTGCGGACATGCACCTTGGGCTGGAAAGAACCTATCAATCGCTGCGGTGAACGTTGCGGTGCTCAAGCATGTCCTTTGGGGCTGGGTTACCGCGCCTGAGACCATCGATTCGATTCGGCCTGGCGTGTCGAGCGCCGTTGAAGAAAGCACGGTGGAGTCAAAGCGGATCGGTTTGCCCTTCCCGGACCTCGCATTTACGGTCATTTTTCACAGTGGGTCCTCTCTGGAAGTCATCTGCCAGACGCTTCAGGTTGATATTGAATCGTGATTGCTGATCCCTGCGACCTGCTCCCAGAATGCTCATCCACCCCCGTGAGCCCCCACGAAAGGCCCTCCCTCCCCTCCGCGTCCCTCGCCTTCCCCCCTCCGCGCCCTCCGCGTTCTCGTCCGCCTTCTCACCTCCCCCTCAACCCCCAAAACTCCCGCGCCACCACCTCGCCCAGGTCCGCAAAGAACCGGTCCGCACGCTCGTACTCGTACGCGTCATTATTCAGCACCCCGCCGCGGCAGGTAAACAGCGTCGCCGCCAGAAACAGCGTCGGCCGCGGCGTCTTCGACCGACCGACCGCCGGAACTGGCCAGCTTGACCGACGACTGGCGGTACTCCGGCGTGTACTTCTGCCTCTTCCCCATGACCGAGTGCTGCTCGCGATGGGTAGCATCCTGTCGATTGGCCCCGTACACCGGTCCCGGGCAACCTCAACCTCAGTGGACAAGCCATGACTCGGAGCGAGTACGAACGAACACTTGACCTGTTTGCACAACAACTAGTGAATGCGCTGGGATTTGCTCCGAAGAAGCGATTGCTGTATGAAATGAAAGCCAGCAGTGACGCCGTAGCGCGGATCGCATTTGGAGGGCGGATAGATCCGCGTGGCTACTTCGCCTTCAACTTCGGAGTGAGCCTGTTGTTTCCGGCATTGAGTCAGTGGCTGGACCACGAGGCCGAACAGCAGCATCCCGCGGTGGGATCACCTGTTCATCTACTTCGTGAGAACAACTTCTTCACAGAATGGCGATTTTCGAACGCGACAGACTTGGAGGCGTTGCGGGGCGAGATATCGATCAATCTGACGAGCTACGCCGTGCCATTCGTGGAGCGCTATTCAGATCTTTCAACGCTCCGTAAGGCAGTTACGCCGTCTGATCCCAAGGCGTGGATTGATCTGGGCTTGAATCAAGACAGCCGCATCTGTCTCTTGGCGGTGATTCAGTGGGTGCAGGGCGACAAAGGTGAAGCGCTGCAAACTCTGGCTGATGCGTGCGCAGAACGAAAGATGACTTCGCCTCAACGGCGGGTTGACATTGAGCGTCTGCAAAGGCGGCTGGCCGAAGATCGTTCCTAAACCCCGCACGCTTGCGCTCGCTGTCGCCAAGGGCGGAACTGATCCAGCGATCTGCTCCCAGAACCCCGATCCACCTCCGTCCGCGTCCCACAGCCCCTCCTTTGCCTCCGCGTTCCTCGCCTTCTCCCCTCCGCGCCCTCTGCGTTCTCTTCCGTCTTCTCACCTCCCCCTCAACCCCCAAAACTCCCGCGCCACCACCTCGCCCAGGTCCGCGAAGAACCGGTCCGCACGCTCGTACTCGTACGCATCATTGTTCAGCACCCCGCCGCGGCAGGTAAACAGCGTCGCCGCCAGAAACAGCGTCGGCCGCGGCGTCTTTGGCGGCCGCAGCGGGAAGATCATCGCTGTATCCGTCGAGAATCCATAGGCCCGCCCGATCTTGTTGCAGATCGTCACCGCACTCCCGCCCCGCAGCCGCTTCAGCCCCGGCAGGTACCACTTGTACCGCTCATCGGTGTGCTCCGTCCGGTCAAAGTGCAGGTCCGGGCACTGCCTGGGCAGATCGCACGTGGCGTTGATCAGGTTCGCCGCATCCACCGCATCCACCTCAGGTGGCCGCAAGTCTGCCTTCGCCGCTGGCAGCATCATGCCGATCAGGTGCTGCAGATCCATCAGGCCGATGCGGTTCTTGCCGGTAAAGTCCATCGGCCGGTCCACCCGCACGCCCGTCTCCGGGTCCACATACGCCTTGCCCGCCAGCAGCCCCGCCAGCCCACCAAAAGTCGCGTTGTCCTCGCGCAGCTGGCTCACACGCTCCGGGATGCTGTGCGTCAGTTCATCCCCGGCGTAAAAGTCCACCCGCGCTGTCCGCCGCTGCTGGTCCGGCGTGCGGAAGTCGCTCAGCCGGTGATTAAACCGCACCGTCGTCAGCCCCGCCCGCCACATCAGCCGGTTCA
The DNA here is from genome assembly GCA_903834785.1 of uncultured bacterium. Lineage (GTDB taxonomy): Bacteria > Planctomycetota > Phycisphaerae > Phycisphaerales > UBA1924 > CAILKP01. Next base: position 2,624 of record CAILKP010000070.1, read on the forward strand.
GTGCATCGTGGCCCACAATCTCATACAGCCGGTTCGCCGCCGGATTGTCCGACACAAGCAGCGACCGCCGGATGTCCCGCCCGATCCCGTCAAACGTCCCCGCCCGGTTCCGCATCTTTTTGTCCCTGGCATGAGTGGGGGGGATCTCGTACACAAACTCCCGCTCTCCATCCCGCAGCGGGTGAACCACAAACGGCGACACGCGGCTGACGGCAATCTCCGCCTCCTGCAGTTGCCACAGCACATGGCTGGCCGCCAGCGCGGTGCACAGCTTCACCGTGCTCGCCGGATAGAAGTACTCCGCATCCACCCGGTACCCCCATCGCTCCATCACCCCAAGGTGCTCCTGCACGCCCACCAGCACCTGCATGCGGTAGCCCGCCGGATCCTCCAGCAGGTCTCCAAACTTGTCGGGGTACCGCGCCAGCAACTCACCGATCCGCGTCGGTTCCACCCCGCCGCCCACCACACCCGGCGCTGGCTTCGCAGCCGCCGCACCGTCTCCGCGTGCCGCCCTCTGGTTCGCTCCGCTCACCGGCTCCTCCACCGCTGGGCAATCGGCATCCTTCGGCCCGAGCCAAACGCCACCGTCGTCACCTTCAGCCCGATCGGCGCCTGCTTGCGCTTGTACTCCGCCAGGTCAATCAGCCGCACCATCTTGGCCACAACCGCGGCATCAAACCCCGTCTCGGCCACAATCGTCGATGCCGCCTGCCGCTGCTCTACATACCGGCTGATGATCTCATCAAGCACCTCATACGGCGGCAGCGAATCCTGATCCTTCTGATCCGGCCGCAGCTCCGCCGAGGGCGGCTTGGTGATGCTCGCCTCAGGAATCGGCCCCGCCGCCACGCTCGCGATCCCCAGCTTCCCGCGATTCGCGTTCATCCACCGCGCCAGGCTGTACACGTGCTGCTTCGTCACGTCCGACAGCACCGCCAGCCCGCCGTTCATGTCGCCATACAGCGTGCAGTACCCCACCGCCAGCTCGCTCTTGTTGCCCGTCGTCAGCAGTAGATGGTTGAACTTGTTGCTCAGCCCCATCAGCAGCGTCCCGCGGATCCGCGACTGCAGGTTCTCCTCCGTCACATCCGGCTTCGTCCCCGCCAGCAGCGGCCCCAGCGCGGCCAATAGCGCACCAAACGACTCCTCAATGGCAATCGTCTCGTACGGCATCCCCAGGTTCGCCGCCAGCTCACTGGCATCCGTCTTGGACCCCTCCGACGAGTACCTGCTCGGCATGCTGATCCCGTGCACGTTCCCCGGCCCAAGCGCCGCCGCGGCCAGCACCGCGCACACCGCCGAGTCAATACCCCCCGACAGCCCCAGCACCGCCGTCTTGAACCCCGTCTTGCCCGCGTAATCCCGAATCCCCGTCACCAGCGCACTAAACAGCTCCGCCGCCGTCTCCGGCGAAGGCAACGCCGAAGCCGGCTTGGCGGCCACCTGCCTCATCCCCGGCTCCGCCGCCACCTGCTCATCGGGCAGGTCCGTCACCAGCATCCCGCCGGCAAACCGTTCATTGGTCGCCAGCACCCGCCCGCCCGGCGCCACCACCGTCGCCGCACCGTCAAAGATCAGTTCGTCATTGGCCCCAAGCTGGTTCACCGCGGCCACAAACACCCCGTGCCGCGCCGCATGATGCCGCAGGATCTCCTCCTGCAGCTTCGCCTTGCCCAGCACAAACGGGCTCGCCGACGGGTTCACAATCAGCATGCACCGCGGCTCACCATGCCGGGGCGTGCACAACGCGTCCACCGGGTCCTCCGCCCCCGCATACCGCTGCGAGAACCCCGCATCCCGCCCGTACCAAAGGTCCTCACACACCGAAAGCCCCACCCGCACCGCCCGCGGCGTGCCCCCGCTCGGCCGCACCGGCACATCAATCAGCACCGCGTGCACCCCCGGCGTGAAGTACCGGTCCTCATCAAACACGTCGTACGTCGGCAGCAGCCGCTTGTGGTAATGCGCCACAATCGCCCCGTCCCGCGCCGCAATCAGCGTGTTGTGCTGCACCATGGCCGACGGCTGATGCGGATTGCTCGGCCACGGCGTCCCGAAGATCAGCGTCAGGTTGTGACTGGCCGACTTGGCCACCTCCGTAGCCGTCGCCACCGCCGCCTCCAAAAACCCCTGCTGCAGCAGCAGGTCCTTCGGCGGGTACCCCGTCAGCGCCAGTTCCGGACATACCAGCACATCCGCCCGCGCCGCCCTGGCCTGATCCGCCGCCGCGGCAATCAGCCGGGCATTGCCCGCAAGGTCCCCAACAGTCGGATTGATCGGTGCAAGAGCCAGACGCATAGCCCCCAGTGTACCGGCCACGCCGCACCACCGAACCGCCACGCTCCAAATCACCACCACGCCCAAAAGAAAACCCCCGCCGAGGCGGGGGCTTCTTCGTTCAAATCAGGTTGTTCGCGTCGCCGCGGCTTTAGCAGCCGATGGCGAACGCGTTAATGAACTCAATGAAGTCCGTACCGTCGATCGTGCCGTCCGGAGACAGGCCGACCGGGCCGCCACCAGCCACGTCGGCAATCGGGTCAATCGACGCATCGCCGATGCCGAACGAGTTGATGAACGCGATGAAGTCCGAGCCGTCGACGGTGCCGTCGACCACCACGTCGGCAATGCTGCAGCCACCCGGCGGCGGCGTGACCGCACCGGCCCAGAAGCCGCCCGTCAGCGTGAACGTGCCGCCGGACATCACACCAGCGTCCGGCTGGCCGATCGTCCCCGACAGCGAGAATGCCCCGCCCGTCGATGTGCCGCCACCGCCATCGATGGTGTACCAGTCGATGGTGAACGGCTGTGCCATCGCGGCAGTGCCGGTGGCCATGACAAGCATTGAGGCTGCAATCAGTTTTCCACGCATCGTTCTGACCTCCAAAAAGTGGTGCCGAGGGGGCTCTATCCAGTGTAACTCAAGAAATGCGACACGCCATAAAGAACCGGCTAATCGCTTTTTCCCTCTCTCTACCACTACAGACGCGAAATCTCGCCTCCGAGCGTCAAGATTTTTGAGTATGCACTCAAGATTCACGTTTGTCCACATTCTCCATGGCCTTCTCGCCCGTTTGGGCCCTCCTGGCCCGCCCCCCGGGGTGTCACCCCCATCCAGAACCTCAGGAACGTTTCCACACGCTTCACCCGCTAAACTCGTCCCCTTACGCACTCGGGTGGGGGGTCCGTCGGCGCGTCGCTGCCGGACCCTGGACCCCGGAGTTTGATTAATGTCCACTGCAACTGAGCGTCCCAACAAGGTTGAAATCATCGATGCGGGCCCCTGCCGCAAGAAGATCAAGATCGAGATCCCCGCCGAGACCGTCGAGGAGAACCTCGGCAGCACCCTGGACACCCTCCTGCTCCAGGCCGAGCTCCCCGGCTTCCGCCCCGGCCGCGCCCCCAAGCGTCTGGTCGAGAAGAAGTTCGGCGCCTCCATCCGCAAGCAGGCCAAGGAAGAGCTCGTCGGCGCCGCCTTCAACAAGGCCGTGACGGACAACAAGCTCAAGCTCGTCGGCAGCCCCCTGGCCGAGGATCTGGCCAAGGTCGAGCCCGAGGCCGGCAAGCCCCTGATCTTCGAGGTCGACATCGAAGTCGTGCCCGAGTTCACCCTCCCGGCCATCGAAGGCCTGGACATCAAGAAGCCCCTCCTCGATGTTACCGAGGAAATGGTCACCAAGGAAGTCGACAAGATCTGCCTGACCGAAGGCTCCCTGGAAGAGAAGGCCGCCCCCGGCGCCGGCGACTACGTCACCGGCCACGCCCGCCTGACCAACGCCGCCGACACCTCCAAGGTCTTCTTTGAGTCCGACGGCATCGTCGTCCAGCTCCCCACCACCGACAGCAACGGCAAGGGCATGATCGTCGGCCTCATGGTCGACGACCTGGCCAAGCAGATGGGCACCGTCAAGCTCGGTGACAAGTGCACCGTCAAGACCAAGGGCCCCGAGAACCACGAGAACGAGGCCCTCCGCGGCGTCGATCTGGTCATCGAGTACACCCCCAGCCGCGCCGATGCCATCATCCCCGCCAAGCTCGACGATCTGGCCGCCAAGGTCGGCTTCCCCAATGGCGATGCCTTCAAGGACGCCGTCCGCAACCGCCTCAAGCAGCGCGTCGCTGTCGACCAGCAGTCCGCCATGCGCGGCCAGGTCATGAAGCACCTCATCGAGGGCACCGAGATGGGCCTGCCCGAGCGCCTCACCAGCGAGCAGGCCGGCCGCAACCTCCAGCGCCACCGCATGGAGCTCATGTACCGCGGCTTCGGTCCCATGCAGGTCGAGGAGCGCATCGCCCAGCTCCGTCGCCAGTCCTCGGCTGAGGCCATCGTCTCGCTCAAGAGCCTCTTCATCATCGAGTCCGCCAGCGAGAAGCTCGGCGTCAAGGTCACCGAGGCCGAAGTCGGCGGCCGCATCAGCCAGATGGCCTACGAGCGCGGCATGCGCCCCGAGGCCCTGCGTGATGAGCTCATCAAGGGCAACCAGGTCAGCACCCTGTTCCTGCAGATCCGCGAGCACAAGACCCTCGACGCCATCATCGCCAAGAGCAAGGTCACCGAGATCCCCGCTGAGGATTTCAACAAGCTCATGACCGAGTCCAACAAGGCCGCTTCCTGATTCAGCCCCGCTGATTCACGCGGCCTGACAACGCTTCAAAAACCGCGGCCCCGGGAACACCAGTTCCCGGGGCCGTTTTCGTTCAGCTCCCTCCCTCAACCTCACTTGCCCTTCACCCTCGCCTCCGCCCGCTCGTACAACCGCTCAAACGTCCGTTTCGGCCCCTGGTACTTGTCCATCGCGGCCTTAGCCAGCGCCAGTTCCGCTGCCGCCTCCACCTTCCGGTCCTGGTCCGCCAGTGCATCGGCCATCACCACGCACTGGTACACCGCCTCCCACGCACCGCGCTCCTGCAGGAACGTCGGCTCCAGCACCGCTCGCCGCTCCACAATCATCCGCTCCGCCAGCCCCGGGTTGCCCAGAACCCGCACCGCCTCGGACCACACGGCATGATGAAACACCGACCAGGCGTCCGTTGGGTTCCACAAGTCGTCCGATCGCCGGCTCGCATCTCTGGCCACCGACTCGGCTTCCACCAGTTTCGTCCCGCTCTCAGTCAGCACCCGCGCCAGCCGCCCCATCGCCTTGGGGGTGTACACCGAGTTCGGTGCCAGCGCATCGATGCAGATGCGAAGGTTCTCCCGCGCTGCCGCCTCCGCGGCAGCAAAGTCGCCCCGGATCATCGCCGCAGTGAACAGGTCCGCTTGGCCGTCCGCCATCGTCGCGCTGTTCACCCCGTACAGCGGTCGGATCAACTCAATCCGCTCCCGGGCCAGCATCTCATGCTCGGCAGCAAAGTCGCCCGTTTTGCGGAAGTGCGCCATCAGCTGATGAATAGCGTGCAGCAGCAGCGGCTTGACTTCCGGCCCCGCCAGCTTCCTGGCCCGCTCCACCCGTTCACGCAGCGCCGCCAGCTCCCCATCCCCGCCCGCCGGCCCGTCCCGATACGGCCGCGGATCCAGCAGGTCCAGCCGCAGCAACGACAGGCCGTTGTCCCCCGGCTTGGCACGCACCGCCGCTCGAACCTCATCAATCAGGGCGCACGCTTCATCGATTTGCCCCAGGATCTGCAGGCACAGCAGCATCCCCGTAACACCCTTGATCGCCCGCGGTCCGGCGGGCCCGTCCAGTCGCTTCGACCGCGCTAGGAGCACCTTCATCGGCTCGAGGTTCTCCGCCAGATCCGGAGCGAAAATCCCCGTCCGAAACGCCAGTTCCCGGTCAATCGTTCGCACATCCTCCGGCCCGTACGCCGCCAGTGCCGCTTCCCACGCCATCCGCGTCATCGGCCCCGTCCGCGGGTCGCCCGAGTTCGCAACCGCCTCCGCCAGCAGGTTCATCAGCTCCGCACGCTCCGCCTGGTCATCCGGAAACGTCACATCCAGGTGCGAAATCGCGTGCGACAGCACATCCGGAATCGTCGGCATCCGCCCGTCCGGCACCGCCGGTGACCACGCCCCGGCCTCCCCGCCCGCCCCCGGCTTCCCGGGCACCACGCGCGGGTCCGCCGAGCGGATCGTGTTCTTCAGAAAGCTCGAAATCCGCAGTGCCCGCATCGCCTGCAGCTCGCTTTCGTGCTGCGCACGCCGGGCCTTGACCAGTCCCACACCCAGCCCCACCACGCCCACCAGCAGCGCGGCCGCAACCGCCGCCGCCGCCGCTGCCGGCACCCGGTTCCGCCTCACCCACAGCTTCAGCGTCACCACCTGGCTCGGCGGCCGCGCCAGGATCGGCTCACTGCCCACATACCGCCGCAGGTCCGCCGCAAACTCCGAGGCCGAGGCGTACCGTCCCTCCGGATCCACACTGCACGCCTTCCGCACGATCAGCAGCAGATCCGACGGCACACGCCGCTGCTCATCGCCCGTCAGCTCAATGGCCGTCATCCGCATCCGCCGCAGCAGTTCCGTGTGCGATGAAGGCGTTATCTCCCCGCTGACAACAAACGCCCCGCGACCCGTCAGCAACTCAAACAGCACCAGCCCCAGCGCGTACACGTCACTCCGCGCATCAGTCACGCCGCTAGCGTCCAACTGCTCCGGGCTCATGTACCGCGGCGTGCCCACCGGCCCCACCGTCATCGCACCAGATGTCCCCGCCGCCGGGTCCTCACCCAGCAGCTTGGCCATTCCAAAGTCAATCACCTTCACCCGCCCCTCAGCATCAATCAGCACGTTCCCCGGCTTGAGGTCCCGGTGAATCACCCCGCGCTGGTGCCCGTGCTGCACCGCATCAGCCAGCGTCGCCACCAGTTGTGCCACGCCCGTCGGCCCCGGGCTCGTCTGGCGCACAAACGCGTCAATCGTCCGGGCCTGCGGCACCAGTTCCATCGCAATAAACGCCAGCGGAATCGGCCCCGAAGTGTCGATCCCCGTGTCGTAGATCTGCGCCACATTCGGATGCCGCAGCAGTGCCAGCAGCCGCGACTCATTGGCAAACCTCCGCCGCACCGCCGGTGATGCCGCCGGCCCGTGGATCAGCTTCAGCGCAACCGGTCGCTCCAGCGTTTCATCCCACGCCTCAAAGATGCTCCCCATCCCGCCCGCACCGATCGCGCGTTCCACCCGATACCGCCCGATCCGCTTGCCCGGCGGCGCCGCAGTAAAGTCCAGCGAGTCCCGCAGATCCGTCGCCGGCGGGCCTCCCTCGCCAAACACCCCCGTCGCCGTATCAAACGACCGCACCAGCCCCAGCACCGCCGCCAGCAGCGCCGGGTCGTTCTCGCACGCCCGCTCCACAAACGCCGCACGCTCAGCCCACGGCCGCTCAAGTGCGTCCGCCGCCAGTTCTTTCACCTTGTCCCACGCAGGAGTTTGATTCACGGGTCTACCTGAACTCGAAAGCGAGATCCAAGCCACGCCCGCGCCACATTCCAGTCCCGATCTATGCTCCGCGGCGACCTGCCCAGCGCCTCTGCCACTTCCGCCACCGTTAACCCGGCAAAGTACCGCAGATTAACAACCTCCGCCAGGTCAGGGTCGTGCTTCGTCAGGGCCTCCATGGCCGCTTCCACGCCCACCCAGTCAATCTCATCGGCCGCCCCGCCCACCGGCCCCCCGGGTGCCGCCGGGTCCGCAGCATCCAGATCCACCCGCCGCAGGTCCCCGCCCCGCTTTAGGCTCCGCCTCGCCCGCGCCCGCTCGACCAGGATCCGCCGCATCGCAATCGCCGCCGCCGCAAAGAAATGCCGCCGGCCGTTCCACTCCCGGTCCTGCGCCACCGACAGCCGCAAAAACGCCTCGTGCACCAGCGCCGTCGGCTCCAGCGACTGCCCGTGCGGCTCGCTGGCAATCCGCTTGCGTGCAAAGTTCCTCAAATGCTCGTACACCAGCGGCAGCAACTGCTCCGCCGCCGTCGGGTCGCCGTTGGCGGCCCGCTGGGCAAGTTCCGGAATGTCACCGTCGCTCTCGTGCATCCGGCGTTCCCAAAGGCCGCACGCCCCCACGCAGCCACATGCCGCGCCAGGGCCGACACCTTCGATCGGGCAAACTGCTCAACAGATCAATCCTAGTGCCCGCCACCACCCCACGTTCCGCCTTCACCCCGACGCGCGGCCCCGGTTCTCGGCCGTTGACGCCCGCTCACCGCCCCCTTCCCGCTTGACCATTTGCCCTGTCGCCCTCGCCCCCTTTGGCAATTTGGCCATTTGGTGCTTTGGCCATTTGCTCCCTACTTCCTCGCCCCCCGCACCGCCTTGATCCGGTTAATCAGCCCGCTCGTCGAGCCATCGTGCGTCGTCACCTTCCCGGGTGCGGTCAGCTCAGGCAGAATCGCCTTGGCCAGCTGCTTGCCCAGCTCCACACCCCACTGGTCAAAGCTGTTGATGTCCCAGATCACGCCCTGCACGAAGATCTTGTGCTCGTACATCGCGATCATCGCCCCCAGCGTCCGCGGCGAGATCTTCCCTTCAATCAGCAGCGTGCTCGACGGCCGGTTGCCCTCAAAGACCTTGTGAGGCAGCAGCGCCTCCAGCGCGGCCCCGCTGTAGCCCTCCTTGGTCAGCTCCGCCCGCACCATCTCGGCGGACTTGCCCGTCATCAGCGCCTCACTCTGCGCCAGCACGTTGGCCAGCAGGATCTCGTGGTGCCCCGGCTGCGCCTTGCCCTCCACATCGTCCGAGTCAATCTCGTTGTGGCTCACCGCCGGAATGATGAAGTCCACCGGGATCAGCTTCGTGCCCTGGTGAATCAGTTGGTAGAAGGCGTGCTGCCCGTTCGTTCCCGGCTCACCCCAGATCACCGGTCCCGTCTCGTACCCCACGCGCTGCCCCGACCGCGTGATGAACTTGCCGTTGGACTCCATATCCCCCTGCTGGAAGTACGCCGCAAAGCGGTGCATGTACTGGTCGTACGGCAGGATCGCGTGGCTCTGCGCACTCGGTGAGAAGAAGTTGTTGTACCACACGCCCAGCACACCCATGATGATCGGCAGGTTCTCCTCCGCCGGCGTCGTCAGGAAGTGCTGGTCCATCGCGTGCGCGCCCGCCAGCAGATGCTCGAAGTTCTCAAAACCGATCGACAGCGCAATCGAAAGCCCGATCGATGACCACAGCGAGTACCGCCCGCCCACCCAGTCCCAGAAGCCGAACATGTTCTCAACATCAATGCCGAACGCCGTCACTTCCTTGGCATTGGTCGACAGCGCCACAAAGTGCTTGGCCACCGCCGCCTGATCCTCGATCTGCGACAGGAACCACGCCCGGGCCGAGCGTGCGTTGGTGATCGTCTCCTGCGTCGTAAACGTCTTGCTCGCCACGATGAACAGCGTCGTCTCCGCCTTGCACAGCCGGAGTGTCTCCGCCAGGTGCGTCCCGTCAATGTTCGACACGAAGTGCAGCTTCAGGTCCCGCTTGCAGTACGGCTTGAGCGCCTCAGTCACCATCACCGGCCCCAGGTCGCTGCCTCCGATGCCGATGTTCACGATGTCCGTGATCACCTTGCCCGTCGCTCCGCGATGCTGGCCCGTCCGCACCGCCTCCACAAACCGCTTCATCCGCGACAGCACCGAGTTCACCTCGGGCATCACGTCCTGCCCGTCGACCATGATCGGCTTGTTCGACCGGTTCCGCAGCGCCGTGTGCAGGACCGCACGGTTCTCCGTGAAGTTGATCTTCTCCCCGCTGAACATCTTCCGTGCCATCCCCTGCACATCACGCGATGCCGCCAGCTCAAACAGCAGCTTCATCGTCTCCGTCGTCACCCGGTGCTTGGAGTAGTCCAGCACCATGTCCTCAAACCGTGCCGAGAACCGCTCGAACCGCTTGGCGTCCTTGGCAAAAAGATCCGTCATCTGCACCGTCGCCATCGACCGGTAGTGATTCGCAAGGGCGGCATACTGGGGCGTGTCGGTCAGCAGGGCCATGAGTACTCCGGATTCAGCGGGGCAGTGGGGGGATCAAGGGGGGAACAAACGCATCGGAAATGCAAAGCCGTCGCCGCGAGAAACGCGGGCAACCAACTCCAATCGGCCGCCCACGCGGCCAGACCGGGAGTTTATCGGTCGGTAGTGAGTGGTAACAAACCTCCACACCGCCAAAATCTTGTTTCCCTCGCCGCACACATCTCCGCACAACTCGCCGCCGCCCCCGCTCTGCCGTCATCGCTCAAACCCCGCGGCGGCCATCACCCGCAAACGGTCGTCATGCATATCCATATAAACAAATACCAAACAGTAATGCAACCGCATGCCGTACATTGCCCGTATCAACTCGCGATCACCCTCGGAGCCGCTCGCCATGGTCACCGTCGCCCAACCCGCCTCATCCTCGGTCGCTCCCGTCCTTCCCGAGGCCGCCCCCTCGCTCACACGCCCCGGCACGGCCTCGCCCGCGGCATGGGACCTGGCCACCACCCCCGCCGAACTCAACGCGATCCACACCGCGATCTTCCTGGACAACCTCCGCGACACCCATCGCACCAATCACGAGATCCGCAAGACCCTTCGCGTCGCCCTCCGCACCGTTCGCGGCATGAGCACACGCCGAATCCCCGTCGATGAGGACCTCATGGCCGTCGCCGCTTTGGCAGCACGGTTCCGCCCGCTTCCCATTCCCCGCCCGCTCACACCGCGTGCGCCCCGCTCCCGCTCCGGTGACATTCCGCCTCCCCGCACGCCCACGCCGCCACCTCCCGGCCCGCGCGAGCCCCATCCCCCGGCCGCAGAACCCGCTCTCGTCCGCCCCGCCAAGGACCTCCTCACCGCCGCCGCGGCAACATCCACCATCACCCCCGCGCCATCAGCAGGCACCCCATCGTCCGCAGTTGCTCCGTCGCACTCATCAGTGCCCAGCAGCACACCCGTGAGTTCATCCGTTTCACCCGCTGCTCCGGTTACTCCCGCCGCCCCTGCCGCGATCATCCCCACACCCGCCGCCGCTCCGGCCTCCGCGCCAGCACCGCTGCCCCCAGCCAAGGCCGCGTTCCTCGCACCATTTCTCCGCGAGCGCGAGGAACTCCAGGCCAAACTCGCCGCCCACTCGCCCGAAGTCCAACGTCTCAACGCCGCCCGCCTCGCGCACGCCAACGCCAAAACCGCGGAACCCAGCCCCGCCTACATCGAGGCCAACCGCCGCCTCGAACACTTCCTGCGCGACACAATCCACCCCATCACAACCCGCCTGGCCATCCTCGCCGACCTCATCCGCGACCACGCACCCTGACCCTACGGCCAAGCCACACCCCGCGCCCATTTGGCAATTTGGTAATTTGGCCCTTTGGCCATTTCGTCTCCCGACGGAACGTCCTGAGCAGGAGTCGAACCTGCAACCTTCGGCTTCGGAGGCCGACGCTCTATCCAATTGAGCTATCAGGACTAGTTGTGCCGTTCTCGCATGACCGGGTCACGGTCCTGCCGAACGGAAAAGAAGCGGGGCCATCCTACCCTCCGCACCTCGCTCGAGCAAGAGCGCGCTGGTGATCCGACAGCCGGATCCGTTTTTTCTCCGACTGGATGGTGATTCCCTCGTGGCAGGAGCGACAGCACACACCCCCCAAACTTCCCACCCGGCCGCCAGTTCTGGCAGCCCGGGCCGATCCGGTGCCGCTGCCCCCCTCTGGGCCGTCCTCGGGTTCACCTTCGTGAACTCGTACGCCACGGGCACCATGTTCAACGGCATCTACTTCGTCCTTGAGAAGTCCTACCAGTTCACCGTTCTGACCGGCTGCCTCCTCGGCCTGGCCTTCGGCATCACCTACGTCATCGGTGCCGTCGGTGCGGGGCCGCTCTCCCGCATCCTCAAGTCCCGCGGCATCTCGGGCCGCACCTTCCTCATCGGCCTCATGGTCGCCGCTGCGGGGCTCAACCTCCTCCCCGTCGCCGCCTGGTACGGCTTCGGTGACGATGCCCGCCCCGGCCTCGCCTGGATGATGTGGGCCTTCAGCTCTCTTTACTCCATGCTCTCGGGCATGCTCTGGCCGGTGGTCGAGAGCTTCCTGGCCGGCGGTCGCACCGCCGAACAGCTCCGCAACTCTACCGGCAAGTTCAACGTCACATGGTCCTCCGCCCTCGTCGGCTCCATGCTCGTGCTGGCGCAGTTCCCTGAGCAGCACAAGGTTGCCGCCTTCGGCCTCGTCGCCCTCGTCCACCTGCTTGCCATCGGTCTGCTCATGGCCTTTCCACGCCAGCCCGGTGAGCATCCGCACGATGCCCACGAGCACCCCGTCGTCTACGAGCGAATGCTCGATGTTCACCGCGTCCTGCTGCCCCTGACCTACTTGGTCATGTACGCCCTTGGGCCGCTGCAGCCCGGCATCATGCAGGCCATCGGCATCGCCCCCAAGTTCAAGGAACTCGTCGGCGCCACGTGGCTCGCCGCCCGCGTGGTCACCTTCTCAACCCTCGGCATCTGGCACGGCTGGCACGGCCGCTGGGCGACGCCGGTCGTCGGAATGGCCCTGCTCATCTTCGGCTTCGCCGCCAGCGTCCTTGCCCCCGTCGTGGTTCCCGCCGGCAGCACAGGTCCCGTCGCCTTCCCCATCGCCCTCTTCCTCGGCGGCCAGATCTGCTTCGGCCTCGGCGCCGCCACCATCTACACCGCCGCACTCTACTACGCCATGGAAGTCGGATCAGCCGAGGTCGACGCCGGCGGCACGCACGAGGCCATGATCGGCCTCGGCTACACCGTCGGTCCCATCTGCAGTCTTCTGCCCCTGGTCGGTGTCTCCGCCGGCTGGTTCGGCCAGGCCGCCGCCAACCCCATCACACTCGGCCTCACGTCCCTCCTCGTCACCGGCGGCCTCGTCCAGGCTTTCCGCGTCGGTCGCCGCCGGACCTGACTCGCCGCCAACCCTGCACCCCGCGCACCACACGGGCGAATGCCCCTTGTCGCCAACCTCGCTACCCACCCGCCGGCCCGGTCCAAAATCAGGACACCAAGCCGGGAACTTTGGGCAACCGGCGGGTACGCTCGTTCGTAGACCGATAAGGTCCCAAACGGTTGCCGGGCTTACCCCAGCCGTTTTGGCGGATCCTGCCTCCAGGAGCATCTTGATTTTCTGAGTGTGTTTCGTCGATGGATCAGCCGTGTGCGGCTTCCCCTCACCCCCCGCGGCTGGACAACGTCCGAATTCGGGGCCAGACAACCGGGCACCCCGCCTGCCCAATGACCTCTTGGCCGTGCCCCTCCCGGGGTCGGCCAGGCCCCCGGACGAAGGACTTTGCAAGGTAACACAATGAGCTTGAACACCAAGTCGCGTCGCTCTTCCCTCACATCACGTTCCGTTTCAACCCTGCGGTCCCTTGCCGTGGCAACCGTCCTCGGCCTCACAGCCCTGGCCGGCACCCCCGCCGCCATCGCCCAGCCCGCAGCCCCGGCACCCGTCAGCCCCGCTGATGGTGGCGCCGCCGTCTGGAAGGCCGCCCTCGACGGCAAACTTGACACCGTCGTCTCCCTCTCCGAGCAGCTCGCCGCCGGTGTCGACGGCCGTGAGCTGACCCGCCTCCGTCAGCGTGTCGAGCAGGTCAAGGCATCCATCGCGTTCCGCGAGGGTGAACGCACCGCCAACATGGAGCGCGTCGGCAAGCAGATCGATGAGCTCGTCGACTCCGCCAAGTCCGCCGTGGAGATCTCCAAGGCCCTCCTCCGCGCCACCGAGCTGCACATGCTCGCTATCGACAAGCAGGGCCTGCTCAAGACCGAGCGCATGGTCAACCTCATCCGCAAGGGTGACGCGGCCGCCCACAAGGCCGAAACCGACGGTGACTGGCTCATGGCCGGCGAGCTGTTCGGCCGGCTCAATCTCCTGCTGGAAGAAACCCAGACCTACAAGGCCGACGTTCGCCGCCTCTCCGACCGGCTCGGCATGATCCGCATGTACGCCCCCGAGCGGCTCTACGAGCTGCGGAACACCCGCCGCCAGCAGGACGGCCTGCCCGCGCTGCCCCCGTTCAACAAGACCGGTGAGGACTACACCACACGCCTGACCGGTGTCGACGAGGCAATCGTCCTCCGCGCCATCGGCGTCGCTACCGAGAATCACGTCGAGCGCATCCCCGTCCAGAAGATGATTCAGGGCGGCCTCGAGGCCATCAAGGTGTTCTGCACCACCCGCGATCTGGCTGCCATCTTCCCGGGCCTCGCCGATGCCGCCGCTCGCGATGCGCTCGTCGGTCACATCAATGCTGAGCTCGTCCGGTTCGGCGCCACCGATGCGCCGGGCGGGCCGTTTGTCGTCCAGAGCGTTCTGACCGAACTCCTGGCCAAGACCAAGTCCACCATCAAGGTGCCCAGCGAGGCCATCCTCCACGAGTTTGGCAACGGTTGCTTCGACCGCCTTGATGAGTTCTCCCAGATCGTCTGGCCCGATGAGCTCGCCCGCTTCAAGCGAATGACCGAGGGCTCCTTCGTCGGTGTGGGCATCCAGATCCAGCTCGATGAAGAAAGCCAGATGATCAAGGTCGTCTCTCCGCTGGAAGGCACCCCCGCCCAGAAGGCAGGCATCCGCTCCGGCGACCTGCTCAAGAAGATCAACGACAAGTCCGCCGTCGGCATGTCCCTGGATCAGGCCGTCGAGCAGATCACCGGCGGCTCCGGCTCCATGGTCAAGATCCTCATCGAGCGAGCCGGCGAGGACGTTCCCTACGAGCTCAAGCGTGCCCGCATCAAGCTCCCCACAGTCAAGGGCTGGACCCGCAGCGGCCCGGGCGATATGGACTGGAACTGGTTCATCGATGAGAACTCCCAGATCGGCTACATGCGTGTCAGCAACTTCGCCGACACCACCACCGCCGACCTCAAGCGTGCCATCGGCCAGATGAAGCGCACCGGCCTCAAGGCCATCATCCTCGACCTCCGCTTCAATCCCGGTGGGCTGCTCGACCAGGCCGTCAGCGTCGGCAACCTCTTCATCGACGAGGGTCCCATCGTCTGGACCCAGGGAAGCGGCCCCCGCAAGCAGATCGAGAACGCCGAAAGCGGCCGCGCCTCGCTCCGCAGCATCCCCACCATCGTCATGATCAACGAGACCTCCGCTTCCGCAAGCGAGATCGTCTCCGGCGCAATCCGCTTCTACGCCGACAAGGGCGAGGTCCCCGCCGTCGTCCTGGGCAACCGCTCCTACGGCAAGGGCAGCGTCCAGAATGTCGCCCCGCTCTCCAGCCAGGCGCAGATGAAGCTCACCACCGCGTACTACTACCTGCCCAGCGGCGTGTGCATCCACCGCCGCCCCGGCGCCTCCACCTGGGGTGTCGAGCCCAACATCAAAGTCGAGATGCTCCCCAAGCAGCAGAACGACTCCATCGTCCTCCGCAGCGATGCCGACCTGACCGCCGATGCCGAGCGGCCCAAGCCGGGCAAGCGCCGCGAAGGCGAGATGCCCGTTGACGACACCCGTAACGGCCCGCCCGATGCCAACCGCCTCCTGGCCGAGAACATCGACCTCCAGCTCCAGACCGCCCTGCTCGTCCTGGAGGCCCGCCTCGCCGGCAGTGCTCAGGCCAGCGCGGCTCCCACCAAACGCTAAGCGCGGGTCGCCAAGGCACATCTCAGTTCCACCCCCGCGGCGTCTGGCCTTCCAGACGCCGCGGTTTTTTTATCACACGCCCAAACTGTGCGCACAAATCGGGCGCCTTCGACCCGCCGGGATTCTCCCGACACCCCGCCCGCACCCTTCCCCCGGCCAGCTCCAAATCCACGCCCCTCGCCGCTATCCTGCAAAATGCACGACCCCCGCCTGGCCAAGCTCGCCGATGTTCTGGTTCGCTACTCCACCCAGATCAAAAAGGGCGACCTCGTCGCCATCATCGGCGACCCCACCGGCATGCCCCTGGTCGGTGAGCTCTACCGCGCCGTCGTCGCCGCCGGCGGCAACCCATTCTTCTGGCCCCGCAGCGAGGACCTCCAGGAACTCCTCGTCGCTGGCGGCACCGATGAGCAGATCGCCTTTGCCAACCCCGTCCTCCAGGATCTGATCAACCGCGTCGATGTCACCCTCAGCTTCTGGGCCGAGGGCAACACCAAGTTCCTCTCCCGCTACGACAGCCGCAAGGTCGCCCTCCTCCAGCAGGGCCGCAAGCCCTACATGCAGACCTTCATGCGCCGCGAGAAGGAAGGCACCCTCCGCTGGTGCGGCACCCAGTTCCCCACCCAGGCCTCCGCCCAGGATGCCGAGATGTCGCTGAGCCAGTACGCCGACTTCGTCTTCCGCGCCGGCCTCCTCCACCTGCCCGACCCCGTCGCCGCCTGGCAGCAAATCGCCGAGAAGCAGGAACGCGTCTGCGACTACCTCCGCGGCAAGAAGATCCTCCGCTTCGTCGTCCCGCCCCACAAGGGCCCCTTCGGTGACAACGACGGCACCGACCTGACCGTCGATGTTTCCAAGGCCACCTGGATCAACTGCTGCGGCCACAGCAACTTCCCCGACGGTGAAGTCTTCGCCGGTCCCACCCTCCCCAGCGACGGCGGCCTGGGCGTGCAGGGCCACGTCAACTACACCTTCCCCGCCGTCTACATGGGCCGCGAGGTTCACGGTGTCCGGCTGCAGTTCAACGCCGGCCGCGTCACCGATGCCCGCGCCAGCAAGGGCCAGGATTTCCTGCACCAGATGCTCGACCAGGACGAAGGTGCCCGCAACCTCGGTGAGATCGCCATCGGCACCAACTACGGCATCGAGGACTTCTCCCGCAACATCCTCTTTGATGAGAAGATCGGCGGCACCTTCCACGCCGCCGTCGGAGCCGGCTACCCAAAGAGTGGCAGCAACAACGTCTCCGGTCTGCACTGGGACATGATCTGCGAGATGCGCCAGCGCCTGGGCTGCCCCGGCGGCGAGATCTATGCCGACGGCGAGCTCTTCCACAAGAACGGTCGCTTCCTCAAGGCTGGGCTGCCGGGGAACTGACCGCCGCCGGCCGCTGCTCCTCAGCCGCCGAACGGATGGCCCGCTTGACCTCCACCACCAGCACGTCGTCGGTCGCCGGGCCGACCCTGAACCGCTCGACGGCCTCGACCACGGACACCGTCAGCGCCGCCTGGGCCGGCGCGTTGATCAGCGCCTTGGCCACACCGGCGATGGCGAACTGTTCGTTGTGTGCATCGGTCGCCTCAATGGCCCCATCGGTGTACGCCACCAGCGAGTCGCCCGGCACGAACGGGCAGATGGTTTCCATCGGGTCAAACTCGTGGTCGGGCAGTGCGCCCATCACGGTGCTGTGGGCCGCCAGCTGCATGATCGAGCCGTCCTGATGCCGGACGAACGCCGGCGGATGGCCGCCGGAGGCGAAGGTGATGGTGTCGTTCTCGGCACTGATGCGAAAGACCACACCCGTCACGAAGATGCCGTGGGTGGCCATCGTCAGCTCCACGTAGCGGTTCAGCGACCGCAGCACCTCGCCGGGCGCGATGGCCGGGTTCTCGCCGTAGAGACGCTCGAGTTCACCGTGAATGCGGCTGACCGACAGTGCCGCCGAGATGCCGTGGCCGGTGACGTCCAGCACGACCAGGTTCAGCAGTTGATTGCCGCCGGGCCCGTCGACAGCGCGGGCGAACAGGAAGTCTCCGCCGATCTGCTTCTTGGGCGTGTAGCGGTAGTCGAGCTTCAGCGGCCCGTAGGTTGAGCCGCTGGTGGGGAACAAGGCATCGTGGATGGCGCGGGCCGCGGTGAGTTCCTGGCTGATCTGGCCGTAGCGGGCCTCCAGGAAGCGGGTCTTGAACCGCTGGCTGCTGGTGGTGTGCTTGACCAGTGCAATGACCGCTCCGGGCACGACGATGAGCGGGGAGCTCAGGACCGAGACGATCTTCTGAACCCACAGGCGGACATCAAACCACCCGCCGTAGAAGCCGGCGACCAGCAGGGCGTTGAGCACCAGCAGCGGGATCATGGGCCGCACGGCCTGACGCCAGGTCCACGGCATGAACGCGCAGGCCACCAGGTGGGCCTGGAAGACGGTGCCGATGGCGTTGCCCGGAGCCCGGGTGATCACGGCGTAGAGGATCATGGCCACCGCGCCGTTGACCTGGATGAGCTTGACGGCAAGCTGGTCCAGCGGCCTGCCGCGGAGGCGGTTGCGCCAGGCCATGTAGGCGGCGGTGCCGTACACGGCCGAGTCGATGGCCATCTGGGCGACGTTGAGGAGCTGCTCAGGACCGGGCAGGCGGATCTGCTGGGCCAGCTCGTCGGTCATGGCGGCGTTGCCGCGGAGCAGGTACCGCCAGAGGGGCTGAACCACATCGGCCCAGCCAATGGTCAGCGACTGGAACAGCGCGATGACGGCGACGCCCAGACAGAAGTATAAGAACCGCTCGCCGATGAGCTTGCGCATCTCGGCCTGGTACTCGTGCTGCAGGTCTTGGGAATAGGTGGCCTCGGTCATCGTTCCTCACCGGTGCCAACAGTACGGACTGCCGACGCACTCGGGGCGGCTGCTCAGGTCTTCAGGCCCTTGATCTGGCCCTGCTGGCGGCTCTTCCAGTAGCGGGCCAGTGAGTCTTCGATGATCGCGTGGGCCGCCTCGGCGGGGAGCATCTCGTCGACCATGACTTCCTTGCCTTCGAGGGTCTTGTAGTCCTCAAAGAAGCGGCGGAGCATCTTGAAGATGTGCCGGGGGAAGTCGCTGACCTTCTCGCGCTCGGAGTAGATCGGGTCATCGCGCAGGACGGCGATGATCTTGTGGTCGGGCTGGCCCTGATCGACCATGGTCATCATGCCCACCGCGCGGGCCTGGCAGAGGCACATGGCCGGGATCTCCTCGGTGCAGTACACCAGGACGTCGAGCGGGTCATCATCCTCGGCCAGAGTCTGCGGGATGAAGCCGTAGTTGGCCGGGTAGTAGACGGCCGAGGAGAGCACGCGGTCGAGCTTGAGCATGCCCGTGCCCTTGTCGAGCTCGTACTTGTTGCTCGAGCCCTTGGGGATCTCGATGACCGCCTGGAAGTTCTGCGGCAGGGGAAGGCCTTGAATGGCCGGGGTAACGTCGTGCCAGGGATGAACCATAAAAGCTCTGAGACAGGAAGCCGGGGGGCGAAAACGGAATCTGAATACGGAGCGCAGGGTACCGGGTGCGGACCGACCGGGCCAGAAAACCCGACCCGGCGCAGGCAGGATCGGCCCGCGATCGCACGGGCTTGACATTGGGCGGCCGGGCCCCTCCGATAGGTCATGGCAAGCCAAGGACAGACCGTCTCACCGGGTACCCGTTTCCGCGCCCTGATGGACCAGGGCTGCGTGGCCACGCCGGGGGCGTTTAACGCCCTGTGCGGGCTGGCGATTGCCCAGGCGGGCTTTTCGGCGGCGTACGTGTCCGGGGCGGCCACCTCGGTTGTGGCGGGCGTGCCGGATGTGGGGCTGCTGACGGTGGGGGATTTCTGCCGCGCGGTCCGGGAGATTTATCAGGCCACCGGCCTGCCGGTGCTGGCCGATGCCGATACGGGCTTTGGTGAGGCTGAGATGGTCCGCAAGACGGTCATTGAGTATGCACTGGCCGGGGCGGCGGGGCTGCACCTGGAGGACCAGCAGTTCCCCAAGCGGTGCGGCCACCTTGACGGCAAGGCACTGGTGCCGCCGGACCACATGGCCGAGAAGGTGCAGTGGGCCGCCAAGGCGGCCAGGGCCATCGGTGATGGCGGCTTTGTCATCTGCGCCCGGACCGATGCCCGCGGCGTGGAGGGCATGGAGGCGGCGGTGAAGCGGGCCAGCCTGTACGTTGAGTCCGGGGCGGACATGCTGTTCCCCGAGGGCCTGACGACGGCGGCGGAGTTCGCCGACTTTGCCAAGGCCATCCGGACGAACTTCCCCAGCCGCCGCGTGTACCTGCTGGCGAATATGACCGAGTTCGGCAAGACCCCGATCATCAACATCAAGGACTTTGAGGCGATGGGGTACCACTGCGTGATCTACCCCGTCTCGATGCTGCGGGTGGCGATGGGCGCGGTGAGCAAGGCGCTGGCCCAGCTCAAGAGCGAGGGCTCGGTGGCGAACCTGCTGCCGGCGATGCAGACCCGTCAGGAGCTGTACGGCCTGATCGGCTACACGCCGGGGACGCCGTGGGAGGCAAGGGTGAGGTGAGGGGAGGCGAGGAAATGGTCAAATGGGGAAATGGTCAAATGGTCAAATGAAGGCGATGCGGGTTGGTGAGTGCGAGATGTAGAAACAGGCCGTCGTGTCACCGCTTCAGCTCAAGGTGTGTGGCGGTGAGTCGAGGCCGGGCAACTTGTTGAACCGCTACGCTTTGAGCTATGGAAGCACGGGAGCGTTGCCGTTTGCCCGATGACATTTCCTTCGAGGAGTGGGTTCGATATGTGTTCGATCACCCGGTGCTCGCCCCGAAATGGTGGTGGCGGGATCCTGAGTCTGGGTACTTCCAGGAATGGGACGAACTGGCGGACACTGCGCGGACGCTGTCGTACATCACGCAGCTCTTTGAGCAGCCGGAAGGGCTGATCCGGCGATTCACTCACCCGCAGATCGATCAGGGGATCCACTTCCTTGTCAGCGGCTCGTGTTCGCGGCACCTGTCCGTGTTTTCGGATGCGAGGCTGCCGTGGGCACATCGCCGCAGGGGCATCGATGCGATGGTTCCGTTCTACGAGAAGCTGATCGCGCCGGTGTACCAGAACGACCTGAGCCACGTTGAGGGAGGGCCGAGTGATCCGAATCGACCCAACTGGGCGTGCTACATGTGGTGGGACATCACCTCAATGTACGCCGGAACGGACGATGCCGAGAATGATGCGGTGCTGCACGTCTTTGAAGAGGTCTTGAAGCTCAAGGCGGAGTCGTGCCTTGAGAGTGTGCTTCACGGGCTCGGTCACTGGTACCTCCGCATCCCCGAGCGTACGGAGCCGATCGTGCGGCGTTTCCTGCAACGGACGGACATCAGCCCGGAGCTACGAAAGTACGCTGAGCGTGCCGCGGTTGGACGTGTTCAGTAGAGCGGTCCCGCTAGAGAGTGCGGGTCCTGCTAGGCGACGGGGTTGCGGTTGAGGTCGGAGTAGGGGTAGTGACCGGCGGCATCGAGGCGGTCGAGCAGTTTGCGGCCGCCGTGTTTGCGGGCGAACTCCATCTCGGAGCGGAAGATCTCGATGATGACCAGCAGGCCGAAATCGGCTGGTTCATCTTCAGGGATGGCGGGGTACGCGTCGAAGATGAGGCAGCGGCCGCCGACGGATTCCATGTCCTCTGGGAACTTGCAGGTTTCTTGCGGGTTGAGCTGGGCCTGCTGGCTGAACAGTGCGATGTTGTTGAGGATCGCGTTGAACCCGGGGAAGATGCGGCCGAATGGCGTTTCGGGCTTGTGCGTGGCCGTGTGGTCGAACGCCTCGCGGGTGAACATGAGCAGTTCATAGTTGCGGAAGCACTGGTTTGACGAACCGGTTCCGGGCAGTTCCGAAAGCTCCATGGTGGCAAAGACGGTGCCGGGCTTGTGCTGGGTGTAGAAGTAGAGGTCGAGCCCGCCGCCGACGTTGAAGGGCACGATCGCGTGCATGACCATGTCGTGGCTCGGGCCCAGGACCTGCTCCATGAGCTTGGCCTTCTGGTCGTACCACTGTGACTCCGCCTCGTTTGCACCGATTCCCATGGAAGTGCCTCCGCCAGAACACGGCCGGGCGGCGAGCGCATCACGGTGATGGCGGCCGGCGGCTCCGCGTTGAAGCGAGAGGTTATGGCGGCGATGGGGGGGCGGGCGGCGTGCCGCGGATCATCTGAGGCCCGGAACGTCCGTGACGGACAGGTCTGGTGCGGTGTTCCACTTCGGCTTGAAGTCGGGGCGATCGATGCGGTGGCGAAAGACCACCGTGTTGTCAAGGTCAAGATCGCCGCTCCAGATCCATTTGGCGCCCTTGAAATCGTGGACGAAGAAAGGTTCCTTGGGCTGGATACGGTCCTGGGGGTACTCGACGGCGTTTGCCCAGGAGGTGTCATCAAAGTTGATCTCGAACCAGTCAGCGGGGATGGCCTGGCTCCGCACCTTCGGGCTTGCGGTGTCACGATCGATCGGGCCGTGGTGGAAGCACTTTGCCTTCCAACTGGCGCTCGTGACCGTGCCATCGGAGAACTTGAGAATGAAGCCGCAGTCGCCGATCTGACGGCCGTACTCGCAGCCCGTGGCGGGGTCCGCGTTGTCCTTGGCCAGCACCGCGATCGTCATGGGATACTGGGGGAGAAGATCCACGGTCACGACGTTGTGCGGGAGGAAGTCGATCGAATCGACCGCCACCGGCTTGCCGTTGATGTACATGACAAACCAGTTGTCTGCGTACATCGCTCCGCGAAGTGTGTCGGCCATGGTGGGCTTGATGATGCCCCGCTGATCGGAGCGAGGTCGTTTGCCATCGCGGGCCGGTTGGGACGAGAGTACCGCCCCGCCGAGCACGGCAAGGGATGCGGCGCTGACCAAAGCAAGCGGCTTGAGGCGGCGGTTCATGGGCGGTTCTCGGGTGGGGGCGTGGATGACACCGCGGCGGGGGAGATGGAGTAGGAGTGGACGATCGCTGCGTTGGCTTCCCCGGCGGGGCCGCCCGCCCCGCGGCGGTCCGGGTTGCCGCGGCCGTTGGCTTCTGCGGCAGTTGCCAGCGCGGTTCGCACGAACTCAACGGTTGTCTTGTCATGCGCGACGCGAACGCGGATGTGGCCTGGGCTTCCGAGCAGGGTGCCTGAGGTGTAGCCGTAGGGTGCGGCGGTGCGCGTGTTGCCGCGGGGATTGCCCGGCTGCGGCACGCACTGATATACGACACCGTCACGATGGCTGCTGACGTAGAGATGATCGTGCCCGTGGAAGACCGCCGAGACGCGGTGTGTGAAGAGCAGGTCGTGGATCGGCATGGCCCAGCCCGGGCGATGCTGGGCGAATCCCGGGGTGCCGTCGGCGTTCTTGCCGCCCCACTCGAAGAAGGGGGCGGACTCGGCGCCGCCGCGCGACTCGGCCCCGCCCATGCCGCCAACGAGGTGGTGGATGAACACGAAGCGGTACTTTGCCTTCGTGCGCTGGAGTGTTCCGGCAAGCCAGTCGTACTGCGTGCGGCCGAGGGTGCTGGCCCAACTGCCATCGGTCGGCTGGAGTGGCTCGTCACTTTGCCGCTGACCACCCTCCCCTCCCCGACCGCCCTGCCCTCCGCCACGGTCGGCTCCGCCGGCCCCGCGATTGCCGCCGCCACCGCCGCGGATGCGCTCGGTCGTGCTCCAGTACGGGTCGAGCGCGATGAAGAGTGCATCGCCCCACTCGAAGGCGTAGTAGTTTGCGCCCACGCCGTCTCTCATCGCCGTGGCGCCGGAATAGAACGTGTCGCCGCCGAGCGGCGTCGCGCTGGCGAGCGGCTGCGGGAACCGAATGGTGCGCTGCAGGTAGGACCAGGGGCCGATGTCGTCAGGGCGAGTGCCGGATGTGCCCTTCTCCCCGTCGTGGTTGCCCAGCACCATGAACAGCGGCACGGAGTGGGCCACGCGGCTGAAGTAGTATCGCTGTGCATCGTACTGGGGCAGCGCGGCTTTGAAGTCCTGTCCGCGTTTGTCGGTCATGAAGGTGTCGCCCAGGTCGATCATGAAGTCAGGCTTGACCAGTGCGATCGGCGGCAGCATGTTGGCCAGCGTCTGCTCGTAGAACTTCGGCTCCACACCCTGGTCGAGGTGCGAGTCGGCCTGAATGGTGAAGGTGAACGCACCCCCGGCCGGGCCCCCGCCGGCGGTGTTGCCGGGCTGCGTGCTCGGCGGTCGCGGCGTGCGGAATGAGAAGTACTCCGTAGCGGCAGAGTCTCCCTGCTCCGCACCGGCCAGGCGGCGGGAGCGCACGCGGTAGACGTACGCGGTATCAGGAGTCAGCCCGTTGAGTGTGAAGAGCACGGGCACGCCGCCCGGCAGCGGCTGCGTGGGGGTCCTGGAAAGCGCGGCGGAGTCGTCGCGGCGGAACTCGATGTACCCCTCGTGCGGTGCGGCTTGACCTGGATCCTGCTGGTAGCACGTGACGCTCGCGCAGATTGAATCGCGCATCGGTCTGGCCAGCACGACATCGATGGCGCGGGCGGGCACTTCCGTCTTGAACGCGGTCATCTCGCTGATCAGGCCGCGGCGCCCGTCGCCGCGGGCAGGGCGGGTCTGCTCGTCCCGGGTCGGCGACGGCCTTGGGGTCTCGGGCTGCTGTGCCAGCGCGGGCCGGCAGCAGCAGAGGGCCAGTCCCGCTGGCCAGATGAGTATCGCGACGGCGAGCAGCCTGGTGATGGCTGCGGTGGAGCTTAGGTGGGTGTTGGGTGTCATGACGTCCTCGCTTGCGTTCTACCGGGAAGCCCGTGCGTACTTGACGTCCAACGTGGCCGTTGCCAGCGTTGTGTCCTTGATCGCCGCCAGCAGCGCATCGCGTGTCAGCGGTGCGGGGAGGGTTCCCGCCGGGGTTCTCGCCTCCGCCGAGAGGGCGTAGAGCGTGATGGTGTAGGTTTTGTCGCCCGGGCCTTGTGAGCATGGCGGGGCGTAGGCGTTCTTGCGGTTGACGGTGTTCTGACCCCAGGAGCCAAGGCTCGCATCGCCGGCTTTGAGCTCACGAGCGGTTGCGGGGAGGTTGGCCAGGATCATGTAGACATGGGTGTCGTTGTCGCGGGTGATGTGGTGCATGACGATGGCCAAGGACTTGGTGCCTTCGGGCGGCGTGCCCCACGCCAGGGCGGGGGCACGCGGCGCGGCTTTGCTGTCGCAGGTGCAGTCGATGGCGAGGCGGCCGCCGGTGACATCGGTGCTGCTGAGTGAGAAGGATGATGCCGCGGCCTTTGGTGCGGGTGCTGGGTCACCGGCGGGCAACGCCCCCGGTGGTGCGGCTGGTGGTGCGGCTGGAGGTGCGGGTGGCGGGGGAGTGTCGGCCCCTGGGTTGTTTTCGCGCGGACGGCGTCCGCCGCCACCCTCACCTCGCTGGCGGTCACCGCCGCCGCCCTGCCTTCGCTGCGGGTTCGCTGCGTCGTAGGTTTCGGTCCGGGCAGCGCCGGTGGGGTCAACGAAGTCGAACACCCACTTTCCGTTCTCGAGGCGGTAGTTGACGTAGTGCTTCTTGCCGCCGAGTGTGTACTCCAGCGACCATGCGGCGTCTGTGTCCTTTGCCGCGGCTTTGAAGCCCGTGATCTTCGCCCCGCGTAGGGGCGGCAGTGCCGCCCGCGGCGAGGCGGCCCTGGGCTGCGGGTCGATCTGGTCTTCCTTGACGGTGACCACGCCGCGCATGCCGCCGTTGAGATAGGGGTACTTGACGCTGGCGTGGTAGTGGTAGAGGCCTTTTGTGCCGGCGGGTGAGCCCGGGGGCGGGGCAGCGTGATGACCGTTCATCCAGTCCAGTGGCTCGTGCGAGCCGAGCGGGCAGCACTTGTCCTGATCGGGTCCGTCCGGCTTGGCCGCCGGGTCGAAATAGCCGTAGATCGGGAAGCCGTCGAGGGCGTAGGCGACGGGCTGGCCTTTTCCGACGTACTTGGCCAGGTGTGTGGGGGCGATGTGGTAGTGGTAGTCATCGGCGCGGCCGCAGTGTCCTCCGAACTCGTCGAGTTCGCCGGCCAGGAGCGTGTCGGTGCGGCCGTCGTTCTTGATGGGGTTGAAGATCGGGACACCGTTGGCGGCCAGTGCGATGGCTCCGCGGAAAAGTTGCTGCTTGGCGGACACCGGTTTGTCGGCGAGTTCCGGCCTGAGCGGGATCTGCCAGGCATTGCTGCCGCGGTAGCTCTGCGGCAGCGGCACCTGCTGCTGCCACGCGGTGATGCCGACCATCAGCGGGTGGGAGAAGGTGAAGGTCGCTTTGGCGAGTTCCGGCCTGGTGCCGGGCGCGGGAGGCGAGTGGGGGAGTCCGTCGCTGTCGATGTAGAGCCAGCGATCATCCCACCGGGTGCTGACGAAGGGGGCAAAGACGTTGAACGGAGCGGCCTGGATCGGGGCCTTCGAGGCTGCATCGACCGTGGGCGGCGGCTGGACGGAGGAGGCCGGCTGACCGGCCACGGCGGTGGCGAGCAGCTTGTGTGTTGCGCTGACCTCGTCGATCCGCCGCTGCGCTTCGGCCCGATCGGCCTCGGCCAGATCTGCCAGAGGGAAGGTGATGACATCGCCGGTTTCGCGCTCGATGCTGACGCGCACGACGCCGTTGACTGAGCGTGCGGCCAGGAACGCGCCGCGCACGACCTCGCCGGTTCTAGTGCTGGTCCAGGTGCGGAGCTTCGTCGGATCGAGATGATGGTGGTCGCCGTGCTGCCCGTCATTGTCCGGGGGATGCGCGGAAGCTGCGCCGGTGCAGGAGAGAGCGATCAGTGCGGCGAGCGTGAGGTGCCTGTGCTTGGGACTCATCGGGCGGGCTCCTGCTGTGTGCCGGGGGTTGGGGCCTTGGATGTGGCCTTGGCCTGGCGCGGGGTCAGCGCGTACTGGTGGACGATGGAGCCGTTGCGGCCCTGCAGGGCTTCATCGCCGGGGCGGGCTGCGCGGACGTATTCGACCTTGCCTGATGGGTTATCGCCACCGGTGAGGGTGATTCGCAGGTGGCCGGAGTTCGGGAAGATGTCGCCGCTCTTGTACGCCTCGCGGTTGAACGCGGTGAAGGTCGGATCGGCGGGGTTGGGGCAGGTCTGGTAGATGACGCCATCGAGTTCCTGACGGGCGTAGAGGTGGTCGTGTCCCTGGAAGAAGACGGTGACCCCGGTGTCACGCATGAGGGCGTGGATCGGCTTTTCCCAGGTGGGCCGGAGTTGCGCGAAGCGGGCCAGGCCGCGGGCGGGTGTGGCCGGCGCGGCTGGAGCGGCAGCCGGCTGAGTGCCTGGCGCGGCCCCCGGGCGATTTCGGCCTCCCGCTCCACCTCCGCCCCCTCCGCCCCCTCCACCCCCTCCACCCCCTCCACCCCCTCCACCCCCTCCGCCCGCTCGATCCTGACCGCCCCATTCGTAGTACGGGGCGACTTCGACCCCGCCGCGGCCGGTGCCGGAGACGTGATGGCTGAAGACGAACTTGAATCTGGCGTTGCTCGTCGTCAGCGTGCTCTGGAGCCACTTGTACTGCTCATCGCCGAGGGTGATCTGCCAGAGGTCGCGCTGTCCTCGGCCGCCACCGTTGCCGCCACGGGGTGCTGCTGGCGGCTCGGGCTGACGCTGGGGTTGGGCGGGCGGCTGGATGGCGTCGGCGTTGAGCTGAGCACCATTTTGAGGATCACGCCGGCGTTGCCGCTCGACGGGCTCGCCCTGGCCGTCGCGAGCGGGGCCGCGGGCACCCGCCTCGTTGTCGACCGCTGCATCGGAGTGCCAGTAGGGGTCGATCACGACGAACAGGGCGTCACCCCACTGCCAGGCGTAGTAGTCGCGGAGCAGCCCGACATGTTCAACGGGTCTGGAGTTTCCGGAGTAGATTCCACCGGGTGCGGGGAGCGGAAAGAAGGTGGTTCGCGCCTTGCCTGCCAGGACCGCGAAGTTGTTCGGCGTGCCGTCGAGCAGGTACTTTGCGGCCTGTTCGTGGTTGCCGTTGACGAGCATCAGCGGGGTGCTCCTGCCGACGAGTCCGAGAAACGACCGCTGGCTTGCATACACGGCGTTGACCGCAGTCTGGCTTTTGTTGCCCTGCTCGATGAGGCGCTCGATGCTGAAGTCATCGCCCATCATGAAGTGAAAGTCGGGGGTGTCTGCCGCCACGTTGCTCAGGGCGCGGATGTACAAGTCGGGGTCGTACATGCGGCCGGGGCGTTCAGGATGGGAGTCGCCCTGCACCGTGAAGGTGAAGCTCTGGCCCGGTGGCCTTGCGGTGCGGAAGCTCCCCGACGGTTGCGGCGTCCAGTCGGCAGCTCCCGCGGCACGGAGGACCACCCGATAGGCGTACTGGGTGTCGGGGCTCAGGCCGCGAATGTCGACGTGCAGGGGGACGCCGGCGGACAGAGAGAACAACTCGGACTTCTGGTTGAACTCGCCGCTTGATGGCCCGTACTCGATCCGACCCTGCGCGGTCCGGGCGGAGAGCACGCTGATGACGGCGGTGCGGTCGGAGGGGCAGCCTACGAGCGTGGAGAACTCGGACTGTGGTCCGCCGGGCGATGTTCGAGCTCTGCCCTGGGCAAGGGTGGTGGCCGGGACGGACAGAAGCGTGAGCAGACCGAGAGCGGTCGCGAGTCTGAAGCGGAGTCGCATGACGTTGCGAACGGAGACACAGGCCGGGTATTGCAGGAATGTCTGGAACCAGACGCTGGCGTGCCGGCGGGCGTGCCGCGGCCGGGTGGGGCGGGTGGGCTTAGTTTGCGAATCGGCAGCGGCGGATGCCGAAGTAGACGATGGTCTCGAAGACGAGCATGCCGAGGAAGAGGCCGAGGGTGGTCGGCATCCAGCGGGTGGTGGTGGCCCAGGTGAAGCCGAAGATGTTCAGGTGCTGGTCGAGCAGCGAGTAGAGATCGAGCAGGCGGGGGTGGAGGGCGGGGAGCTGGGCCAGGGCGTGGAAGAGCATGGCCAGCAGGCCCGCGGCGAGCCAGCCGGCGGAGGCGTGGGAGACGACCGACCAGGCGACGGGGCGGGTGATGCGCCAAGCGCGGCGGGCGCCGAAGGTGCGCAGGCCGATGGTCTCCAGCGAAGTGAGGGCGAGCAGGAGCAGGATGAACACGGGGATGAGCAGCGAGCCGGAGACCAGCAGGGAGGTATCGGCGACGAGGTAGCGGACGACCGGTGCGGGGGTGACGGGGTCGCCGATCTCGCTGCGGATGGTGGGGCCGTCGGGGTAGATGACCAGCGGCGGGGCGAAGGCGGCGTGGACGAGGCCGACGCCGATGGTCAGCAGCAGCGAGGCCAGGAGCAGGTTGGTCCAGAGCAGGGAGCGGTTGCCGGGTGCGAGCTGCGGCGGGGATGATGGGGAGGCGTTGGGGGCCGCGGAGGCGGTAAGGCGGGTGATGCCGAAGAGGCGGATGGGGCTGGTCAGGGCGAGTGCGGCGGTGGCGAGCCACGCGCGGAGGATGGCGAGCGGGCGGGGGCGCGGGCTGGCCGGTTCGGCGCGGGAGAGGGCGAGTTGCCAGGGTGAGCCGGTGCGGCGTTCGGGCAGGGAGGTGGCGGCGGGCGTGCCGCACTCTGGGCAGTTGGTGGTGGGGGGGAGCCCGCCGAGGCGGTAGCCGCAGGATTCGCAGAGAACCTCGGACGGGATGGGGAGTGCGGCATCGGGCACGCGGAAGCGTACCGGTTGCGGGGTGGCCGGGCGTGGTGGGTTGGGCCGCGCGGTGTGGGGCGGTTATGCGCTGAGGTTGAGCGGGTCGAAGTCGCGGGCGAACTCGCCGATGAAGCCGTTCTGGCCGCGGCGGGTGGTGGCGGCGAGCTGCTCGGCCTGGAGCTGGGCGCGGCGAGCGGACTGGCGGGCGGCGACTTCGGCATCGCGATTCTGCTGCTCGATACGGGTGCGTTCGGCGGCTTCGCGTTCGAGGCGTTCGGACTCGCGGGCACGCTGGTCGATGCGTTCCTGCTCGCGACGCTCGGCCTGGGCTTTCTCGGTGAGCTTGCGGTTTTCTTCGGCCTTTTTCAGGGAGGCATCGATGACTTCGCCGAGGACCTCGGAGTTGCGGGCCTGGGCCAGGGCGGTCAGCAAGCGCGGTGAGAAGCCGGGATCTTCAGATGGTGCGGGTGCGGCGGCCATGCTCTAGAACAGGGTTCGAGCGGTGTCGGCGGGAGGATCGGGCGGGGGGGAGATAAGCGTGGGAGGACGTAGGGGTTGGGAGGGTTGTGCGGTTTAAATGGTCAAATTTGGAAATGGGCGAGCGTCGAAATGGTCAAATTTGGAAATGGGGCCTGTGATCTAACCCGGCTTTCTGTCGCTGGGAGTCGGAATCGAAGTTTACAGGTGCAAGCAACCGGCTCGCGTGCTTGCTTCCGAGCGATTTATGTTGTTTGCTGGCCCCACCA
>CAILKP010000071.1 GCA_903834785.1 uncultured bacterium
CAAAGTGGCCATCACGGCCTGCATGCGCAAGCTCCTGACCATCATCAACGCCCTGGTGCGTGACGACCTGCTCTGGGGCGAAAAGAAAAAACCAAATCAGCCTCAAAATCATTGACTTGAGACACAGTCGCTTTCCTCTTTTCTCTTCCCCGCTTGGCCCTCAAACTCCACAACCTGATCGTCATCGACATCGAGGCCTCGTGCTGGGAGGATCCGGTGCCGGGTTCCGATGCGGAGCGGGCGGGCACGCGCGATGAGGTCGGGTTCATTCCGGCGGCCCAGCAGCGGGAGATCATCGAGATCGGCGTGTGCCTGATCGAGCTCAAGACGCTGGATGTGTCGCAGCGGTGGTCCACACTGGTGCGGCCGGCAGTGGCCGAGATCTCGCCGTACTGCACGAAGCTGACCAGTCTCACCGCGGCGCAGCTGGAGGGTGCGACAGACTTCGTCGGGGCCATCGCGGGGCTGCGGACGTGGCTTGGCACCGTGCGGCTGGCCCAGCAGGGTGTGCCGATGTACGGCCTGCCCAGCGCGGGGCCGCACGCCACGGTGGACGGTGCGGCAGAGGAAATGTGCCGCCAGCCGATTGCCAGTTGGGGCACGTTTGACCGGCTGCTGCTGGAGCGGCAGTGTCAGCGGCTGGGCATGGCGTTTCCGTTCTCGACGACGCACTTTAACCTCAAGGCGCTGTTTCCGATCTTCGGGCGGAGCAACTTCACCGGGCGGGAACTGTCGCTGCGGGTGGCCCTGCGGACGGCGGATGTGCCCGAGACGGGGACGCACCACCGGGCGGAGGATGATGCCGCCCATGCCGCGGGCGTGGCGGTTTCGATGCTCAAGGCGCTCCGAAGCCGCGAGGCGGGAGTGGCCAGGGCCGTAGCCGCGGTGGTGGTCGAGGACCCGGCGGATTCGGACCGGGCGTGAGGATGCCCAAAGCGGCGGGCTTGGGGAACCACCGGGGCGGCGGGTGTCGTATCGTCTGGCCCGCCAGTTGGCGGTTGCACCTGCCTTTTCATCGGATCCACCGCCGTGCTCCCCATTGATGAACTCAGCTCGATTTCCCCGGCCGAAATGCTCCTGCAGTGGCCGCGCTGGCATCGGCTTGTTGCGCTGCTGTCGGGCACATCGGCAGTGGGCGGTGCGGCACCGTCGGATAGTCGCTGGTCGATTCTGGCCGAGCCGGACCGGGTGATCAGCGAGTCGCTGCCGGGCTCGCTGTTTGGCGGCAACTGCCTGCCGCGGCCGAGGGCGGATGCTGGCGATGAGCCGCCGTTTCTGGGCGGGTACATCGGGTACATGGGGTATGACTTTGGTGCCAGCATGCACCCCAAGGCGGCGGGTGTGAACCGGCCGGCGGGCAAGGATGCGCCGGCGGCCGATGAGCCGGGGGCGTGGCCGCAGTGCCAGATGCATCGCTGCCAGGCCGCGCTGTGCCACGACGGGCTGAAGAACCGCTGGTGGGTGGTGGGCCAGCCCAAGTTCGCCGGCCCGCTGCGTGACATGGCGCGTGCGGTGGCAACGGCCAAGTATCGCCAGCCGACGGACTTTGCCATTGGCCCGGTGGCCAGCGCGTGGTCGCAGCAGGGCTACACCGATGGTGTGACCCGCGCTCAGGAGCACATTGCGCGGGGCGATGTGTACCAGATGAATCTCACGCACACGCTGGCGGGCAGCTTCAGCGGCAGCGGGCGGGCACTGATGGCCCACCTGCACAGCCGCAGCCATGCGTGGTTCGGCGCGTATCTGGAATCGCCCGAGTTCGGCGGGATGCGGCGCATCTACTGCGGGCAGAGCCCCGAGCTGTTCCTGAAGATCACGCCGCGGCAGGGCGGCGGCTGGCTGGTGCAGACGCGGCCGATGAAGGGCACGCGCCCGCTGGCGGCCGATGACGGTCAGCGGCGGACGGCCGAGGCTGAGCTGCTGGCCAGCGAGAAGGAAAACGCCGAGCTGACGATGATCGTGGACCTGATGCGCAACGACCTGGGCAGGGTGTGCAGCCCCGGCACGGTGGAGGTGACGGCGCCCCGTGGCATTGAGCAGCATGGTGAGCCGCGGAGCGGCGTGTTGCAGGCCACGGCCACGGTGCAGGGCGTGCTGGCGCCGGGCGTTTCGCTCGATGCACTGCTGGCGGCGACGCTGCCGGGCGGATCAATCACCGGTGCGCCCAAGCTGCGGGCGATGCAGCTGATCGATGAGATCGAGCCGCAGCGGCGCGGGCCGTACTGCGGCGTGGTGGGCTTCTTCTCTGAGTGCGGGCGGGTGGAGCTGGCGATGGCCATTCGCACCGCGCTGGTGGCCGGGCCGGGGCCGAACCCGACCATGCCGCGGACGGCGCCGGTTGCGGGCTCGATGGTGGCGGACCCGGTGCTGCACTGCGACCGGCTGGAGTCCGGACGGCTGTGCTTCCCGGTGGGTGCGGGGATTGTGGCTGATTCGGTGGCCCAGGCGGAGTGGGAGGAGACGCTGGCCAAAGCGGCGGTGCTGGAGGCAGGCCGGGGCGGAGGGGTGTGAGGTTGGTGGTGGGGTGGGCTGGTTGGGCCGGGCCGATTCGGGCCCACTACCGTGGGCCATGGCCGAGCCCGAACTTGCCGAACTGCAGCCCCTGGATCTGTATGAACGCTGCGTGCAGTCACCCGATGAACTTGTGGGCATGCTGCACGCCATTCATGGCGGCGGCGGTGGAGGCGGTGGCAAGGGCGGGGCCCGCGAACCGCTGAAACTGGCGGAGGATTTTTGCGGCTCGGGCGCGACGAGTCTGGCGTGGATCAAGGCCGGGCTGGAGATGCAACTCAAGCGGCAGGCGGTGGCGTGCGACCTGGATGCCGCGGCCATTGCGCGGCTGAAGCGCACGGCCAAGGCGGCGGGTGCGGGCGTGGCGGGGGCTATCAAGGCCGTGCAGCGAGATGTGGTGCTGGGCCGGCCGGGGATGGACCGGGCGACGGCCTCGGCGGATGTGGTGTTTGTCGGGAATTTCTCGATCGGGTACATCCATCAGCGGCCCCTGCTGGTGAAGTACTTGAAACGCTGCCGCACCCGGCTGAACAAGGGCGGCGCGGTGGTGGTGGATACCTACGGCGGTGCGACGAGCTACACGCCCGGTGCGCTGAAGCGGAAGTTCAAGCTGGCTGATGGGCGGACGATTCACTACACCTGGCAGCAGCTGACGGCCAACCCGCTGACGGCGATGGTGGAGAACCGGCTGCATTTCCGCGTGGAGTACAAGGGCGAGATCGTGCAGGATGTGCCGGATGCGTTCATCTATCACTGGCGGCTGTGGAGCGTGCCGGAACTGCGAGAGGCGATGGCCGAGGCCGGCCTGCGGCGGATCGAGGTGTATGACCAGGTGCCCGATGCGGAGGATGGCGACGGGCTGATGCTGATGCAGCCGGTGGACGGCTCGGAGATGGACGAGAGCTTTGCGGTGCTGATGGCGGGGCGGAAGTAAGCCCTTGCTGGCTACTTCAGATCCGCCAGCAGCATGACCCGTCGGGCCAAGCGGGTGCCGGTCAGCGAGCGGGCGAGCCGGGCATCATCGGTCACTAGCGTGGCCGAGTCGCGAGCCGCCAGAGCAAGGTAGAGCGATTCGTACACGGTGCGATCGTGCTCGAGGGCGAGTGTCATGGCCTCGCCCAGCAGCGGCACGCACGGATGCAGTTCAACCGGGAAGGCAAGCGACTGGCTGACGATCAGGGATGCGTCGGCCTTGGTCAGCGTGCCGCGGCGGGCGTACTTCCACACCACACTGGCGACCTCGGTCCAAAGCAGCTCGGGTGCGGAGAGGACGAACCGACCGCTGAGCAGCAGCCGGGCACGATCGGCATCGGCCTCGGGCAGGAACCACTTGGCCGCGACGGAGGCATCAACAACGATTTGCTTCACCGCGTGCGGTCCTGGTCAAGCATCGCCCGGGTCTGGCCGAAGGTGTGCCCGGCCAGTCGTGCCTGCCACTGCTCGCTGATGCGGGCGGCCTCGTCGAAGTTGCGGTGCGCCTCGCGGCGGAGTGAGAGGTGCAGTTCGGCTTGGAGGGAATGGCCGTGCCGCTCGGCGCGGGAGCGGAAGACCGCGAGTAGTTCGGGCTCCAGCCCGCGGAGCAGGAGGTTGGCCGGCTTGCCCCGGGAGGTGCTGGAGGAGCGGGAGGGGCGGGAGGGGCGGGAGGAGGGAGTTCGCCGGGTCATCTTGGTAGTATCGGATCGTGCGGTGCGGGACATGCTACAATGATATCATACTGATACCACTCCAGCAAGGGGCGGATAACGGTGGTTGATACGCGATGGCTCCGGTGCACCGGTCCGCTGGAGTGGCGCGTTGCCGCAGCGGCTGGCCTGCTATGTTCTGGTCGGTTATGAGCGATTCCAACGGCAACAACCCGACCAACCGCCCCGCCGACTCCCCGGCGGTGCCCTTGAACCCCTCCGGCGATGACCTGGTCCGTGGCGGGCTGTTTGCCGAGCTGTGGGAGATGCTCAAGCTTGCCGCACCGACGGTGGCGACGATGGTGTCGTACACGGCGATGCAGTTTGTTGATGGATTGATGGTTTCGAAGATCGATCCGCCGGATCCGGCGTATGTGGCGGCCCAGGGCAACGGTGGTGTGTGGGCGTTTCTGCCGATCAGCTTTGTCATGGGCATGATCGGGGTGGTCAATACGTATGTTTCGCAGAATCTTGGCGCTGGCAAGCCGGAGCGGGCACCGGCGTACGCGTGGAACGCGCTGTGGGTGTCGGTCGGGGCGTATGTGCTCATGCTCGGCTATGCACTGGTGCTGCCGAGCATCTTTGCGGCCGGTGAGAGCGGCAAGTCCGCCCGGCTGCTGGAGATGGAGACGCAGTACGCCCAGATCCTGCTGTTCGGCTCGCTGCTGACGATGGGCACGCGGTCGATGGCGCAGTTCTTCTACGGGTTGCACCGGCCGGCGGTGGTGTTTGTTGCCGCACTGTGCGGTAATGCGGTGAACCTGGTGGGCAACTGGCTGCTGATCTACGGGCGGCCGGAGCTTGGGATTCCGGCGATGGGCGTGGCGGGTGCGGCGATCGCCACGGTCATCGGCACGGGGGCGGAGTTTGCCGTGCCGATGGTGGTGTTCCTGTCGCGCAAGTACAACGAGCAGTACCGCACGCGTTCGGCATGGCGGCCCAGTCTGTCGCACGCTCGCGACATTTTCCGCATCGGCTGGGCACCGGCGGTCATGTTCGGCAACGAGATGGCGTGCTGGGCGATCTTCATGACCAAGCTGGCCGGCAGCTTCGGGGTCGAGCACAACACCGCGGGCTGGATTGTGCTGCGGTACATGCACCTGAGCTTCATGCCGGCGCTCGGGCTTTCGTTTGCCATCACGTCGGTGGTGGGCAAGGCCATCGGGGCCGGGCGGCCGGATGTGGCCCGGCACAAGGCCAAGCTGGGTGTCATGCTTGCCGCGGCGTATATGACGCTGTGTGCGGCGGGCTTTGTGGTGTTCCAGAACTCGCTGGTGGGGGTGTTTATCGCGGAGAACACCGCGCCGCAGGTGGCGGCCAAGGTCGTCACCATCGGCACGGGCATTCTGCTGATTGCCGCGGTGTTCCAGCTCTTTGACGGCATCGGGATCGCCCTGATCGGCGCCCTGCGCGGGGCGGGTGACACGGTGGTGCCGGGCGTGGCGACGATCATTCTGGCCTGGACGCTGATTGTGGGCCTGGGCTGGCTGCTGACGAAGGTGGCCCCGGGGCTGGAGAGTCGGGGGCCGTGGATCGGTGCGGCGGCGTACATCATCGTGCTGGGGCTGTTCCTGCTGTGGCGGTGGAACAGCGGGGCGTGGACGAAGATCAAACTGCTGGAGCACTCGGCCTCGGCCGGTGGCTCGGGTGGCGCAGTGGCGGGGGGAGCAGCATCGGAGCTTCCGGGCGGCGGGCCGCACAGCGCATAATCTGTGGGCTGATGAGGATCGCGTTTGTCTCAAGCATGGCAGGCGGCCCGTGGGGCGGCAGTGAGGAACTGTGGGCCGCAGCGGCGCGCGCGGCGCTGGATGCCGGGCACAGCGTGCACATCAGTGTGTACGACTGGTCGCCCCCGGCGGCGGCGGTGACGGCGCTGGCGCAGCGTGGGGCTGAGGTGAGCCCGCGGCCGCAGCGGCCCGGGCGGCTGTCGCTGCTGGCCGGCGGGCTGGCCGTGGCCATGAGTCGCGGGCGGGCGGGCTGGCCGCAGTGGCTTGCTTCGCTGCAGCGGTTTGCACCGGATGTGGTGGTGGTGTCGCAGGGCAGCGCGTACGAGTGTGTGGTGAAGAAAGGCACGCGGCAGCTGCTGGGCTGGCTGCAGCGCAGCGGCGTGCCGATGGTGAACCTGGTGCACCTGGCGCGAGGTGACACCAAGCGTGATAAGCCGGTGCGGCGGCGGGCCAGCGGGCTGTACAGCCTTGCGGCGGCGAACCTGTTTGTCTGCCGCCGGCACGTGGCGGAGGTCTCGGCCTGGCTGGGCAGCGAGGTGCCCCGGGCCACGGTGGTGCGGAATCCGGTGAACCTGAAGGAGACGGCGGCACTGGCGTGGCCGGCGGGTGATGCCGCGGGGCCGACGCGGCTGGCGTGCGTGGGGCGGCTCGATGCGCGGATCAAGGGTCAGGATGTGCTGATTCGTGCGCTGGCGCGGGTGGTTCAGGGTGATGGCGGGCGGAATGGTGCGGGCGGGCAGGACCTGGTGCTCTCACTGGCGGGCAGCGGGCCGGATGAAGGTGCGCTGCGTGCTCTGGCCGGTGAGCTTGGCGTGGCGGAGCGCGTGACGTTCCTCGGGCAGGTTAGTGATCTGCGGGCGCTGTGGTCGCAGCATCATCTGCTGGTGCTGGCATCGCACCTGGAGGGCATGCCGCTGGCGATGGTGGAGGCCACGCTGCTGGGCCGGCCTGCGCTGGTGACCGATGTGGGCGGGTGCGCCGACTGGGTGACTGACGGACAGCACGGCTGGATTGTGCCCGAGCCGACCGAGGAGGCCGTGACCGGCGCGCTGCGGCGGGCGATGGCGGTGCGAGAGCGGTGGCGAGAGATGGGCGTTGCCGCACGGCAGCGGGCGCTGGAGCTCTTTGATGGTGATGCGGGCGGGACGCTGCTGCGGGTCGCCACCGAGGTGGCCGGCCGCGGGGGTGGCGGGGCCAGGTGAAGTGATGCGGGCGTTGTTCGGTCCCGGTGCGTGGGGCCCGCGCCGACGCTACCTTCCCCCGTGCTGCTGACTGCCCGAACCATTTCCAAGACCCACGGCCTGCGAACCTTGTTCTCCGGCGTTTCCTTTACCGTCCTGCCCGGAGAGCGGATCGGCTTTGTCGGCCCCAACGGCGCGGGCAAGAGCACGCTGCTGAAGCTGCTGGCCGGTGACGACAAGCCCGATGCTGGCACGATCACCGTGGCCAAGGGCATTCGCACGGTGTACGTGCCGCAGCACGACCGCTTCGGGACCGAGTCCGACCCGCCCGAGGCACCCGACGGCTCGCACGACTTTCATGGCCACTTCCCTGACGTGACCGGTGAGGATCGCTCGGCCCGGCACATTGTCACTGCCGCCGCGCTGGCCTCGGGCGGCACGATTCATGATGTGTACGAGGCGGAGGTGCTGGCCGACTCCATTCTGGTACGGCTGGGCTTTGATGAGGGGCATTCGCTGGCCCCGGCGCGGTCGCTTTCGGGCGGGTGGCGCAAGCGGCTGTCGATCGCCCGCGGGCTTGCCGCGGCGGGGGGTGAGCCCGACTTGCTGATGCTTGACGAGCCGACGAACCACCTGGATGTCGAGGGCATCGAGTGGCTGGAGGATTTCCTGC
The DNA here is from genome assembly GCA_903834785.1 of uncultured bacterium. Classification (GTDB taxonomy): domain Bacteria; phylum Planctomycetota; class Phycisphaerae; order Phycisphaerales; family UBA1924; genus CAILKP01. The sequence goes on from CAILKP010000071.1 coordinate 7,775, forward strand.
GGCGCACGCCGGGCGGGCGTACCAACTCGGCCAGTGTGTTTGTGACCCACGACCGGCAGTTTCTTGAGGGTGTGGCCACGCGCATCGTCGAGCTCTCGGCGGCGTATCCGGATGGCACGCTCTCGGCCGATGGCAACTACACGGATTTTCTTCGCCGCAAGGACGAGTTCCTCTCCGGCCAGGCCAAGGCGCAGCAGGCGCTGGCCAACCAGGTGCGGCAGGACCTGGCGTGGCTGGCCCGCGGCCCGCAGGCCCGGCGGACCAAGGCCAAGAGCCGCATCGAGTCAAGCTACAACCGCATTGATGACCTGGCTGAACTGAAGAACCGCAACGCCGCGGCCAACGCCGGGGCGGTGCGGGTGGACTTTACCGGCACGGACCGGCAGACCAAGAAGCTGATCGCGGCGGTGGAGATCAGCAAATCGCTGGGCGGGCGGAAGCTATTCAGCGATGTGACGCTGGCCCTGGGCGTGGGAGATGTGCTGGGCCTGCTGGGGCCCAACGGCAGCGGCAAGACGACGTTGATCCGCGTGCTGACCGGCGAGCTGGAGCCCGATTCGGGCTACGTCAAGCGCAGCGACCCGGCGCCAAAGGTGGTGGTCTTCAGCCAGCACCGCAAGGACTTTGAGCCCACCACGCTGCTGGCCGATGCGCTGTGCCCGGTGAGCAACCAGCTGCGGTTCCGCGGCCAGGCGATGCACATTACCGCGTGGTCGCGGCGGTTCCTGTTCCGCGATGAGCAGCTCCAGCAGCCGGTGGGCAGCCTCTCGGGCGGAGAGCTGGCGCGGATCCACATCGCCCGCATCATGCTCGAGCCGGCGGATGTGCTGGTGCTTGACGAGCCGACCAACGACCTTGACATTCCCACGCTGGAAGTGCTGGAAGAGGCGCTGGAGGATTTCCCGGGCGCGGTGATCCTGGTCACGCACGACCGGGCTATGCTGGGGCGGCTGTCGACGGACATTCTGTCGCTCGACGGGCTGGGCGGGGCGCGGATGATGGCCTCGCTGGATCAGGCACTGGCCAGTGCCAAGGCGGCGCGGCAGGCCGCGGCAGCAGCAGTGAGAAAGCAGGAGGGGGCGAAGGCCGCGGCAGCACAGGCGGCACAAGCAGCATCGCAAGCGGCTTCGGGCTCGGCTTCCGGTGCGGCAGGGGAATCAGCCGCCCCCGCGGCCAAGGCCAAGCCCAAGAAGCTGACGTACAACGAGCAGCGCGAGCTGGATGCGATGGAGAAGAACATCGCCGCGGCAGAGGCCCGCGTGGCCAAGGCCGAGGCGGCGGTGGGTGACCCGGCGGTGATCGGCGATCACGTCAAGATGGCCGCGGCGTGCAAGGAGCTGGAAACGGCCCATGCCCAGGTTGAGACGCTGTTTGCCCGCTGGCAGGAGTTGGAGAGCCGCACGAAGTGAGTGCGGGCGGAGGTGTGACGGGCGTGCGGCGCGGCTACTTCTTGCGGTCACCGCGCAGGGCCAGGGTGGGCAGCCGCAGCGGGAAGGTGAAGTTGAAGCTGGATCGGCCGCTGCGGGCGTTGTATCCAAGGCCCAAGCGGTAAAGCGAGAGCGCATCGGCCAGGCGGCGCTGGCGTGCGGCCATGCGGGTGTAGATGCGCAGGTGGTGGGCGATGATGGCGTCGCGCTCGGGCCGGGGGGGGCCATAGGTTCCGGCGCGGTCCTGCTCGACGATGTAGCGCCAGCCGCGCATGATCTTGTGCGGGTTGCCGCTGATGTTGCCGGGGTGCTGGCGATAGGCAAACAGCGGCAGCAAGGTGATGGCCGCGGCGGGGCCGACATGGCCGACGCGGAGCAGGAAGTGGATGTCGCCCGAGTTGTCGCGGTGGGGGGCAAAGCCGCCGTCCTGCGGGCAGTGTTTGCGGGCGATGCACGTGCCGCCGGCACCGAAGAACGTGAGCTTGTCGACCGCGCTGGCGGCGTACCAGCTGGTGTGGGTGAGCACGGGCGGATCAGCGGCGAGCGTTGCGGCCGGGATGGCGGCTGACTGCTGCTGCAGATCCTGATCACTGTGGAACCAGAGCGGGTGATATGTGATGATGCCCGGCGCGTGTGACTCGATGACGCGGCTGAGGGCGGACAGTGACCAGGGAAGGAGCAGGTCGTCGGAATCCAGGAACAGCAGGTAGTCACCGGTGGCGTGGGCGATGCCGGTGTTGCGTGCGGGGCACTCGCCCTGATTGGACTGGCTGATGACGGTCATGCGATCACCCAGCGGGTGAGCGGCCTTGATCTGCCGCAGCGTCTGGAGCGTGTCATCGGTCGAACCGTCATCGACGGCGATGACTTCGAAGGGCAGGGTGGCGGGCTGATCAAGGACCGAGCGCACCGTTTGGCCGACCAGATCGGCCCGGTTGTAGCACGGGATGATGATGCTCAGCGCGGCGGTCATGATGCGCTCGCCTGTGCGGGCTTTGCTGGTACGGAGGGGGTGAACAGCCGCTGGAGGGGCCAGCGGAGGATGAATCCGAACTTGCGTGAACTGCTGAGCCACGGCAGCACGGCCAGAAAGAGCCGGAAGGCCGGGCCGCGAGGTCCGCCGCGGTGCGGCTGGGAGAGGAACAGCCGCACGCAGCGGGCGATGTAGCGGCGGCGCTGCGGGGCCCAGCGGGGTGCGCCGTAGTTGCCGGCGGCCTCACGCTGTGCCACGTACAGCCAGCCAAGGGTGGTGCGTTCCTGACTGGAGACCATGGACTCGTGTCCGCGGCGGAGGGCGCACAGGGGCGGCTCATCGATGCGCACGTACGAGGCCACGTGGCCGATGCCCATCCAGAGGTGCTGGTCGGTCGCGTTGTTGCGGTGCGGGCCGGAGCCGTCGCAGGCCAGGTACGCATCGGTGCGGATGAACGTGGCCGAGGGGATGGAGGCAAAGCCCTGAGCATTGCTGGCCCACAGGCAGTTGAACTGCTCGCACTGCATGCCCGCTGCAGCACTTTGTGGGGCGGGCGTGCCAAGCAGGGTGCTCAGCTCGGCATCATCGGCAAAGGTGATGCCGCGGCCGGCGATGAGGGCGGGGCTGGTGGTAGGTGTGGTGGTCCGGGCGATGAGGGAGGCCACCAGCGGCAGTGCGCCGGGCAGCAGCGCATCGTCGGAGTCGAGCGTGAGGATGTAGTTGCCGGTGGCGGCGCGGGCGCCTGTGTTCTTGGCGGCTCCGCAGCCCTGGTTGGCCTGCTGGATGACTCGCACCGCCGGTTCGAAGCTCCGCAGCGTCTCGATGCTGTCATCGGTCGAGCCGTCATCGATGGCGATGATTTCGCACGTGCCCGGCGGCAGCTCGCTGGCGGCGGCGAGTGCGGAGCGGATCGTTGCGGCCACCATGTGCCTGCGGTTGTAGACCGGGATGATGATGGAGAACAGGGGCTTCATGGCGCCGGGGGATGGGGCGGCGTAGTTCGGATCTCTGGACGTCCTGAGCTTTCAGGGCTGAACATAAGTAACGCTGCCCCGGGGCCGGGGGCTGGCCAGCAGGTCGTTGGCCGCGGGGCATGGTACATTGAGTGCGCTGAGCAGCTCGCAGAAGCGGTGCACGTAGGTGTGGTGGGCCAGGCAGTGGGCGTGGCCGGCATCGGCGATGCGCTCGCGGAGCGCATCATCGCCCAGATACTTCTGCACCTGGCTGAGCAGCTGGTCAGGGCCATCGAACAAGGCCAGGTGCTCGCCGCCGGTGAAGTACTCGCCGAGCTGGTCGAAGGGCTCGGTGAGGGTGAAGGCTCCGCAGCCGGGAAGCTCGAAGTTTCGGCCCTTGACCTGCTTGGGCGGCGGCGGGGCGGAGGGGATCCACCCGGAGATGCCCAGCGGCCCGCGGAGCGGACCGGCCCAGCGGGCGATGCGCCGCTTGAGCAGCGCGACACCCTTGGGGCGTGGCACCTTGGGCGTCATCGCCGCGGTGGCGAAGTTCAGGTTGATGCGCGATTGGCAGAAGATCTCGATCATCCGCTCCTGGCTGACGCGGCCGTTGGGCCAGCCGTGGCCGAAGCACTCGACACTGATGCCGCTGCGCTGCAGGTGGGCGATGAGATCATTGCGGACGCCGTAGGGCTGGCCGATGAAGGTCACGTCGTAGCGCTTGGGCGTATCGAGGCGACGGTAGAGGTACGGGTTGACGGCCCACTGCGTCTTGACCGTGCCGGTCAGGCCCAGGGCGTGGTACTTGGGGATCGCCTGCGCATCGGTGGTGGCCACGCGGGTGAACAGGTGGGCCCACTTTGATGAGTAGCGCTCGAAGCGCCAGTGGTCATCGGTGAACCAGTTGACCGTGGGCAGCGCATCGCGCACGCCCGTCAGCGTGGCGGGGGAGATCTCATCATCATTGATGCAGAAGAAGCCGGCGGTGCAGCCGCCGGTACGGGCGGCATCGAGCAGCAGAGCGTTCAAGCACTCGCGGCCGTGGTCCTGCTCCAGCGTGCGGGAGTCCACATACAGCACGTCGCAGCCCATGGCCGCGAAGGTGTCAAAGAAGTTGTGGTGCGTGAAGGACTCGCCGCGGGCGCGATCGCCGTAGTCGTAGCGGGGCGCAACGTACAGAATCCGCGGCAGCGGTGTGCTCGCTTGTGCGCTGCTCATGACTTTCGGGCCTTGACAAAGAGGCCGAAGCACAGGAACTCGCTGCTGGCCTTGGCGCCGGAGTGCACCGCCTGCTGACGCAGCCACGAGCCAGCGAGCTTGAGGCCCCAGCGCTGGAAGCGACCCGGCCGCGGCAGGCCCGCCTGCTTGGAGATCACGCGGCAGCGGTCGAGCTCCTGGGCCAGCCAGTCGAACATCGTGCCGCTGAGGACGACATCGTCGATCTTCAGCCCCAGCTGGGGCAGGTGGTGCTCAAAGAAGAACCGCGTCAGGCCTGAGTTAAAGCAGAACGGGGCGTGGTGCACCAGGCAGGCGTTGGGCACGGTCACCAGCAGCGTCCCGCCCGGGCGCAGCAGGCGGCACAGCTCGCGCACCGCGGCCACCGGGTCCGGCACATGCTCAAGGACTTCGGAGCACAGCACCGCGTCAAAGCTGGCATCGGGCCGCGGAATGGCCGTGATGTCGCTGATGATGTCCAGCCCTGAGAAATCCCACTCCTTGCTCTGCAGGCCGCGGACGTCCATGTTGCCTTTGAACTCGGCAAAGTCCTGGGCGGTGTACTTCAGGTGCTTGCAGTCGCCGCGATAGGGCTGGGAGCCGGCACCGGCATCCAGCAGCGAACTGCCGGGCGGCAGCGCCGCCAGTTGCGAGCGGATCCAGGTGTGGCGGGTGAGCTCGTTGTCAGGAAGCGTGTTCATCGTGTGGCGGGTGGTCGGCGGGGAAGGGGACATGGTAGTGGACTCAGAGCTCGGGCCTGAGATAACCTGCCGCCATGGCTTCCCTTCGCCGGTTCCTGCGACAGTACTTTGCGATCGACACCGCGCAGGCACGTGCGGCATTCCGGTCGCGTAAGGTGTTTGATCGCAATCTGGCAGCATTCTCGCCGCGGGCTGGCGAGGCGGCAGGCTTCCCGATCCTGAAGCTGCAGCCCATGCTGCTGGACCGGCAGGCCCAGGCGGGCCAGGGCAGCGGGGCGTACTTCCATCAGGACCTGCTGGTGGCCCGGCGCGTGTTTGAGGCGCGCCCGGCCGCGCACGTGGACATTGGCTCGCGGGTTGACGGCTTTGTGGCCCACGTGGCGGTGTTCATGCACGTGACGGTGCTGGACATCCGGCCGCTGGAGTGCGATGCACCGAACATCACGTTCCGCCAGGCGGATCTGATGTCACCCCCGGCGGATCTGATCGGTGCGTGCCAGTCGGTCTCGTGCCTGCACGCGCTGGAGCACTTCGGCCTCGGCCGCTACGGCGACCCGCTCGACCCGCTCGGGCACCTCAAGGGCTTTGCCGCGGTGTGCCAGCTGGTGGCGCCGGGCGGCACGCTGTACCTCTCCGGCCCCATCGGTGCCGAACAGGGCGTGGTGTTTGATGCCCACCGTGTGTGGGGATTGCCGACGCTGCTGAAGCTGGCCGGCGAGCACGGCATGCGCGTGCAGCGCCTGAGCGTGGTGGATGATGATGGCCGCCTGCGTGACGATGTACCGCTGACGGACCCGGGCATTGCCAGCAGCTTTGGCCTGCGCTTTGGCTGCGGGATTGTGGAGATGGTGCGGGAGTAATCACCCGCAGTTCAGCATCCAACTGCAAACGCGTTGATGAACGCGATGAAGTCATCGCCATCAATGACTCCATCGGCATCCAGCCCAGTATCGCCGCCGCCAGCGACATCGGCCAGCGGGTCGATTGTTGCATCGCCGATGGCAAAGCTGTTGAAGAACGCGATGAAGTCAGAACCATCCACGGTGCCGTCGCCGCAGTCGCTGCCGCTGGCGGGGTTGCCAGCGATGTCGGCCAGCGAGCAGCCCTGGCGCACGGACAGTTGCACGGTGGTGGTGGCCAGCCCGCCGCAGGTGGCCGGGTTGGTGACCAGGCAGTCGTAGATGCCCGCATCGGCGGCGGAGATGCGGGACAACTGCAGCACCGGAGTGAGCGCTGAGGGGTTGAGTGTGCCATCGATGGGCACACCGCCCTTGCGCCACTGGAAGGTGAGATCTGGTGCACCGGTGGCGGCGGTGGTCAGTGTGACGCCGCGGTTGCGGCAGGCTGTCGTCTCGCGCGGCTGCTGCGTGATGATCGGTGCCCCGGGGGCGAAGCGGTAGCGGGAGAAGTATGGGGAGATGGTCCCATCGGCAAGAGAGAACGTGCCGCTGACGGCGACCTGGCCATCAGGCAGCAGTGCCAACGCTATCGCGGCAGCACCGGAACCGGCCTGCGCCGTGCTGAGGTAGTTGTTTGCCAGCCCACGTCCGAGCGCGGACCAGCGGGTGCCGTCCCACAGGGCGACTCCGTTGGCGGGTCTGCCGTCGATCAGAAAACTACTACCGGCGACCAGAAGCCCGCGGCCCGGGAGCTCCAACACGGAACTGAAGCTTCCAATGCCAACCGGTAGGGGCGGCTGTGGCGGTGCGGTCACCGGCCCGGTGAGCGGTTCCCAGCCTGTCGCGGTCATGCGGCGGATTGTGGTGAACTCTGCCGTGATACCGGTGGAGAACCTGGGGAGGGCCAGCACGTCGCCGTTTGCCAACTGTGTCAGTGGCTGGCCCGCGACGGTGGATCCGCCGGGCACCTCGACCCAGGCGGTCCCATTCCAGCGCTTGATGTACCTGCTGTTACCGACACCGCCGCTGGCGAGCAGGTCACCACCGGGGAGGAGAACCAGAGAGTTCACTCGGCTCTCGAGCACGCCGACCGGGCTCCACTGTGTGCCATCCCAGCGGGCGATGTGACCCACCGCCACTGTACCCGCGATAATGAAATTGCCGCCGGCGATGATGTCGCCGTTGGGCATCACGACGATCCCGCTGACGCTGGCGGTGCTGCCGGGCAGTTCCATCCCGGAACCAAGGGGCTGCCAACTTGTGCCGTCCCATCGGGCGATCGCTCGCAGCGGCGTGGTGCCCGAACCTGCAGTGTCAAACGATCCTCCGGCCAGCAGGTTGCCGCCGGACAGCACTTTGACTGTGGACACGGAGGCGGTTTGGCTGCCTGCCGCGAATCGGAATCCCGAGCCCACCGGCTGCCACCGGGCGCCATCCCAGCGGGCAATGCCGCCAGCAGATTGTCCAGCTGCGCGTGTGAAATCACCGCCCGCGATGAGCGTGCCATCCGCGTCCGTCGCGAAAGTGCGTATCGCACCGTTGATGCCCGTTCCCAGGAGCGACCAGGAGGTTCCATCGAACCGGGCGGCGTTGTCGGTGGCGGAGGCGGTGACGGCGGTCAGTGATCCGCCAGCGAAGATCGAGCCATCGGGGAGCGTTCGGAGTGTATTGACGGTGCCAGCGAGTGATGTACCAACCCGTTGCCAGGTTGAGCCGTCCCAGCGGGCAACCGGGCCTGTGGCCGCGCCGCCGACAGTACTGAGGTTTCCACCGGCGATGATGCTGCCATCGGACTGAACAGTGAGCGACCAGACCGTGCCGTTGGTCCCGCCAAACTCACTCCAGGTGCCGTTGCTGTAGCGGGCGAGGTTCTGGGCTGGCACGCCGCCTGCAGCGGAGAAAGCGCCGCCGACAATCAGATCTCCATTCGGCAGCGGCAGCACTGTGGCGCCGAAGACGTTTCCGGTGCCGGTGCTGGTAAGCCCGGCCCCAAGTGCCGTCCAAGTGGTGCCGTCCCACCGCGCGATGCGGTTCGCGGGAATGCCGCCAGCGGTGGTGAAGTTACCGGTTGCAATCAGATCGCCACCCGGCAGAACCGCCAAGGCATTCACGCTCCCGGTGATTCCGGCGCCAAGGGAGCGCCATTGGGTGCCATCCCAGCGAGCGACACCCGAAGCTGAGACACCGCCGATTGAACTGAAGCTCCCGCCGATGATCACCTCACCATTCGGGAACGCCAAGATCGCGGTGACTAGGGCGCTGGCATTGGTGGGAATGCTCTGCCAAGTGTTTCCGTTCCATCGTGCAAACCTGACAGAATTCGGTTCCGTGCTGACGCTCAGAGAGCCGCCAGCGTACACACTACCATCAGGCGCGATCGCCAGTGCATTGATCAAACCGCTCGTGATCTGGTTACCGAGCGGGGACCAGCGCTGGCCATCCCATCGGGCCACAGCGGGGATGCGGAGGCCGCCGACGGTGGTGAACCCCCCACCAATGATTATGTCGCCGTTCGGTGCGACTGCGGAAGCCTGTACTGAAGTGTTGATCCCCGGCGCCGAGGCACCCGGCAGCCAGGCCGACTCGCACTGGGCGAGCGCCGGGCTGGCACTGATGCCGCCCAGTGTGACGGCCAGAAGCAAGGCGACGCAGCCGTGCTGCGTGCCGGTAAGCCGACCACAGTCCCGATCCTGATTCAAGTGCATAGGTCCTGTCCCTTTTATCTGCCGCGAATCCGCGGGTTGTGATGAGCCATGCCCGGTGCCACCTGCAGGCACCGTTCATGCTCGCAGGACACTATTCGCAGCATCCCCCACGGCGGTTCGGGAAATGTTGTTCCGGCTGCTCGCTCAGCTGCCAAGGTGCGACGTTCCGGCCCGGCTGCGCATCCAGCCACCTAGGAAACCCCCCGGATGGCTGCTGGCAGACGGGGGCCGGCGCCGGTCGGCCAAAGGGCTTTGTACGCTCGTTCATGTGGGGTGAACAGTGCCCTATCGTCCGACGTCGCGAAGGCACCTTTCCCGTACCCAGCGGCGGTGACCGATCGACGTTCGCCCAGGTAGTCAGGGTGTGTGACCGCATGACTTTGGTAGAGGAAACGCTCATGGCAAGCGAGCATGTGCCGGGCAACAACGACACTCCCGGCTTTGTGCTCTATCAGACGGCCGACGGCCGTGCACGTCTGACCGTACGACTGGCCGGAGCCACCGTCTGGCTCACGCAAGCGCAACTGGCCGAGTTGTTCCAGACGACCAAGCAGAACATCAGCCTTCACATCAAGCACGTCCTGTCAGAGGGCGAACTTTCGAAGGATGCAGTTGTCAAGGAATACTTGACAACTGCCGCGGACGGCAAGTCATATCCCACCTTGCACTTTGCGCTCGAGATGATCCTTGCTGTGGGGTACCGCGTGCGGTCCAGCCGGGGAACGCAGTTCCGGCAGTGGGCGACGGCAACGCTCTCGGAGTATCTGGCCAAGGGATTCGTCCTCGATGACATCCGACTGAAAGAGGGCCCCGGGTGGGGAGAGGACTACTTCGATGAACTGCTGGCTCGAATAAGGGATATTCGGGCCAGCGAGCGGCGGTTCTACCAGAAGGTTACTGATATCTACGCGACCAGCGTTGACTACAGCCCTCAGGCTGATTTGACCAAGACGTTTTACGCGACCGTGCAGAACAAGCTCCACTGGGCGATCACCGGTCTGACAGCTGCGGAGACGATTGTGTCGCGTGCTGACGCGAGCAAGCCAAACATGGGGCTCATGACGTGGCGGAATGCGCCGACTGGGCCGGTGCGTCGAACGGATGCCGGGGTGGCCAAGAACTATCTGTCCGAGCCAGAGATCGCCGCACTCAATCGACTCGTGACGATGTACCTCGATTACGCAGAGGATCAGGCGGCTCGCAAGATCCCAATGCACATGAGCGACTGGATCCGCAAGCTTGATGCGTTCTTGACATTTAGTGAGCGCAACATACTCAGTCACGCCGGAGCGATCTCCGCTGCAATGGCCGACGAGCATGCCGCCCGCGAGTTTGCGAAGTACGACAAGGCACGCATAGCGCGGGCCAGTGGTGCAGCAAGCGACTTTGACGACTTCGTTCGTCAGAGCAAGCGGCTGGGTGCCGCAAAGCCTCCTCGTGATCGTCCATCCGACACGCCGCGCAAGCGTGGCAAGCCAAAGTCTTAACCATCGGTGGCCTCATTGTCACCGCCAACCCAACCACGTGTGAGATCGGATGACCAGCCCTCTCACCCCTGCCCCCGCCCCTCCAGCCGCTCAATCCCCTCGCGCACGATGGCGGGGATCGGGACTTTGGTTGCCGCGGCGTAGTCGTAGGTGACGATGGTGCCCTTGCCCAGTGCGGCGACTTCGCCCAGCTTGGTGCTGAAGATTTCGTGGCTCAGCGTGAAGCGGTCGGTCTCGATGCTCAGCAGTCGGGCGGTGACCTTCAGCGTGTCGGGGAAGACCACCGGGCGGCGGAAGCGGCACTCGGCGTGCTGGAGGATGAAGCCGATGCCGTTGATGTTGCGGATGCTCGGCAGGCCGAGTTGCTGCACGTACGCCACGCGGGCGGACTCAAGATAGCGATAGAAGACCACGTTGTTGACGTGGCCGAGCGCATCCATCTCGCCCCAGGCGACGGGGATTTCGATGGTGACTGGGGGTGTCAAACTGCCAAATTCGGAAATTACCAAATTGCCAAATGGAAAGAGGAATGGGGAGGACTGTTTACTTCACAGACGGATCCCGCCCCTCTTCAATGAGCTGGATCTCTTCCAGTCGCCGGGCGTGGCGGCCGCCCTGGAAGGGGGTGGTCAGCCAGACTTCGGTGATCTTCTCGATCAGCCGCTGGCCCAGCAGGTCGGCCGAGAGGCAGAGGATGTTGGCATCGTTGTGCGTGCGCGAGATCTCGGCGGAGAGTTCATCGTGCACCACCGCGGCGCGGACGCCCTTGATCTTGTTGGCGGCGATGCACATGCCGATGCCCGTGCCGCAGATCAGCAGCCCGCGCTCGGCGGTGTTGCCGGAGACGGCGCGGCCGACGGCGTACGCCGGGATCGGGTAGTCGCAGGTGTCGCCGGTCAGCGACGAAACGATCGCGACCTCGTGGCCCAGGGACTTGAGGCGGTCGGCCAGTTGCTTGGCCGATGCCGCTCCACGGTGGTCTGCACCCAGTGCGATCTTCATGCCAGCAGTTCCTTAAGTCGGGCGCGGATGAGCCCGCGCAGGTGTGAAGCAGTTGAGTCGTACAGCGATTGCGGCCCGCCGATGGGGTCGGGCACGTCCTTGCCGGCGGGGTCCAGCAGCGTGATCTTGTCTGCCGCACCCGTGCCGGTGCTGCCGGCCATGCGAGTGGCGCCCTGGCCGTGGCTGCGTGTCATCACGTACACCACATCGGCCGCCTCCAGCAGCTCGGGCGTCAGCATCTGCGAGCGCGTCGTCGGCGGCTTGATGCCCAGCTTGTTCAGCGCGGTGTTGCCCTCGGGCGTGGGGCGCTCGCCATCTGCCGCGGCAACACCGGCCGAGGCAACCTCGATATCCGTCACGCCCAGTGCGGCAAGCTCGGCCTGGGCGATGGCCTGGGCCATGGGGCTGCGGCAGGTGTTGCCGGTGCACACGAACAGAATGTGCCGCCGTGCCGCACCGTCGATGCGGCTTCGGCTGATCGCGCCCTCGGAGAGGATGATGTAGCCGCCAGCGCGGGTCAGGCGCACGCGTGAGCTGGCCGTGCCGTAGCGCGGCGACTCGGCGGCATCGGCCCCACCGATGCTGCCGGCGATGTTCACGCCCGCGGCCTGCAGTGCGGTGCTCGCCTGCTGCAGCGTCCGCGCGGGTTTGTCACCGCTGACGGGGATGGCATCAGCCAGCAGGCCGCTGCCGGTGGCCTCCATCGCCGCGGCAACGCGCTGGGACAGCGCGTGCGACGGCACGCGCACCAGCACCGCCGGCGGGTCGGCCTCATCAACGATTCCAGGCCCGCAGCCGATGCGCGAACGCACGGCGGCGATCTGGTCGGGCGCGAGCTCGGCGATGAACGTCACCGGTCCGGGTGCCAGGCGCGAGACAAGCCGCTGATGGACAGGGTGATCGGCGGTGATCAGTTCATACACGCGCTCGGCATCGGCCGCAAGCCACGCGCCCGGACGCATGGGCTCATCGGCGGTCAGGCCCCGCAACGCGCGGCGGGCGGCCAGCAGGTTGCCCACACCAGCCGGTGATGACACCGCACAGCACAGGCCGAAGACCGTTTCGGTGGGCATCAACATCAGCCCCCCGGCGAGCATGGCATCCCGGGCGGCGGTGATGCCGGGTTCGTCGGCCTTGAGCGTCAGGCCGCCGGAACCGGGCTGGCCAGCGCTGCCCGGCCGCGGCTGGGCGGCGGGTGTTGGGGAAACCGGGCTGGAAGGGTCCTGGGCCATGGGGAGCAACTGGATTCTACCAGCTATTGTGACGCCGCAGGCGCAGTTGCGGATACCGAGCCACCCCGGGAAAGTGGCGTGAAGCGGCATGCCGGGGCCTGGGAAGGGGGTGGGTGTGGTGGGCGGATTGGGGGCTGGGGCGGCGTGGCCCGGCGGTGTGGCTGGGGCGTTGGTTGATGGAAGTTGCCTCCGGTGCATGACTTGTGGATGCCGTTGCAAGCCTCAGGGTCGCCCTATGTGGCATGACCGGCGTGACCGTTGCAGACCTTCCACGCCGCTCGACCCCGCCAACCGGCACAACCGGACCAGTCCAACCAGGCCGTCGGACCCGTCCAGCCCGCACAACCCCGCTTGTCCGCTCATCCCCGAGATCCCCGCCGATCGCGCCAATCCCTCCACCCCACCCATCCGGATCAGCCGTTCCAACCGGATTAGTCGCCCCAGCCGTTGCAGGCCGCAGAGGTGGTACAGGTGGTTCAGTCCACCGGGCCGCCTTCGACTGCCGCGATCGCGAGCCGCCCATCGCACCCCCCGCCGGTCCCGTCCCTCCCCTGCATACTCACGAACCGGTTATATGCCGAGGGTTTGCACAATCCTGATCCGATCACTTTCCTAATGTACCAGTCCGGTGGATCAGTCTGCCGGGATGTGTCGAACAGACTGGCGAAGCGTTCCGAGTCTTGGAGCGCCCCGCCGCCGCGAATGAGTGGCCGGTCGATGGCGACCGAACGTCAGTCGCGGCCGGACGGCGAATCGGTCGATGATTCGTGCGGGTCTGTGTGTTGGTCACCGAATCGGCCGCTGCGGTCGGGTCGGTTCAGAGCGAGTTGTGTTCTCTGCGAGGTATCGCATGATCATGAAGCCCCCATCCAAGTCCAAGGCCCAGACCACCGGAGCGGGCAGCCGCGCGGCCTTCACGCTCTTTGAGCTGCTGACGGTGCTGGCCATCCTGGCGATTCTGCTTGGGCTGACCATCCCGGTGATGGGCCGCGCCCGCAAGACGGCGCGGATTGCCAACAACACAACGCTTCTTCGTGAAGTTGCAGTCGGAAGCCAGCAGTTCCGTCTGGATAACGCGGATGCATCACCGTCGTACTTCACGGCGAAGGAGTTGGCCAGTACCGAGAATCAGACACGCGGCTTTAGCCCGATGCAGTCGATCCTGCTGAACCTCATGGGCGGCATCGTGCCCAGCGATGCGACTTCCTCGAACGATGTTAACGATCCAATTCTTGAGGTTGGACCGACTGCTGCGCGGACGGTGAAGGCGCGGGCGTCTGCAATGCGGGCCGGTGAATCGCGGGCTCGCGGATCGAAGGCTGGGTATATCAACTTGCCGCCAGCCAACCTGCGAACTCCGTTCGGGGGAGATGATGATGAGTATCCGCCTGTCGGACCGAGCCGGATTGATCCCAGCCTCCAAGCAAGTGGCGTCTATGCAGCCCATGCCCGGTTACCAGAATTTGTCGATGACTTTGGGTCGCCAGTCTTGGCTTGGGTTGAAGACGAACGGCCTAGCCCGCAGCAGGACTTCGCGCAAGCCGGTACAGACTCGTTCGCGTTGATGGACGCCGGGTCGGGCAACGACAGCAATGCGCCGAAAGGCAGGTTCTATGTGGACAGCAATCGACTCTACCTGCACGGCGATTTCTACCAGGAGTCCGCGCTAAGTCCTCGACTCGGGCGAGCCAACGCTTACACCGCCGAGCAGCGGCGCTCTGCACTTTCCGCCGTAACTGGTAGCGTCGCATTTCCGCTAGGTTCCCAATGGTTAAACGGGGCCCCGTTTTCTGCCAACGCTTTCGCTATGGCGCGTGCGAGCCGGTCAAACATCGTGCTTCACTCTGCCGGTCCTGATCAGGTGTGGCTGCTCAACTCGGATCGTGGCGGCGTTCTTGCGGGGATCAAGCCCAACCAAGCCGGTGTTGTGGACCAGAACAAGGCTGTGCAGTTTCCGCGAGACACAAGGAATCCTGACCCGATGAGCGACTTCGATGACATCATCGTGGGCGTGGGCAACTGAGTTGGCGTGGGCGGGGGGCGGGGCGGTGCGTGATTGATCAGGAGCATATTTCAAGCGGCCGCCACAGTTGTGGCGGCTGTTTGCTTGATGGGGTGATGAGCGAGCAGACAGTCTGCGCTGTGGCATCGCCATTCCTGGCGATGCTCTTCCTGCGTTTCGCCTTGGCACCGCACCGCGGTGCAGGTCAGTAGCGTCGGGTCGCCGCGAAGCGGCACCCGACGTTGCCGGCGTGACCCAAATGGCCCCACCGCGCAGCGGTGGAGGAAGTGCATCCTGTAACGCGGCGTCTCCCTGAACCACCTCCACCGCTGCGCGGTGTACCGCGCCTGTGCGGCACGAACCCGCGGGTGCCGCGTCGCGGCGACCCGCGGCTATGAACCGCCATCGCTTCGCGATGTAAAGCCCGGGCGCCGCGGCTCGCACCCGACGTCACTCACCAACCCCTTTACCCCCTCACACCACCTTCGGCTTCCGCGTCACCGCCAGGATCACGCCCATCACCAGCATGATCACGCCCCAGACGGCCACCGACACGCACAGCAGCCCGCCGGAGATGGCCACGCCCAGGATGCCGCCGAGGCCGGTGGCCACCGTGGCGCCGGTGCTCAGCAGGGACTCGCGGTCGATGCGGTCGCTCAGCGCCGTCGCGTCGTAGTCGATCGCCCCGTCGGCCTTGGCCCACACCAGGCGGCCGCCGGTCGGGCGGTCCCAGTCGTGGCCGGATTCATCGATGACGGGCACCCGCTCCAGCCGGCGGATCAGCCCGCGGCTGCGGATCGCGCCCTCCAGGTCCGCCTTCATCGCGGTCACCAGGGCGGACTGCTGCTTGCTCGCATCCGCCGCGGCACCAAAGGCCGAGCCGATCCCCGCGCACTGCAGCACGTTGATGCCCACCAGCAGCAGCGTCGCCAGGATCATCAGCAGTTTGAGCATGGCCCGCATGGAAGGCTCCTTGGTTCGTGCCGCGGCCGCCGCCGGCAGCGTGGGAATCGGCCAATCGTACGAGCGCGGTCCCCTCGCGTATTGTTGGCCCTATGTCAATCTCCGCTGCATCATCGGCCGTGGACAGTTCCGGTGCGACGACCGCCGGCACATCGGACTGGCGTGTCATGCTCGATGCGCTCGTGGCCGGGCACCGTCACATCGGCAACCTGCGCGAGGGGTTCACCGTCGTCAAGGTCGGCGGCAGCATTCAGGATGTTCCGGCCCAGATCGGCCGCGTGATGCTGGAGCTTGCCACGCTGCGGGCACTGGGCGCCAGCGTGGTGGTGGTGCACGGCGGCGGCAAGGCGATTTCGGCTGCAACCGCTGCCGCGGGGATTCAGGCCCGGTTCGTCGGCGGCCAGCGCTTTACCGATGAGGCCACGCTGGCCGTGGCCGAGCGCGTGCTGGCCCACACCGTGAACAAAGAACTCTGCGATGCGCTGCGTGCCGCGGGTGCCTCGCCCGCGCCGCTGCACTCCCTGGGTTGCAACGTGCTTGCCGCGGAACTTCAGGAGTGCGAGCCCGGCAAGGAGCTGGGCCTGGTCGGCCACATTACCGATGTGCGGACGGATGTCATCGCCGGGCTCTGCCAGGCCGGGCACGTGCCGGTCATCGGCCCTATCGCCGCCTACAACGCGGCGGCACCGTGGAAGCTGAACGTCAACGCCGACCTGGCCGGCGGCGCGGTGGCCTGTGCCCTGGCCGCCGCACGCTTCATCCTCGTCAGTGACACCCCGGGCGTGCGCAGCGTGCCCAGCGACCCGGCAAGCGTCATCCCCACCCTCACGCGGGCCCGCATCGCCGAGCTCATCGCCAGCAAGGCCATCGATGGCGGCATGCTGCCCAAGATCAACGCCTGCCTGGATGCCTTCGGCGGCAACGAGGCCTGCCACATCATGATCACCGACGGCCGGCACCCCCACGGCCTGCTGAGCGCCGTGCTGGCACCCGAGCACGCCCCCGCCACGCGCGTGGTGCCGGAGTAAGCCCGCTCGCAGTGCGGAAATGTGCTGCCCTATCCGCGCTCGCTGACATTGCGTGGTGCCACGTACACTTGGCCCATGAGAAACTTCCTCTGCATGCTGTCGTGTGTGCTGCTGGCCGCCGCCGCGGCCTCGGCCAAGGTTGTCACCCGCACGATTGAGTACACCCACAACGGGGTCACGCTTCAGGGCTACTTCGCCTTTGACGATGCCGTGACCGGCCCGCGGCCGGGCGTGCTGCTGGTCCACGAGTGGTGGGGCCACAACAAGTTCGTGCAGCAGAAGGCTGAGGAACTCGCCGCGCAGGGCTACGCCGCCTTCGCGCTGGACATGTACGGCAAAGGCGTGCTGGCCACCAAGCCCGATGAGGCCGGCAAGCTGGCCATGCCGTTCTACACCGACCGCACCCTGATGCGCGACCGTGCCGCGGCAGGTTTGAAGGTTCTCGCCGAGCAGAAGGAAGTCGTCGCCGCCCCGGGCAAGCCCAAGCAGCTCGGCTCCATGGGCTACTGCTTCGGCGGCACGGTGTCCATCGAGTTGGCCCGCGCGGGCGCCTCGGTCGTGCCGGCCGGCAGCGAGCTCTCCGGCGTCATCAGCTTCCACGGCAACCTGGCCGCCGGCAAGGGCTTTGAGGCCAAGAAGGACCAGACCAAGGCCGCGATCCTCGTCTGCCACGGCGCCGATGACCCGATGGTGCCCGATGCCCAGGTCAAGGAGTTCACCGAGGAGATGAAGGCCGCCGGCGCCGATGTGCAGGTGATCAGCTACTCCGGCACGGTGCACTCGTTTACCAACCCCGATGCCGACAAGGTGAACATTCCCGGCGTCAAGTTCAACGCGGCCTCGGCCAAGCGTGCGTGGGAAGCGATGAAGAGCTTCTGGGCCGAGCGCCTCAAGGGTGCGTGAGCCGGGCGGAAGGGCGGATCGCACTTGCTGATTCGGACACGCTGATCAGATCGATTGCTCAAACGAAACAGGGTCGGCTCCGGCTGCCAGGTGCAGCAAGGGCCGACCCTGTTTCATTTAGGGGCGGGAGATGGTGTTTTGTCGACGGCGGCTCAGCTCGGCCAGGACGCCAAGACTCGCTCCAGTTCAGCCAGCAGCGGCGGCACATCCAGGCTCAGCGCGTCCCAGACGCGGTCCGGGTCAATCGTGTCGTAGCCGTGGATCATGCGGTTGCGCATCTGGCGCATCCCCTGCCAGTCAATCATGGCGAGCCGTTGCTGCGTCAGCGGGCTGACCTTTGTCGAGGCCTCGCCGATGACCTCGATGGACTTGACGACCGCCAGCAAGCGCACCTCATCGGCGGCAAGCAACTCGCCGGTCAACCCGTGTGCGATGCGAAGCGCCCGCTTGGCCGAGTCGGCCATGTGCGTCAGTCGGATGCGGTCCTCACGCAGGATGTCAGACGGGTCACGCGGCATGAAGCACCCGCGCACCCGCCACAACCTCATCGCGGAAGTAGCGGGACAAGTCTGCCGCGGAGCGAAGGTCAACCCGCCGCCCGATCACCGCGGCAAGCTCCGCCTCCATCTTGGCGACCCCGATCAGGCCGATCCGCGTCTGTGGCGCAAAGACCACCAGCACGTCCACATCGCTTTCGGGGCTGAAGTCATCCCGCAGGATGCTGCCAAAAAGTGAGAGCTTCGCCGCGCCGTAGCGTCGGCAGATCTCCGCGATTCTGTCGGCCGGAAATGTCACGCCGCTGATGACCATACGAGCCTTCCGCCGCGAGGCTCGGACCCGACGAGGTCCGATCAACCTCTACAGCACGCGATTCTAGTTCGCGGCAGCCCGGGCCGGCCGGCAGTGATTTAATCCTCAACCCGGCGGAACGAGCCACTCTTGCGGAGTTCCATCTCAGCCAGGATCTTGCCGCGGATCAGGTTGAGCCGATCGGCGACGACCGACATGCTGTCGGGGCGGCGGGCGGGCTCAACTTCCACGCAGCTCATCACCAGGTTGTCGATGATCTCGGGGATGCGCTTGTTGATCTCGATGAGGCGCTTGGGCTTCTCCAGCAGCGTGTCATCAATGTGGCCGACCAGCGAATCGCCCCGGCCCAGCGCGGTGGGCACGAAGTGGTTGGTAAAGGCCCAGTACATCGTCGCGCCCAGGTTGTACACGTCGGTCTTGGCCGTAATCGGCCGGCGGTGGACCTGCTCGGGGGCGATGTAGTCGGGCGTGCCCTGAATGCGCTTCTTGACGGTGCCGATGGCGCACGACTGGCCAAGGTCGATGACCTTGACCGTGCGCTGGGCATCGACCATGATGTTGTTGGGCTTCATGTCCGCGTGGACGTAACCCTTGGTGTGCATGTAGTGCAACGCCTGGGCTACCTTCTCAAAGATGTCCAGGGCCTCATCAAGGTACTTGGGCCGCTGACGCTCCACGGACTGGCCGTCGACCAGCTCCATGATCATGAACACTTCGTTGGGCTTGCTCAGGAAGCCCGGCTTGCGGGTGATGAGCCGCTCGATCTTTCGAAGGGCGGGGTGCACGAGCTTGGAGCCGATCTGGTACTCGTACTCGGCCTGCTCAATGAAGCGATCATCCTTCTCGGATTCCTTGACCACGTGCTTCATCGCCCAGACCTGCTTGGTCTTGGGGTCCTGCACGGCGTAAATGACGGACGCGGCACCACGGCCGACCTCCGCCATCACGCGGTATCCCTCCACAGTCTCGCCTGGTTTGAAAATCTCCACGGTTCGGTCAGTCCTATCGCTTGGGTCCGAGAATGGCCCTGAGGATACGTCTGCTGCAGCTCTCCAACCAGCGATTCGTGCCATAGATCGCCCTCCATCGGGCGATGGCTTTGGGCGAGCCAGCAACCGGCGTGTACAACGCGTGAAGAAAGCGAGTGATGCCGCTCTGACCGGCAAACTTGCTCTCTCCTACCCGCAGGTGGGACTGGCGAGCCATTCGCGGACTGACCGACCCCGGTTCCTGCCGCGGCAGGGATGGTGATTTTTCCGGACGTCCTATAACAGTAGCGTTCTTGCGGCTTCATGCCTCGCTAGGTCATATTGCTGACCACCGCTGGCCCGAGAACAAAAGAAACCGCCCTCCGGATCCGGAGGGCGGCTTGGGGATGATCAAAGCAGTGGGGGGAGGGGGCTGCCCACGCTCCCGTCAGGCCTTTAGGCCCGGCGGCGGCGGAAGGCGACCAGGCCGCCCAGACCCAGCAGCGCGGCTGCGCCGGGGGTGGGGATGGCCTCGTAGGTGTAGACGATGCGGTAGTCCGCCGAGGCATCGGTGGCGAACGCCGAGATCACGTTGCCAGCGCCCGAGGCGTTGGAGGCGCCGACGGCGCCGATCGTCAGCGGCACGGAGCCGTTGCCGATGTACCCGGCGAACGAACCGGGGGTCGAGGAAGCGGTGTTCGAGTTGGTCAGGTTCAGCAGCGAGATGCCCGAGGTGCCACCGAAATCGATGGTGCCGTCGAACGCGGTCGCGGCGAACGAACCGCTGGCCACGGGCAGAGCAACAGCGCTGGCGCCGCCGGGACCGGCGAAGGTCACGCTGGCAGCGAGGTTGTAGGTCAGCGATGCAGCCGAGTTGTCCAGGCTCTCAAGGCGGACATCGCCCTGAACCGTGCCGGAAACCGTCAGCGTCACGCCGGTCAGGTTGTAGCCGAAGAACGCGCCGGACGGGGTATTGTCGAACTGCGGCAGCGAGACGGCGAACGTGCCCCAGTTGGTCGTGGTCATCGGCTGTGCGCCGGTGTACGTCACGGTCTGGGCGAGCGCGCCGGAGGTGCCGGCGAGCAGGGTCAGGGCAATCAGGGCATTCTTCATCTCAAGCTCTCCAATACAAAGGTGCGGTCGAGCCGGGCAACACGTCATCGCGTGCTGCAGCTCGAAAGACGTCGTGGTCTGCAGCGCTACGGGGCCATTCCCACGGTGCTGCCACGTCCGAGAGTATAAGCGATATCAGCACGCAGACCAGCTTTTTGAGGTGTTTTGGACCCCAGTGAGCCTAGGGGTAACACTAGGTATTTGGACGTGGTTCCCCGGGACCGGGGTAGGAGGCGGTGTAAGCAACTCCCAGCGCCGCGGGGCCCAAGGAACGGGCGTCGCGCCAAATCGGGTCCCCCCGGGGGGCGGAACAGGTGTGATCCGGAACCCCACTGGGCGGCTGGCAATAGATCATCTGATTGGCGGATATGCTAAACTATATAACGTGATTATATTTCCAACGCAGAATCTACTCAGACAGCTGCAGACCGCCACCCCTCGGGGTGCTCCGCTCGATCTGCGGTCGCTCGGCCGGATTGGCATCAGCCCGCAGCTCGCCGCGTACTACGCCCGCACCGGCTGGCTGACCCGGCTGGCCCACGGCATCTACGCACTCCCCGGTGACGCGCTGAACACCCCCGGCATGCTGATGCTGCTGCAGGACCGCATCGCCGGCCTGCACCTGGCCGGCCGCAGTGCGCTGGGGGCACCGGTGAAGGGGTTGGGCGGCGGTGAACTGGTGCTGATGGGCGATGCGCGGGCCGAACTGCCCGAGTGGTTCACGATGCGTCAGCCCGCCCGCTACACCAACCCGCGGCTGTTTGACTGGTCGCTTGCCGGCCTCTCGCCCGAAGCCGGAGCCGAGCTTGCCAGGCAGACGGTGGTGGATGGGCGTTCCGCTAGTGCGGCCGCTCCCGCCGGCGATGGCGCGGATGTCGCTGATGGCGCGAGCCCCGGCATCCGCCGATCAGTCCCCGAGCGGGCGATCCTCGAGATGCTCTACGACGTCGGCACCGGCGAGTCGCTGGCTGATGCAAAAGAGATGGTCGCAAGCTTGCGGGTGACGACCGCCGCGGCACCTGAGCCCTCGCCCGCACCCGCACCCACCCCGGCCCCCCGCGCACATCGCGATCCGAACCCCGCCGCCGCCGCCACCACCCTACACATCCCCACCCTCGGCCTCCTCCTGCGCTGCTGCACCAGCATCAAAGCCGTGCGGCTGCTGCTGACCCTGGCCCGCCAGACCAACCTGCTCGATGTCCGCAAACTCGCCCGCGACCACTCCCCCCGCACCGGCAGCCCCACACGCTGGATGCGCCGCCTGCCCGATGGCACGCTACTGAGTTTGAGGCCGTATGGGTAAGGGAGTAAGTAGAGCCCGGTGGTGGTTGCGCAGCCGCTTCACTTGGGATCCGACGTGCTTGGTTTGGACTCGGTGCCGGCTGGCTTTGCGGACTTTGCCTGGGCTGCCTCTAGTTTGACCCGCAAGTCAGCGGCTGCTGAGTCGTGCCCTTTGCCCGGCTCGGTCGAATTCAATGAAGTATGAAGGTCGATCAAATTGCGATAGCAGTCGAGGGTGTCCTTGTGTAGCTCTCCTCGGAGACGCCGATTGGTGTCTAGAAGCCCTTGGAAGTGGGCAGCCGCTTGGGTCAGCTTTCCTTGCTCTCGGAGCAGGGCCGCGAAGCTGTTGATTGCCCCGAGTGTTCGCGAATGCTCCTCGCCCAGGACTCTGCGAGACCTCTCCATGGCCTCCCGTGCGAGTGGTTCAGCATCAGAGAGCTTGCCTTGAGCTCGAAGCACACTCGCCATCGTGGTGATGGAGCTGAGTGTGTCCGAATGATCCGGTCCGAGCGCAGAACGTCGTTTCTCTAGGGCCTCTCGGAGGTATGGCTCCGCCTCCTTCGGCTTGCCTTGAGCTTGTAGCAGAATGCCCATGTTGTTCATGCAACGAAGCGAGTCGGGATGTGATTCTCCGAGTACGCGGCGACTTTTCTCCAGGGCTTCACGAGCGTACACCTCGGCGTCGGAGTACTTTCCTTGGGCACGCAGCAGGAAGCCCATGTTGTTGATAGCGATGAGCGTGTAAGGGTGCTCCTCGCCCAGAACACGACGGGCTTTGTCCAGCGCCTCACCGAAGAGTTGTCCAGCCTCAGTTAGCTTGCCTTGTGCGCGCAGCGAGCTTCCCATGTTGCCGATTGACGTGAGTGTGTCGGGGTGATCCTCCCCTAGGACTCGCCGGCGGACGGCCAGTCCCTCACGAAAGAACGACTCGCTTTCGGCGAATCTGCCCTGCGCTCGACGAAGAAAGCCCATGTTGTTGATTGCGGCGAGCGTGTCGGGATGCTCCTGCCCCAATACTCGGCGAGAGATCTCGAGTGCTTCAACCCAGTAGGGTTCGGCTTCGGTCAGCTTCCCTTGGATCTGCAACTGGTAGCCCATGTTGCTGACTGACGTAAGTGTTTCGGGATGTTCCCTGCCACGGATTCTTCGACGCTTTTCGAGTGCTTCGAGACAATACCGCTCGGCTTCGTTGTACTTTCCCTGCTCTTGAAGCAGGAAGCCCATGTTGTGGATAGCGGTAAGGGTGTCTGGGTGTTCTCCACCGAGCACGCGACGAGAGGTTTCTAGGGCTTGGCGATAGCGAACTTCAGCTTCGGGCAGCTTCCCTTGTGACCGTAACAGGACGCCAGTGTTGATCACGGAGAGAATTGTGTCAGGATGCTCATCGCCCAGTACCCGGCGACGGGTGCTCAAGGCCGCTTCCTGCAGAGGGAGCGACAAGTCATAGAGGCCGATCGTGTAATACAAATCCGCCAGTGCCTGCCGCAGCTGCGCGTCAACCACCGGTTGATCCTTAAACTGCTTGTCGATCGTCTCGACAGCTGGCCTGAGAATCGTTTGGTCGATCATCGCCGCTGCAGCGTCTGTCGCGTTCACGCGGGTAAGCTCCTGACGCAGTGCCTGAACTCGCGTGGTCCGATCGTTCTCCGGCACCCCGGTCTTGTCCAGCGCCATGGAAAACCGCTCGCGGAGGTCCTTCATCAGATTGACGCCTGCGGTCGTTGTGTCAATCTGCATCAGCATCTTTGATTGGAAATCGGACACCTGCTTGAGCTGGGCGGCACGTTCTTTCTCTGCCTTCTCGGCGTTCTCTGCGGCTGCGGCTCGTTCGTCAGCCCGGGCCCGTTGCTGCTCGGCCTCGACTCGTTGCTGGGCCTCGGCATCTCTGGCCGCCATCGCCTCGCTCCGCTGCCACAGAGACAGTGCCAGCCCAGCACTCAGCGCGAGGAGGACTGCACTCACCGCACCCACCTGCAACCGGTTCCGCCTGACAAACTTCCGTACCAGATACGCGCGGCTCTCCGGAGCAGCATCCAGCGGCTTGCCCTCCAGGTACCGCCGCACATCGGCCGCCATCGCCGCGGCACTGCCGTAGCGGCGTGAGCGGTCCTTGCGCAGGGCCATCATGGGGATCCACTCCAGCTCCTTACGGAGTTGGCTGGCCAGGCGCGAGCGGTCCTCGCCGCGGGCGGTGCCGATGGCGGTGCCGGTCTGACCGTCGATGGTCTCCAGCCGCGTGCTGGGTTTGGGTGGGTCGACTTCGCGGATGATCCGGTGCATCTCGGCTTGGCCGGCGGCCAGCAGCGTCTGGGCATCGTGCGGCAGGATGCCGGCCAGTAACTCGTAGAGCACCACGCCCAGGGAGTACACGTCCGACCGGGTATCGACATCCTGCTTGCCGCCGTCGGCCTGCTCGGGGCTCATGTACAGCAGCGTGCCAACGGCGATGCCTTGCATGGTCTCAATGGTCTGGTCGATCAGGCGTTCACCGGTGGCCTTGGCAATACCGAAGTCGATGACCTTGGCCACCGGCTTGCCATCGACCCGGCTGACCAGGATGTTTCGCGGCTTGAGGTCGCGGTGGATGATCGCCTTCTGGTGGGCGTGCTGCACGGCCTCGCAGACGGAGATGAACAGTTCCAAACGCTCGGAGACGGTGAGCCGGTTGCTGTCGCAGAAATCGGTGATGGGCTCACCGGCGACGTACTCCATCACGAAGTACGGCTTGCCATCCGCTGTGGATCCCGCATCAAAGACCTTCGCGATGTTGGGGTGATCCATCAACGCCAGCGCCTGACGCTCCTGATCGAAGCGGGCGAGGACCGACTTGGAGTCTCTGCCGGCGCGGATGATCTTCAGCGCCACCTGCTGAACCATGGGTGCCTGACGCTCGGCCAGATAGACCGAGCCGTAGCCGCCTTCACCGAGCAGGGACTTGACCCGATACGGGCCGACAGTGGTGCCGATGAAGGGATCCCCCGTTGTCTCCGGCGGCTCATCACCCAGTTCGGCGTCCTTGGCCAACTGCTGCAGGACCGCTTCGAGCAGGCGGGTGTCCCGGCCACACTCCTGCCGCAGGAAGCCCTCCCGCCGCTCCGGCGGCAGGTCGACTGCGGCTTCAAATAGTTCCATCTGGCGGCGGAGGGAGTCAGACATTGTGTATGGTGAGGGAGGCTGGTCGGGGGGGGCAGGGGGCGGTGCACGTTCCAGGACATGGGTTACACAACGTGCTCAGGACATAGGTAACACTTTTCCTCGACCAACGTAGCCCGGCGACACGCTCGCTGGGGGCTTCGATGGTTCCCCGTCTCCTCCTCTGTCCTTCACCCCAGCCCTGTC
>CAILKP010000072.1 GCA_903834785.1 uncultured bacterium
CGGCGCGGTTTGGCACCTCGATGTCGGCCCATCACATCCTGGGGCTGTAGGCGGTCCCAAGGGTTCGGCTGTTCGCCGATTAAAGTGGTACGCGAGCTGGGTTCAGACCGGCGTGAGCCAGGTCGGTCCCTATCTGTTGTGGGTGTTGCAAGTTTGAGAGGAGTCAACTTTAGTACGAGAGGATTGGGTTGGACATACCCCTGGTGATCCAGTTGCGCCGCTAGGTGCACCGCTGGGTAGCTACGTATGGCAGGGATAACCGCTGAAAGCATCTAAGCGGGAAGCCCCCCTCAAAACTAGACTTGCTAGTCGTAAGACGGAAGACCCCTGGTAGACCACCAGGTTGATCGGCTACGCATGCACGGACAGAGATGTCCTCAGTGGAGTAGTACGAACGGTCGAAAGTTCGGTCACCCTTCCTTTGCCGCATCGCGGCGAGGAAGTCTCGATGAATCATTTCAGATTCATTCGATTTAGAAGAGTTGGTTCACCCAACGCTCTGTATTCATAACTTCCATCTTCCCCGGTTTCTAACCGGTGAATCACCAACGTGATTCATCCGTTTTCCGGTGACCATAAACGCTGGGCAACACCTGTTCCCATCCCGAACACAGCAGTTAAGCCAGCGTTGCCGATGATACTGTTCAGCGGGAAAGTAGGTCGTCGCCGGTCCTTAGGCTCCATCAGGTAAACCTGGTGGAGCCTTTTTCTTTTTTGCCCCACGCGCAGGCACCGCTTCGCCGTCTCGGCTGTGCGTGCCTCAAGCTCTTTCTAGGCGTCCGCTGGCAGGTCCTGGGCGGCGTTCGTGCCGACGGGCCGACCAGCTGATAGTTTGGCTCGCTTGCGGCGCCCCTCGCTCGGGTCATCCCGTCCTCTGCTGCCGACTTTGGCTGGAGGCGTGTGGACGTCTGATTTCCCCGGCGAATCAGCCCGTTTTCTGCCTTGCACGGCCAGGATCGCGGTTTCCCCGTGCGATTGCTCCCCGTGTGGTGAGCTTTCCACGTATACTCCCGGATGGGTTTCCCGGTTTGGGGATCCCTTCTGCCGCGGCCAGGGCCGCCCAGTGGTTCTGCTGCTGCTCCCGTCGGGTTGTTCACTTGGCTACCGCGCAGTCCGTTGACCATTCCGAGGCCGGCCTCTCCCCCGTGGTTGTGCACGCTGGGGGTGATGTTCATCCTGTTGGCGTCTCGGCAACCGCGGCGGCAACGCTCATGGTCATCCTGCCGGTGTTTAACGAATCGGCCACACTGCCGGCGACGTGCAGGACGGTTCGGGAGTTTGCTACCGCCCACGCGGCGATCCGGTTTGTGTTCGTCGATGACGGATCGTCTGACTCCACCCGCTCCATTCTCGCCAGTGAAATGCCCGAGTGGACGGCCAGCATCGGTGCGCTGGCGCCGCTGTCGTTCCTTTCTTACTCAGTCAACAAGGGCAAGGGCTTTGCGATCAAGACGGCGGTCGAGAAGGTGGATTCCGACTTGGTCTGTTTCATGGATGGGGATCTGGCGTACGACCTGGATCATCTGGCCGAGATCACCAGCAAGCTGCGCACGAGCGATGTTGTCATCGGGTCCCGGCGTGAGTCGCCCGAGGAGCGGCGGAACACCAAGAAACTCCGTCGCCTGATGGGCTGGATCTTCAATGGTCTGGTTCGGGTCGGTGTTGGCCTGCCGTTTGAAGACACCCAGGCTGGGCTCAAGGGCTTCCGCACCCCTGCCGCTCGCATCATCTTCAGCCGGACCCGGCTCCGCGGGTTTGCCTTTGATGTTGAGGCCCTGTTCATTGCCCGCCGGCACGGGTTCTCCATCTCGGAGATCCCGGCACGGGTCAGCCGCTCGCATCGAAAGAAGCCTTCGAACGTGAACTTGTACCTTGAGCCGCTGCGGATGGCCCGCGACCTGGTGACCATCCGCCTGCACGGCCTGCTGGGCCGGTACCGTTGAGCGATATGCCCGCAGCCGCACGTGTGCCGGTTCCCGTTGCTTCGGGTGCCCGCCCCGCCATCTTGCTCTCGTTTGATGCCGAGGAGTTCGATGTTCCTGTGGAACTCGGCCAGGGGATGGCTATGGACCAGCAGATGGCCGTCGGCCGCGAGGGCATGGTCCGCACGCTGGATCTGCTCGATGCGCTGGGCACGGAGCTTGGCACGCCGGTGATTTCGACGTTCTTCTGCACCGCCACGTTTGCCCAGCACTGCCCGGAGTTGATCCTTCGAGCTGCCGCGGCAGGGCATGAGATCGCCAGCCACGGC
>CAILKP010000073.1 GCA_903834785.1 uncultured bacterium
AGACGCGGCCCCTCTCCCCTCTCAAACTCACCCCTCTACCCCCCTCCCCTGTGGCGTGCAACGTGCAGCTGCAGGGGCTGGTACCATCAACAGACTCTCATAGCGGCTGGTACAGGAAATGGGGGCAGGTCACGGGCAAATCGGCAGTGCTGCGAAACGACCAAGATCAGCTATTTGTGGTCCTTGCTCATCTTCAGCAGAGCGGTCTCGATGGCGGCGAGCCGTGCCTTAAGCTCGGCGTTCTCGGCCTGAAGCAGCGTGATTGCTTGCTGCTGCTCCTGAATCGCCCCGATCGCCACGACCGACATCTGTGAGTAGTTGACAGTCAGCTTCTCCTTGCTCTCGTCGCCGATTACAAGCATCGGCAGAACCTCGCGAACTTCCTGCGCGATCATGCCGAAGTCTTGGGTGCCGTCAGTCTTCCAGCGGAAGGTCACCGGCCGGAGCTTCATCGCCGCGGCAAGGTTGCCCTCGGCGCTGGCCACGTCGGTCTTGAGGCGGGCATCGCTGACGTTGGTCCATGCTCCACTGTTTCCCAGTCGCGCGAAAGTCGGATTGGTACTGTTGGCGTTGTTCGTCACATCAAAGAAGCCGCTGTTGCTCAGCCGTGCGCCGCCGCGTAAGCTGGTGTTGGAGGAGTTGTTCAAGACCATCTGCCAGTCGGCGGTGCCGAGCGAGCCAGTGGTGAGGTCCAGAAGTGCGACCGGAGTGGTGGTTCCGATGCCCACATTGCCGTTGGTATCGATGAGCAGCCGAGAAGCGCTGCCCGTCCGGTCAATGATTTGAAACGTGCCGTTAAGGCTGGCGGGCGTGGAGTTGACACCCGACGACTGGATCGTCCAGGTCCGCGGCGGAATCAAGCCGCCCGTCGCCGGGCCGCCCGTCAGGGCGATCTGAGCATCCCCAACACTCACCGCTTGCAGCGAATACTGCGTGTTGGGGGTCGTCGTTCCGATGCCGACGTTACCAGCGAATGAGGTCACACCCGTTGATGTAAACGCGTTCGCCGCATTCTTGAGGGCAACGGTTGACGAAATGCGGGCATCGGCCAGCGTGCCGGTGGTGATTTTCGAGGCATCGAGGTTTGGGATCTGCGCAGAACCGAGCGTGCCGGTGGTGATCTTTGAGGCATCCAGATTGGGAACCTGGGCTAGGCTCAACGTGCCGGTAGTGATCTTTGAGGCATCGAGATTGGGAACCTGGGCTGTATTCAGCGTGCCGCTGGTGATGTTCGAAGCGCTCAGGCTGGTAAGCCCTGCGCCAGACCCGGAGAATGATGCTGCCACCACACCCGCAGCAAATGAGCTGGCGCCGGCCACGCTGATGCCGCCGTTTGCCGACGGCGGTGCGGTCGAACCGATGCTCAGCCCGCCTGTCACACCCAATGATGAAGGTACCGGAGTACCTCGCAACGCCATGCTGTGATTCGCGCCGCCCGCGACGGCGGTATAGATCATCCCGAGGGGCAACGTGGGAACGTTCGTCCGGCCGCTGGTACTCAAGCCCCAGGCAGCCACCGTACCGTCGCTCCGAAGTGCTAGACAGTGGTCTCCGCCGCTTGCGATGGCGGCATAGGTCACTCCGGCGGGTAACGCGGGAACATTCAACTGGCCGTAGAAGTTATCGCCCCACGCAACCACTGTACCGTTGCTCCGCAGCGCCAGGCTGTGGCCATTACCCGCCGCCACGGCGCTGTAGCTCACCCCGGTGGGCAATGCCGGAACGTTCAACCGGCCAGAGACGTTCCAGCCCCACGCAGCCACCGTGCCATCGCTCCGCAGCGCAAGGCTGTGATACTCACCGGCCGCCACGGCGACATAGGTCACCCCGGCGGCCAGCGCAGGCACGTTCAACTGGTTGTAGAAGTTCGCGCCCCAAGCAGCCACCGTACCGTCGCTCCGCAGTGCTACACAGTGGTTTCCGCCGCTTGCGACGGCGGTATAAGTCACTCCGGTGGGTAACGCGGGAACAATTAACTGGCCTGAGGAGTTGTCGCCCCAGGCGGCTACCGTGCCATTACTTCGCAGCGCAAGGCTGTATCTGTTATTGCAAGACACGGCGGTGTAGGTCACCCCGGCGGTCAACGCGGGAACGTTTAACTGGCCGTAAGTGTTGTCGCCAAACGCGGACACCGTGCCATCGCTCCGCAGCGCAAGGCTATGTACAACAGCGCCTGCCACGGCGACATAGGTCACCCCGGCGGTCAACGAGGGAACGTTCGACTGGCCATTGATATTGCTGCCCCACGCCACGGCGTCGAGCGGCGTCGGAGCCGGAGTCAAGTCTCTGAGCTTCGTCAACACCACCTGCACAGTCGGCGACAACTTGCTCAAAGTCACCGCACCAGCGTTGATCGTCGGATTGGGATATACGCCGCTAAGGTCACCACCCGCCGCCCAGTTCGTCGGCATCCGGGCTGCATCCAGCACGCCGGTGGAGATGTTCGTCGCGTTGAGATTACTAATCGCCGCGCCGTTGCCGGTAAAGATGTTCGCAGGGTTCATGAACGAGAGCGGGCCGGTGTAAGTGCCGCTGAGTGCCGCAGGGGGGAGTATCCCCGTCAGGTTCGCGGCGTTCTGGTAAAAGCTGGGCGACTGGCCATTGAGGCTGGTAGCGTTGGTCGCCGTGAGTGCGTTGGATGCCGTAGTTGCTGTCGCGGCGTTCTGAGCGAAAGTCGCATTCGGCGCCGCCGTCAACTCCTGCCGCGGCGTCAGTACCGTGTACCCGCTCGCATCCGAGCAGTCCAGCCCCGCGTCCTGTCGAACCTCGATCTCGAGGAACCGCTGCTGCCCGGCGAAGGCCGCCCCGCCAAAGTCCAGCGAGGCTCCAAACCGGCCCGCAGTCACGGCAAGGTTATCGGAGCATAGCGTGCTGCCGATCTGCGTGCCGCCGGTGGCGGCATCGTACAGGCGGTAGCGGATGTCATAGGTACCCGCAGCGGGGGAGCCGGCGGAGGTGAGTTCGCCTTGGTACGTGAAGGCGGTGGTGAGGGGCAGTTGGGCGGTAGCCTGGCGGGCGGTCCCGGCGAGTATTGCCAAGGCGATGGTGCCGAAGCCAAGCATGTTGTTACCGGCGCGATTGCGAAGTGTCACATTCATCTCCAAAACAAAAGAGGGAAACCAGCGGTGGTTCTGCGCGGCGAGACGCGTACCTGCGGGAGAACGACAGCGTGCTCGCGGGGGCGCACAGAATTTTCACGTTGATTGCGGACGACCTGTTCTGGTACGGTTCTGTTTGGTTATCTGGACCCCGTTCTCCGCTCCAGAGGCGGATCTGGGAACCCCGCGGGGTGGCGGCGCGGGTTAGTATTCTGAGGCCCGGCTGCCCTTTGCCCCTGAGAATGGACCAATCCCGCGACAAGCTGTTGACGGTCGTGCTGGACCGCGTTCGCCAAGGCGATGAGAAGGCCACTGGCGAGCTGCTCAATGCCGCCTACGCCGATCTGCGGGTGATGGCGCGGAACCTGTTTGGCGGAAGCGGGCAGAATCACACTTTGCACCCCACCGCGCTGGTCAACGAGTTGTGCGTGGCCCTGCTTAATTCACCGGGGCCGCAGTGGAATGACCGGAACCACTTCTTTCGTTCTGCCGCACGGGCCATGCGGAATCTGCTGATTGACCATGCGCGGGCCAAGAGAACCCTTCGCCGCGGCGGGCTGCCGCACGGCGAGGCAGAGGGGAGCGATCAGGCCCAGCCGTCACTGCGGCAGCAGGGGCAACGAGTCTCCCTGGACTCGCTTGCTGCCGATGCCGGCCCGGCGACGATCGACCTGCTGGCACTGGACGAGGCCGTCACCCGGCTTGGTGAGCTCAACGAACGACTTCCGATGATCTTCGAGCTGCGATTCCTTGTCGGACTGACCGTTGAACAGACGGCCACCGTCGCTGATGTCTCCCCGCGCACCGTGGAGAAAGACAGCCAGTTCATTCGCGCCTGGCTGCAACGGGAAGTGGGTTCATGAGCCACACGCCAGGTCCCAACTCCCACGGGCGGCAGGCCCTGACCACGGCCCAGCTCGGGCTGGTGCATGCCATCTTTGAACAGGTCATCGACCTGGACGGCCCGGCGCGGGAGGCGTGCATCGTGCGGCTGGCGGCGGGAGATCAGGCGGTTTTGCTGGCCGCGAGCGAGCTGCTGCAGCTGGCCAGTGCGCCGCAGACGCTGTTTACGCCGCACCATGATGGGCTGATATCCCAGTTTCTGGCGCCCGATGCGGGCGGCCTGGGTGAGGGGCCGCTCCCGGAGACGATCGGGCCGTATCGCATCGAGAGGCTGATTGGTCGCGGCGGCATGGGCGTGGTGTACCTTGCAACCCAGAGTAACCCGAACCGCCAGGTGGCCCTGAAGCTGCTGGCCAATGTGGCGGCATCGGCCGCCTCGCGGCGACGTTTTGCACTGGAGATTGAAGTGCTCGGCCGCTTGGATGATCCTGGCATCGCCCGGATCTATCAGGCCGGCAGCCAAGCCACGGAGCGCGGGTCCGTCGGCTACTTCGCGATGGAGTACATCGCGGGGCCGCGGCTGACGGACTTTGCCAAAGCGGAGAGCCTCACCGTCGCCCAGCGGTTGCGGTTGATCGCCAAAGTCGCCGATGCGCTGCACCATGCCCACACCAAAGGCGTCCTGCACCGAGACCTGAAGCCGGCGAACATTCTTGTTGCTGCGCCGAGCGGTAACGCCACACGCAGTGCGGAGCCGCAGCCGAAGATTCTCGACTTTGGTGTTGCCCGGCTCGTTGATGACCAGACGCACCAGACCGCGCTGACCGAAGCTGGGCTGCTGGTGGGGACCGTTGCGTACATGAGCCCCGAGCAACTTGCCGGGGTGAGCGACGACATTGATACGCGGACTGACATTTACGCGCTGGGCGTGGTGATGTATGAGCTGCTGTGCGGGCACCTGCCGCACGATGTTGTGCACAAGCCGGTGGCTGAGGCGGCCCGGATGATTCGCGATGATGCGCCCGCCCCGCTTGCCCGTGCTGCAAACGGCGAGCGTCTGGATCAGGATCTGATCACCATCGTGCAGAAGGCGATGGCGAAGGATCGCCAGCGGCGGTACTCCTCCGCCGCGGCACTGGCTGAGGATGTGCGTCGCTACCTGGCCAATGAACCGATCGCCGCCCGGCCGCCGACGGCGGCGTACCAGCTTTCGAAGTTTGCTTCGCGGAACCGGACGCTGGTGGCGGCACTGGCGGCCTCGTCTGTCGTCGTTGTGGCGGCGCTGGTCACCAGTGTGGTGCTGCTCAAACGCGAGCAGGCCGCACGAGCGCAGTCAGACAAGACCGCCGCGCTGAATGAAGCCATTCGCGACTACATGATCAACGGCCTGCTTCTGAACGCGGCACCGTCACGCATGGGCTATGACGTGAAGATGCGAGATATTCTCGAGAAGACCGCCGCGGGAGTCGGCGAGCGGTTTGCCAAGCACCCGGAGCTTGAAGTCGAGGTCCGCTGGGACCTTGCCAACGTGTTTCAGCAGCTGGCTCAGAGCAAGGCGGCGATCGAACAGTGCAAGGCGGGACTGGAACTTGCCGAGCGGCTGTCGGGACCGCAGAGCACGCGAGCGATCGGCTTCCTGACCGTCATGGCCCGGGCCCATCGCGTTGACAATAAACCTGAACTGGCGCTCGAGGTGGCGAGCCTGGCCGTCGAGCGGATCACTCGCCTGCTGCCGGAGAACGCTCCTGAGGGCCTTTTCGCCTTCGCTGAGAAGGGAGCGGCGCTGGTGGCGATGGGTCGATATTCCGAGGCGATTGCTCCGTTGCAGGAATCCCTGCGCCGAGGCGAACTGACCTCCAATCGGGATGAGGCATCCCTGCTGGCGATATTGGACTGGCTGAGAGCCGCTGATCAGGGAATGGGCAATACTGCCGGGGCGCTCGCACGCACCAGAGAGGTCGCGTCCGCCACCGAGCGAATCCTCGGCTCCGACAGTGAGAACACCCTGGGAGCAAAGAGCAATCTGCTGAATGAACTGATGAAGGCGGGCCTCTTTGACGAGGCCGCGAAGCTGGCTGAGGGGTTGCCAGAGACGGCGGAGCGGATCTGCCCTCCCGGGCACCCTGCGCGGGCGTATACCGCGTTTTCTGCCGCCACGGCGATGGCCAAGGCGGGCCGATTTGCTGAGGGCAAGGCGCTGGGCCTTAAGGCGCACCAGAACTTTGCGGCCATGAACGATGACCTCCATTGGACCACCGAGCGGGCCGCATCGCTCCTGCGGTCGATCGCCGCGCTGGCCAAGGACGCCGATGAACTCCAGCGTTGGTCGATGGAGACCGCACGGATACGGCTGATGGTCGCCAATGCTGATGAGCAAGCCACCACGCTGGCGCTGGCCGCGGCGATCCGGAAGGACTTTGGCGTCGGCGGGCTGGGCGACAGAGCGGCCACTTTCACCGATCGAGTTTGGACCGAGCGGAACGAGCTCGCCCCTGCCGGCCACCCGCGCAGTGCGGCCTTTTGTGCCAACCTTGCGTTGCTGCTGGCCTCAGAGGGCAAGGGTCCGCAAGTCGCGACGTTGATCGAGGAGGCTCGGCAGGCGTTGCCTGGGGCGAAGGACCCGGCGGTGGTGCAGGCGATTCTCGATCGGGTTGCCCAAGCTGGTGTGGAGCCGAGGCCAGCTTCGCCCGCTGGCGTTGTGCCGAAGCCATAGGCCGGTCTGTCTGCCGAAGAGTCGGCTCGTACAGGAAATGGGGGCAGGTCATGGGCGATCTGACTAAGTTGGAGGTCCGGTGGCACGACGGGCCGATGGCTACGCTCCGTTCCTAGGACAAGATAATGTAAGGTCCGACAGGTCCGATAGCTCTCTTCGGGCCGAGCGTTCATGACCACCAAGAGTTAGAGCGCATGAGTTCTGAGCAACCACATGATGTCACGCGGCTTTTGGCGAGGATCACCGATGGTGATTCTGCCGCGACGGGTGAGCTGCTGAATGCGGCGTACGCGGATCTTCGGGCAATGGCGGCGGTGGTGTTCGGCAGCGGACAGCAGGGGCACACGCTGCAGCCGACGGCGCTGGTGAACGAAGTGTGTATGCGGATGCTCAAGACGCCGAACCCGGGCTGGAATGACCGGAAGCACTTTTTTCGTGCCGCGGCACGGGCGATGCGGAACGTTCTGACGGATTATGCCCGTGCGCGGAATGCGGACCGGCGTGGCGGCGGGGCGGCACGGGTGTCGCTGGATTCGATGTGCGTTGAGGGTGTGGCCGTGGCGAGGGACGCGCAGCTGGAGCTGGTGGACCTGCTGGCGCTTGACGAGACGATCGGGCGGCTTGCGGAGTTTGATGAGCAGATCCGGCAGGTCTTTGAGCTGCGGTTTCTGGCGGGGCTGACGGTGGGGCAGACGTCGGCGGTGCTGGAGGTTTCGGAGCGTGCGGTGGAGCAGGACAGCCGGTTCATCCGGGCGTGGCTGCAGCGGGAGCTGGCATCGTGAGCGGCGAGAACCGGCCGACGCTGAGCCCCGAGCAGTTTGCGCGGGTGCGGGCTGTGTTCCGCAAGGCAACGGAGGACGGGCTGAGTGAAGCGGCGCGAGCGGAGCTGGTATCCCGGGAGTGCGGCGCTGATGAGGCGGTGCGGGTGCACGTGATGGAGCTGCTGGGTGCCGATGCGGCGGCGGTGACGGGGCTGAGCCCGGAGGGCGGCGGGCTGGTTCGGCGGGCGATGGAGAGTTCTGACGGAGTGGAGAGCGGGGTGCGCGGTGAGGGTGATGAGTCGACGGGCTGGATCCGATCGGTTCCGGAACGGATCGGGCGGTTCAGCGTGCGGCGGATGCTGGGCAAGGGCGGGATGGGCGTGGTGTATCTGGCGACTCAGACGAATCCAGACCGCGATGTGGCATTGAAGCTGCTGCGGCCGAAGGGGACATCGGCGGGGCTGCGCGGTCGCTTTGCCAGGGAGATTCGCGCGCTGGGGCGGCTGGAGCACCCGGGGATTGCGCGGATTTATGACGCGGGGCAGGAGAACACGGCTGAGGGGGAGATTGCGTACTTTGCGATGGAGTACGTGCGCGGGCAGCACCTGACGGCGTTCTCGCGGCAGGAGAAGCTGAACGTTGCCGCACGGGTGGCGCTGCTGGCCCGGGTTGCGGACGGGGTGCAGCACGCCCACGCTCGCGGGGTGCTGCACCGGGACCTCAAGCCGGCCAACGTGCTGGTGGCGGCCGAGGGTGACGGAACTGGCGAGCGGGTTGTGGAGCGGCCGAGGACGCGGCCGGAGGCGGGTGAGGGAACGCGGACGGCGGCATCGACGGTGGCGGGCTGGCAGGGCGGGCCGCAGCCGAAAATTCTGGACTTTGGTGTGGCGAGGATGCTGGAACCGGACACGCAGCACACGGTGCTGACGCACCACGGGCTGCTGGTGGGGACGGTGGCGTACATGAGCCCGGAGCAGCTTTCCGGCGATCCGGATGCGGTCGATACGCGGTCGGACATCTATGCGCTTGGTGTGATGCTCTACGAGCTGATTACCGGCGAGTTGCCGTTTGATGTCGAGGGCAAGCCGCTGGCGGAGGCGGCACGGCAGATCAGCGAAGGTGAAACCAGGGGCATGCGGACGCAGTCGGGTGTGGGTACGCTGCGGGTGGACAGGGACCTGGTGACGATCACGCGGAAGGCGATGGCCCGGGATAAGGAGCGGCGGTACAGCTCGGCTGGTGAACTGGCTGACGACCTGCGGCGGTACCTGCGGGACGAGCCGATCACAGCGCGGGCGCCGACGGCGGTGTACCAGTTGATGAAGTTCGCCAGCCGCAACCGTTGGCTGGTTGTCAGCAGTGGTGCTGCGGTTGCGGCGGTGGTTGCGGGGCTGGTGCTCAGCTCGGTGCTGTATGTGCGGGAGCAGCGGTCGAGCCAGGAAGCGAGGCGGCAGGCGAGTCTGAGCACGGCGGTGCGCGAGTATCTGCTGCGTGATCTGCTGACGGCGGCCGCGCCGTCGAAGATGGGTTACGAGGTCCGGATGCTCGATGTCCTGAGCGGAGCGGCCAAGGGCCTCAAGGAGCGGTTCAAGGAGCACCCGGAGATTGAGGCGGAGGTGCGGCTGGACCTGGCCGTGGCGTTTGACGAGCTGGGCAAGCCGGCTGAGAGCATGGAGCACGCGCGGCGAGCCAGGGAACTCTTCGAGCAGACACGCGGTGAGGATGCGCCGCGGACCATCGAGGTGATCACTCGGATGGCGCAGGTTGTAAGGAGTCAGCACGACGCACCGGCGGCGGTGGCGTACGCGTCGGAGGCGCTGAAGCGGGCGAAGCGGTCACTGCCTGAGAATGATCCGCTGCGGGGCCGGGTGCACAGCCAGATGGGGGCCGCGCTGCTGATGGCGGGGCGACAGACCGAGGCGGTGGCGGAGTTGAAGCTGGCGCTGCCGGTGTTTGAACGCTGCGGCGCGCCGTGCGAGAGTGATGCGCTGAGCGTGCTGACGTGGCTGCAGGCGGCACTGACGGAGGTGCGCGACGATCGGGCAGCGCTGGAGTACTCGCGGCAGATTGCCCTGCGGACAGACAGGCTCTTCGGACCGGAACATCCTGAGGCGATTGCGGCGCGGAGCAACCTGGTCAATGCGCTGGTGAACTCCGGCGAGTTCAATGAAGCCGCGGAGGTAGCGGCAAACCTGCCGGCATTGGCGATGAAGACGTTTCCTCCGGGGCACCCGGCGCGTGCGTACACCCATCTGGCGGCGTCGAGCGCGATGATGAACGCCGGACGGCGAGAGGAAGCTGAGCGGGTGGGGCTCAAGGCCCACGAGCTGTCGGTGGAGAGCTTTGGCGAGTTCGGCTGGGTGACGGAACAGTCCATCCAACTTATGAGGAAGCTGTACACACGCTGGCCGGAGCACGAGGAGCAGCTCTGGGAGTGGCAGCTGCTGGCGATGCGGCTGCGGCTCATGGTCGCTAAACCCGAAGAGCACGAGGCCTCGATGAAGCTGTTTCGGGACGTTGTCGCCGAGCAGCGACGCCAGGGCGTTGACATGCCGATCGAGGCTGTGACACGACGGGTATGGGACAACCGGGACGAGGTCGCGCCGTCGGGTCATGGGCACCGGGCGGTGTTTCTTGCCAACGCGTCGAGAGTTGCGGCGGAGCTTGGCGGCAAGAACATTGCTGCAGCGGCGCTGAAGCGGGCGAAGGAGTCGGTTGCTGATGCAGCGGATGCGGCCGCCGCGGCGGCGGCGATTGCCGCGGCGGAGGGTGCGGCTGCACCGGTGAAGTGAGGAACGCGATCTCAAGCGCGCGGGCGGAGCGAGGTGATGATGACTGCGGCGCCGATGGCGGCGGCGAGGTGCTTGAGGGTGTGGCCACTGACGAGCTGGCCGGTGAGGCGGAAGACGGGGGCGTCGGTGGTTTCCAGCACCTTCGCGACCGCGTATGCGATGCACGCGGAGGCCAGGACGGCGCGGCTGAAGATGCGGCCGCGGGTGAAGGCCAGGACGATGGCGACGAGCAGTGCGCCGTACTGCACGACGATGTAGGCGCGGAGGTCGCCGGTGCCGGGAGAGGTGAGCTCACCAAAGTGCCAGAACAGCACGCTGGCCAGGCCGGCGGTGACCAGCGCGGCAAGGAGCGCGAGCGAGACGGCGGAGGTTAGGCGGAGGCGGTCGGTCACGACGGCGGCGACCAGGCCGGCGAAGGCGATGGTCATGGGAAGGCGGTCCCAGACGAGCGTGGTGTTGTTGGGCTCGATGTGGTACCAGGCGGAGCCGGGGCCGGTCAGGAGGACGCCGGCGAAGAAGGTGGCAAGGCAGAGCAGGTCGACCGGTGTGACGGGGTGGGCCAGGCCGCGGGACTGGCCGGCCAGAGCGGGGGCCAGACCGCCGGCAGAGCCAATGGAGCGAAGGCGGAGGGCGAGAGCACCGGTGCGCCACAACCCGAACGCACCGACGAGGACGAAGGCGGAGTTGCTCAGGACATCGGCGGCGTTGGGGATGCCGAGCCAGGCGCGGGTATCGATGAAGTTGTGGTAGGCCTCGGGCTGGGTGATGGGGCCCATGACGGTGAGGGCGACGAGCAGGCCCGCAGCCGCGAGGGCCAGAAGAATGAGGACTGGGCGTGGAACGGGGAGCACCATGGGCGGCGGATTGTTGACCTGCAGCGCGTGCGGCGAGAGGAGGTGCGATGGGTGCTGGCGGGAATGAAAGACCGCCCCGGCATCGCTGTGAAGCGATGCCGGGGCGGGTGGGCTCGGGGCTTGTTCGTGGAGAGGTGGGACTTTGAACGCGGGGCCGGTGAGGGCCGGCTGGCGGTTCAGCGGCGGCGGCGACGGAGGGCTGCCAGTGCCAGGCCGCCGGTGATGGCGGCGGTGCCGGGGGTGGGGACCGTGACGATGAAGTTGTAGTCGTATCCGTTGTTGAACCAGCCCTGGTTGTTGTTGTAGTTGCCGATTCCGTTGCCGCCGGAGTATCTGGCCGCAGAGTCACCGACGAGGCCGTACCAGCCGATGTAGGGCTCGGGATGGGTTGTGGCGGTGGAGACAGCGAAGGCGTAGCGGGTGCCGGCGACGATGTTGATCTGGGCGAGATCGAAGTCAAAGGCGGTGTAGCTCTGGGGGGCGAAGGCGTTCCAGGGCAGGCTGCGCGTGGCCAGCAGGGTCTCGGGGAGGTCGTTGCTGCCCAGCGAGAAGAAGGAAATGGTCAGATCGGGTGCACCCTCGCGAGCACCGGCGCGAACGGAAACGGTGTGCAGTGTGCCGGATGCGGTGGCGGTGAAGACCTGACCGGCCATGGTGTTGGGGGCAAAGTCAAGTTGGAGGCCGATGGTGGAGGACATGAAGCCGTCGCCAGCGTGGCTGGCGGTGACGGTCTGGGCCGACACAGTGCTGGCGGCGGCGGTGAGGGCAAGGGCGGCCAGAGTGGTGCGGGCGGAGTGTGAGGCGGGGTTGGCGTACATGGGAGTTCTCCTTCTCGTGCGGGGGTAACGGTGACGGGGCTGGCTTTCGCAGCTTGCGAGAGTGCCGACGGAAGCAAATACACCGTTTGCGGGCAGGAGCCATCACGATTTGAGAAGAACCCTGCCGGAAGCTGGAAATGCCTGAGGCCTTGGGCACGCTGGGTGGCCTCCGGCCGGGCGGGTTTTCCGGGAGTCGGGCCGAACTACAGTGTTTTTCTGACGGTTGGCTTCCGGCTGTGTCGACTGGATGTGTTCTGGCTTGGTTCGGTATTGCCATGACGAGCGAACGGCTTACGTTGCTGCTGCATCAGGTTCGAACGGGCCAGTGTCTGGCTACGGAGGAGTTGCTGCCGCTGGTGTACGAGGAACTGCGGCAACTGGCCCGGGGGATGATGCAGGGGCAATCGGGAGGGCACACGCTGCAGCCGACGGCTCTGGTGCATGAGGCGTATGCGAAGCTGCTGGGCAGTGCGGTATTGTCCGTTGAGAGCCGGGCGCACTTCTTTGCACTGGCGGCCCTGGCGATGCGGCAGGTGCTGGCCAACCACGCCCGGGCCAAACGGGCGGAGAAGCGATCGGTCGAGGGCGGGAGGATCACGCTGGCTGAGGTGGCGGCGGCAGGCGGGGAGCAGCGCGAGGTGGATGTGCTGGGGCTGGATGATGCGCTGACGAAGCTGGCATCGCTGGATGCTCGGCAGGCCAAGCTGGTGGAGCTTCGGTTCTTCGGCGGGCTGACGATGGAGGAGACCGCGGGGCTGATGAATGTGTCGGTGCCGACGCTGGAGCGAGAGTGGCGGGCGGCCAAGGCGTTTTTGAGAGCAGAGCTTGGCCGGGGGATGGCCGGATGACTCCCGAGCAGTACGCCAAGGCCAAGGACATCTTTCTGCTGGTGTGTGACCTGCCGGCGTCGGAGCGGGCGGGGCGGCTTGCGGAACTGGCGGGAGGTGACGAAACGGTGCGGGAGCAGGCCGAGCGGATGCTGGGCAACGATGCCGGCACCGAGGCGGGTGACTCCGAGTTTGGCGGTCAGCAACTCCGCGAGGGATTGGAAGCGATCCTGCGGACGGCCGGTGATGGCGGTGCGGATGGGGGTGAGCGGGCGATGCCGGAGCGGATCGGCCCGTACCGCGTGGTGCGGCGGGCGGGCAGCGGCGGGATGGGCGATGTGTACGAGGCGGAGCAGGAGTCGCCCAGGCGGCGGGTGGCCATCAAGCTGATGCGGAGCGGGCTGCAGTCTGAGGCGCTGGTGCGGCGGTTCCGGCGGGAGATCGAGTTTCTGGGCCGGCTCTCGCACCCCGGTGTGGCGCAGGTGTTTGAGGCGGGGGTGACGAGCATCGGCGGGGCGAGGGTGCCTTACTGCGTGATGGAGTATGTTGATGGCGTGCCGCTGACGGCGTACGCGGCGGCGCGGGGGTTGGATGTGGAGGCCAAGCTGAGGCTGTTCGCGGCGATCTGCGATGTGGTCCAGTACGCGCACCAGCAGGGGGTGATTCACCGAGATCTCAAGCCGGCGAACATTCTGATTCAGGAGCGCGGGACGGTGGGGGGCGGCGAGAAGCGGCTGACGGGGACTGGTGCGGCGTGGGGTGTTGCGGTGGGGGTGGGTGATGCGCTGCCGCGGATTCTGGACTTTGGGATTGCCAGGGCGGTGGATGCGGAGAACGGGGGCGGAGGTGCGGGAGGCGGGGTGACGCTGGCGACGGAGGCGGGGCAGATCATCGGCACGGTGGCGTACATGAGCCCGGAGCAGATTGCCGGGCGGGGCGGTGAGGTGGACACGCGGACGGACGTATACGCGCTGGGGGTGATCCTCTTTGAGTTGCTGACGGGCAAGCTGCCGCACCGGACGGACGGGATGGCGCTGCTGGAGGCGGCACGGGTGAAACAGGAAGAGCCGTCGCGGCTGTCGACGGTGGATCGGTCGCTGCGGGGAGATCTGGAGACGATCGCCAGCAAGGCACTGGAGGTGGAGAAGGGGCGGCGGTACGGGAGCGCATCGGAACTGGGGATGGACGTGCGGCGGTACCTGGCCAGCGAGGTGATCGCGGCGCGACCGGCGACAGTGATGTACCAGTTGCGGAAGTTCGCAGGTCGCAATCGCAGACTGGTGGCGCTGGGTGTGGTAGCGGTGCTGGCACTGGTCGGCGGTTTGGTGGCCACGGTGGTGCAGGGCAGGATCGCGGTGCGCGAGCGGGATGTGGCGATGCGGAAGACGGAGGTGGCCGAGGCGGTCTCGAACGTGCTGCTGGAGGCGCTGACGGTGGCGACGCCGAAGGGTGCGCTGGGCAAGGAGCCGCGACTGATTGATGCGATCGAGCGGATTGAGCGGCAGGCGCTCGATGAGAAGACGGTGCTGGCCTCGGAAGTGCGGGCGGTGGTGCTGAATGTGATCGGGATCATTCACCGCGAGCGGGGTGATCTGGAGCGGGCGGAGAAGGTCTTCGGGATGGCGCTGGAGATCCGGCGGAAGGTGCTGGCGGGGGATGATCCGAATCTGGCGGACTCGCTGAACAACATGGGGCTGCTGCGGCGGAAGCAGGAGCGGTTTGCCGAGGCGGCGGCGTTCATGGCCGAAGCGGTGGAGGTGCAGCGGCGGAGTTCGTTTACCGATGGGGAGCGGCTGGCCAGGAACATTTACAATCTGGGGTCGGCGTACATCTCGTCAGGTGAGCTGGAGAAGGCCGGGCCGCTGCTGGATGAGTCAGCCGGGATGTACGAGCGGATGTACGGGGCCGAGTCGCAGTTCATGGCGATCAACCTGGAGGCACGCGCGCGGCTTGCGCTGGCCGGGGGGCGTGCCGAGGAGGCATTGGGGTACGCCGAGCGGGCGGTGGCGATGTTCCGCAAGACAGCGGGGCCGGTGCATCCGAGCATTGCGACATCGCTGCGGCAGCAGGGGCTGGCGGCGCTGGGCAAGGGCGACCGGGCAGCAGCCGTGAAGCTGTTCGCGGAGGCGGAGGCGATGGCGGTGAAGGTGTTCCCGGGCGAGCCGCCGCACGCGACGCTGCGGGCGATCCGGGAGGATTTG
The DNA here is from genome assembly GCA_903834785.1 of uncultured bacterium. Taxonomy (GTDB): domain Bacteria; phylum Planctomycetota; class Phycisphaerae; order Phycisphaerales; family UBA1924; genus CAILKP01. The sequence goes on from CAILKP010000073.1 coordinate 14,908, forward strand.
AAGCGGGCGGAGAGTGGGGGGTGAGGGGGTGCGGTGAGTGAGCGGGTATCAGAGTGGCGACAGTGGCCGCGATGCCGACGTGGAATGGCCGCACTCGGGGCAGGGAGCCGCTGATGGGAGGCCGGCGCGGGGGTAGCGGCAGCGGGCGCACGTGATCAATGCGGCGTGAGCCAGACGGCGGCGGCGTTGGCGAAGGGCGTGCAGCATGAGTGCGAGGCCGAGCAGCGGCAGCGGCCAGAGCGGCAACTGGATCATGAAACTCGGTGGGGACGGGCGGTAGATTGGTGAGGGCCACCAGATCAACTGATCAAGCGTGGGGCGTGGGAGGATGGACGAGAGTCCAGGCTGGTAGAACGTTGCGCCGTTGATGAGATAGATTGTGCCGCGGTGCAGGGCGATGGTGAAGTCGGTGGTGCCGGGACCGGGGCCGGTGCGGTAGCCGACAATCCAGAGACTGGCGAACCAAGCGGCTAGGCCGAGGCCGAGTGCGAGAAGTCCGGCAGCGAGTTGGAGTCTGATGCGGAACATTCGCAGAAGAGGACGGGAGCGGGCTCAAGTTACTCGGCCATCAGGCAACGACCCTGCGCCCAGGCTCGGAGTTCGGCGATCTTCTCGGCGCGGGTGACGCTGAGCGGCGGGCTCTGGCTGAGCGTGGCGAGGATGTCCTGGGTGGTCAGCGGGCGCTTGTTCTGGCCGAAGGCGGCAAAGAGCGAGGCGGAGATGGCCTGCTCGATCTCGGCACCGCTGAAGCCGTCGCTCTCGGCAACCAGGCGGGGAAGGTCGAACTCCGCTGGCGTGCGGCTGCGCTTCTGGAGGTGGATGCGGAAGATGGCTTCGCGGGCGGCCGGGCTGGGCAGGTCGACAAAGAAGATCTCATCGAAGCGGCCCTTGCGCATGAGTTCGGGCGGGAGGGACTCGATGTCGTTGGCCGTAGCGGCGACGAAGACGCTGGAGCGGTGTTCCTGCATCCAGGTCAGGAGCATGCCGAACATGCGCTTGCTGAGGCCGGAGTCGCTGCCGCCACCGGAGCCGGATGTGCCGGCGAAGGCCTTTTCGATTTCGTCGAACCACAGGACGTTGGGTGACATGGCTTCGGCCTGGTGCAGCGCTTCGCGCAGGTTGCGCTCCGACTCACCGATGAACTTGTCGTAGAGCGCACCCATGTCCATGCGCAGCAGGGGGCGGCGCCAGGCGGTGGCAATGGCCTTGGCGCACAGCGACTTGCCGGCGCCTTGCACACCGAGGATGAGCACGCCGCGGGGTGGCTGGATGCCGAATGAACGGGCTTCATCGGCGACGGCGTCCTTGCGGCTCATGAGCCAGCCCTTGAGCCGATCGAGGCCGCCGACGGAGTCCATGCTGACTGGTGACTGCACGTACTCGAGCAGGCCGCCTGACTGGAGCATCTGGCGCTTGCGAGCGAGGATCTCGTCGAGGTCCTCGATCTTGAACTCGTGATCCTGGCTGACGACATCGCGGATGATCTGGCTGACCTGGCGGCGGCTGAGGCCGCGGAGGTTTTTAAGCATGCTGTCAAAGTCACGCTTGGAAATGTCGACCGTGACCGGCCGGCGGCGGTGGAGCAGGCGGAGGGTGGACTTGATGAGATCGTCGAGCGACGCTTCATCGGGCAGAGCGCACTCGAAGTGGGTGGCGAGCGTTTTGACGATGGGCAGGGTGGTGTCTGCCGAATCGATCATGATCACGGCCCCGCCGCGGGCGGTGGAGGCCTCGACGAGTTCGCGCCAGGCGCGGGCGGTGACGTGGTCGCTGCTGATCGCAGGGCTGGCATCGATGAGAATGGAGATCGCGCCGCGGTCCTGGTCGCCGATGTTTTTGATGAGCCATGTGCACGCCGCGGCGAGGTGGGCGGTGTCGGGGATGGGCGGCTCAACAACGATGCCGTTGCGAACGCCGCCGACGGCGGTCCACAGGCGGACGGCGGTGTTCCGCGAAGCGGCCGCGGCGATGGCGAGTTCGGCGGCTTCACGCTCCTCACTGGTGACCAGGCGGATGCAGGAGTGCCCCGCGGCGAGGAGGTCGGTGAGTCGTTGCTGATCAGATGTGCTCATGGGACACGAAAGGTAGTAGCGGGGGACTCATGGACACCCTGTTTGGGGTGGGCGGAGCGGAAGATCAGGACTGAACGGAGACGATGAGGATGGTCAAGGACCTATAACTGATGGAGCTTGGCGCGTGCATCAGGTTCGAAGCTGCGGGCGAGCGCGACTGCGGCGGCGGTGAACTCGACGACGGGGTGACTGCCGGCTATCATCCCGACCCTGCCCGGAGCGTTCCGGGGCCAACAGGATACAACTTATCACTAGGCATCCCGAGCCATATCGGAGAGTAACTTATGCGTCACGGCAAAGCCGGGTCCAAACTGGGTCGCACGACGGCCCATCGTACTGCAACGCTTCGCAACCTCGCCGCTTCACTGCTGGAGCACGGCCAGATTGTCACGACACTGCCCCGCGCCAAAGCGGTTCAGCCGTTCGTTGAGAAGCTGATCACCACTGCCAAGAAGGGCGGCCTGCACCGCCGCCGCCAGGTCATCGCCAAGCTTGGCTGGGACCGCCACGGCTTCGAGTGGCTCTATCTGCCCAAGAAGGCTGACGAGTCCGAGACCGCGCACGTCAACGAGCTGGCGGACCGGGCCAAGAAGTTCTTCGACATCCCCAAGAGCAGCGAGGTTGAGCGTAACCGCTACGGCGAACTGCGCAAGGCCCCGAAGCTGGTCAAGCACATTTTCGACAACGTTGTGCCGCGTTTCCGCGACCGTGCCGGTGGTTACACCCGCATCGTGAAGCTGGGTCGGCACCGCATCGGTGACGGCGGCGAGCAGGTCGTCCTGCAGTTCGTTGGCGCTGAGGAGGGTCCGGAGATCGGTGGCAACGTGTCGACGCGTCGGCGTATCGCCGACCGCCGCACGGCGTTCGCGGCCAAGCTGCGTAAGGGCGACGAGGCAGCGTCCGATAAGAAGTAATTGGATTTCGGTTTGATTCTGACCAAGCCGCCACGGGAAACCGTGGCGGCTTTCTTTTTTGAAACGAAAGTGCGGAAAGGTGAACACAGACGACTCGACGGTCGTAAACTATGTGTTCAGAAAGGCCGCGGCATTCGCCGATGGGTTGCCTGCATTTACTTTTCACCTCCTTTTTAAGGAATCTCGCATGAAGAAGATCATTGGTCTGTTCGCCGTTGCCGCCGTCGCTGCCGCTTTCGCTGGTTGCAACAACGCTGAGCGTGCATCGGCCAAGTCGACGGAAGTCAAGGTTGCCGGCTGCTCGGGTGAGAAGGCCTGCAGCGAGGGCAAGGCCTGCTCCAAGGGCGAGGCATGCTGCAACAGCGCCAAGGCTGCTGAGTGCAAGGACAAGGGCAGCTGCACCGACAAGGCCGAGAAGAAGGCCATGAGCGAGGGCAAGAGCTGCGCTGAGAAGTGCGCCACCGAGAAGAAGAACTAAGATTTCAGATAGATCTCTCCAGCAGGACCCCGCCAGCTGGCGGGGTCCTGTTCTTTTTGGGGTCTGGTGGGGTCTGGTGGGGTGTGGGTGCGGGATAGGGCGGCGGGTGTAGGGGTTGAGGGTCCGGGCGGTGGGTTGACCCGGGGTGTCGGGGTGTCTACGCTTCCCTCCCAACTTTTCCCGTCGAGCGGGTAGCTCGACACCGTCACGACCACCGTGACCGCCCACGCCAGGCCGGTGTGGGGCAGGAGCACCTGATGCGAATCAGGTTTGCCCGCACGGTGGGAGGTGGAGTAAACAATGGCCAAGAAAGAAATCAAAGCGTCCTTTAAGCTCATGGCCCCAGGTGGGTCCGCTACGCCTGCACCACCGCTCGGTCCGGTGCTGGGTGCCAACGGCGTCAACCCCGGTCAGTTCATCACCCAGTTCAACGCCAAGACGGCCGCCCTCAAGGGCAAGGTTGTCGGCTGCGTTGTGACGGTGTACACCGACAAGTCGTTCACCTTCGAGATCAAGTCGTCTCCCGCGAGCGTGCTGATCAAGGAGAAGGCCAAGGTCGAGAAGGGCTCGGGCGTGCCGAACAAGAACAAGGTCGGCAAGGTCAAGCGTGCTGATTTGGAAGCCATCGCCAAGGAAAAGATGGCTGATCTCAACGCCGGCTCCATGGAAGCTGCCGTCCGGATCATCGAGGGTCAGTGCCGCTCCATGGGCGTTGTGGTGGAGGGCTAATACCTATGGCAACGTTCATTGGCAAGCGTACTCGTGAGAACCTCAAAAACCGTCCGGCCGAGGCCCTTGAGGCCCCGGCAGCGGTTGCTGCTCTCAAGAAGTTCAAGGGTCCGAAGTTTGACCAGACGGTCAACGTCGCCCTGTTCCTGAACATGGACCCGGCTCAGACCGAGCAGGGCATCCGTGGTTCGGTCTCGCTCCCGGCCGGCATCGGCGTGAGCAAGAAGGTCGTGGCATTCTGCCGCGAGGACATGGTCAAGGCCTGTAAGGACGCCGGCGCCATCGAGGCCGGTGCGGACGACCTGGTCGCCAAGATCGAGGGCGGCTGGATGGACTTCGACGTCGCGGTTGCGACGCCGGACATGATGCGTGTGGTCTCCAAGCTTGGTAAGGTGCTGGGCCCCAAGGGCCTGATGCCCTCGCCTAAGACCGGCGCCGTGACCCCCAAGATCGTTGACGCGGTCAAGGAGTTCAAGGCCGGTAAGGTCGAGTACCGCAACGACAAGGGCGGCAACGTCCACGCCGTGCTGGGCAAGCTGAGCTTCAAGGATGCTGATCTGGTCTCGAACCTCGAGGCGTTCGTTCAGCACATCGAGAAGCTTCGTCCCCCGGCGACCAAGGGAGCTTTCATCCGCAAGGTTGTGATCTCCGGTGCGATGACCCCCAGCGTCCAGCTGAAGTATGCCGCGGCCGAAGAGGTCAAGAGCTGATCTGGCCCGGCGGCACGTCCTGACACGAATCTACAGACACCCCGGCCTGCACGCGGGGTGAATCAAACGAAGGCAAGAACATGTCCAAAGCAGTCAAAAGCATGATCGCCCGCGACTACACCCGCCGGCTGGAGAACATCTCCGACGGCATGGTGATCAGCATCCGCGGCATGAAGGCCATCGCGACCACCCGTCTCCGCGGCAAGCTTGCCAAGGACAAGGTGCGGATCACGGTGGTGCGTAACTCGCTGGTCCGTCGCAACCTCAAGGGCTCCGGCCTTGAGGGTCTGGCGGAGGTCCTGACCGGACCTTCGGCGCTGGTGTACGGCGGCTCGGTCGTCGAGACCGCCCGCAGCATCGTGGCGATGCTCCCCGATTTCCCCGGCCTTGAGCTCAAGGGCGCCATCCTCGATGGCAACCTGTTCAAGGGCGATGCGGGCGTCAAGGAGCTGAGCAAGTACCCGACCAAGGCAGAGGCCATCGGCAAGGTTGTCACGCTCGTCGTGTCGCCGGGCCGCAAGCTCGCCGCCCAGGTCAAGGGTCCTGGCTCGAACATCGCCGGCATCATCAAGGCGATCGAGACCAAGCTCGAAAAGGGCGAGGCCATCGCCAAGGTGGGCTGAAGCGTCTGAGCTGACCGCTGCGGCCGGACGGCATCGTCCGGGGCAGATGGTGAGTGTTTCCCTGTTGTTCATTGCACCGCACTGGCCCATGCCTCACTTCGGTGAGGAGGGTTAAAGAGCCGGATGGTCCGGCCCCTCTGAGGTGATGAAGTTCCGGTCAGCATCAACTGACGCTGCCGGGTTAGCGAAAGGTTTTTCCATGTCGAACATTCAAGAACTCGGTGACAAGCTGGCGGCCCTGACCCTCAAGGACGCTGTCGAGCTCGGCAAGTACCTCAAGGACACCTACGGCATCGAGGCCGCCGCTGGCGGTGGCGTCGTGATGGCCGCGGCTGCCGGCCCGGCTGCTGTCGTCGAGGAGAAGACCTCCTTTGACGTCACGCTGAAGTCCGCTGGCGAGAAGAAGATCGACGTCATCAAGGTCGTCCGCGAAGTGACCGGCCTGGGTCTGAAGGAAGCCAAGGACCTGGTCGATGGCGCCCCCAAGAAGGTCAAGGAAGGTCTGCCCAAGGCCGACGCCGAGGCCCTCAAGAAGAAGCTCGAGGCCGTTGGCGCGACCGTCGAGATGGGCTGATCCCAGCTCGCTGGCGTGTGCGAAATCACCTGCCAGGAACCAAACACAACGCGAGCCCTTGCGGAAGCAGGGGCTCGCCTTTTTTTGCCGGGACGTGCGTTCGTCCTGGTCCATGCCCCGAAGGAGACTTCTGAACCTTGAAGGTCGTTTGGCCCTCAAGCGGACGCTTTGGCATCCCCCTTGCTAAGAGGGGAAGGGGTGCCTATTATCGTGAATCGATGCGGCGCGGGCGCATGCTGCACAACCTGTACTAACCCCACCAAGCCAACTGGGTGACGTTGTTCACTCGGGTGGCTGTCGGTGTTTCCATCGCGAGGTTTGATCGATGGCCGAACTGAAGATGCGTAATTTCTCGAAGCGTGGCGACGGCACTCCGGTCCCGGATCTGACGAAGATTCAGACCGATGCCTACGAGCGGTTCCTGCAGCTGAACAAGGGATCGGACGATCGCGACGCGACGATCGGTCTGGAATCGCTGATGCGGGAAATTTTCCCGATCGTCAGCTATGACGAGAATATGCGTCTGGAGTACATCAACTACACGCTCGAAGAGGCCCGGTACACGCCGGATGAGTGCCGCGAGCTGCGGCTGACTTACGCGCGCCCGTTCCGCGTGCGGGTGAAGCTGTCGCGCGAGGGCCACAGCGAGCAGGTCGAGGAAGAGGTCTTCCTGGGCGAGTTCCCGATCATGATGGGCGGCGGCGAGTTCATCGTCAACGGTGCCGAGCGCGTGATCGTCTCGCAGCTGCACCGCTCGCCCGGTGTGGACTTCTCGAAGAACACCGAGGAAGGTGACCGGCCGCTGCACTCTGCCCGCATCATCCCCGAGCGTGGCAGCTGGATCGAGCTGGAGGTCAACAAGAAGGACGTTCTGGTCATGCGGATTGACCAGAGCACCAAGATCGCAGCGACGACGTTCCTGCGGTGCCTGGATGAGGAAGTCAGCACGACCGACCGCCTGCTGGAGATGTTCTACGAGGTCTCCGAGCTCAAGGCCGCCGATGTCAAGGAAGGCCACTGGGCCGCGGCGAGCATCGTCGACACCGAGACCGGCGAGGAACTGGTTCGCACCGGCGAGCGACTCACCAGCGAACTGGCCGAGAAGATCAACGCTTCGTCGCTCAAGACGGTGCGCGTGATCCAGAACCCCTCCGACCCGCTGCTGCTGAACACCATCGCCGCAGAGGACCTGGAGAAGTTCGCCCGCGATCACGGCATGTACGAGAAGGCCGCCGAGGACGGCATCGAGTTCAGCGACTACGACAAGGCTCTGCTGAAGCTGTACAACCGTCTGCGTCCGGGCAACCCGCTGCAGCTGGAGAAGGCCAAGAGCCTGTTCGTCGAGAAGTTCTTCGACCCCAGCCGCTACCGCCTGGGCAAGGTCGGCCGCTTCCGCATCAACCGCAAGTTTGACCTCAATGTCCCCGAGGACATGATGTTCATCCGCCCTGAGGACTTCCTCAAGGTGATCATCTACATCCTGGACCTGCGGTCCAACCGCGTGGACCCCAAGACCGGCTACCCGGCGGCACAGGTCGACGACATCGACCACCTGGGCAACCGTCGTCTCCGCACGCTCGATGAGCTTGCCGTTGACGAGGTCCGCAAGGGCCTGCTGAAGCTCAAGCGCACCGTGCAGGAGCGCATGAGCATGAAGGACCCCAGCGAGATCATGAAGATCTCGGATCTGGTCAACAGCAAGTCCGTCAGCTCGGCCATCGAGTTCTTCTTCGGCCGCAGCGAGCTGTCGCAGGTCGTCGACCAGACCAACCCGCTCTCGTCGCTGGTTCACGAGCGTCGCCTCTCGGCCCTTGGCCCGGGCGGTCTGAACCGCAAGCGTGCGGGCTTCGAAGTCCGCGACGTGCACATCTCGCACTACGGGCGCATCTGCCCGATCGAGACGCCCGAAGGTACCAACATCGGTCTGATCGCCTCGCTGGGCATCTACTCGAACATCGACGAGTACGGCTTCCTGCGGACGCCGTACCGCGTGGTCAAGGACCGCAAGGTGACCGACAAGATCGTGCACCTGCGTGCCGATGAGGAAATGAAGGCGATCCTGGCCCCGTGCGACGAGGTCGCCGAGGACGGGAAGCTCGAAGAGGGCATGATCCTGGCCCGCGTGCAGGGTGAACTCAAGGAAGTCGCCTCCACCGAGGTGCAGTACCTGGACATCGCCCCGCGTCAGATCGTCGGTATCTCCGCGGCGCTGATCCCGTTCCTTGAGCACGACGACGCCAACCGCGCGCTCATGGGTTCGAACATGCAGCGTCAGGCGGTGCCGCTGGTCAAGGTCGCCCCGCCGATCGTGGCGACCGGCCTGGAGAAGGAAATCGGCCGCAACTCGGGCATGTGCATCAAGGCCAAGAACGGCGGCACGGTGACCTTCGTTGATGCCGAGCGCGTGATCATCGACAACTCCGATGAGTACGAGCTCCGCAAGTTCGTCGGCCTCAACGAGCGCACCTGCCTGAACCAGAAGCCGATCGTCAAGCCCGGCCAGAAGGTCAAGAAGGGCGAGATCATCGCCGACGGCGCGAGCACCAAGCAGGGCGAGCTGGCCATCGGCAAGAACGCTCTGGTGGCCTTCATGACCTTCGACGGGTACAACTTCGAGGACGCCATCGTCATCAACGAGCGCGTCGTCAAGGACGACCACTTCACCAGCATCCACATCGATGCGTTCGAAGTCGAGGTCCGCGAGACCAAGCTCGGCCGCGAGGAGTTCACCCGCGATATCCCGAACGTTTCGGAGAAGATGCTCCGCAACCTCGATGAGAACGGCGTGATCCGCATCGGCGCGTACGTGCGTCCGGGCGACATCCTCGTCGGCAAGGTCAGCCCCAAGAGCAAGACCGAACTGACCCCGGAAGAGAAGCTGCTGCACGCGATCTTCGGTCGCGCCGGTGAGGACGTCAAGAACGACTCGCTGGAAGTGCCGGCCGGCTGCGAGGGCATCGTGATCGGGGCCAAGCGGTTCAGCCGCCGCCTGCACATGACCGAGGAGCAGAAGAAGCAGCTCAAGAGCGACATCGAACGCTACGAGAAGTCGATGGACGACAAGGCCATCAGCATCTTCAAGCAGATGGTCGAGCAGGTCAACGAGATCCTCGGCACGCCGATGGTCGACCCGACGACCCGTCAGCGCGTCGGTGCATCTGACCTGGCCGAGGTCGTCCTCGAGCAGATCGAGAACTTCGCACCGGGCTGGATGAAGGGCAGTAAGGAAGCCAAGGAGAAGGCGGAAGAGAAGTACCGCCAGTTCTGGCCCCGCATTGTCGCCATCCGCAACGAGAAGAAGCGCAAGACGGACCACATGAAGCGTGGCGATGAACTCGCCAACGGCGTGCTGGAAATGGTCAAGGTGTACCTTGCCACCAAGCGCACGCTGTCGGTCGGTGACAAGATGGCCGGCCGCCACGGTAACAAGGGTGTTATCGCCCGCATCGTGCCCGAGGCCGACATGCCGTTCATGGAAGACGGTACACCGGTGGACTTCATGCTCAACCCGCTGGGTGTGCCCAGCCGCATGAACGTGGGTCAGATTCTCGAGACCCACCTTGGCTGGGCCATGAACATCCTGGGCTGCCAGGCCGTGACCCCCGTGTTCGACGGCGCCCGCGAGGAAGAAGTCCACGCCGCCATCGACGAGGCCAACCGCGATGTCGATTCCCGCGCCAAGAAGTACACCGCCGAGGGCAAGTGGCCCGGCGACCGTGAGCTGATGGTTCAGATGCCGCGCGGCGGCAAGATCCAGCTGCACGACGGCCGCACCGGCGAGGCCTTCGCCCAGCGCACGACGGTGGGCATCATGTACCTGCTCAAGCTGCACCACCTGGTGGATGACAAGATCCACGCCCGTGCAACGGGTCCGTACAGCCTCATCACCCAGCAGCCGCTGGGCGGCAAGGCCCGTACCGGCGGTCAGCGCTTCGGTGAAATGGAAGTCTGGGCCCTTGAGGCCTATGGCGCGGCGTACATCCTCCAGGAGCTCCTGACTGTCAAGAGCGACGATGTGGAAGGCCGCACCAAGATCTACGAGTCCATGGTCAAGGGTCAGAACACCCTCGAGGCCGGCATGCCCGTCGCGTTCGACGTGCTGTGCTCGGAGCTCAAGGGTCTGGGCCTGAACATCATGCTCGACAAGAAGCGCTCCGAGGCGGCGGCGGTGCTGTAAGCAGCGGGGGGCCGCAAGGCCGCCCCGGTGCCCAAAGCAGCCGCAGTCGGGTTCACGCAGTTTCCAGTTCAGTCGGTTGCATCTGTCAATGAATCGCTCGCGTCTGCCGCGGAGCACGGCCCCAGCTCAAAGCCGGGGCACGACTGCGGCGGACGAAGTAAAACCTCCACCGGTGAAAGGTGAAGTTCCATGGCTGAGATCGTCTACGACCGTGTCAATGACTTCGCAAGCGTCAAGGTGACGCTGGCCTCCCCCAACGACATCCGCTCCTGGTCCTACGGTGAGGTCAAGAAGCCCGAGACCATCAACTACCGCACGTACCGTCCGGAGAAGGACGGCCTGTTCTGCGAGCGCATCTTCGGCCCCGAGCGTGACTACGAGTGCGCGTGCGGCAAGTACCGCGGCACCAAGTACAAGGGCATCATCTGCGAGCGCTGCGGTGTGAAGATCACCCACTCGCGCGTTCGTCGCAAGCGTTTCGGCCACATCAACCTGGCCGCGCCGATCGTCCACATCTGGTTCTTCAAGGCCATCCCCAGCCGCCTGGGCAACCTGCTGGCGATGAAGACCAGCGACATCGAGAAGGTCATCTACTACCAGGACTACGTGGTGGTCGACCCCGGCCAGACGGACCTGAAGTACAAGCAGGTTCTCACCGAGGACGAGTTCCGCGAGGCCCAGGACAAGTACGGCGGCAACGGCTTTACCGCCCGCATGGGCGCCGATGCCATCCGCGAGCTGCTCAAGGCCATGGACATGGCCACCGAGGCCGCCACGCTGCGTGAGAACCTCAAGAACACCAAGAGCAAGCAGAAGATCAAGGACTACGCCAAGCGTCTGAAGATCATCGAGCAGATCCGCGGCAGCAGCAACGACCCGACGTGGCTGATCATGGATGTGATCCCCGTGATCCCGCCGGACCTGCGCCCGCTGGTCCTGCTGGAAAGCGGCAACTTCGCCACCAGCGACCTCAACGACCTGTACCGCCGCATCATCAACCGCAACAACCGCCTCAAGAAGCTGATCGACCTCAACGCCCCCGAGGTCATCATCCGCAACGAGAAGCGCATGCTGCAGCAGGCGGTCGATGCGCTGTTTGACAACGGCCGCTGCCGCCGCCCGGTGGTCGGCTCGTCGAACCGTGCCCTCAAGTCCATCACGGACATGATCAAGGGCAAGCAGGGCCGCTTCCGCGAGAACCTGCTCGGTAAGCGCGTGGACTACTCGGCGCGTTCGGTCATCGTCGTCGGTCCGGAGCTCAAGCTCCACCAGTGCGGCCTGCCCAAGAAGATCGCCCTGGAGCTCTACCAGCCGTTCATCATCCGCAAGCTCAAGGAGCACGGCCTGGCCGACACGATCAAGAGCGCCAAGCGCATGCTCGAGCGTCGTGATGCCGAGGTCTGGGACATCCTCGAAGAGGTCATCTACCAGCACCCGGTGCTGCTCAACCGCGCCCCCACGCTGCACCGAATGGGTATCCAGGCCTTCGAGCCCGTGCTGGTGGAAGGCAACGCCATCCGTCTGCACCCCCTCGTGTGTACCGGCTTTAACGCCGACTTCGACGGTGACCAGATGGCCGTGCACCTCCCGCTGAGCGTCGAGGCCCAGGCCGAGGCGCACGTGCTGATGATGAGCACGCACAACATCTTCTCGCCCTCTTCGGGCAAGCCGATCATCTCGCCGAGCCAGGACATCGTCATGGGCGTGTACTACGTCACGTGCGACGATGAGGACCAGCGCAACCGCCCCGAGGCCGAGCTCAAGAAGTTCAAGAGCCGCGAGGAAGCGCTGCTGGCCCTGGAGCACCGCAAGATCGGCATGCACGAGCACATCTTCGTGCGTCTGGACGGCTTCACCAAGGTCGTGGATAACCAGACCGGCCCGGTCAAGGACATGCCGGCGTCCAAGCGCGTCCGCACCACCGTCGGCCGCGTGGTCTTCGGTGACATCCTCCGCGAGGGCATGCCGTTCTACAACTGCGCCCTGGGCAAGAAGGGTGCGGCCCGCGTGATCGACGACTGCTACGCCCTCATGGGCCGCGGCGCAACGATCGATCTGCTCGACAAGCTCAAGGAGTGCGGCTTCAAGCAGTCGACTCTGGCGGCGCTGTCGTTCGGTATCACCGACCTGCGTATCCCCAAGGAAAAGGCCGAGCTGCTGGCCGAGAGCCAGAAAAAAGCCGACCGCGTCGAGAAGATGTTCGAGCGCGGCATCATCACCGAGCGCGAGCGGTACAACCAGCTGCTTGACATCTGGTCGCACTGCCGCGAGGAGATCACCAAGAAGCTGGTGGTCACCCTCAAGACCGACCGCCGTGACAAGAACGGCATCGAGAAGCCCTCGGACGACAAGAGCAACCCGCTGTACCTGAACCCGGTGTACCTGATGAGCGACTCGGGTGCCCGCGGTAACGTGTCGCAGCTGATGCAGCTGGCCGGTATGCGTGGTCTGATGGCCAAGCCCGACGGCACCATCATCGAGACGCCCATCCGCTCGAACTTCCGCGACGGCCTGAAGATCCTGGAGTACTTCTCCTCGACCCACGGTGCGCGTAAGGGTCTGGCCGACACGGCGCTCAAGACGGCCGACTCGGGCTATATGACCCGCAAGCTCTGCGACGTTGCCCAGTCGGTCATCGTCACGGAGTTCGACTGTGCCAGCCGCCGCGGCATCACCAAGCGTGCCAAGTACAAGGGCGAGACGGTCGACGTTCCGCTGCGTGACCAGATCATCGGCCGCATCTCCCGCCAGTCGATCACCATCGGCGGCGAGACGATCCTGCGCGAGAACGAGCTGATCACCGCCGAGATCGCCGCACGCATCGAGTCGTACAACATCGAAGCTGTCGAGGTCCGCTCTCCGCTGACCAGCGAGAGCCGCACCGGCTGCTCGGTGCTGGACTACGGCATGGACCTCTCGACCGGCCGCATGGTCGAGCCGGGCATGGCTGTCGGCATCATCGCCGCCCAGTCCATCGGTGAGCCCGGTACGCAGCTGACGATGCGTACGTTCCACACCGGCGGTATCGGTCAGCGTTCGGCGACCGACACGGAGTACAAGGCCATCGCCGGCGGTAAGCTGGAGCACCGCGACTGCAACGCCGTGCCGACGCGTGACGAAGACGGTGTCGAGTGCTTCATCGTCCTGAAGCGCAACGCCGAAGTCGGCGTGCTGGATTCCCAGGGCCGCGAGCTTGAGAAGCAGAAGGTTCCGTACGGCGCCTGGCTGTACTTCAAGGACGGCGTCACCGTCAAGCGCGGCGACCGCCTCTTCAAGTGGGACCCGCACCGCGCCCCGATTCTGGCTGAGAAGGCCGGTAAGGTGCAGTTCGTGGACCTCATCGAGAAGGAAACCTATCGGCTTGAGGATGCCGGCCAGGGCAAGAAGGCCAAGCTCATCATCGAGCACAAGGGCCAGCTGCACCCGGCGATCAACATCGTCGACCCGCAGGGCAACATCCTGGACTTCCACTACCTGCCCGCCCGTGCCCGTCTGGACATCGAGGATGGTCAGATGGTCGAGGCCGGCCAGATGCTTGCACGTCAGCCCCGCGGTGCGGCAGGCAGCCAGGACATCGTCGGTGGTCTGCCCCGCGTGACTGAGATCTTCGAGGCCCGCAAGCCCAAGGATCCGGCCGCGATGGCGACGATCTCCGGCCGCGTGGACATCTACAACGACAAGCGCAAGGGCAAGATCACCATCATGGTCGTGCCCGAGCACGCCCCCGAGATGGCCAAGGCCCACCACGTGTCCAACGACAAGACGCTCCTGGTTCACAAGGGCGACCATGTCGAGGCCGGTCAGCCGCTGACCGAAGGCCCGCTGGATCCCAAGGAAATCCTCTCCATTCAAGGTGAGGAGAAGCTCTGGGAGTACATGCTCGACGAGGTGCAGAACGTCTACCGCGCTCAGGGCGTGGTCATCAACGACAAGCACATCGAGGTCATCCTGGCGCAGATGCTCCGCAAGGTCCGCGTCGAGAACCCCGGCGACACCGATCTCCTGCCGTTCGACGTGGTTGACAAGTGGGAGTTCAAGAAGAAGAACAACGACCTTGCTGACATGCTCAAGGTTGAGGATGCCGGCGGGACCGACCTGCCGGTGGGCGCCCTGATCTCCAAGGCGGAGATCAAGGAAGCCAACCTCAAGGCCGAGAGCCAGGGCCGCGACGTGGCCAAGACGCGCAAGCCGCGTCCGGCGACGGGCCGCACCCTGCTGCTGGGCATCACTAAGGCCTCGCTGCAGAGCGAGTCGTTCCTCTCGGGTGCCTCTTTCCAGGAGACCACCAAGGTGCTCACCGAGGCCGCCCTGCGGGCCGCCAGCGACACGCTGGTGGGCCTGAAGGAAAACGTGCTGCTCGGTCACCTCATCCCCGCTGGTACCGGCTTCAAGCCCTACCACACGCTCAAGGCCGTCACCGTGGGCGCACCCCCCGGTGGTGGCGAGATCGATGGCGATGATGAGGACTTCAGTGATGATCTCGGCGACGATGATCTGCCGCCGACAGATGATGCCGGCGAGGTCAACGTGACCGTCGGCAACACCGTGACGCCGGCCTGAGGCCGGTGACAGGTTCTTCGGAGGCGCCAGCCGCCGAGTGAATGTGAAGCTTTAAATTAACCCCCGAGGCACCGTGCCTCGGGGGTTTGTGCTTGATTGCAACTGAGACTCAGCGTCACTTGGCGATTCCGCGGTGTTGCCCACAACCACTGAGGTGCTGGCCGGGCTAGAGATGAATGGACCGGCTGATCGCCCTGTGCGGGTCGTGGCTGCGTCCGCAGGAGCCTGCAATGAGTTCAGTTGCAAATGAGAATGCCAATGTTCCGGGACCGGTTCTGATCTGGGACCTGCCCACCCGGTTGTTTCACATGCTGCTTGCCAGCGGGTTCTTCGCCGCGGCGGGGATTGCCTTTCTGATTGATGAGGACAGTTCGGCGTATCCGTATCACATGCTCATCGGGCTGACGATCGCGCTCATGGTCGTGCTTCGACTGATCTGGGGCGTGGTGGGCACCCGGTATGCGAGGTTCGGGTCATTCCTCTTTGGACCAAGTGAAGTGTTTGCGTACGGGCGAAGCGTGCTGACTGGCGGCGGCAAGCGGTATCTCGGGCACAATCCGGGCTCAGCACTGGCGATCTTCGCGATGCTCGGACTGGTGCTGGCTCTGGCCGTCACCGGATTCATGATGGCCCGTGGCAACGAGGGCATCAAAGACGTGCATGAGATCCTGGCGTACGCGAGTCTTGTCGTGGTGGGTGCCCACATCCTCGGCGTGCTGGTGCACACAGTGCGGCACCGCGAGAACCTCACGCGGAGCATGATCACCGGCAGCAAAATCGCCGATGCGGCGGCGGGGATCCGGTCCGCCCAGCCAGTGGTCGCGGCGGTGTTTCTTGTGGTTGTTGGGGTGTGGGCCTTTGCGCTGCTTCGCGGCTACGACCCGGTGACGCGGAGCGGCAAGCTGCCGCTGGCAGGCGTGGCGATGCAGTACGGCGAGAATGAAGCGGGCGAGGCGAAAGGTGGCGGCAAGGTTGGCGAGGGTGCCAAGGGGCCGAGCAAGGCCAAAGCTGACGATGACGACTGACCTGGTTAGTGCCTTCAGCCGGGGTACATCGCGCTGGTCTTCTCGGTTTCCCAGAGGCGGACACTCTGCAGCGTGGCGCCAGTGCCGCTGGCGGAGATGAGCGGGGCGAGTTTGTCGTAGAAGACGCGGGCGATGTTCTCGGCGCTGGGGTTCACGCCGCCGGGGAGTGACTGGTTGAACTCGGGGCAGTCGATGTTCAGGTGCTTGTGATCGAACGGCTGGATGATGGCACGGTCGACGAACTGCTCGAGCATCGCCAGCGAGAAGCGGCCGGCATCGGTGCCGCTGAGCGGCACGCTTACCGCGGGCTCGATGATGTAGTTGTGGCCGTGACCGCTGGGGTTGTTGCACTTGCCGAAGAAGGCGCGGTTGGCTTCATCACCGAGGCTCGGAGCGTGCAGGCGGTGTGCGGCGGCGATCTCGAAACGCTGGCGGAGGGTGGCGGTCGCGGGGTTGGCGGCGTTCGGGGTGGTCATAGCAAGCTCGACGCTGTAGAACGGAGAGAGCATCCAGCGGATGCTCACGAGCGTGCCGCCAAGGGCGGCGTTCAGAACGGACAGTGTTTCGGCCAGCACCTGGGCCGGGTCGGCGTGCGGCGTGTTATGACAGGCAGCGGTGATGTGCGGGATCACGGCCTGGCGGGCGGCTTTGTCGATGAACTTGATGTCCAGGAAGTAGCCGGTTTGCGGGTCGGCCTCGCCGCGGCAGGTGATCTCAAGCTCGTAGTGGCGGCTCAGGCCCCGCATACCAGGAACACCAGCAAAGCTGTTGCTGGCCGCGGGAGCTCCATCTGCGCGTGCGTCCACGGGGTTGACCGCGAAACGTACGAGCCGACGGAGGAGAAGCATGCGTGATGGTAGAGTGCAGCGTCCGCGTTCGGACGCCTCGGACACCGGCCCGCCGAGGATGGCAGGTTTACTTGCTGTCGCGGATCTTGCGCCAGTCGGTCTTGCTCTGGCCATCGGCGTAGCCCCAGACGGTGACCTGGATGCGACGCTTGCCGAACTGCCGGGCCTGCTCGTGGGTGGGGAACAGCACGTCGAGGCGGTTGCCCTTGATCGCGCCGCCGATGTCCAGCACGGGAACGATGCGGTTGGCGTCGTAGCCGGGGACGGAGATCATCGAGCCCATCGGCAGCACGCGCGGGTCGGCGGCGACGAGCTTGCCGGCGTTGGTGCTGACGTGGTGCAGCGACGCGGTGATGCCGTCGGCCGAGTCGCCGCAGGAGCGGGCATCAGGCGAGTAGGCTGTCACGACCATGCTGATGGTCTTGACCGGGCGGACCGGGCGGCCGTTGAACCAGCGGGTGTCGAGCGGCCAGTCCTGTGCGGCCGGCACGCCGCCAGCAACCGGGGCGATCGCGAGCGAATCAAAGCCGGGGACCATCTCGCCAGCACTGAACGGGCGGACCGCATCCAGCGCGGACGGATCAACCAGACCGGCAGCAACGGGGTCCATCAGTTCCGGCTCGTCGGTCTCGGACTCGGGGCCCTGGCCGGCCAGGAAGGGGATCGTGACATCGACACCCGCGAAGAGCTCGTCGGCGTCGTTGTTCTGCGTATCCGCACCGGACTCCGTCACGGCCGCCGCGGCGGGGGCGATGCCACCACGCGTCTGGAGTTCCTTGAAGATCACGGCCGAACCGGCCGTCAGGGCCAAGGCCAGGCCCAGCATGCCAACATCGCCCATGGTGATCCGTCCGGCGGACCGCATGGCCTGCCAGCGGGCAACGGCCAGCAGGCGGCTGACGGTGCGGAAGGAGCGGTTGCTGCTGGAGCGTGTAGAACCAGAGCGTCCGCGGGTGGCGTGGTTGGTAGTTCGGGTATGCATATTCGATCGTCACAGAACTTTATGGCAACGTCCGTGTGCCTGTTTCAGGACTTGGAGCTGGGAGGGGTCATCGGGGGGATGATCAACTCAGCCGGTCAGGTCCGGAAAGCTAAAGATCGTTTTCGGAACTTCGATCAGGTCAGATGAGCCCGGACAGGAATGTTCGTATCCTGCCTTCGCATCGGCACCTACCGCATCCTTGCAGACGGTGATCGCATCGCGAGATACCAGCATACACAATCTCCTGCCTGCTGGCCACCCCAAGTTGGGCAGGCCAGACCGGGTAAGTCGCCCAAACGGTACAGACGGAACGCGTTCGTTCCGTGATAGGGTAACACATGGCAAAAGTGATGCAAACGAATGCCGGAAATCAAACGGTTGTTTAAGGACAACAGTCGGTCCGTGATGCTTCGATTGGGGACTGTTTGGGGATTATCGATGCCGCTCGCGACGTTGTTTCTACTAGCTGCGGCTGCGTGGGCCGTCGCTGCGGCTGCCGCGGGGGGGTAAGGTTGGCCCCATGACGATCAGCCAGTTCATTTCCGGAGCGGGCCTGGGGCTGGCGGCCGGCGTGCTGGGCGGGCTGGCGGGGGTGGGCGGGTCGATGATCATTCTGCCGGGGCTGCACTGGATGAAGGTGGCTGGGGGTGGTGGGGACCCGACGGTTGCGGTCCACCATCTCTACATGGCCGCGGCCATGGTGACGAACATTGCCGTTGCGTTACCGGCCGCGATGCAGCACAAGGCGGCCGGCGCGGTGCGAAAGGACCTGCTTCAGCCGCTGCTGATCAGCAGCACGGTGGGGGTGCTTGTCGGTGTGACGATGGGCAACCAGGTGGCGGGGGTGTGGCTGAAGTGGCTGCTCGGCGGCTTCCTGGTGGCGTACTGCGTGTACAACCTGATCAAGCTTTCGGGCAAGGCCGGTGGCGATGGAGACAGTCGCAAGCGGGGCCGGGTGGGCATGCTGACGCTGGTGGCCTGCGGCGGCGTGACGGGAACGGTGGGGGGGTTGCTTGGCCTTGGGGGTGGGGTGATTCTGGTGCCGCTGCTGCAGATGGTGTGCGGCGTCAAGCTGCGTGAGTCAATCGCGACAAGTTCCTCGATCATCTGGATCACTGCGATCATCGGCGCGACGTACAAACTGGTGACACTCAGCCAGCACGGGCAATCGGCGTGGGTGGCGCTGGCGATTGCAGCGGCGCTGGCGCCGACGGCGGTGGTGGGGTCGAAGATCGGTGCGTGGCTGACGCACGCGCTGCCGGTGCCGGTGGTGCGGGCTGTGATCACGGCGGTGCTGGTCGTCGCGGCGATGAAGCTGTTTGGCGTTTTCTAGCTGCGCCAGCGGGCGCACGCCGCGACTACTGTGCGAGTCGCGTCCTCGCCGCGTTGTCATTCTTGGTGCTGGTTTTGCAGGCCTTGCGTGCGCGAAAGCACTTCGGAAGTTTGACGGCGAAGTGGTGCTGGTTGATCGCACGAACCACCATCTGTTCCAGCCGCTGCTGTATCAGGTTGCCACGGCGGGGTTGAGCGGATCGGACATCGCCCAGCCAGTGCGGACGATTCTGCGTGGGCAGCGGAACCTGCACGTGCACATGGCGCAGGTGGAGGAGATCGACCTGGCCGGGCGGAGCGTGGTCTTTGATTTCCAGCGATACCGGCTGGAGTATGACTATCTGGTGATCGCTCTTGGTGTGCGCACCAACTACTTCGGGAATGACCAGTGGGCCAAGCACGCGCTTGGGCTGAAGTCACTGGCCGATGCCTACGCCATCCGCGAGCGTCTGCTGGCGGCGTTTGAACGGGCGGAGAACCTGCCGGACAATCACGCGGAGCGGACCAGGCAACTGACGACGGTGGTCATCGGTGGCGGGCCGACGGGTGTTGAGATGGCGGGGGCGTGTGTGGAACTGGGCCGGCGCGTGCTGAAGCCCGAGTTTAAGAGTGCGAACCTTTCAGAGACGCGGGTGGTGCTGATTGATGCGGGGCAGCGGCTGCTGAGCACATTTGACCCGGAACTCTCTGAGCGGGCCAAGCGAGACCTTGAGCGGATGGGCGTGCAGGTGAAACTGGGTGTGCGGGTCGAGGAGATCGGTGAGGGATACGTCGTCGCGGGCGGCGAGCGGTACGAGGCGGCCACCATCGTGTGGGGAGCTGGTGTGTCGCCGCCGCCGCTGGTCAAGACACTTGGCAGCCAGGGGGTCGCGCTGGACAAGTCGGGCCGGATTGAGGTCGGGACCGACTGTGCGGTAGCGGGGCAGCGGGGCGTGTTTGCCGCCGGCGACATCGCCAGTTGCACTGATGGTGCCGGCGTGCGGGTTCCCGGGCTGTGCCAGGGGGCGATCCAGATGGGGGACCACATCGGGCGGGTGATCATGGCGGATGTGGCGGGCAAGCGAGACGCGGTCAAGCCGATCAAGTACCGCGATAAAGGAACGATGGCGACGATCGGCCGATCATCGGCCGTGGCGGACGTTGGAGGGTGGAAGACGGGCGGGTTTGTGGCCTGGGTGCTGTGGCTGCTGGTGCACCTGATCTTCCTGATTGATCTGCGGAGCAAGATGACCGTGATGCTCAAGTGGATCGCGGCGTACGTGTTCTATAAGCCCACGGGGCGGCTGCTTGATGCGCCGAAGGCGTGAACTCAGCTGCCAGACCGAATAACCCGGGCAATGGACGTGGCAGGTCGGGACTGCTTTCATTGCCCATGAGCCAGAACACTGCCACCTGGGCGTACAACCGGCCTCGCGTTGCGCTGGAGACCACGCTGCTGCTGCACGGTGTGCCGCCGGAACAGGCACTGCCGATGTACGACGACCTGGCGGCGATTGTGACGGCGGCGGGGGCGCAGCCGCGGGCGATGGCGGTTCTAGACGGCCGGCCTATCAGTGACCTGAGCCGCTGCCAGTTGCAGGCGATGCTTGCCGGGCCGAGTGCCAGCAAGATCAACACATCGAGCATGGGTGTGGTGGCCGACGCGTGGTGGCGCGGGTCGAGTCCGTCGCGTGGGCACGGGGCAACAACCGTGAGCACGACGATGGAAATGGCCGCGATGGCGGGCATTCGCGTGTTCGCCACCGGGGGCCTGGGCGGCGTGCACAAGGGATACGGCACGCACTGGGATGTCTCGGCTGACCTGTACGCCTTCACGCGTTTTCCGGTGGCGGTGGTCACCAGCGGTTGCAAGTCGATCCTGGATGTTCAGGCCACGCGAGAGATGCTCGAGACACTGGGCGTGCCGGTGATCGGGTACCGCACGGACAGCTTCCCGGCGTTCTACACGCGTGATGGCGGGTGCGGCGTCGATGCGAAGTTCGATGATGCCGCGACGCTGGCTACGTTTGTGCGGCATGAAATGGCCCGCACCTGCCGCGGTGTGGTGATTGCCAACCCGATCCCGGAGGCCGATGAGATTGACCCGGTGAAGTTCGCCGGATGGCTGGCCCAGGCGGAGGCCGAAGCGGCGGCCAAGGGTGCGATGGGGCGGGCGGTGACACCGGCGGTGCTGGGCGCGTTGCACCGGCTGTCGGGCGGGGCGACGCTGCGGGCGAACATCGCTCTGGTGCGGCACAACGTTGCGGTGGCGGCGGAGGTTGCGGTGGCGATTGGGGAGCCGTGACGGAGTTGTGAGTGACGAGATGCCAAGGCTGCGCGGTCGATACTCGGCCGCGATGGAGATCCTTAGATCCCCGTTGGATGCCAGACGGTCTTGGCTTCGAGGAATGGCTCGACCATCCAAGGTGTGCAGGCCGTCGCGGGGTTGGAGAGGTGGTCGGCGGTGAACAGCCGCACGCGTTTGAGGTTCTCCGAAGCACCGAGTTGGAGCGTCTTGGCGGTTTCGGAATCCATGCCGAAGGCGGTGATGCCGTCGACATCGCGGTGCTTGGCAAGCACGCCGGCCAGCTCGCTGACATCGCCGGTAAGGAGGTTGACCACGCCGCCGGGCAGGTCGCTGGTGGCCAGCACTTCGCCGAGCACGCTGACGACCGCGGCGTTGGCCGGGCTGATGACGACCGCCGCATTGCCGCCGCAGATCACGGGGGCGAGCAGGCCGATGAGCGGCAGCAGCGCAGGTGCGGCGGGGCAGACGATGCCGATGCAGCCCTGGGGGCCGGGGGTCGTGATGTTCCAGTAGGGGCCCGCGACGGCGTTCTGGCTGCCCAGCAGGTGCTGGAACTTGTCGGTCCAGCCGGCGAAGTGAACGAGGCGGTCGACTGCGGCGGTGAACTCCGCCTCTGCTGCGGCACGGGTCGTGCCGGGGGTGAGGGTCAGCAGATCGATGAACTCGGCCCGGCGGCCTTCGAGTATTTCGGCGGCGCGATAGAGGATCTGACCCCGGTTGTACGCGGTGGCACCGGCCCATCCGGGCTGGGCCTTGCGGGCGGCGACGACCGCCTCGCGCAGGTCCTTGCGCGACGCCTTGCAGGCGTGGGCGAAGATGCCCCCGGCGGCATCGTGCACGATGAGCGAGCGGCCGGATTCGGAGCGCGGAAAGCTGCCGCCGATGAAGAGCTTGTACGTCTTGGTGACTTCGAGTCGCACGGGGGATGGTTGGCCACGGACGCGGGGCAGGCAAATGCGGGGATTGGGGAAGATCGGAAGAATTTCTGACTCTGACTTGCCGGACCACGCCCGCGGATGCATCATGGGCTGTATGAACCAGCACCCCACCTCTCATGGCGGCCCGACCGGTATCAGTGATTTGCAGCCCCGCGGCATCGCGGCAGGCGGCAGTGGTGGCGGCGGCGGTTTGTCGCGCCGCGAACTGGTGCGGGTGATGGCGGTGGGCGCGGCTGGCATGCTCGCGGCAGGAACGGCGGCGCACGCAGCCGGACTGGCGGGATGGGCAGGGGCACCAAAGGGCAAGCCGGAAGCGGCCAGGGGCGGCGGCGAGAAGCTCAAGATCCTGATTCTGGGGGGTACGGCGTTCACGGGGCCGCAGTTGGTGCGACTTGCGGTGGATGCCGGGCACACGGTGACGATCTTCAACCGGGGCCGGACCGAGCAGCGGATCGGCGGGATTCCTGACAGCGTTGAGCGGCTGGTTGGCGATCGCGACCCGAAGGTGGCCGAGGGGCTCAAGGCCCTTGAAGGTGATCGCGCCTGGGATGTGTGCATCGACCTGTCGGGTCAGTATCCGCGGCATGTGGGTGCCTCGGCCAAGTTGCTGGCAGGGCGGGTCAAGCACTACACGTTCGTCTCGAGCATCTCGGCCTACACCGAGCCGTATCCGGAGAAGCTGGACGAGGAGGCACCGCTGGCCAAGCTTGCCGACCCGAACACGGAGGACATGGCAGGCGGCATGAACTACGGCGGCCTGAAGGCGGCCTGCGAGAAGGCGGCGATGGAGGCGATGCCGGGCAAGGTGGCAGTCGTGCGCCCAGGGCTGATCGTCGGCCCCGGCGACCAGACCGACCGGTTCACCTACTGGCCGGTGCGGTTCAGCCGCGCGGCGGCGGGTGAGGCGGTGCTGTGTCCGAACGACGCGAGCGACCCGGCGCAGTGGATTGATGTGCGTGACCTGGCGGAGTGGATGCTGAAGTTGGCGGTGGATCGGCCCTCGGGGGCGTTCAACGCGGTTGGGCAGCCGGGCAGCACGATGGGCAGCATCGTTGATGCGTGCATGGCGGCGACGGGCAAGAAGGCCAAGCCGGTGTGGGGCAAGCTGGAGGTGCTGATGGAGGAGCGGGTGACGCCCTGGGGCGACATGCCGGTCTGGGTGCCGCGGCCGGAGAAGGGCCAGGGCTGGTTCGGCAACGTGAACTTTGACAAGGCGGTCAAGGCGGGGCTGAAGTTCCGGCCGGTGCAGCAGACCGTGAGCGACACGCTTGCGTGGTGGCCCAGTGAGATGGCCCGGCGCGAGCGGGTGGGCAAGGAGTTGACCGCGCAGGCCGAGAAGGACGGCAAGCCGGCGCCGAAGCTGCCGCCGCACGATCAGCTGCGGGCGGGCATTACCGCCGAGCGGGAAAAGGCAGTGCTGGCGAAGTTGGCGTGAGGCTGGGTGGCTGGCTGAGCCACTGAGACAGCGAGCGGCGGAACTGCACGGACCGTGCCCGGGCGGCTACGGTGCCGATGCGTGGAAACCCGTGCGCACAAAATGGGCAAGCTGGTGGCGATGCGGGCGCTGCGCGATGCGGGATGTGCTGCGGTTGCATCGGAAGTGCGATGCCCGATTGCGAGGTTTCGCGCCGATGCGGCGGGCTATCTGGATGCCCGGCCGAAGCGGGGTGCGGCTGGAGTGGCGGTCGGCGTGGCGGGCGTGGGCGATCCAGCGGTAGCGGCTGCGGGACTCGCGGGTGTGATTGAGCGGGGGGAGCTGCCGCGGACGGTGATTGTCGAGGTGAAGGTGTCGCGGGCGGATTACCTGCGTGATGCGGCCAGCGCGGCGGAGCTTGCCGCGAGGCTCGATGGGCTGCTGCAACGACGGGCGGAACTGGCGGGCGACCTCGCGGCTGCGGCAGCGGAGCGGGACGCAGCCGGGGCGACGCGGAGCATGCTGTTTGAGGAACTTGAGCCGTGGGAGCGGACCTCGGGACTCTCGGTGTGCGGGCCGCTGCTGGATGCGGCGATCGCGAAGCTGGAGCGTGAGCGTGCGACGGCGCTGAAGCTGGCGACGCTGTGCCGGTATCACCTGGCGAGCTACTTGATCATGCTGACCCCGCCGGGACTGCTGAGTCCTGGTGAAGTTGCGCCGGGGTGGGGGCTCGTTGAGTTTGCACCCGAGGCGGACTTAGGGGGCGAGGGCACGCTGGTGGTGCGTGTGCCGCCGCGGCTGCACGGACCGACGGAACTGCATCGCCAGCGGCTGCTGAGGAACATCGCGGCGGCGGCGAGCGCGGCGATGCTGCGCAGCGCGCGGGCGGAGCTGGAGCAGCGACGCGAAGTTGACCAGGCGGCTGAGTGAGACCGCGTCAGTGCGTGGGCGTGCGGACTAGAAATCGATCATGCCGACTCCGCCGCCGTAGTAGTAGCCGGACGGCCCGGTGTCGTCGTCGCTGACCTCGCGCTCGACCTTGGGGCCCTTGATGATGACGGGCCTGCTGCGGCGGAAGCTCCAGATGTCACCGTCCTGCAGGCCGGCCCAGATGCGCTCTTCGCCGCTCGTAAAGCGGGCGCGGATGCTGATGCCGCCGGGGAGGTGTTCGACTTTGCGGACGATGCCGCCGGCGAGGCGGCGAACGGTGCCGCGATTTCCTGAAACCGGACCCTGGTACTTCAGGTATGCGTAACGGTGCGGTTCGAGCCGGTCGGCGACGAAGGAGTCGCAGTCGGGCCGGTCGATTCGCTCGAGGATGCGGAAGGTCAGCAGGACACGGTCGTCGTCGTCCGGTTCGGGTGCGTTGTGCAGCCCGCGGACCGGTTCACCGCCATCGTTGCGCGCGGCGAAGCCCTGAATGGCCGGCGGATGGATCATCCAGTCGTAGTGCTTGCTGCCATCGGGCAGGGAGTGCTCGAGCAGGACCATTCGTGATGACATGCTGACCTGACCTCCTGAAGGGACCAGAATGTATGCAAGGACAAGTGGATGACCGGGCGAGGCGATCCGGTGAGACGAGAGCGAGGCTTATGGCGGGGCGGGTGGCACGGTGCAGAACGGCAGCTGCCCGGTTGGATGGGGATGCGGCGATCGCCCTAACGACGTGCCGCCAGCCAGCCGGGTTGGGGGGTGGAGGAGCGAAGTCGGCCGGGGTGGGAGGCGACGCGGGGCCGGCGAACTGGGCGGTGGGGGGGTGGCGAGTCAGAAACACCTCCTGAAACCCCGGACGGGGACGAGAAACAGTAGAACTTCGGACCAACCATCGTCACTCTGCCGATACCCCGGGCTCGGGGTGTGAAGGATTCTGTCCGGGTTGACCTGATCCGGACGACAATGCGATATCTGTCTTGTTCGTAGTTTGCCAGTTTGTCTTGCCGCCCGGTGCGGATAGTGAGCACCGGGTTACCCAACAGAGATCACCATGGCTCTTGAACCGCTCGCGACGCTGAACACGAAATCCTCCATCCGGCCCGCTGTGATTGCCGCCGTTGCCGGGTTGGCACTGGCCAGCGGAGTGTTTGCCCAGGCCCCGGCCCCGGCCAAGCCGGTGCCGAACCGTCCAGTTCCGACGGCGCCGAACAAGCCCGCGATACCGGGTGCCGTCGCGCAGCCGCCGGCGGTGCCGGCGGGTGCAGCCGCGGCACCGGGTGCAGCCGGCAATCCGGAGCCGGTGCCGACGACGCCGATGCCGGTGACTGACAAGGGTGACACGTTCTCGTTCGGGCCGTTTGCCGAGCCGGTGGAGGTGAAGCTGCTGGCGGACCTGGTGGCCGCGAAGCTGAACATTCAGATTCTGGCGACGGATGTGACGCTGCGGGATAAGAAGGCTCTGCTGCTGACAGCGGTGGACATTCACAAAGACAAGCTCCTGGAGTTCCTGAACTTCCTGCTGGCCCAGAACGGCCAGGCGCTGACACGGGATGCCACGGGGATCTACATCATCAAGCCGGTCAATGAGATTGAGGGCCGGCCGGGCACGGATCCGTTTGCGACGACGCAGGTGGTGCCGACGCCGGGGATGAAGCCCAGCTCGCTGCAGCAGGCCATTGCCAATGTGCTGGGCGGAGCGTCGGCAGCACCGGCGGCGCCGGGGCAGCCGGCACCTGCGGGTGGTGGTGGCGGGCGGATCGCATACCTCGATGATCTTGGCATCATTCTGATCACCGACACCCCGCGGCGGATCCAGATCGTCAACGAACTGGTTACGACCCTTGCCAGGGAGCAGGCGAACGTGCAGTTCACGCGGTTTGCCCTCAAGCACGTGGCGGCGCCGACGGCCAAGCAGCGGATCCTGGAGCAGCTTGGGCGGGTGCAGCAGCGGACCGTGACCGACCCGGCGCAGGCGCAGCTGCAGCTTCAGCAGCAGCAGATCGCCGCGGGTGGAGTGGGCGGGGCCAATCAGGCGATCTCGAACCTGGCGGACCGGCTGACGATTGACCCGCAGGGCAACGCCCTGCTGTTCCGCGGGCGGCCCGATGAGCAGGAACTGCTCAGCCGGCTGATCAGCATCGTTGATGTGATCAACACGCTGACGGGCAAGTGGTACCCGATCGGCTCGGCAGCGCGTGAAGTGGCCCAGCAGGCCCAGCGGCTGGGCCTGGGTACGACGATCACGCTGCAGAACGCACAGGGAACTGAAGCGACGGCGCTGCGGGCACTGCAGCCCGGGCAGCAGGGTTCGCTCGGCGGCGGCACCGGTCAGGGTGAGATCGGCGGCTCGACGTTCATTCTCGATGGTCAGGGCCGCGGGTTCATGTACTACGGCACGGTCGAGCAGCAGAAGCGAGTGGAGAAGCTCGTCGAGGAGTTCTCATCGCTGACGGACCTTGAGGCGGTGGTGTACGAGTTCTACAAGCTGCGCCACAGCGAGGCGGACAAGGTGGCCGAGGTGGTGCGTGCGCTGCTGAGCAACTCGGTGCCGACGTCGTCGTCTCCGCTGCTGCCCAGCGGCGGATCGGGCTCTCGTGGCAACACCAACCGCACCAACCGGCCGAACACGGCCAACGCGACGAAGGCACCGGCTGAGGGTGCGCCGGCGGGCGGTGGTGGGGGCGGGTCGGGCGACTCACTGGCCATCGAAGGTTCCGACGACGTATTCGTGACGGCCGACAAGAGCAACAACCAGATCGTCGTCAAAGCGCCGCGGCGGCTGCAGCAGCAGTTTGCCCGGCTGATCGACCGGCTGGACCTTCGCAAGCCGCAGGTGTACGTGGATGCCAAGATCGTGCAGCTCACGGACTCAGACGAGTTCCGCCTGGCGGTTGAGTCGCAGCTGATCAATGCCAACGGTACCGGCGGTGTGGGCACGACGCGGTTTCCCAACGGTGGATCGGCGACGCCGACGAGCGGCAATATTCTCTCGCGGCCGAACGTCAACCCGCTGACCGGCCTGACGGCGGCGATCATCAAGAGTGATCAGGTTCCGCTGGTAATTACCGCGCTGGGCCAGACGACCGACGCCCGCGTGGTTGCTGAGCCGAAACTGCTGGTCGATGACAACGAGGAAGCGTCGATCAAGAGCCTGGAGCAGCGGCCGACGCAGACGCAGAGCCAGACGGGCGGCACGGGCAGCAACAACGTGCTGACGGGCTTCGGCGGCTACGAGGATGCGGGTCCGGAGCTGTCGCTCAAGCCGCAGATCTCCAGCGGCGACTACCTCCGGCTGAAGTACGAACTCAAGTTGTCGAGCTTCGTCGGTGACGGCGGCAACGGCCTGCCGCCGCCGCGGCTGACCAATGAGATCAAGAGCGATTCGGTGACGGTGCCGTCGGACTCGACGATCGTGCTGGGTGGGCTGGTGTTTGACAACATCCGCAACACGGTGTTCAAGGTGCCGCTGCTGGGTGATATCCCGCTGCTTGGCGTGGCGTTCCGTGATGAGCGGAAGACGGCGACGCGGACCCGGCTGTATGTGTTCCTGACGCCGCGGATCATGCGGGACAACACGTTCGAGGATCTGCGGCTGCTGTCACGCGGTCCGCGGATAGCGGCCAAGATCGAAGAGCAGTGGCCCGAGTCGCGGCCTGAGCGGATGGAGATGAACATTGGCACGCTGCGGAAGCGGGGTGACGTGCTCAACCCGGCCCCGCCGACGCCGAAGACGACCACGGAGAAGCCGGTGGGTGATGTTTCGCTGCCTCCGGAATCCAAGCCGGTTCCGGGTGCGCCGCCGCGGACTGACCCGGTTGAAGGGCCGCAGTGATCAGTGAGGGTTGGTGCGGCCGAGTCGGCCACACCGTGATTGGATGAGCGTCTGTTCCCTGCTGTTTTTCAGACTCCGCGAAGAACCGTGACCAATGGCCAAGCTGCCCGGCATTATGCGTAAGGACCCCAAGGCCCCGTCAGGAAAGGCAGAGGTGTTGGTAGCCGCTGCGCCCCCCGACGGAGGTGAGGTCGAAACCGGCCTTGCCGCCAACCGGCAGGACTGGGAGCGAGTCAGCACCGCGTTGGGTGATCTGGCACCGCGGTCCGAGCAGCTCAGGAGTTTCCCCGGCGTGCCGGGCTCGGACAGTGAGCCGTGGGATGTGCTGCTCTCGATGCTGGCGACTGATGAGCACACAGGTCTGGGCATGCTGGCCAAGCGGACGGGGCTGCCGTTTGTTTCCGAGCCGCGGCTGGCCGAATCAGCGGCGAAGTTCTATGAAGTGATTCCCGCATCGCTGGCTCGCGAGCACATGCTTGCCGGCGTGAGCATCGATGGCGGCGTGGTGACGGTGGCAACGGCGCACCCGCTGCAGCCGCCGGTGTACAGCATGCTCGAGGACAAGCTCGACATGCCGGTGCGGCTCATGCTTGCGCCGCGCGGTGCGATCACCAACCTGATCAACCGCGGGTACGAGCAGCGGCAGGACCTGGTCACGGAGATTGTCGAAGAGCTGCCGCTGGACCAGCGGGCCATCGAGACGGCCGCGGGGTCGATCAAGGATTCCAACGACCTGCTGCAGCTGGCCCGGCAGACGCCGGTTATCCGGCTGGTGAACATGATCCTGTTCGAGGCGCTGCGTCGGCGTGCCTCGGACATTCACGTTCACCCGATGGAGAACAAGCTGGTCATCCGGTTCCGCATCGACGGCATGCTGGTTGACACGTTCAGCCCGCCGCTGGCGCTGGCACCCGCCATCAGCTCGCGTCTGAAGGTCATGACCGAGCTGGATATCGCCAACCGGCACTCGCCGCAGGACGGTCACACGTCGGTGCGCATCGGTGCCCGCAAGATCGACATCCGTATGTCGGTGATCCCCACGGTGTACGGCGAGCGCATCGTGCTGCGTCTGCTGGATCAGTCGCAGACGAAGCTCTCGCTGGACCAGGTGGGCATGTCCAAGGCGATGCAGAAGGTGCTCGTCGAGTTAATCGAGCGGCCCAACGGCATCATTCTGGTGACGGGCCCGACGGGTTCAGGTAAGACGACGTCGCTGTACGGCGCACTGGGCAACGTTGACCGGACGAGCCGCAACGTGATGACGATCGAGGACCCGGTCGAGTATCACATGGACGGCATCAGCCAGACGCAGGTGAACGTCAAGCGCGGGGTGACCTTCGCGGCGGGCCTGCGGTCACTGCTGCGTCAGGACCCTGACGTGATCCTCGTCGGTGAAATCCGTGACCAGGAGACGGCCCAACTGGCCGTGCAGGCCTCGCTGACGGGCCACCTTGTGCTGGCGACGCTGCACACCAATGACTCGCCCTCGGCCATCTCGCGTCTGCTGGACATCGGCATTGAGCCGTATCTGGTGACCTCCACGCTGCTGGCGGTGCTTGCCCAGCGCCTCGTGCGCCGGGTGTGCCCCGACTGTGCCGGCAAGGGCGTGCTGGCGAGCATGCCGGGCGCTGCGGTGGTGATGACCAGCGAGGGCAGCGAGCAGAACCGCTGCGAGCGGTGCTTCGGTTCGGGCTTCTACGGGCGAATCGGCGTCTTTGAGATCATGCGTGTCAGCGAGGAGATCCGCCGGCTGACCGTAACGCGCGCCGATGCCGTGCAGCTTGCCGATGCCGCGCGGGCGGCAGGCATGCGCAGCATGTGGGATGACGGCCGCGACAAACTGGCACTCGGGCTGACCACCGAGGTCGAGCTGACGCGCGTGCTGGGCTGATCTCGACTGAATCGAGCCGGCGGCGAGGATTGGCCATGCTGCGAGCTGTCTGTTACCGTGCCGCAGGCCGGGGGCGTTTCTATGCTTGGCCGGCGGCCCCATAGCTCAACGGTTAGAGCAGGTGACTCATAATCGCTTGGTTCCCGGTTCGAATCCGGGTGGGGCCATTGCGGCGGGACGGCGGTGAAAATCGTGGGGTTGTATCAGGTTCCCGCGGGGTCAACCAGCGGCCACCGCATGGTGGCGGTGGTGGGGATTGGCGGGTGCTTGATGATCAGGCGGTATCCCACGAAGTCGGCGGGGTCCCAGCCGCAGCGGGCGTG
The DNA here is from genome assembly GCA_903834785.1 of uncultured bacterium. Lineage (GTDB taxonomy): Bacteria > Planctomycetota > Phycisphaerae > Phycisphaerales > UBA1924 > CAILKP01. The sequence continues at coordinate 45,550 of CAILKP010000073.1, forward strand.
GACGGTGCGGACCATCTCCGTGTATCGGGGGATGTTGGGCGTAGCGGGGGAGGGCGGGAACTCACCGAGACTCTCGACGACTTCCGGCAGGGGCAGGCGGTCGCGCTCGCGCCAGTGCGGGAAGTGGAACTCGCCGCCGAGCTGACCGGTGAGCATGGCCATAGGCAGAGACGTCAGACGCCAGCCGCGGTGAATGAACAGGTCGCAGATGAGCGTCTCGACCGGGACGAAGTTCTTGACGCTGCACTCGCCGTAGCGGTTGACAGGATCACGGAACTTGCTGACGGTGGCGCGGTCGCACCAGCCGAAGACCCAGTTGGTCTGGGCGGTGTTGCCGATGGGGCCGGGGAGCAGGTCGTACCGGATCGCGCTGCCGGAAAGCGGACACGCCGTCAGCGAGGCGTTGTTCTCGGTGCAGAACTCGCGGATCAGGGGCAGGTCGAGCGGGCCGGCACCGGGAACGTCAATGGTCTCACCGAAGGCCTTGCGCCCGTCGGAGCCGTCGTCGTTGTAGGTGTGGCGCATGAACAGCGGCACGCTCACATCCGCCCGGAGGCGGCGAACACCGATGAGACCACCAAGGGTGGCAAAGTCCAGCATGCCACGCTCGCCGGCTTCGCCGGCGGCGGGTGCGATGAAGTTTGCGGCAAAGCGGGTCTGGCCCTGGATGCCCCAGGTGGCGGAGTTGCCCATGAATGCCAGGCGACGGCCTTCCATCAGGGCGGCAGTGCCGCCACCGGTGGTGTCGCTGGCCAGGATGAGGTCGAAGGTGGCCTTGTCGCCAGCATGCGTTTCGACAACTTCGCTTAGTGCGGCAAGGGCGTCGCGGGTCTGGGCGATGGCTTGGGGGCTGCTGCCGGCCTTCTGGCATGCATCGAGCAGAATGTCGATACTGCCGCCAGCGGGGAGGAACTCCAGGACCGCCCGGGGATGGACGGCGGTGACGATCTTGGAGGCCCGCCAGGCGAGGGTCTTGTTGAGCTTGAGATGCCGGGAGAGTTCGGTCGGGGACTCCATCGGCGCCTTGGCCTCGGCGAGCAGCTCGGTCATGGAGCCGCGGAGCCGCTGACAGACGGTGTCGAGGGCCTGATCAAAGGATGGGGCTGGCGGCTGTGAGAGTGGCATGCGTTATTCGGACCTTAGGCGTGAACCGGAGATGGGGACCGGGTTCATCGACGGTCTTCTGAGGATACATGCAAAAACGACGATCGCAAACGAAGCGGGAATATTTCCAGAAATACTTTCGAGATTGGTTGCGTAGACGCGGAAGTGGTGTATTCTCTGACGTAAGTCGAGCTGCGTTCGCAGTTTTTGACGTGGCCCTCCCCAGCCCGACCTCATAACACCCACCGTTTGCTGGAGAAAGAAAGATGAAGAAGCAGATTCTGTCCGCCGCAATGTTGATGGCCCTTGCCACGTGTTCGGTGATGGGCCAGCAGGCCACGATCATCACCACCGGTGCCGCGGGCAACGGTCTTCTGAAGATCAATCAGGCGGGCACTGCGTTCTCCGGCGTGGGCTCGCTCCGCGTGGGTCTTTCGCCGCTGAGCATCACGAGCCTGGCGGGCCCGACGGGCAGCTGGCAGGCAACTGCGGTGGCCAACGACGGCCTGAAGGCCTCGGGCTCGATCCCGAACTCGGGCACGAACGGTCTGGCCGCTGGCGCGAGCATCGCGGGCTGGCACAACGGCACGGTGTGGACTGAGTCCCCGCTGCAGCCGTCACCGCTGGCCAGCAGCGGCACCATCTCCTCGGGCAACGGCATCAGCTCCGACGGGCGCTATGTGGTCGGCCAGGGCTACTTCGCCCCGACGCGTCTGAAGCCGTTCATTGTTGACACGGTCACCGGTGTGCTGACGGAAATGCCGCTGCAGAACAACAACTTCAACAACTTGGGCTCGCGCGGCTACGACGTGAGCCTGGATGGCACGGTGGTTGTGGGCCGCGATCAGACGACGGGCAGCATCTCGACGATTTACGTTCCGAGCATCTGGCGGAAGGACCCGGGCACCGGCGAGTACGTCCAGACGGTTCTGGGTGACCAGACGCTCAACCGCGTGTTCGGCTCGTGCGAGATCACCGAGATCAACGATGCGGGTACGGCGTGCGTGGGCCGGGTTTTCGTTCTTGGCGCGACTTCCGCAGAGGACAGCATCAAGGGTGCGAAGTGGACCTGGAACGGGTCGAGCTGGGTGGTCAGCTATGTTCCCGAGCCGGTGCGTCCGGCGGGCATCCCGGCCACGGCGACGCTGAACTCGATCACGCCGTACGGCATCACTGACGATGGCCAGACGGTCGTCGGCACCGTGCGGTGGTCCGACGGGTTCTTCAGCAACTTCAATCACGCGTTCATCTGGGACGCCAACGGCTGCCGCGTGCTGCGGGACGACCTGGTGGCGGTGAACTGCACGGGCATCGGTTCGTTCACGACGCTGACGACCGCGTGGTCGATCAGCGGTGATGGCACGAAGATCCTGGGCTCGGGCGGTGACGCCGGGTTCAACACGATCTGGCTGGTTGACAAGACCAGCAGCGCGACCCTGCCCCCGACCGTGGTTTCGAGCCCGGCGAACCAGCTGATTTCCAACTGCATGTTCTTCAGCATGTCGACGGCTGTCGCCGGTACCGGTCCCTTCACCTACCAGTGGAGGAAGGGCGGCGTGAACCTGACCAACGGCGCGACGGCCTGGGGCTCCTCAGTCTCGGGTGCGACGACCAGCCGCCTGCAGATCTCGAGCCAGAAGCCGCAGGATGTGGGCAGCTACAGCTGCGTGATCACTGGCCCGGGCGGCACGGTGACGGTCTCGGCGACGGCATCGCTGGATCCGCTCTATCCGGCCCCGGCTAACGACCTGTGCTCGGGCGCGACGGACATCGGCGAAGGGCTGACTCAGCAGTCACTGTGCGCCGCGTACGCCACAGAGCTGCAGCCCAGCTGCTTTAGCGGCAAGCCGTTTGACATGTACTTCCGCTACACCCCGAGCTTTACCGGTGAGGTCCGCATGGACACCTGCGGTACCACCTCGAGCATCGATGCCACGCTGGCAGTGTTTGCCAGCTGCTCCTCGGGTGCGCAGCTGGCCTGCAACGACAGCTTTGACATCGGTCCGGCGTGCGTTCCCTCGGTGAGCACGGCAGCCCGCATCGGTCGTCTGGCGGTGACCGCGGGTGTCCCGATGCTGGTGCGTGTGGGCTCCAACACGATGGGCGGCACTGACGGTGTGGTGAAGCTCAACGTGTATCAGGCTCCGGCTCGTCCGGCCAACGACAGCTGCGCAAGCCCGGAGCTGATCGGCCCCGGCACGGTTCAGTGGGACAACACCGAGGCCACGAGCGACGGTGTGGCCCAGTGCGCCACGGGCACGGGCCGCCGTGACCTGTGGTACCGGTACATCGCGCCGAGCAACGGCACGATCGGCGTGACGACCTGCGGCACGTCGTTCGATACCGTGCTGAGCATTCAGTCGGACTGCGGCACGACCGCCGCCTTGTCGCTGGCTTGCAACGACAACACCAACAACACCGCCAGCGGCTGCACGACCGCCAGCACGATCAGCAACTTCTCGGTGACCCGCGGCGTTCCGATCCTGATCCGCGTGGCCGGCAAGGCCACCGGCACGGTCGGTGCGGGCATCCTCTCGCTGGACTTCACCTCCACCGGCCCGGGCTGCATCTCGGATATCGCCGGCGACGGCGCTGTCGGCAACGATCCGGACGGCACGGTTGACGGCAGCGACTTCATCGCCTTCATCAACTCGTTCGGCATCGGCGATGCCACGGTTGACAACAAGGCTGACGTGGTTGGCGGCGGCGCCAACGGCGATCAGCCCGACGGCACCATCGACGGCACCGACTTCATCGCGTTCATCAACGCTTTCGGCGCCGGCTGCTGAGTTCCCGACCATCTCGCCCGGCGGCGTCAACGAGCCGCGCGGGTGATGCAAGTCCCTTTCAGCACCGCCCCGTGCACGCTTTGATAGCGTGCACGGGGCGTTTGCGTTGCGGTGGCCAGGGGTCGGGAGGGGTGGGGGCGCGACTACGAAACAAAGCGTCCCGGCACAGTGTGTGCCGGGACGTGGAGGTTGATGCGGGCTGATGGTCCGTCGTGGCCACGGACCGTGGCGTCACTCAAGCGGCTTACTTGAGCTCGACGCTCCAGTACGCGTGGTCAAGGAATGCTCGCCAGGAGCTGTACTTGTCCTGGCCGAGCCGCAGCTGAATCAGCGGGTTGCGCTTCGGCATGACGGGCCTGCGGATGAGCTTCATGCGTGCCTGCTCGGGCGTGCGGCCACCCTTGCGGGCGTTGCACTTGATGCAGGCACAGACCAGATTCTCCCAGCTGTCGCCGCCTCCCAGGGAGCGGGGCAGGACGTGGTCGATGGAAAGTTCACTGGTGGGGAAGTGCCTGCCGCAGTACTGGCAGGTATTGCGGTCCCGGGCAAAGAGGTTCCTGCGGTTGAGCTTGACAGTCTGGGCGGGGAGGCGGTCGTAGCCCATGAGGCGGATGACGCGCGGGACAGCGATCTCCAGGCGGACGGTGCGAACCCAGTCGTGCTTCTCGGCCTCGAAGCGGCGCTGGTACTCCGAGAGCTCGGTCCAACTGCTAAATGAGTACGAGTTGTACTGGCCGTTTTCAACCTGGATCACTTCTGCCAGGTCGGAGAACAGCATGGTGAAGGCACGCCGCGCCGAAATGACGCGAATGGCCATGTACAGCTTGTTGAGGACCAGGACCTTGCCGTCGAGCGCGTTGGGCAGCGCGACAGAAGATGAGCCGCCGAGCAGGGCCTGATCGGCGGCGGAGGGGAACCCGAAATCGTGACAGTCATCCGAGACCTCAAAGTGAGGATCATCGGGGTACCCGTGAGAAGAAGGACGGTGACTCATGGAGCCGCTTCCAACATCGCCAACACGGAGTGAACGGTACCCGTTTGGTCGGCATTTCTCCACTGGGTATCCACGCTTTACAGCAAGTTGATGGTCTGAAGGCGGTTACGACCGGATTTGGTGCCGCGGGTGTTGGCTCGCTACCCTGCGACCCCGCGGGTTGTACCGACTGGGAAAATGGACGTTTAAACAGCCGTTTGGATCGCGATGGCGACCTCCGGCCGCCGCCGGTCGGTCCGTCCGGTGAGGCACTACGGCAGGCTTGGCCCGGTTGTCCGCCCTTGTGGCCGGCGGGCCTGCAGATTGAAGGAAGGAAACAGCAATGGCTCGTGGCACGCACGTGATCGGGATTGATTTGGGTGGAACGAACATGCAGATCGGGGTGGTGAGCCCGGCGCTGAAGGTGATCGGCCGGGCCAAGAAGAAGACGCGGTCAATGGAGGGGAGCCAGCGGGTGATCGACCGGCTGATCGACGGGGTGCACGAGGCGTGCGTGAACGCGAAGATTTCGCTCAAGGACATCTCGGCGATCGGCATCGGTGCGCCGGGCGCGGTTGATCCGCGGCGAGGGCTGGTGCTGGAGGCGACAAACCTGCGGTGGAACGACTACCCCCTTGCAGCGGTGCTGAGCCGGAAGTTCGGGCACCATGTGGTGGTGGACAACGATGTGAACGCGGCGATCTATGGGGAGTGGCGCCTGGGGGCGGCCAAGGGGCAGGACGAGGTTCTGGGTGTGTGGGTTGGCACCGGGATCGGTGGTGGGCTGATTCTGGGCGGGAAGATGTACTACGGGGCAACGCACACAGCCGGTGAGATCGGGCACACGATTCTGTTCCCCAACACACCGCCAGGCTCCCGGACGCTGGAGAACAACTGCTCGCGGACGGCGATCGTGGACCGGCTGGTGCGGCTGATTCGGGCCAACCACCCGTCAGCGATCACGGACCTGGCTGATGGCGACTTGAGTGATGTCAAGGCCCGGATCGTGGCTCAGGCCTATTCCAAGAACGACCGGCTGACGCGGATGGTCGTCGACAACGCTGCGGAGATGATCGGAATCTCGGTGGCCAACGTGGTGACGCTGCTGGGCATCCAGCGGGTGGTCATCGGCGGTGGATTGACCGAGGCGATGGGCGAGAATCTGGTCGGCAAGATCCGGGAGTCCGCCCGGCGGCATGCATTCCCTGAGGTATGCCGCAAGGTTGAGGTGGTGGCGACGAAGCTGGAGGCGGATGCCGGACTCCTGGGTGCGGCGATGCTGGCGAGAGACTGGCTGGAGAGCCGGAAGGGCAAAGCGGGCGCGGTGGCAGGTACGGCCAAGCCGGTCCGGACCCGCAAGGCGGCGGTGAAGCGGCCGGCGGGGAAGAAGCCGGCTGCTGGCAAAGCGTAAAACTCACGCCGCGGAGGTGGGGAATCGACGGAGGCGTCGCTACCATGCCGGTCCATGGCAAAGAAGATCGCCAAGTCAGCGTCCAAGTCCGCCGGCAAGTCTGCGGGCAAGCCCGCCAGCAAGCCGGCAAGCAAGTCGTCAGCCGGCACAGTCGGTAAAGCGGTAGTCAAGAAGCCGGCGGCCAAGGCCGGCAAGCCGGTGGCGGCACGCGCCGGCACCCCTCCAGCGACCAAGCGGCAGGCAACAGCGGGCAAGCCCGGCAAGCCGGTCAAGCCGATTGCTGGTGCGGCTGCATCCAAGGGCCGCAGCGGCGTTGGTGGCAATAAGTCGAAGTCGGCGGCTGTGAAAGCCCCTCCCAAAGTAGTCGGCAAGCCGGCGGCCGCGACCGGCAAGGCAAAGTCCGGGCTGGCGGCGGCGGTGAGCCAGGCGGTAACGGCGGCTCCGGCGGGCCGAGGGGTGAGCGCGGCGGTTGCCCAGATGGAGGGCGCGGCGCAGCTCCAAGGCAAGGCACCCGGGCGACCGGGCTCGAAGTGGGAGCGGCCTTCGCTCAAGCGAACGCCCGCCCAGCAGGCGGCGATGACGGCCTCCAAGGGGCGGCTAGAGAAGCAGCGCGAGGTTGCACGGGCGTTTGCCGTTGATGTGGCGCGTTTGCTGGCGGACCTGCGGTGTGAGAACGTGGTGATTCTGGACTGGAGCCGGTACTCCAGCACGAGCGATTACGTGGTCGTGGCAACGGGTACCAGCGATCGCCAGATGCGGACGTGCGGCGATGAGGTTTCAAAGCTGGCCGAGACGATCAGCCACGGCCTGCCGCGGGTTGAGAGCGATGAGCGTGCGACCTGGGTGCTGTGCGACGCGTCCGATGTGGTTGCGCACGTGTTTGAGCCCAATACGCGGGCCCACTATGACATGGAAGGAATGTACCCGGATGCTCCGCGTGTGGATTGGCAGCGGTGAGCAGCCCGGGGGTGATCGTTTCAGGCCGGCGGTGCGGGAGCGGGGCGTTGTTGATCCAGTGGCGAGTTGATTTCTTATGCTTCGAAAAGTCCTGCACAGCAAGATCCACATGGCGGTGACCACCGCGGCCAAGCCGGACTACGTCGGCTCGATCACGATTGATGCGAACCTGCTTGAGGCGTGCGGGATGCGGGTGAACGACGCCGTCGAGATCGCCAACTGCCGAAACGGTGAGCGGTTTGAGACGTACATCTTCCGCGGTGAGCCGGGCAAGGGGCAGATCGAGGTCAACGGTGCGGCGGCACATCTTGTGGAAGAGGGCGACAAGCTCATCATCATGCACTACGCGTACATGACCGACGAGGAATACTCCCAGAACCGTCCGCGTGTGCTGATCATGGATGAAAGCAACAAGGTCCGGCAGCTGATGCGGTATGAGCCGTCGGCCCAATAACGCCGGGTGGCCGGTCGCCCCGCGAGCGGGCAGGAGCAGACGGTGGCAAAGCTGAGCGTGAAGGTTGTGACCCGGGCCGTGGCGGGCGCTTCGTACGAGGTGCACATCGGTCGTCGTCTGCTGGGCAGATCAGTGGGCCCCCTGGCCAAGGGACGGCGCGTGCTGCTGGTGGTGGATTCGAACGTGCCGGCGACATCGATCGGCGAGCTGGTGGGTGCCGTGGAGCGTGCCGGCAAGCAGTACGCGGTGCTTCCCGTGCTCACCAGTGAGAAAGCCAAAACGCTGGGCACGGTGGCCAAGGTACTGGAGGCGGCGGCGACGCTGTCGCTCGGACGCGATGACCTGATGATCGCCGTCGGCGGCGGGGTGCTGACGGACCTGGTGGGGCTGGCTGCCGGGCTGCACCGGCGCGGTTGCCAGGTGGTGCACTGCCCCTCGACGCTGCTGGCGATGGTGGATGGCTCGGTGGGGGGCAAGACGGCGGCGAACATTGAAGTGGACGGTCGGCTGATCAAGAACGGCGTGGGCGTGTTCCATCAGCCCGTCCGCGTGGTGTGTGACATGGATCTGCTGGCCTCGCTGCCGGAGCGCACGTTCCGCGCCGGGCTGGCGGAGTGTCTCAAGCACGGCCTGCTGGGCGGAGCGTTTGCGGATGCGACGCTCTGGGATGAGACGGTTCTGGCGGTGGAGCGGGGGCCCGTAGTGGGGAGTGCCGGGCTGCCCGCGCTGGTGGCCCGCAACGTGAGGCTGAAGGCCGCTGTCGTGGCACTGGATGAGCGGGAGACCCGGGACGACCTGCCGGGCGGGGGGCGGATGGCCCTGAACCTCGGCCACACCTTCGCCCACGCCATCGAAACGCTGCATGGATTGAGCTGGTTTGACGGGCGACGGGTGCGGCGGGGCACGCTGCTGCATGGTGAGGCAGTCGGCCTCGGGCTGATCTGTGCGGCGACGCTCTCGGCGGAGCTTGGATGCTGCGACCGGGGGTTTGCCGACCGGGTGCGGCTGGCCGTTGGCCTGGCCGGGCTGCCGGTGGAGGTGGGGGGGCTGCCGCCGGATTCGGAGTTGCTCGCCCGGATGGGCAGCGACAAAAAGGTCAAAGGCGGTAGGGCCCGATTTGTGGTCGTCAGTGATGACCTGCGGCCGGCGGTGCGGTCGGATGTGGCACCGTCGCTGGTGCGGGCGGCGCTGGCGGCAATCCGGACGTCACAGGGTCGGAAGCGGAGGTAAGGACGGACGATCTGTGCTCAGGGGCGATTGACCGGGAGCGCGTCAGTCCTCGCCGCGGGGGGCGGCAGTGGAGATGAGGCGGACCAGCGGGGTTCCGGCATCGGAGAACATGAGGGTGCGGTCGACGACGTTGCCATCGGCATCGGTCATGGTGCGTGAGACCTCGCCGGCGGCGTTGGTCTCGGCAACGGTGTTGCCCTGGGGCATGAACGTCAGGTCGACGGTGGCGCGGCGGAGCCGGGGACCCGGGTCGTACTCCATGTTGAAGCGGGCGGCAACCACGCCGTCCATGAGCGGTCGTTCGGTGCGGGTGACGACTCCGCCGACGGAGCTTTCAACGACGAGCCACAGCACGCGGGGCCCGCGCTGCATGGTGGCGACGCCGCCGACGGTGACGTTGCCAGCCTCGCGGGTCTCGATGGTTGTGATGTCGCGGCGGTCGGCGGCAGGGTCGTCGAACGAGACGAACTGGATGCGGTCGTAGTTGGCGGGGTTCTGCGTGCGGTCGTAGACGTCGGTGGGGTAGGGGCCGAACTCCGTGCCGGTGCGGATCATCGAGAGGATGCGGTGCATGACCACGCGTGCGATGACGTGGGTGCTTGCCTGGTCGCTGATGACGGTGTATCGCTTGAACATCACGTCCAGGGCGACCATCATGCCTGCCATCAGCGTGCCGCTGATCGTCAGGGCGATGAGCAGTTCGACCATTGAGAAGCCCCGGCGGGCGGCGGACAGCAATGAACGGACGGTGCGGGTGCGGTTCATGGCCGGCCCTCCCCGTAGTGGGAGCGGACGGCGACGACGCTGACAGGGAGCATGATGCCGGCGGGCATGGGCAGATCAGGATTCCATCGCATGGAGATGCGTCCGTAGCCGTAGAACGGAACCTCGACGGCGGTGGCACGCTGGGTGGTTGTCAGGCCGCTTTGAGCGATGGGCGGTGTGTCGGGCAGACCGTCACCGTCAAGGTCCCAGCCGACGATGCGGCGGCCGCTGGGCCCGGTGGGCAGCGAGTTGGGGTCCACCGATTCCGAGTCGCCATCGGACGGCCCGAAGTAGCCGAGCGAGATGTTGTAGTTGGCGGGGTTGCCGACAGGCAGGCCGTACTGCAGCAGCGGCGCCTGCCCCAGCACCGGCTTGAAGGTGGCCAGCAGGGTGCCGTCGATGCTGGCGTTGCCGCGGATGTCCAGCAGGCCGGCGACGATGGTGCCCTGGAGGTTGACGTTCTGAGCTCGCGGACCGCCGACGAAGGTGTCGGTGGGGGCGTTGAAGTGGCCGATGTCCACGGAGTAGCCGGGGACCATGAGCGAGGAACGGCTCACGGCATCCCTGTCGGCATTGCGGGGGTTGAGTGCCTGATTGCTCGGCTCGGTGGGGTGCTGCTGGACGAAGCGGGTCGAGCCGGTGAACTGGAGCTTGTTGCGGACGTGGGTGTAGACGGCGGGGCTCGCGGTGGCGATGGAGCCGACGAAGAGGCAGTTGTGGAAGCGGATGTTGTTGCTCTTGGGCTTGGTGTCACGAGCCGTGCCGGTGATCCATGCACCGGAGGTTCCCGGTGGGTCGGGGAAGGAGGCGTAGTTGGCGGGGCCATCGGCGACGCTGCCGGTGGTGAACCGCAAGAAGTCACTCTTGTCGAGCGCCGCGGTGATGACCGTGGGCTGTGTGTTGGGGTCGCTGGTGGACATCTTGCCGTAGAGCTGCCAGTTCTGGTGGCCGTTGGCGGTGTCACTGTCGATGAAGGTGACGCCGACGAACGTGCAGTTGACGAACAGACCGTTGTTGCCGCGAGGGATGGTGACGTTGGTGAACGTCATGTTCTCAAAGCGAGGGCGGATGTACCAGTCGCTGAAGGACGGGGCGTTGAAGGGGGTTTTCTCCCACTTGTTCTGGCCGGTCAGGCTGCGGACCAGCGCGTTGTCCATATTGGACGGGAAGTAGCGGGCCGGCGGGGAGGGGGCGGTGGATGCCGGTGCCGGGCGCGACTCGACGTGGGCGCTGGTGGTGCCGTTGGTCGAGACGGCGCCACTCGCCAGGCCCCGGGCGAGTTCAACCTGACGGTTGAATGTCTGACCGTTGGCCCTGGTTCGGAAGTCCTCAACAGCGGGGGCGAAGTCAGCGGCCGTGAGGTTGGGCAGGTCGGCATCGGAAGTGCTGAAGGTCTGCGGGCTCTGGCCGGGCGACTGGGGCATGATGCCGCCGGAGATGGCATTGGCGTAGTTGGGACGTGCCGCGGCCAGGGTGGCCCGCGACGTCTTGTAGAGCACCCGGCCGCGGATCTTGGCGTAGTTGTCGCGGCGGTCGAGCAAGCCGTCGCGGTAGCCGAGCACCTGATCAGGATCCGTGTTGTTGATGGTGTCGTGGTCGTTGAAGGCCTCGCCGGAATCCCATTTGCCGTTGCTGTTGGAATCCACGAACCCGGAAACACCGTTGCGGTTGCGATCGGGCTCGATGGAGTCGATGAGCAGGGACAGATCGTCATCGGAGGTGAACTCGGCGGTCAGGCTGGAGTTGGGGGTGCCGGTGCGCAGGGTGTTGGAGAGGGCGACCCTGCCGTCCTTGAGGCCACCGTTCTTGCCATCGTAGAAGTTGATGAACAGGTCGTAGTCGTCGACATAGCCGTCACCGGTGACATCGGCGAAGGCGTTGTCGGGCTGGCCGTCGCTGTCGTAGTCGGTGGCGTTGCTCGGCAGGCCGAGCCGCTCACGCGGGTGGCCGGTGCGCAGGCGGTTATCGCCATCGGCATCGTACTGGCGGACGCCGGCGAAGAAGTCGTTGAGGATGCGGTCGAGCGTGGTGCTCAGTCCGTAGAAGTCGCTCTTGATGGTGATGGGGTCACCGTTCTCCGAGGTGACGGAGTCGAAGGAGGCACCCAGGTCGCCGGTGACCGAGACGTTCTTACCGATCATGAGCTTGGCCGGGGTGACGGCCAGGTGCTTGTGGCGTTTGGCGAGGCGGAAGTCCTGCCAGATCGTGCGGGTGACGGGCGTGCTGCTGCCGCCGGAGGCCGCGCTGCCGCCGTAGATGTAGCCGGAGCGGGTCGCGCTGACCGATGAGTATCCGGTGGCATAGATGCGGACGTCGGTGCCGTTGGCCAGCGGCGCAAACATGATGGAGAACGCGGCCGGCGTGGAGCCGGAGGCTGTCGCGGACCCGTCGATGCCGACGGCGGGTGTGACGACCCAGGTGTCGGTGCGGAAGGTGTCGGAGCTGACGCCGGCCGGGGCAGATACCGTGCGCGGCTCGTCGGTACCGGCGACCGAACGGATGATGTTCATGTCGGCGGTGAAGTGGCTGATCAGCGCCTGGGAGATGCCGCGGGGTGTCCCCTGTTCGGTGAATCCGGAAGGTGCGGGCAGAACAGTGGGAAGCCGGCCCTGAGCGGTGGTCAGGCTGCCATCCCACAGGCGACGTCCGTAGTCGGTCGTGATGCTGGGGGCATCGATGACAAATCTGCCGGAGGCCTCGATAAGGCGGGCGCGGGCGATAGCCAGCCCGGTCTCGGCGGCGCCCAGGGCGCGGTTGACGTGGATGTTGGTCGCGGCCGTGCGGAGGTTGCCCTTGCTGGCGATGGTCATGGCCAGGCCGAGCGAACCGAACAGGACGAGGAACATCATGGCCAGAATGCTGACTACGCCGCGGCGGTGTGTGCCGAACAGTGCCGTGCGCAGCTTCCCGTGCCGCCGGGTGCTGGTGCTGGGTTGTGCTGACTTGCTCATGGTTGTAATCCCTGACCCTGATGCGGACGCCCGGCCCTGCAGCCGGAGGCCGGGGCCTGGCGTGTACAGCGCCGGGCCCTGGCTGGAAGACTCACGGTGCGATCCATGTGACGCGGCTGATTTCAACTGGGGCGAGGTCGTCGATCCCCTGGAAGCGGACGACCACGGTGACGCGGAGCGGGAACTGATCCACACCCAGGGCCGGGACGGGGCCGACGGCCGGGCGCACGTAGTTGCTGGCTCTGACGACCGAGAAGTTGTCGGGGTCCACTTTTTCCACGGTGACGGTCTGGCTCCAGCCGGCCAGGGGGACGACCTGGCCGCTGACGGCGATCACCTGGCCACGGTCATCGACCGAGGGGATGAGACCGCCCTGGGCATCGATGGGGCCGGGGAAGTTGCCGGTGGCGCCGAAGGTCGCCCCGTCGTAGTCATCGACGTCATCGTAATCGACCAGCGTGGTCTCGCCAGAGTCCGGGCCCCAGCCGACGAGCTGGTTGCTGCCGTTGATGAACAGGCCGTTGACCGGGTCGTGGCGCGGCAGGCGGCGGAGCCGCTCGCGGATTTCGCCAGCGAGGTAGGCCGCCGTGGCGGACTGGGTGCTCCACTGGTTGGCACGGGACAGGACGGTGTGAGCTTCGATCAGCGCGGTGATGCCGACGCCGATGATCACCAGTGCCAGCGCAGACTCCAGCAGCGTGAAACCGCGACGCGCAGCGCGTCCCGTGCGGGCGCGGACGGGAAGCCGGCCCGACGATCCGGGCTTGTCTGAGGATGGATCATGAGTTGAGTGCATGGCCAAACCTTGCCGGTAGGGGTGGATGGGCATGACACCGGCACACGGAACATCGGCTACTTGACGATCTGACTCATCTTGAAGATGGGCAGGATGATGGCCATGGCGATAAAACCGACGACGCTGCCCATGCAGATGATCATGATCGGTTCGATCATTCCGGTAACCGCTTTGATCTGGTCCTTTAACTGTTTGGCGTAATAGGTCGAGATCTCGTCCATGACCTCACCGAGCTTGCCGGACTCCTCGCCGGCAGCGATCATCTGGACGACGGCCTGGGGCAGAAGCTTGGTCTTGACCAGAGGTGCGGTGATCTTCTTGCCGGTCTTGACCGACGAGTGGACGGACTGCCAGAGGCCGCGGTAGAGGCGGTTTCCTGAAACGTCGCCTGTAATGGCGATGGTGTCGAGCACGGGCACGCCGGCGTTGAGCAACTGGCCCATGGTCTGCAGGGAACGGGAGATGTACAGGGAGCGGAACATGCTCTTGAGCAGAGGGATGGTCAGCTTCATCCGGTCGACCCAGAAGCCGCCGACCTCGGTGCGGGTAAAGGCGTAGAAGGCACCGGCGATCACCGCCAGCGCACCGAGGACCAAGGGCCAGCGGTTGACCAGGAAGTCCGAGAGGGCCAGCAGGAAGCTGGTGGCCCAGGGCAGCACGTCCTCCTTGCCCTCGAAGACTGCCTTGAACTTGGGCAGCACGAAGGTGAGCAGGAAGACGGTCACGCATACGGCCAGCGAACCGATGATGCCGGGGTAGATGGCCGCACCGATGACCATCTTGCGGGTTTCCATCTCCTGGGCCATGTACTGGGCGATGCGGTCGAGCATCTCCGAGAAGTTGCCAGCCATCTCCGAGGCCTTGGTCATGTTGATGTACAGCGGGCTGAAGAGCTTGGGGTAGCGCTGCAGAGCCTGGGAGAACTGCTTGCCGGACTCGACATCGGCCTTGATCTGCAGGAGGACCTTGCGAAAGTTGGGGTGGGTGGTCTGTTCGGCGATGCCGTCGAGGGCCGCGCGGAGGTTGATGCCGGCCCGCATCATGACGGCCAGCTGGGTGGTGAACTCCAGGACGTGCTTGGTCTTCGGCGGGCCCGCGTTGAGCTCCGCGAAGCGGGTCATGAAGCTGACTTTCTCCAACTCGGCATCGATCGGGGCGACCAAGACCACGTGCAGGCCACGGCCGCGGAGCGTGCTGGCCGCCGCGGAAAGCGAGTCGGCTGTGAGGGTGCCGGCGGAGACTTCGCCGGAGGAACTCTTGGCCTGGAATTTGTAGTTTGGCATGGTTGATCGCGGTTGGTGGCGGACGGAGGGTCAGGCAGCCGGCGGGTGGTGTGCAGGCGGGGCGGAGGCTGTGCGGCTCAGGCGGCCAGCAGCTTCTCAAGCTTGTCGGGCATGTTGGCCGAGGCGATCGCGTCGTCGCGGCTGACCATGCCGTTGAAGTACAACTCGGCGATGGACTTGTCCAGAGTGCACATGCCAAGGGCGCGGCTGGTCTCGATGACGTTGGGGATCTCGAAGGTGCGGTTCTCGCGGATCAGGTTGCGGACCGCAGGGGTGGCCAGCAGCACCTCGACGGCAGGGACCATGCCCGGGGCATCGATGCGGCTGAACAGCGTCTGGCTGATCACAGCTTGGAGCGTGTTGGCCAGCATGGAGCGGATCTGGTTCTGCTGGTTGGCCGGGTACATGTCGATGATGCGCTCGACCGTCTGGCTGGCCGAGCAGGTGTGCAGGGTGCTGAGCACCAGGTGGCCGGTTTCGGCGGCGGTGATGGCCAGCTGGGTGGTTTCCAGGTCGCGCATTTCGCCGACCAGGATGATGTCCGGGTCCTGGCGAAGGGCGTGCTTGAGGGCGGAGGCAAAGCTGGGCATGTCGCTGCCGAGCTCACGCTGCTCGATCAGGCATTTGTTGCTGTTGAAGGTGTACTCGACGGGGTCTTCCAGCGTGATGATGTGCTTGGCGTAGCGCTCGTTCATCGCCTGGATCATGGCGGCCAGCGTCGTGGACTTACCCGAGCCGGTGTCACCGGTCACCAGCACCAGGCCGCGGGGCAGATACGTCAGGCGGGTGATGACTTCCGGGAGGTTCAGGTTCTCAAGCGGCGGGACCTTGGTCTTGACGATGCGCATGGCAAACGCGAGCTTGCTGCGCTGCATGTGGACGTTGACGCGGTAGCGGGCCAGCCCGTCGGCGAAGAATGAAAAGTCCGCGTCCTTGTTGGAAACGAACCGCTCCTGCGCCTCCTTGGGGGCCATCTGGGTGAGGAACTTGAGGCAGTCCTCGTTGGTCAGGACCGGGAGGTCCATCGCGGTCATGACCGTGTGCACGCGCATCACCGGCGGGTGCCCGGCGATGAGATGGATATCGGACGCGTCATTGTCCTTGGCACACTTGAGAATGTCGATGAGGTTCATGGAAGACCCTGGAAGAAGGGGCAGTCAGGTCCCATTTGCGGCTACGCCTGCCCGCGCCGGAGTGCGTGAAGAGCCGTGAACGGACCTGGAGTCAACTGTCGGTGAGGATCGGAAGTCCTCGGACCGGGGTTGACCGGGAGTGCCTGAAGGGACGGATTCCCCCGATCTGCCCAGGCTGCATATTCGGAACAGGCGGCTTAGAGTGGAACATCTGCCTTTCCGGCAACCCCGGGAGGGGGGGCTGCGAATCTGCGGACGTGCTAGGCCTGCCGTTCGGGTCCCTTCCGGTCGGCGGATCGTGCGCGTAGACTCGTGGCCCCGTTTCCCTTGTTCTAGGCGGACGGGGCGATCGTCGACCTTTCTTTTTCCGTTTCGCGGCGAGGTGACACCCTGCCGCGGCGTGCAGCTTGAGACTGAGGACCGCTCTGCCAATGGAACACTCACTGGAACCCAACACGTCGAACCCGACCGGGCATATTCACCTGGAGACGAAGGCAAAGGCTGATCCGCATGCGACCCGTTGGGGTGACTTTCTCAAGGCGGCGATCAAGCTCAGCGCGTCGGACCTGCTGATGAAGAGCGGGCGGCCGCCAGCCCTTCGTCTGCGTGGTGCGCTGAAGAACCTGGATTGTGCCCCGGTGTCGATGGAGGAGTTCGTCGGCATCACCAAGCACATCCTCGATGACGACCAGCAGGCTGACCTGGCCAAGTTCGGTTCGGTGGACTTTGCGTACGACTACGACGACAACGCCCGATTCCGCGTGAACCTGTTCCAAGCCCGCGGCAAGCTGTCGGTTGCGGCCCGACTGATCACCAGCAACATCCGCCGGTTCGAGGACCTCTACCTCCCGCCGATGATGGCGGAGATCGCCATGCAGCCGCAGGGCATCGTGCTGCTGAGCGGTGTGACCGGCTCGGGTAAGTCGACGACGATCGCGGCCATGCTCGACTATGTCAACGAGCGCAAGCCGGTGCACATTGTGACGATCGAAGATCCGATCGAGTACATCTTCACCGACAAGAAGGCGGTGATCAACCAGCGTGAGATCGGCATCGACTGCCTGGACTTCAAGATCGCGCTGCGTGCTCTGGTTCGCGAGAACCCCGACGTCGTGCTCGTCGGCGAAATGCGTGACCAGGAGACCTTCGAGGCCGCCCTTCACGCCGCCGAAACAGGCCACCTGGTGTACGGAACCATCCACGCGTCGAGCACGACGCAGACGTTCAGCCGTATTTACGGTCTGTTCGAGACCGAGGAAGTCGAGCAGGTCCGGCGCATTCTGGCCTACCAGATGCGAGCGTTCGTGTACCAGAAGCTGCTGCCGACGCTGCACGCCCATATCCCTCGCATCCCCGGCCTTGAGATCATGATCAACAACGGAGTCGTCCGCAAGGCCGTGCTCGAGGGCCGCGAGGGCGAGCTGCGCGAGTATCTCAAGAGCATCGAAGCCCGGCAGACCGGCATGGTGGACTTCAACGGTTCGCTCATCGAACTGGTGGAGAAGGAAATGATCTCCCTGCGTGTCGCCGAAGACGCGACCCCCAACCTTGACGAGTTCCGCATGCGGCTCAAGAAGATGGGCGGCGGCAGCCGCTGATGAGCGGGGGGCCGCCCCGCCCTGTCGGTTGGATGCTCCCCCCAACGGAGGACGTCCGGCAGGCCGGGGGACAGGGGAGCGGCCTCACTTTCCACGTCTTGGCCCTGTTATCTGTCGTTCTGCTTTGGTACACTTGCCCCCATCCTGAAGCCCCCCCGCCCGAGGGCACGGTGTGTTCTGAGAGATCGGGCGGCGTTGTCTTCGCCTTGTAGTTTTGATGCTCTCGTTGACAGTTGCTTGTTGAGTTCTGACTGGTTCATCACCCCCGGACCTCCCCGGAGTCGCCATGGCCCTTGCTGATCCCACGAACGTTCCGGCTTTTTCGCTCAGCCTCGCGGCTGAGGGTGGCCTGTTTCTGATCTCGTTCTGGAAGCCTCTGGTTTTCCTGCCGTTTGTCTGCGCCTGGGGATGGGTGATCTCCAACGTCTACGACAAGCACGCGGCACGGTTCTTCCTTCCGCGGGAGAACTGGAACCTGGCCCACTTGTGCGCGGGGCTGGTGGCGGTTCTGGGCGGGTTCGGCCTGCCGCTGATGCTGAACCTTGAGGGCGCGGCCGGTTTCATTGTCGGGCTTCTGCTGACAATCGTGATTCTGGCCGCGGACATCGCGGCCTACGCCTGGGCAGTCAAGCGTGACGACCGCGTTCCGGAGCAGTTCAAGATCGGCTTCAACATCGGTGCCCGTATGGCGGCGTCCAAGGCGGCCAAGCAGGCTGCCAAGTCCGCGGCAGCGGTGCGGCTGGCGATTCGCGGATCGGACAAAGCGATCATCCCGGCTCCGGCCCAGGAAACACCTGAGTTTGAACTGCGGATTGCGGCGGAGGAACTTTACCTCAAGGCGATGACCAATCGCGCCAGTCAGTTGGATTTCAATCCGACGGGTAAGGACAACTCCTATGCGGCCAGCGTGATCGTCGATGGCGTGCGGACTTCGCTGTCCACCCTGCCGGCCCAACAGGCCGTCAAGGTGATGGATTTCTGGCGTGCAGCCGGCAAGATGGAGATCGCCGACCGCCGCAAGAAGCAGGTCCGCGACATCGTCGTCGAGCAGGGCACGGTCAAGCGCACGGTGCGGATGACATCGGTCGGCATCCAGGGTGGTATGCGGCTCTCGATGCTCTTCGACCCGGTCGCCGCGGTGCTCCGCAAGCCCGAGGAACTGGGTCTGCTGGACTCGCAGATGGCGGAACTCAAGCGAGTGGTCGACGACCCCAAGATGGGCGTCGTGCTGGTCGCAGGCCTGCCGGACGGCGGACGCACCACGGTGCTGTACACGCTGCTGGGCATGCATGATGCGTACACCGGGCAGGTGACCACCGCCGAGATGGAGCCGCAGGCACCGCTGGAAGGCATCAAGGCCAACTCGTTTGAGGAAATGGCTGAGGGGTCCGACTTCTCGACGATGGTGCGTTCGATCCTTCGTCGCGACCCCAATGCACTTGGTGTCGCCGAGTGCCCCGACGCGAACACTGCCAAGGAAGTGGCCAAGGCCGAAGGTGAGCGGGTCCGTTTGTACCTGTGCATGAAGGCGGAAGACTCCATGAAGGCGGTGGAGCAGTACTTCCAGCTCGTTGGCGACAACGCACTGGCCGCCAAGCACCTGCGGGGCGTCATCGCCCACCGGCTGGTGCGCAAGCTTTGCAGCAACTGCCGTGCACCGGTTCAGCCGACTCCGGACCTGCTCAAGAAGCTGGGTGTGCCGGAGGGCAAGTCCGCCCAGCTGTTCCGCAAGGGCGGGCAGGTGATCATCAAGAACAAGCAGGAGACCTGCCCTGTGTGCTCCGGCGGCGGCTACCTGGGTCAGGAGGGTGTCTTTGAGGTTTACCAGTTCGGTGACGAGGAGCGTGCCGCTCTCGAGCAGGCGAACTTCACGGGCCTCAAGGCGGCCATTCGCAAGAAGCAGCTTCCCGGCCTGGGCGATGCTGCACGGGCAAAGGTGATCCGGGGTTCGACCTCCGTTGACGAGATGACGCGGGTGTTCGCACCGGCGGCTGCGGCCAAGCCCGCACAGCCGGCACAGGCAGCCGCGGCCTCGGCCAAGCCGGCTTGAACCGCGGTAACACGCACTCAAGCGTTTGTGCGAGGCTGAGGGGGAACTGGAGTTGGTCTGATTTTGAGCAGGTGACCGAGCAGAACTGAAGTGTCCGACCGGCGTCTGAAGGACAGACCCCGGCGTGAAGGAAACCCGATCATGATTCTCTTTCTGATTATCTCTGCCATCATCGCCGGCGTCACCTATCTGTGGTCGGCGCGAGGGTTTTACTCCTCGCTGCTGAACATGGTGGTCACGATCTGTTCCGCGGTGATCGCCGTGGGTGTCTGGGAGCCGACGGCCTACTGGCTGATGGACCAGTTGACGGATCAGTGGCTGCTCGATGGCGTCTGGGGCATGGCGCTGGTCGTGCCGTTCGTCATCATTCAGGCCGTGCTGAGTCTGGCGGTCAACGCGGTTCTGCGTGCGAATGTGAAGGTCAACAGTGCCGCGGACTACGTCGGCGGTGCGGTTTGCGGGCTGGTGGCCGGGTTCATGTGCGCGGGCATCATCCTGCAGTCGGGGGCGATGCTGCGTGCCAAGGCGGATGCGATCTCCGAGCCGATGGTGATCCGCGAGTCGGGCAGCGGTGCTCCGGTGCGGTCATCCGGTCTGCTGCTTCCGTATGACCGGATGTTCGGGTCACTGATGAGCGGGCTGTCCTCAACGACGTTCTCGACCGGCACGCCTCTGGCTTCCTGGCGGCCGCAGTTTGCTGATGAGCCCTACCTGCTGCGCATGGGCCCCAGCGACATGTTCCTGAAGTACAGCTACAAGCCCGGCGACGCCAAGCTGAAGGGTCGCTACACCGTCGGTAAGGATGCTCAGCTTCCGCTGAAGGACCTGGTCGGGGACTCCAAGCCGGTCAAGGCGATCAACGGCGAGATGGTTTCGCCCCAGAGCTATGTTGAGGGCTATGTCGTGCAGTTCGGTGCCGGAGCTCGCGAGCAGGGCGGTCAGGTTGTTGTCGGGCCGGGCATGTTCACGCTGGTGATGAAGAACCGTCAGAGCGACACCGTGATCACGGCGCACCCGTTTGCGATGGTCAGTCAGGCCAAGGGTGAGAGTCTTGACATGGGTCGCTGGCGTTTCGATACGCCGGAGATGTATGTCTCATCGGCTGGCGCCGGTTCCGATCCCGTCATGGCCTTTGAGTTCATGATTCCCCGTGGTGACTGGGTGCCCATGGCGCTCTACGTCCGCGGCATCCGCCACCCGCTGCTTGATGAGACCGTTGAGCCGGCCAAGGAGCGTGCGCCGAGCAAGCAGTTCGCCTCGATCGCCGAGTACACCGATTTCTACCAGGGCACCGGAGTCATCGAGTTCTCCGGAGGCACGGGCCAGATCGTGACCGAGGGCTCGGGCAAGATCAATACTCGCCGCACCGAACCGGGCGATCTGCCTCTCAGGGACACGAACTTCATCGGTGACCGCTTCAACAAGTCGTACATGAACGGCCTTGAGCTGGACGCCAAGAAGCAGATCATCAACGGTGAGGCGACGCTGGCGGCCGAGGCCGTGCTGGGTGTCGGTACCGACAAGAGCCTGATGGTCGAGAACTTTGCCGCCGGCGACAGTTCGGTCATCATCCGCGTGGATGCAGGCCCCAAGAGCCGCTGGTTCATTCGCGGCGACAAGAGCGAGGGCGCAACCGGCGCACCGAAGCTGATCGACGACAAGGGCCAGGTCTTTGAGTGCATCGGCTACTACTACCGCCGTGGCAACGACATCCGAGTCCGTTTCACGCCGGGCCGCCCGGTCAAGGAGAAGTCGGAACTGCCGAGCATCTCCAAGACTGACGACACGATCAAGTTCTTCCTGATCTTCCGCGTCAGCCTTAACGCCGGCATCAAGCAGTACGCCGTGGGCAACACGGTGCTTGATG
The DNA here is from genome assembly GCA_903834785.1 of uncultured bacterium. Classification (GTDB taxonomy): domain Bacteria; phylum Planctomycetota; class Phycisphaerae; order Phycisphaerales; family UBA1924; genus CAILKP01. The sequence continues at coordinate 66,911 of CAILKP010000073.1, forward strand.
AGCTGGAGCCGCCGCTGGTGTACGACAAGCCTCAGATCCCACGGTAAGCGATCGTGACCAGAGGGCTGCAGCGACCGTTTGTTTCAGTTGTTTGTTCGACGATGCCCGCCTGAGTGCGGGCATCGTTTTTGTTTGTCGGGACTGATATCCTCGGTCTGCAGCGGCGGGAAAGATTCGGCGGTATAAAGTCCTATAATCCGACAAGGGCCAGCAGACTTGGTTGTTCGAACTCGGGGCGGCCAAGGGCGTAGGGCATCCGGTCGATCACGAGCACTGTTGCGGGCATTCCGTCCCGCCCGGTTTGGATGGTGGAGTTGCTGACTTGACCACGTTCTGGCAGAACCCATTTGATGATGCGTGGACGGTCTCGTCGCTGCTCGACGAGGCGTCGGTGCTCCATGGTCAGCGAGTGGCGCTGTTCAGCGAGTCGCATGGCTCGCTGACGCATGGCCAGATCCGCGAGCGAGCATCGCGCCTGCGCGGGGCCATCCGCCAGATCGCGACGGCCAGCACCCGCACAGTGGCGTGCCTGGCGTCGTTGAACGCTCCGCTGTACATCGCAGCGCACGCAATCTTCACCTCGGGCTTCGGGTACGCCGCGCTTGAGCCGGATGCGCCTGACAGCCGAAACCTCATGTGCCTGGACGACTGCGGGGCGGACATCATTATCGCTGATTCCGAGTCCGAGGAGCGGGCCGAGCGGCTGGCGGAGGGGAAGCGCCGGATCATCCGCATCGAACAAGCCCTTGAGGCCGGACCTGCGGTTGAGGCGGTCCGTGTTGATCCCGCGGCTCCTGCGGCATTCATCTTCACTAGTGGTTCGACCGGCCGGCCGAAGGCCGTCGTGCGTTCGCACCGGAGCCTGGCGCACGCGATTTACTGTCTGGGCAAGAACTATCGCTACGGGCCGACAGAGACGATGCTGTATCCCGGGTCGCCCGGGCACGTGGGCAGTCTCAATGACGTTCTGAGCTGTCTTCTGACCGGGATGAAGTCCGTCCCCAACGACATCCGTCGGATTGACTTTCCGACGATCTGCCGGCTGCTGGCGGAGCATCAGGTCACCATCCTGGCGATGCCGCCGTCGCTGCTGCGGCTGCTGTTGCGGGAACTCTCGCCGATCCGTCACCGCCTGTCACTGGACCGCATCATCGCAAGTGGCGAGCCCCTGCTCCGGAGCGACATCGCTCTCTGCGTTGAGAGCGTCGGCGAGCGATGTGAACTCTGGCAGAACTATGGCTCGACGGAAACCGGCCCGATGTACGCGGGCAGCTACACGCTGGCTGATGCCGCAGGAAGCGGCCCGCTGCCGCTGCGGACGGCCCACCACGGCTGCCGGATCGAGATTGTGACCGACGGCAGCGTTGTGCCCGCGGGCGAAACTGGTTCGATTCGTGTGCGTTCAAGCTACCTGGCCGACGGATACCTCAACGCCCCGGCCGAGCAGGCCGCGAGGTTCGGCGCTGATGCAGCCGGACCGTACTTCGATATCGGTGATCAGGCCTCGCTGAGCGGTGATGGTGCGCTGCAGGTACACGGGCGTGAGGACCGGCAGATCAAGCTGCACGGCCGGCGGCTGGAGCTCGGCGATGTCGAGTCGGCGATTCTGACCGACCGCACGTGGTCCGAGGCTGTGGTGGTACAGGCCCGAACAGCCGGTTCCGGCACCAGTGGAACGCTGGTCGGGTTGCTCCGCTCTGCCGCGGCAGGGGGTGGTGACGTGCAGGGGCTGCGGGAGCGGCTCGCCGGCAAGTTGCCGCTGGCGGCGATTCCACGGCGGTTCGTGGTTGTTCCGGAACTACCTCGGACGACGACTGGCAAGGTGGATCTGGCGGCGGCGCAGCGCCTGGCCGAGGCCAGCGTGGGAGCGCGTCCGGCTGGCAAGGGCGGGCCGCCACAGGGTGTGGTTGAAAACTGGATCGCGGACTGCTGGGAATACGTCCTGGGTGTGACGCAGCCCGGACGCGAGGACTCGTTTCTTGACCTTGGCGGTGACTCACTTGCTGCTATTGAGCTGGCGATCCAGCTTGAGAAGCGAGCGGGCGTGCGGCTGGCGATCGATCGGATCATGCAGCATCCGACGATCGCCGAGCAGGTCGTGACGCTGGAGTCCGTCCGCCGGGTGCGTCCGTCGCCGATCATCCGCCTGCGTTCAGACGGACGCGGGCCTGTGCTGGTGCTGTTCCCGGGCGTGGGTGGGCACGCTTGGGTGTTTGCTGAACTGTGCCGCCGGCTCACGGTTTCCTGCGACATCTTGGCGGTCAGTCTAGTTGATGTGATGGGCACCGATGGCGAGGAGTTGACCCACCGGGCGTTGTTGGATCTGGTGGTGACGACGATCCGAGACATCGAGCCGACCCGGAGGGTGGTTCTCGGCGGGTACTCGTTTGGCGCGGTAATCGCGGCGCACCTTGCCGGTGAGCTGGAACAAGCGGGGGGGCGGAGCGATCGTCTGCTGCTGCTGGATCCCTGTCCGCTGGTCTTCGGGTCGCTGATCAACCTGCCGCTGAGCGTGCGGCAGATCCGCGGGCTCATCCGCCGCGTGACGAATCTGACCGGGCAGAGTGAGGCCGAAGTTGCACTCGAACGGCAGGTCAACGCGATGGACCGGGCCTTGTCGGGGCTTTACCGCAAGACTCCCAAGTGCCCCAAGGAGCTTGCCATGTCGGTGATGCTCAGCAGCGATGGAGTCCGGGATTTAGGGAAGGCTGCTGAGTTGTTCGGGCGGCCGCTGAGCGGGCTTGATCTGGCGACGGACCCCGCAAAGCACCTCGAGTTGATGCGGCCGCCGTATGTGGACCGAACAGCCCGCTGGATGGAGTCCGTGCTGCAGCAGACTGAGGGCGCGACCGGCGAGCTTTCGGCGGCAGGATGAGGCGACGTGCTGGGCTGCGGGAGCTGGCGTGCATTACAATCGGCGTGTGCTCAGCCTTCACCCACGCACTGCTTGGGCTGGCGATTGTCCGGATCGGTACCGGCGCAAAGGTGCCCGCGCGGCTCTGGGTTGCAGGGGCACTCCTTGCCGCAGCACCGGACCTTGATGCCCTGAGCTACTCGCTTGGTCTGGGGCTCTCGGATCATCCGTGGTGGAGCCATCGGGGCTTGACCCACAGCGTGCCTTTTGCCGCTGCGGCTGCGGCGATTGTGACAGTGCTGCTGTTTCCATGGTGGCGGCGTGAGGAACAGGCGATTCCGTGGTGGCGGGTCTGGCTGATCCTGACGGTGGCGATGGCCTTCCATGGTCTGACTGATCTGCTGACCAACGGCGGTGCGGGGATCGCGCTGTTCTCGCCTGTGGACCCGTACCGCTACCGATGGCGATTCACGCCGGTGGAGGTGTCACCGCTGTCGATCCGTCTGTTCTTCAGCGAGTGGGGGCTGCGGGTGATCTGGAGCGAGCTGCGATGGGTGATCGCGCCGGCCGCTGCGGTGGTCGCGGTGGTGCAAGGGATCCGGTGGTGGATAGCCGCGAGAACTCGCGGGCAATCAAGCCCGACTTGACGGTGCCGGGGCTGTTTCGGCGGCGTTGTCCGCAGGGGTGTCCGCCAGTGCATCGGCAAGAATGTGCTCACCTGGACGCTGGTCGTTGCTGCGGGGGACGCGATCGTTAATGGCACCGCAATGGCCGCAGGAAACGCCATAGACGTCGGGAGACGCTGATGCCGGAAGCGGGGTGCCGCAGGTCATACAGCGGGTTTGATCGAGAGAAGACGCGACCCGGCTGACGGAGACGACGGCTGCGGCCAGCGCGACGGAGAGCACGGGAATCCAACCGCCGCCAATGAAGCTGATGGTGGCAAATGCGGTCAGCAGGGCGGCAAGCGTCCATCCCAAGGCCTTCCAGCGGAGCTTGTGGATAAAGGCAGTGCCGGTGTCCTTGATCTGCGCCACCGTGAAGCCAGCACGGGCCCGGAGGCCTGCCGCGGTATCCGCGGGGGCGGGATTGGAATCGGCGTTCTTGGCGGCAGGCGTGGAGTCGGACACGGTGGGGCTCGTCGGGTCGGAGAAGGGTCGGATGCTCAGGGCGGGATTCTAGAGCTTCCGGGCCTTGTCGATCGTTTTTTTCAGCGTCTGGGGGTTGGGAATGTCCTTGAGTTCGACCTCATCGTCCTCCTGACTGGAGTTGCTGATGGACAGGCGGCCGATCCCGACGAGACGCTCGGTGAGTGTTTGGGTCAGGCGGATGTCCTGAATCTCGCGGACGGGGACCTCAAGCGTGTCGCGGGAGAACAGCCCCTGGGCGATGATCAACTGCTTGGTCGTGACCGTGATGGTCATGGTCTTGGACTGGAGCTTCCAGAAGCCCAGCGTGCCGGCCGAGGCTGCGAGAAGGGCGAGGCCGACATAGGCATACCCAACTGCCCCTTGGACTGCCGCCCCCGCCAGGAAGGCGAGCCCCATGATGATTCCCAGGATGGCAATGGCCCCGTGGCCGGGCCTGGAGAGGAACCAGGCGGGGTTGACGGTCAGAAGGTCGTACTCCTCGAGGTCGTCGCTGCGGCCGTCCTGAGCGGTCTGGGAGGCTTTGCGGTCGGTTGGTTCGACTGCAGCATCCTCGGTGTCCTGCGACTCCTCAGCGGAAGCCGCGGCCGCCCGGCGTTTGCGTCCGGGGCGGGATGAGCTGTCAGGTGCCTGTGCGAATTCGTCCTGCTCGGCCATGGGCAGACCCGCCGCCGGGTCATCAGCGGGGGCGGCTACGGCGGGAACTTCCAGCACGGAGCGGCAGTGAGGGCACACCGCACGCTTTCCGGCCAGCGCATCGTCGACGCGGAGCGGCTTGTTGCAGTTGTCGCAGGGGAACTGGATCATGCAAATGCTGGCGGGCGCGGCTGATTAGCTGTTCCACTTCTTCTCGGCCGGGCCGGTGTAGATCGACAGCGGGCGGATGAGGCGGTTGTCGCCATGCTGCTCGATGATGTGGGCGGCCCAGCCGGTGATGCGGGCGGCAACGAAGATGGGGGTGTATTGGGGCACCGGGATGTTCATGGTGAAGTACGTCATGCCGCAGGGGAAGTCGACGTTGGGGTGGATGTTCTTCTTCTCGAGCATGATCTTCTGGACCTGCTCGCCGAGTTCAAACCATTTGCCGGCGGGGATGCCGCCGAAGTTGCCCTTGAGCGTGGCTGCCATCTGCTTGCCGAGCTTGTGGAGGATGCCGGCGCGGTGATCGCCGTTCTTGTAGACGCGGTGGCCGAAGCCCATGAGCTTGCGCTTGGAGTCAAAGGCCTGCTGCATCCACGCATCGACCTTCGAGGTGCCGATGCCGGCCTCGCCGCAGTCTTTGAGGATTTCCTTGAGCATCTCCATGGCGGCCTCGTTGGCGCCGCCGTGCAGCGGGCCCTTGAGGGCGGCGATGGCGCCGGTGACGGCACCGTGCATGTCGCTGAAGGTGCCCGAGATGACGCGGCTGGTAAAAGTGCTGGCGTTGAACTCATGCTCGGCGTAGAGGATGAGCGAGACGTCCATCACCTTGACCTCGGCGGCGGTGGGGCGACGGCCGGTCATCATGTACAGCATGTTGGCCGCGTGATCGAGCGCCGGATCACCGCCGAGTTCGCGACCGATGATGGCGCGGTTGTCGATGACGTTCTGCATGTGGCCGATGATCGTCGGGATCTTGGCCAGCAGTCGCTTGGCCTTGCGCAGGTTGGCGTCCTTGGTCACCGACTGACAGTCCGGGTCGGTATGGCCGAGGATGGATACGGCCGTGCGGAGCACATCCATGGGGACAGCGCGGCCGCTGGCCAGCCAGCCGCCTGACGACTCGATGAAGACCGTGACCGCCGTCGGCAGCGCACGCTCGGCGACGATCTCGGCCTTGAAGCGGGTGAGCTCGTCCTTGCTGGGCTTGTGACCTTCGAGCAGGAGGAACGCGGCTTCTTCGAAGGTGGCGTGCTCAGCGAGATCGTGAATCTCGTAGCCGCGGTAGATCAGCTTGTCCTGCTCGATGGAGCAGACCGCCGTCTGGCCGCCGATGACGCCGTCAAGGCCCTTGGCGAAGGCGGCCTGCGCATCGGCCTTGGAGTTGGACTTGGCAGTGGGAGCGGCGGGGGTGGCGGTTGACATGGGGTGTGTCCTTGAGATCGGCTCGGGCTGCCGGTCGTGGTTGAACTGCTGAAAGCGGTTTCCTGCCGCGGGCCGGGTTTCCGGGCGGCGTCGCCGTGGCAAGGTAGCACCCCGGATCGCGGTACGGCAAGCCGCCGGCACGGGAAGGGATGAACGGGTGGGTCAGCGGGGGGTGCTGACAGGCATCGGTTCAACGATCTCGATGCGGCCGGTCTGGAGGAACCACTTCAGTGCGCGGGCCACCAGCGGCGTGGGTCGGGAGGGGTCGGAAAACGTGACGCGAGCCGGATCGGCGGTGGGTGCGGGTGAATCGACGGGTTCGATGTCGCCGTGCGCGGCGATGACCTGTCGGGCGGCATCAAACTCAACCCGACCGGCGGTCATGCGACGCTTGTCGGGCGAGGTGACCTCGACGTTGCCTTTGGCCGCGGCAGAGATCAGTTCGCCGCCGAGGCGTTCCATGAGGGTGCCTTCGGCCGCGGGGTTGGCGGGTGCGGTGCCCGCGATCGGGGGCTGCAGGCGAGCCTCGATCATGCTGCAGGTCATCAGGACCGGTGCCGCGGCTCCGCGGGCCTGCTGGCGGAGTTCGACGTTGTCGCGCATCTGCATGAGGCCTTCGGACTGGCGGAACCCCATGCTGCCGCCCCAGGTGAAGAAGCTGGTGCCAGCCCGGCCGGAGGAGAACAGGGAGTCGGAGCCTGACTGCCCGGCGGGCGCGACTGGCAGGTTTCGGGGCTGGCGGTGATCATCGACCAGCAACTGGCCGGGGCCGGGAACATCAAGCGTGGCGTTGGCCGGTGAGGCGATGATGCGGTCAGAGATCAGGAAGATGAGCTGCTCGAGCGGGCCTTCGGCGGCACCGTCGACCTTTGCGTAGCGGCGGATATCAACCGTGGCCTGCGGGCCGCCGGGCTGGCCGACGGAGCGGCCGATGGCTTCGACCTTGAGCAGCTTGCGTTCAACCGCTGAGGCGGACACGGGCTGGGCAGCGGTGGTGGCTTGCGGGGATTGTGCCGAGGACGTGCCGCCCTCCGGGCGGTTGGACAGTGAAAGGGGCTCGAAGGTCAGCCGCATGGCCTCAGCACGGAGCGTGTCGACCTGCGTGCGGTCGCGGCGGGCCACGGTGACCGTGTTGCCGCGGCTCTCGGCATCGCCCTTGTCATCGTCGAAACGAAGGAACTCGTTCCAGACCGTTTCCAGCGAGGAGCGGCCGCCCTGCTGCATTGCCACGAGCCGGCCGGCACCGTGGACGTACAACTCGCGGCGGAGGCCATCGAGGCGCATCTGAGTGCCGATGATCTCCACGCCGGTGCGGCCAATCGAGACGTCCTTACCGATGAGGTCGACGACCTGACTCTCGGCTTCGGCGGTAAGCTGGTCGGCCTTGGCAAAGGTGCCGCGATCGTCGCGGAATTCGACTGAGCGTTCGGCTCGGACGTTCCTGAGTGTGGGGCGGTTCTGCTCGTCGGAGACCAGGGAGGCGTCGATAAAGCCGCTGCGGAGCGATGCGCCGCGCCGGCTCGCAAAGGCTCGGCGGTCGGGGCCGGGCTGTGATGCGGTCTGGGCGACATCCGTGCGGCCAGTGGCTGTGATCTGGCTGATAGCCAGCGGGGACGAATCGCCCGATGGGAGGGGAAGCAAGCCGATGACCACGGACTCGCCGCCGAGCACGCCTTCGCGTTCATCGATCGCCTGCAGCCGGGCACCTTCGCTGAGGGTGACGCGGTGGAGGAAGGTGCTGCCGGCGGCGGAGGGGGTGGAGGGGTCGGAGGGGTTGGCGGCAAAGTCGAGGCGGACTGCCCCGGCGGAGGCCGAGCCCGAGCGATCGCGGGCCAGTACGTTGCCCTGGGCCAGAGCGAACGTGAGGCGGTCGGTCAGCCGGCCCTGATCGGTCAGGATGCCGATGTCGAGCTGTTCTGACCACTCAAGTTGACGCATCAGGGGCGGCCCGACAAGGGCGGTTGAGCCGGTTTCGGGCGGAAGTTCCGGGATGACGATCGGAGCGGTTTCGTCGCGATTGGAGTAGGCGATGGCGGTGCCGGGGCCCGAGAGCTGGAAGGCACCCGAGGTCAGATCTGCCTTGAGCCCGGCGGCCGAGACGCGGCCGGCATCGGCAGCGAACTCGATCGGTGCGCGACTGCCGCCCAGTCGGATCGCGGGTTTGGTCGCGCCGTACCAGCCCTCACTGAAGGACACGCTGGAGGTGGAAGCGGAGCCGTAACCGGAGAGCGCAATGGTTGCGGGCTTGGACAAACCGAGGAGGGAGAGTCCTGCGAGCTGGCCGGTGAGTTCGGCGGGCATCGCTGCGGCGGGGCGAACTTCCAGCGGGCCGGCGAAGCGGACTTCGATCTGGTCGCGAGCAGGGCGGTTCGGGTCGGCTGGGTCTGGTCCAGCAGTGGGCGACGCTTCGGCGGGGGGCTTGACCGGACCGGGCAAAACAGTTCGAGGCGGGGTCAGCATGCTCAGCGGTGCGACCGAGCCGGGGGCGAGCTTGCCGTCGATGGTTGTGGCAAAGGCCTCGAGCCGGTCGGTCGAGACTGTGACCTGCGGGTTGGCGATGGTCAGATCCGGACCCAAGGCGATGCGGTAAAGGGTCGTCCGCGGGGTGACAGCGGTCGGAGCCGGGCCGGGTGGAGCAGCGGGCGGCTGCTCAGCGGCACGCGTTGAGGCAGCGACCGAGTCGCTGAGTTCGCGGAGGCGAGAGGGGCTCAACTGCAGCCGGGTGGTCCGGTCGACGCGGAGGAGTTCGATCCGGTTCTGAACCTGGTTGGCGACGATGCGCAGGCCGCTGCCGGCCGCGTCGATGCCGCTGCCAGTGAGGGTGAAGTTGCCGGAAGCGGTGGCCTCGCCTAGCGCGAGATCAAAGTTGATGGCCGAGGTGGAGAACTCGACGGCCGGTCGGGAATCCGGCGGGAGGGCAGCCGGCTGGCCGCCGGGGCCGGGAGGCAGAATGAAATAGCGAGCCGTCACGTTGCCTTCAAAGACACCGCTTTCGGGTTCCACGGCCGGTGGGCGGGCGAACAGCGTTCCACGGTCCGCGTTGATGACAACGCGGGCGGTTGGGGAGAGAAAGACGGTCGCTTTGGGTTTCTCGACGACGGACTTGCCGCCGGGGAGCGGGTCAATCTGGGCCCACTCGATGAGACCGAGGACCTTGCTGGGGTCGTTCGCGGCAACATACTGAACGCGTGCCTTGCCCATCGCCGACAGCCCGGTGGCGGCGATGTCCTGCGGGGCGGGGACGGAAGGATCCAGGGGGGGAGCCGGTTTCGAGGCGGTGCTCCTGCCCTTGCCCGAGACGGCGAACAGGCCGACGATGCCAATGAACACCAGTCCGACGCTGACGGCGACGACTCGGCCAAGGGTGCGGGTGTTGATGGGGCGTTCGGGCATCGAACCCAATGGTACGGAGCCCGGTCCGGAACGCACGAAGGCTGCGAGGGGGTGCCCGCCGGGCTGTCGGTTGGCCGGTCGGTACTGCGGAAACCCGGGGGCAAGGTGACAGGGCCGGCGTTAGGAGTAAAAGTTCAGGAGCTTCTCATAGTCGCCCCGGGCACGCAGGAGGTGTTCGATGACCTCCCGGACGGCACCGGATCCGCCGCTGTGGCTGGTCGTCATGACGGCCAGCTTGCGGACCTCCTCCGAGGCGTTGGCGACGGCGACGGGGTAGCCGACGCGGGCGAGAACGGGCAGGTCGGGCCAGTCGTCACCGACAAAGCAGATCCGATCGGCCGGGACGCCGGTGCGTTTGGTCATTTCAGCAAGGGAGGCACCCTTGTCGCGTGAACCCTGGATGACGTGCGGCACGCCCAGATCGGCCAGGCGGTGGAGCAGCGATGTGCTGGAGCGGCCGGTGATCACCGCGACGGGCAGGCCAACGCGGGCACACAGGCGGAGGCCGAAGCCGTCGGTCACGTGGAAGCGCTTGGTTTCCTCACCGGCGGCGCCGATGAAGATCGAGCCGTCGGTCAGGACGCCGTCGACATCGAGGCCGAGCAGGCCGACCTGCTCTGGGCGGCAGCGGGGGGCCGGTTGGTTGGCGGGCGCGGGAGTTGGGGTGGGCTGGCTGGGCATGGCTTGGCGACGGTAGCGGAGGTTGCGGCCACTGACCAGCAAAGAAACGGGCCCGGCGGTGAGGCCGGGCCCGGAGGGACGCACTTCTGGTCGGTTCAGTCGCGGATCAACGGCGGGAGACGGTCAGCAGCCGCCGCCGAAGGTGTTGATGAAGGTGATGAAGTCGTTGCCGTCGATCGTTCCGTCGCCGTCGATGTCGGCGAGCGGATCGACCGAGGCATCGCCGAGGGCGAACGAGTTGATGAAGGCGATGAAGTCCTCACCGTCGATAATGCCGTCGGGCACCGGGATGCCGCCAGCCGAGACGAGGTCGGCCGCACAGCCGGTCAGCGAGAAGGCGGCGAAGTAGACGCCAAAGCGCTCAGGCTTGAAGGCCTGGAAGGTCTCCGTGACGCCTCCGGCGCTGATGGCAAAGTGCAGGGGAACATTAGTTGCTGTAGAGGAGTTAACCAGGATGCCTGGGTAGTCAGACACCGGGCGACCGGTGGCGAAGTCGCCGGGGACATCGGGTTGATCGTCAGCGGTGTTGACGTCGGAGATGGCAAGGAAGTAGGTGCCGGCACCCAGGCCGACGGTGATCGTCGAGCCGCGGACACCCGCAGCGGCATCATCGCTGCGGACATCCGGCACGGGCAGCAGAGAGGAGCCGTAGAGCATGAGCTTGGTGTCGGTGTTGTGGCCGCGGCCGACGGTGCTGATCGTGACTGCACCTGAGGGGAACTCACCAAGCGGGACGGGCGAGACGGGCTCGGTCTTGAGCGTGACGGTGTAATCGGAAGTAGTGGCCGCGGTGCCGCTGACGAGGTAGGCGACCTCGCCGGAGCGGCCGAAGTCGTAGAACTGGTTGTAGTGCAGGCCCGAGTTGGGCGGGCTGACCTGCTGGAGCACGGCCGAGCCGAGCGGGCCGACGGTGCCGCCGGTTTGAGTCCGACCGAGCAGGGCGGTGGAGTAGAGGTCCGCTCCGATGGGTGCCAACTGGAGCCGATGGCGGTAGATGCCGAGCGGCAGTGGGGCGGCGGTAACGCGGAACAGGTCGGAGGAGTCACTGCCCGACCCGGCGGCTGCACCCTGCGAGTTGCCGGTCAGCGAATCGCGATATGTCATCTGATAGCCGCGTGTGGCGTTGGGATAGGTGTTGTTGGGTTCAAGCTCGTCGTAGACCAGTGCCGGCGGGGGCTGGGTGGCGTTGGGATCACCACCGTTACCGAGAAGCAAGCCGAAGCACGGGTCGGCGATCCACCGCATATCCAGGCCGCCACCGGAGGTGGCGAGAGCGAGGTCGGCCTCGTCGACGAGGCCGTCGCGGTTGAGATCGCAGCGGGCGGTTTCGAAGTCGGCGGGATCTGTGATGACCGCGCCGATGCGGTAACGCACTGCGCTGATGTCGCCGGTGGTGACCTGCCGGTCACTGGTGGCATCGCCGGATACGGTGCTAAAGAGGATGCGTGTCTGGCCGCGGACGAAGCGTCCGAAGACGTCGGTCACGCCGACGAGGTTGACGCAGTAGCGGACCTTGCGGGGCAGCGGCTGATTGAAGGTGATAACGCCGCCGGTGCCTCCGGGCAGCAGAGATGTGGACATGGAGACGCCGGAGAGGTCGACGGAACCGCCATCGACGCCGCGGCCGACCAGAGAGATGTTTGCAGTCGAGAACGCGCTTGGGTTGATGCGGCTGTTGGAAAAGAACACGAGCCGCTGCGGACCGCCAAGACGCGGATCGCTGATTTCGCCGGTGGCGGCATCGGCCGGGATGGACACAGCGACTGCCGGAGAGCCGTGGTCGGCCTGAGCGAACCAGGCGGAGATGACCGGCGCGGCGGGCGGGGAGTCAAAGTAGAGCGTGTAGGTGCCGGTGCCGCCGTCATCGAAGATGTGGACGCGGTAATCGCGCAGGGGCTGCTGGCGGTCGCGGAAGACACGGTCAGTCTGCCAGAAGTTGTAGCCGATGGCCAGCTCACGGCCGTCTGACCGGACGACCCGAGTCAGCCGCAGCGTGGCGTTGAATGGATCTGCGATGTTGCTGTAGAAGAAGCCCTGCGGAGCGGCGAAGGTCATGCGGTACTGGCCGCCGGACAGCGGCGTGAGGGTCGGATTCAGGATGCTGGTCACCGACTGGATAGTGCCATCGGACAGGTGGACACGGTCAGGCAGCCGCTTGAGCACCGGTACATCCGGGTTTTCATTGGGGTCATCAAGGCCGGAGAGTTCATCGGTCAGGAAATCGGGGCTGGTATCGGCCCCCGCTCGCTGATCGCGGACGGCGTGGATGAGGTCGTAGGTGGTGACCGAGTCGATCAGTGCGACGCGATCGTCGCTGATGCCGTAGTCGTCGCGGCGGCGATAGGTGGCTGAGAAGTCAGTGAACTGACCGAGCAGCGTCGTGGTCATGACATAGCGACCGACTTTGGTGGTCTGCGGCGGCAGATCGCCGAAGTTCATGGTCAGTGAGGGGGCGAACGACTGATCTCCGATCTGTGAACCGATGATCTGGAAGTCGATCAGCAGATCGCGGCCGTTCTCGACGATGCGAGGCTGGCTGCTGGTAATTGTCACGTTGCGCCCCGTGCCGTAACCGGAGTTGGTCAGCATGAGGCCGAGACTGAAGGGCTCGGCCGGTTCGACTTCCGGCGTAAAGGGATCGTCGCTGTAGACGTCGCGCTGGAGGAAGTACTTGACCTGAATGCGCGGGTCGGGCCGCACGGTGATGCCGGTGGGGGTGAGGACGAACGACCGGGGCGCACCGGCCTGGGAGTAGCTGACGTAGCCGCCGAAGAAGTAGCGTTTCTCGACGGTGGGTGCCGCCTCGTTGGTCGGCAGGACGATCCAGTTGGAGCGGCCGGATCGGCCGGCGGGGACGACTCCGCTACCGTCGACACCGGTTACGCCCTGCAGCGTGGGCCGTGTGGAGATGCCGAACAGTGAGGTGCGATCGACACCGTTCTCATCAAACACGGCGAGCTGGACACGCAGGTTCTCAACCGGGGTGGTGGACAGCGAGTTGTCGATCTCCAGCGTGCAGGACACCGCGGTGCGCGTGATGGCGATGGACTGTTCCAGCTGCAGACGAACCTGGGCGCACAGGCCGTTGCCGTCTTCCGGCGGATCGGCCGCGCGGACGACGCTGATGCTGGCGTACTTGGGCAGATTGAAGGACTGCGACGGCGGGGTGAACGCCGGGAGGTTTATACCGCCGGGAGACTCCGGGCAGCAGTTGTAGCCGACAGACGCGCAGTTGGGGCCATAGAGCTGGAAGACCATCTCCGGTGAGGGGACATCACCGACGACCTGCTGACCCTGCGCGTTGGTGAGCGAGACACCCGTTGGCAGGAGAATCCGGAGCTTGATGTCATTGCGGACGCACAGGTTGTACGGCGGCTCCTGGCAGGAGCTGATCGAGGCGGAAAGCGAGGCGTTGGTCTCGATGGTTGCGCCGATGCCGGCGGTGAAGGTGTAACCGGCGTAGGGGCCGCCGGTGACGGTGCCGTTCATCGTCGCCGACAGCGAGCAGGAGCCGAGCGGTGCGAGTTCGGCGGTTCCGGTCACGCAGATCCGGGGCTCACCGAAGCCGCACTCGGTCTCGCCGCTGGCCTGGAGGGTTCCTGTGACGCGGAGCAGTTCGCACCCGGCGCGGGCCTGGAACCCGACGGTGACGGGCACGGGGGTGCCGCCGACGTTGAGGTTCATGCTGTAGCTGCCGGGCAGGTTGATCTCGTTGCCCGGAGTGCTGAGCGTGATGCTCAGACTGCCGGTTGCCTGGCCGCGTGCCTTCAGGGAGATGCCGCCGTCGGGCCTGCAGCAGGTGCAGATCTGACCGTCACCGCTGACGGTAAAGTCGACATCTGTATCCAGCCCGGGGAATGCCGCGGTGACGGCGGATACGAGCGTGCCGATGTATCCGTTGAGACTTGCCGAGAAGTCTCGAGACATGCACTGTTCCTGGAACGTGTTGGGGTCGCACTGCCGGCACTGTGACGGGTTGCTGGTGGAGATGGGGTACGAGAAGCTGCCGGAGGCGCCGAAGCCACCGCCGCCGCCGCCACCACCGAAGCCGCCGAACCCGCCGCCGCCGCCCCAGGTGTAGTTGGTCGGGGAACCGCAGTCGCCGGAGATATTGATGACGGGGATCGGGATCGAGTAGAGGTTGCGACCGATGCAGACCAGGGCGTAGTGAACACCGGCGGTGATGGTGCAGGGGGTCTCGGGTCCGCCCGGACCTTCGAGGCGCTCGATGGTCACCGGGATGGTGCGGCTCTGATTCGGGCCGAGGCGGCCGAACTGGTTGACCAGCGGGGTGAGCCGCCAAAGCGGGTGGGACGAGAAGTCCACACCGACATCCTCGGCGGCCACGAGCCCGTGGTTGGTGACGGTGATGTCGATCTGGCCGCCCGAAGGGTAGTTGGCCAGGTCGATGAGCGACGGGGTGATGGTGATCACCGGGGCCGGGACGAAGGTCTCGTACACGGCTTCGAGGGTGATGAGCGTGACTTCGGTGACCTGGGTTTCCTCGACGATCCAGTTGAAGCGAACCGCCTGGAACGGGATGAACACCCGGAAGCTGGGGTCGCCGTCCTCCTCAACAAGAACGTTGGCTGAGTAGTTGCCGTGGCGCTCGGCCTCCACGGTGATGTTGTAGAGCTGCTCGGGGATGTCGGTGAACGTGGCGGCCTGAACGTCGCCGCCGCCGCTGGGACGGGAGGTGATGGACTGGAAGAGCACATCGCCGGTGATGGAGTCACGAAGCTTGACCACCGCGTTCTCGACCATCGGCCCGCCGCTGGGGATGTAGTTGCCGTTGGCGTCGTAGAACGAGCGTTCATCCTCGACCCGGACGACCAGACTGGTCAGGCGCTGGCTGACAACGCGGAAGTTGTAGGGAATGTTGACGCCGTAGGTGCCTGCGGCGTTGGAGACCGCGAGGTTGCCAGTGACCGTGCTCAGCGGCACGGAGTCGGCAGGGGCCAGCCGCAAGGTCAGATCGACGCCCTGGCCACCGGCCAGATCGGGGATGCTGGGTGTGCTGGCGGAGATCCACGGGATGCCGGGCAACTGAAGGGACATGCCCGAGGCGGTGCCGGCACCGATGTTCTCGAGCCGGAAGCTCACGAGCGTCTGCTGGCCGCGCACGACCTGGGCCGACAGCGAGCCGGGAGTCACCACGAGCGTCGGCTGGAGCGGGCGAGCTTCCACGTTGATGAACGCGGTGAGCGTGTTGCCCTGAGCCGACGTGATGCTGATGGTCAGGACGCGGCGGATGACGGTGCCAGTGGCGGCGGTGAGGTTCACGGTCACTGAGCCGTTGGTGCCGCCAGTGATGGTGGGGGTTGTGGTGAGCCCGACGGTCAGATCCGTGGTGTCTCCGGAGATGGATGCCTGCACGCCGCTGATGGCGGTATCGCCCGGGTTGACGAGCGGGATCACCACTGAGGCGGGAGCTGCGGATTGCAGAACGATGTTGAAGGCCGACTGGGGCAGGTTCAGCGCGTTGAGGATGAACGTGTCACGCACGGTCGGGGGCACCGCGCCGCGGGGGCCGGCCAGCACGGAGTACAGGCCACCCTCGGTGGGAACGGGGTTGAAGGTGACGGAGTAGTTGCCGGAGGTATCGGTGACGATGTTCTGGTCGCCGGGGCGACGGATCTCGCGGCTGGTGCCCTGCACGACAACGCGAACCTCGACCGGGGTGGACGGCACCGGATTGCCGCCGGTGGTCCGGGCCGTACCCGTGATGACCACGGGCGTGCCCGAAACCGCGGCGGTGATGTTGGCATCTGCGGTGACCGTGAACGTCTCGGAGACGAACGTGGACGTCGAGTTAAACACGTTGTCGGTCTCGCCGGCAGCGTCCTCGTAGACGGTGTCGGCGCGGTCGGCGATGACACGGATGCGGTAGGTGCCGGGAGTCGAGGGATAGCTGAAGGTGGTCGTCCGAGCGCGGCTACCACCTGCGGCAAGGCCTGCAGTCTGCGCGACCTCGCTGAGCACAACTTCGCCAGGCGCATCGGTGCGGACGGCGACGATGCGATCGCCCCAGGCTCCACCGACAGGCACCGTGCCGATGTTCTGGACGGTGAAGGTGACCGAGCCGCTGGAGCCGACGAGGCCACTGGCGACGGTTTCAACTCCGGTGATCACCAGGTTCGGCCGAGCCGGCTGGGTGATGATCGTGGGGGTGGCGGCCGTGCGGGTGTTGTTGGCCGTCGGCCCGCTCTCGATGTTGGTATCGGTGGCGTCGGTGATGACCTTGAAGATGTACTGGCCCAGGAACCGCGTGGGGATCGTGACGCTGCGGTTCTGCGCGGCCGAGCCGCCCGCGGGAAGCTGCGGCACCACCAGGAATGAGTCGAGCAGCGTTTCCTGACCGGTGGTCAGCGAGACGAGGTAGAGGTTCTCCAGGAAGCTGCCGGACGTTGCAGCCGCGCCGATGTTGCGGGTGGTGTAGGTGATGGCCACCGTGCTGTCGGCAACGGCGGTTGACGGGACGATGAAGTCCTCGACGGTGAGGTCGGGACGGTTGACCACGGCGGGGCCGGAGACGTTGCAGTTGTCGGTCTCGACGCTTTCGAGCACCTCGTTGCCGGCATCGACGCAGAGCTTGAGCACGTAGCCGGTTCCGAGGTTCGGAATCGTGATCGAGGCGGTGCGGGTGACGGTGGTGCTCGCGGCGATCGCCGTGGTGTTGGTGAACAACGCCAGCAGGGGACCGTCGGTTGTCCCGTCGGGCGAGGCGACTACACGTTCAGTCCAGCGGGCGGGGGTTTCGACGGTTCCGGAGTTGCGGACCTGCCAGCTGATTTGCACGGTCTGGCCCGGTGCACCGGCGGGTGCCGGCGGGACGGAGAGTGCGACGAGGTTGGGCAGGGTGGGCCGGTTGATGACAATCGGAGCCGAAGCAGCCGCGTTGTTGTTCTCCAGACGCTCCTGAACATTCAGTGAGGCATCGGCAGCGACGATGATGTAGTAGGTCCCGCTGACCAGGTCGGCGGAAAGCGGCAGAGCGACCTGGGCGGCGCGGTCGACGGTGGAGTCGGGATCCAGTGGGCCGGCCGTGTCGGAGAAGCCCAGCGAGATGTCGTCGCTGGACAGGTTGGCATCGCGGGAGAGCCAGATCCGATCGGTCCAAGTCCCGGTGGCGGGCTGGTCGCCGATGTTGTTGAGGGTGTACTGCACGGAAACCGTGCCGCCGAAGACCGGATTGGCGCTGGCCAGACCGGTGGACGAAATGATGAAGTCGGGTCCGCTGGGGAGCGTGATGACCGTGTTCGTCGCGGCGCAGGTGCGGTTGTCGGCCTCGGCACCGGGCTGCGGTTCCGATACGGTGTTGGTGGCATCGGTGACCACGCATACGACGCGGGGGCCCTGGATGTCGCCGGGAAGGCGAACGATCTGCGTGGAGTTGTAGCTGGTGCCGGGCGTCAGCGGGCCGTCGCGGCGGAACTCACCGAGGGTGACCTCCGTGTTGTCGGCGGGGTTGCGCAGCACGATCCGATCAAACCAGCTGCCCACGGCCGAGGCCTGTCCGGTGTTGCGCACCGTCCATGCAACGTCGATGGGCCGGCCGGCGATGCCGGCCGGCGGGGCGGTCACCGACTGGACGGTGAGGTTGACCGAGTTTGTCGCCTCCATGCGGATCACACCGGTGGCGCGGACGTTGTTGTTCTCGTCGGGTTCCAGGATGCTCGCGTTGTTGTCAGTGCGAACGACGATGTACCAGTTGCCGCCCCCGGTGGGGTTGACTGGCGTGGCGACTGAGAGTGTGCGGTTGTAGCTGGCGCCGACATCAAGGGACGCCGGACCGGGCTCCGTGGCCAGGAAGGTGGCACCGCTGAGGTTCGGCTGCGTATTGATGTAGATTCCGTCGACGAACGCCGAGGATGCCGGCGTATCGCCGGAGTTGGAGATCAGGAATGAGATGCTCAGCGGCTGGCCCCAGGTGCCATCGGTCGGACCGCTGGCGCTGGAAACAACCAGGTCCGCCGCGGGCGTGGGTGCCAGCGAGATCACGTTCGAAGCGACCGTGTTGTTCGCGTCGCTGCTCTCGGCGAGCTGGTTGTAGATGTCGGTGATGAAAATCAGGCGATAAATGCCGCCGGTGAAGCGGACGGGCAGGTCGAGGTTGAAGTCGTGATTCCCGGTGGTGCCGGGGGCGATGTTGTTGGCGTCGAAGCGGTAGTCACCCAGGAGGACATCGTCGCCGGAGACGGTTGCATCTGTCGAGAGGTAGACGCGGTCGTGCCAGCTGCCGGTGGCGGCGCCGCCTCCCGAGTTGACGATTGGTAAAGTGACGTTGATACGGGTGCCGAACGAGGCGGAGGCAGGAGTGACCGGCGTGGCAGGTGCCAGGTCGGGTAGGTTGATCGAGAAGGTCGTCGATGCCGCGGCGATTGCGCCCGAGCGGTCGCGGATGTTCAGCCAAATGGTGACGCCGGAGGAGTTGGCCAGATTCAGGAACGTCGAGTACGGCACGGTTGGCGTCAGACCGGTGGCGAAGGTGGATGACGAGCCGAAGTCACCGGCGACTGTGTAGCGGCGGGTTGCCCACTCGATCGTGAACGTCTCATTGACGTTCAGGGCGTCGTCGGGATCGGTGATCGTGCCGCCAAGGACAGCCTGCCCGCCGGGCACGATCGGGCCAAAGGGCCCGGAAGTGACGACGGTTGGCGCGGTGTTGGCGTAGGCGATCAGCGTCTGATCGTTGGCGATGAGGTTGTCAAAGTCAGTGACCGAGAGTCGCAGGGTGACGGGGTTGGTCAGCGAGAGGCCCTTGGCCAGGGCCTGCGTGAGGGTGAAGGTCTCCTGAGCGTTGGTGCGGGCGGCATCGTCGCCGATGCCGTCGGCACCGAGATCCCACTGGACGGTGCGGATGCCGGCAAAGCCGGGCAGTGCACCGTCAGGGTCGCTGCTGCCCAGTGCCGAAACCTGCATTGAAGTGACGGAGGCCGAGAGCGTGTACGGCCCGCCGGCAACGGCGATCGGCGCGATAAGGTTGCCCTTGCGGAGGGCGACGCGCGTGTTATTGGCTGCCTGGCCGGCGGCAACGGTGGTGCCGCGGGTGCCGTCGAAGTTCTCGAGCCCGGCGACGAGCTGGCCGTTGAATGCAGCGGGCTGGACTGTCAGATAACGGAACTCGATCGAGCCGTCACCCTCGAAGAGTACGGCCTGGAACGTATTGGTATCGGTAAAACCGAACTGGCGAACATTGGTCCACTGCACGACGAGGCGACGGGTGGGCGCGGCCCCGAGCACCTGCCAGCGGACGGAACCGCCGCCGGCAACACTCGGTGTTGCGGGATCCAGGTTCAGGTTGCTCCAGCGCGGGGCGATGATGTTGTTGGGCCGGCGGGTATCAGGAGTCGACCGCGGCAGCGGGAAGTCCAGATCTCCTTGACCGAAGCGGAGATAGCCGTTGGTCGAGACGCCGACTTGCGTATAGACGGAACCGAAGTAGGTGAAGGGGAAGCCTGGGGAGATCGTCGCTCCGCCATCGTCGAGATTGCTAAATGAGATCGCTGTGCCCGAGGCCGCAATGTCATCAAAGGTAAAGGGCAGGACGCTGGCGGTGTAGCCGACGTCGGCGCAGGGGGAGTTGTCGCCGTTGTACGCGCCCCCGGCGGCGGCGCAGGCGGCGGCCGTCAGTGTGCTGCAGCCGGAGCTGAACGCGCAGGCACCAACGGGTGTTGTCGCCAGCGTGAGGAGGTAGTTGGAACCGCAGGGAATGCCGGAAAGGGCCGAGGGTGCGGCAAATGCAATGAAGCGGCCGGCGGGCAGGACGATGCGGATACTGGCATCCTCGCACGCGGCGGAGCGTGACTCGCCGAAGTCGAACTTGATCTCAGGGGTGCAGGCCGTGCGACCGTCGATCAGGCCCAGGTGCAGGGGGAAGTCACCGCGGCCGACGAGGAGCACTTCGGCTGGCTGTGTGAGCGTGAACTCATACCAGTCCGTATCGCGGAAGTCCTGGCCGCCGCGGATGAACGTGCCGGCCTTGCCGGCGATTGTCTGACCGGGGGCGATTGACGAATAGCGGGCCGGGGAAACAGAACAGCCGGCGTTGAAGTTGTCGGTGTAGCCGGGGCCGCAAGCGGGTTCGTTCTCGGCAATGGCGCCGGCCGGGATGGTGATGCGGCAGGGTGCGCACGCCGGGGCATCGGTGCACGGCGTCCCGGAACGCAGGACACGCAGGTCGAAGGTGCCGGTGGCTCCAGCGAAGCCGGAAACCGCGATGTAGTACTCGTTGCCCGCAGTCGTGCAGAAGGTAACTCGCGATGCGCCGTTGCCGCAATCGTCGTCGTTGGCCGCGATGCAGACCTGATCGGCGCTGCCGCAGGGGCCGCAGAACACGGAGATGACGGTGTCAAAGCTGTTGGTGCCCTCGCAGGTGGAGACAGTCACGGGACGGCCATCACCAGAGAGCCGGTACCAGGCCACCGGGCCGACGACGCCGCTGCCGCGACAGGCGTTGAGAACAGCCGATGGGTTGCCCGCGTTGCTGCCGCGGAGTGTGGCGGGGATGAGGTTTGTCGGGTTGAGCTGATACGCAGTGGCGCATGAAGCGCCACTGACCGGCGTAGCACCGCTGGTGTTGAAGGAACCTGAGAAGGCGGTCATACCGGGGCCGCCGCCAGAGTTCTGGTAATACAGGTACAGTGTGTTGGTGCCCGCCTGAAGCAGCGAACCAACGTTCTCGTAGATGTAGTTGCCCGGCGTGTACGCGGTATAACCGCTGGCAGAGCCGGGGATGGGCTGGCCATTGAGATAGAGGCCGACGTTCCCGTTGCCGCCGAGCTGGTCATCGGTGGCCACGGAGAAGGCGAGCGTGGACTGCAAGGGGGCGAAGCCGATGTCGAAGTCGATGGCGTAGAGCACTCGGGCAGCGGCGTTGGTGCTCCCGTTGTCGTTGATGTAGCGGGCGGCCGGATCCGTCGGGAGTGTCGAGAAGCCCGGGTACGGGTTGATCACGCGTGCGAACGGGGCGGAGCGGGCATCAATGAAGTCCTGAGCGGTCAGGACTCGGCCGTCATTGATGACCAGCGCCCGCACCTGAGCGTCGGGAGATCCCGGTGCACCGTTGCCGCTGCGGACCGTTGTGGTCGTGAACTGGGCGAATGCGGAGGGCGTGAGCATGCCGACGAGCAGCAGCGTCAGGACCGCGGCTGCGGGTGGCCGGCACAGGCGGCGGATCAGATGGGCGATGGAGCGGTTCATGGCGGGTTCTTCCGGCGTCGGAACTGGGTGACGCGTTCGGGAGTGGCGATTGAGTCAGTACGTACCAAAGGAAGGGTCAGAGGGTCAGGTTGACGGCGGTGTCCGGGCAGACGCCGCGGGCATCAGCGGCGGCGGCGTGCCGCGGCCAGAGCACCGAGGCCCAGGAGTACGGCGGCACCGGGGCTGGGAAGGTGCAGATAACCGCCACCCCACGGAACTACGGACTGGTTGGCGGCAAACAGGGAGTTGAGCCAGATCCAGTTGCCGTTCTCGCGAACGTAAACGTTGATGTTGTCGAGGAAGAGCGTTGAGCCGTTGATGAGCTGCAGCGACTCGAGTGCGGTGCCCTGGCCCACGCCGAAGATGTAGAAGGCCTCACCGAGGTTGGCGCCCCGGTTGCCATTGTCGACCAGATCGAGCATCTGCAGCTGGCCGGCACCCGCGGCGCTGCCGAGCACGACGCGCCCGACACCGAAGTTCCCGTTGTTCCCGGGGTTCATCGGGCCGATGTCGATGCCTGCTGCCTCGAAGAAGTGCAGGCCGGGAGCCGAGAAACTCAGGATGCCTTGCTGCATGATCCAGCCACTCTCGTTGGTGGCGTAGTTGTACATGTGCTTGCCGACCTCGAGCGTGGCGCCCGCGGCGACGCTGAGAATGCCGCCGCGGAACTGGACTGACCGGGTGACCGACATGGTCGAGTCGACGTCGGCGATGGTGGCGGCGGTCTGGGTCGGCAGCGTGAGGTCCCCGAACTCGATGCGTCCGCCGAGGCTGGCTGTAAAGCTGATGGCCGGGTTGCGGTTGTAGGGGTTGCTTGCGTTGAGCGTGGTCAGCGGCCCGAGGCGGACGACCGAGCCGGGGTCGCGGGCCGAGAAGGCGAGCTCGTCGTCCTCATTGGGCATGATATTGATGTCACGCAGGCCGGTCATGTTGATCTGGCCGCCGTTGGTGGCGCGAATGCCGATCGTGTCGCGTCCGCTGTCGGTGGCAAACCGCAGCGAACGGATCGAGTTCATCGTCAGCACGCTGCCGGCGCCGTCGGCGGTGTACTGGTTGAAGCTGCCACGCCAGTAGTACTGGTTCGAGACATCAACCGCCGAGATGTTCGAGAAGGTGACGCCGTTGGAAACGCCGATGATCGACTGATCGATGTTGCTCAGGGTGCCGATGTTGACCGTGCCGCCGGTATTGGTGAACTGGAGGTTGCTCTGCTGTAGCGTGGTCAGTGCGGGAGCGTTGAGCGTGCCGCCGGGAGCGACGTTCCAGGAGAGTCGCTGGGCGGTCGTCAGTGCCGGCAGCGAAATCGTGTTGCCAGAGCCAACCGTAAAGAGGATGCGGTCGTTGCGATTGCCGCTCATCGAGGTCGTCCGCAGGTTCGAGAGATTCATCGTCGATCCCGCGCCGGTGACTTCGAAGTTGAGCGTGTCGTCTTCGCCCGGCTGGACCGAGACGGTGCGGAGCGACGAGAGGTTGACGCTGCCACCGTCGCGGGCGGCGATGGTGTAGGTGTTGTAGCCGCTGATGCCGTAGGTGATGTTCTGGATGCCCGATGCGTTAAGCTGGGAGCCAGCGCCTGTCGCGGCCAGAATGTCGTAGTTGGCGCTGTTGTAGAAGTACACGATGCTGTAGGAGGGGTCCGCCAGCGTTCCGCCGAAGACCGCGCCGCCCGAGACCAGGAACCTGGAGTTGTCGATGTTGGTGATGGTGCCGGTGCCTAGCGTGCGGCCGGGGGCGATGTTCCAGGTTGACTCGGTGACCGAGGCAAGCGCCGGCATGCTCAGGGTCGAGGCGTCACCCAGGTTGAAGCTGAAGCGGTTGACGGAGGTCAGAGCCGGCAGTGAGAGCGTACGGCCCGCGGCGAGGGTGACCGAGCCGTTATTGATGCTGGCCAGAGCCGGTGCGCTGAGGGTTGCGCCATCGGCGAGGTTGAAGTCCGTACGGCTGGCGGAGGCCAGCGCTGGCAGGCTCTGGCTCTGGCCGACGCCGACGTTGAACTGGACGCGGGCGTTGTCGCTGCCGCTAGCGATGTTGATGTTGGCCAGGGAGTTGAGGTTGATCGTGCCGCTGTCGGTGTTGAAGCGGAGGACGTCATCCTCGCCGTTTTGTGTGTTGATCGTGGTCAGGCCGCTGAGATTGACGACACCGCCGCTGCGAGCAGCGATGGTTTTGAACACGCGGCCGTAGTTGCTCGAGTATGTCATCGTCTGCAGCGTCGAGAGATTCAGCACGCTGCCGGCGCCGGTGGCGGTGAACAGGTCAAAGTCGTGGCCGTAGAAGTTGGCGCTTGACTGGTACGAGTAGCTGGTTGCGATGACGTTGTTGTAGTTGACGCCGCCGGTGACTCGGATGGCATCACGGTCGATGTTGGTCAGCGGGGCCGTTGAGACGGCCCAGGTGGGTGAGGGCAGCAGCAAGGTCTCAGTCACCGAGGTGAGATTCGGAGCACTCAATGATGCGCCGCCGGTCAGATCGAACAGCATGCGGCTGCCCGCGGTCAGCGAGGGGAGGTTGAACGTGTACCCGCTGTCGGCTGTGAAGCGGACGCGGTCGTTGGTATTGCCGGTCATCACCGCGGTTGTCAGGCCGGTCAGGTTCATGCTGGAGCCCGAACCGGTGACCTCGAACTGCAGGTAGTCGTCCTCGCCGGGGTACACGTTCACACTGGTCAGGCCCGAGAGGTTGACACTGCCCCCGTCGCGGGCCGCAACCCGCACGAGGTACTGGCCGCTGGCGCCGTACTGAATTGTTTGGATAGTCGGCAGGCTGAGCGTGCTGCCGGCCCCCGTTGCCGCGAACATGTCGTTGTTGAAGTTGTAGATGTAGTTGTTGGTGTACGCCGTCGCCGAGACGCCGCTGAAGGTCCGTCCGCCGGAGACCAGGAAGCGCGTGCCGTTGACATTGGAGAGCGGGCCGAGATTGAGCGTGTAACCCGGTGCCAGGGAGAGTGTGGAGTTGTTCAGAGTCGCCAGAGAGGGGGCTGAGAAGCTGGCGCCGGGCTCCAGAACCAGTTGCAGATTGTTTGCGCTGGTCAGCGCGGGAAGCGCAACGGATGATCCGCCGCCGACGGTGAAGCGGGTGGCGCCGTTGTTGTTGTTTGTGATCGTCGTCAGCCCCGACAGGTTGAGGCTCGAGCCTGCCCCCCGAACCTCGAAGTTCAGCGTGTCGTCATCGCCGTTGAAGTTGCTGACGTTGGTCACGCCCGAGAGGTTGATGGCTCCGCCGTCGATCGCGGCGATCGTGATCAGATTGGGCCCCGTGTTCGTCGCGTAGCGGATGCGGGCAACACCGGGCAGGTTGAGCTGGGTGCCGGCTCCCGTGGCTGAGAGCATGGTGAAGTTGCCGCCGAAGTAATAGGCCATGACGTAGTCGGTATCGGCGAAGCCGGACACCACGGCGCCGCCGGTGGCCAGCAACCGGGTGCTGTCGAACTCTGTCACCGAGCCGAAGGTCAGCGGGGATGCACCGTCGACGCTCAGCGTGGTCTGCGTGAGCGTGGTCAGATTCGGAGCCGAGAGCGTCGCCCCGGTGCCCATGGCAAACTCAACGCGGCCGGCGGTTGTCAGCGAAGGCAGGTTCAGGGCGAGGCCGGGGCCGACGGTAAAACGCACCCGGTCGTTGGTGTTCCCGTTGGCCGTGATCGTGGTGAGGCCGCTCAGGTTCAGCGTGCTGCCGGCGCCGGTGACCTCGAAGTTGATCGTTTCATCCTGCCCGCTGTAAACGCCGACGGTTCGGAGGCCGGAAAGATTGAGCGACCCGCCTGCTCGTGCGGCGATGCTTACTTGGTTCTGGCCCGAGTTCGTGCCGATCACCAGCGAGCGGATGCCCGCCAGGTTCAGTGTGCTGCCCGCACCGGTTGCCGAGTACAGGTCGTAGTTGCCGCCGAAGTAGTAGACACTTGCGACATCGGTGTTCGGCGCGACGGAGCCATAGCTCTGGCCGTCTGCGACGGTGATGATCGTGTTGTCCAGATTGGAGAGGGTTCCGGTGGTGACGGTCCGCCCGCCCTGAATGTTCAGAACGCTCTTGCTCAGACGTGTCAGATTCGGGGCATTGAAGGTGGCACCGGTCGAGAGGTTCAGACGAATGCGGTCCGCGTCGACCAGCGCACCGAGGCTGAGCGAGCTTCCGGTGCCGAGGTTGAACTCGACGGTGGTGTTGTCGTTACCCCCGGTCATGTTGATGGCATTGAGCGATGAGAGGTTCATCGTGCCGCCGTTATTGATGTTGATCGACAGGTAATCGTCCTCACCCGGAGCGTTCTGGATCGTCTGCAGACCCGACATGCTGATGCTGCCGCCCTGCGTGGCGGTCAGGTCAAAGAAGTCGCGGTTGAACGAACTGCCGCCGAAGGTCAGCGTCGTGACCGAGTTGGCATTGAACTGGCTTCCCACCCCCGAAGCCGTGGCCAGCGATTGAGACAGATCGCTGTAGGCGTAGACATAGGTGTTCCAGGTCGTCGCCCCCAGGTCGATCCGCCCGCCCGCGGTTGCGGTGAAGCGCGAGTAGGGGTTGAGGGTGCAGCTCGTACCCGTCGCCTGGAACACGCTCGGCCCATCGACCCGCACCCAGCCGTTGATCGTCGCGTCATCCAGCACGCGGAACGTGCGGTTCAGGCCGACGATGAACGTCGAGTTACCCAGTGTGAAATCCTGCAGTTCAATCACCGATGGGGTTGCGGCATCCAGTTGCACAGTTCGACCATCGCCGATCACGGCACTGAACAGGTTCAGCCCGGCATTCACGGGGACGGCACCAGCCGGACCCCCGCTCCAGTTCAGTGCGTCGCCATAGTTATCGCTCCCTGCGCCGCGGGTAAACGTCAGCACGGTTCCGTTCTGGGCGTTGGCTGCCGCTCCGCAGAGCAACACGAGGGCAGCAGCGGCAGAAGCGATGCGGCGGCTGCGACGGACAGAGACCAGGGCGGCTGGGAATGGATTGCTGTACTGACACATGGGCGTGCTCCGCAAAAGGGAGAAAGGGCAATAAACTACAGGAAAGAGGTTCACTCTGAACCGAAACGACACAACCCACTCGATTGGGTCGGCGGCAAGTTCCGCATCCATGCGGAACGGGGACCTTGGTTGCTTAGCTCGTGTGGTCTACCCCAGAATGAGGGGACTGCTCTGGCGGACTCCAGTTGGGCTCCATTCAGACTAAATCGGGAAGCCGACGCTGTCAAGGCCGGCGAGAGTGATTTTATGGAAAAAGTGAAAAATACTGGCGTGGCCCGTTAGCGGTTTTCGCTTGCGCTTGTACACTTTCTTGATGTAGTGATGCAGCTTGCCTCGCTGCCTTGAGAGAAGCAGGAGAACGGATCATGAATGCTCGATTGCTCTTCACCGCGATGCTGCTGCCGTGCGGGTCGGCCTTTGCCCAGCCGGCAAACAACTTTTGCGATTCGCCGGCGGCGGTGAGCGGCACAGGATCGTTCTTCTTTTCGACCATCAACGCGTCGACCGATGGCCCTCCGCTTTCCGGTTTCGCGGCGGGAATGGCCTTCAACGACGTCTGGTTCTGCTGGACCGCGGCGGCAACGGGACGCTTTGTGTTCTCAACCTGTGGTACAACCACGCTCGACACCGTGCTGGCGGTCTACCCGCAGTGCGGCTGCCTGAGCTTCTCCCAGTCGCCGCTCGCCGCCAATGACGATGCGTGCGGCACGCAGAGCCGTGTTGAGATTGACGCGGTTGCGGGCAGCTCGTACTTCGTCCGGATTGGCTCCTACGCGACCACCCAGTTCGGCGCGGGCAACCTCTCGGTGCAGGCGATCAACCCGGGCACGGGGACCGATGTCTGCTCCGGTGCAACGCCGGTCGTCGCGGGGTCACCGATTCCCTTCTCGCTCGCCGCATCGACCAGTGAGATCGCTGGCACGCTCCCGATTTCCTGCGGCCTGGGCAACGTGTACAACGATGTATGGTTCGTTTTCACCCCGCCTGCCAGTGGGCCCTACCGCATCGCCACGTGCAACCAGACGACCGCCGATACTGTGCTGGCGGTCTATGCAGGGCCGTTGTGCCCGACAGCCGGTATCGCCCCCGTGGTCTGCGATGACGATTCCTGCGGCAGCCAATCCTCGGTGGTCCTGCCGGCGATCGGTGGAACGCCATACTTCGTCCGCGTTGGTGGCTATTCGGCCTCGACCAGGGGCAGCGGCACGCTCAGCGTTGACTCGGCCCTGGTGCTCGGCCCCGTCGCGAGCCCTGACGGCTCGCGTCAGTACTTCCTGCTCGACAGCATGTCGTGGATGCAGGCCAACGCCTCGGCGATCGCCATGGGCGGAACGCTGGCCGCCATCGGCTCAGTGGAGGAGAACGGATTCCTGGCTGATGCCGTCCTGCGGTTTGATTCTCAGGATCGGCTGGGGTGGATCGGAATCAATGATGCTTCGGCGGCCAACGCCTTTGGCTGGTCGTCTGGCGAGGCAGTTAGTTATACCAACTGGCTCAGTGGCCAGCCGCGGGTGTCGGCATCAGAGAACTACGGCGTGCTGGATAGTGCGTCGGGCGCATGGTCCAGCCGCGTGAACCAGCCGGCCAGTGATCGCATCTACGGAATCGTGGAGCTCGGTGCACCGGTGGTGACAACCTGCGTGGCCGACGTCTCCGGCGGTCCGGATGTCGGCTTGAGCCCCGATGGCACGGTGGACGGTGCCGACTTCATCGGTTTTATCAACTCGTTTGGCATCGGAGACGCTTCGGTCGACAACTCGGCTGATGTGGACCCACCGGGCGGCGACGGCACGATCGACGGCAGCGACTTCATCGCGTTTATCAACGCATTTGCCGTCGGCTGCTGATGGTTCCCGCGAACTCGGGATTCGACAAGCTGATGCTCCCGCATCGATGGCTCACCGTCGTGTTGAGCGACGGCTGAAAGCGTCCCTTGCTGGGGAGCGGTTTCTGTGGACCTGCTTTCTCAGTGCCCTTGGGGATCGCCCATTCGAGATCGAGCGTTGTTGGGAGCTGCGCTGCTCAGTCACACCAGTCATCGCTCGCACGAAGCTATGCCGCCGTCAGACCGGAAGTGATCGTCGTTCCTTGCCACAGATTGACGGATCTTGTCGTCCAAATCTCGTAAACGCCATCGGTGTGGTCTGATCAAAGTCACGATCGAACCAATGAATCGACCCGATGAGGACTGCACAGCCACCGGGAGCGTTGTCCCGGCCATCACCATCGAAGAGCCGGGGTCGACCGACGTGCGGGTTCTGCGAGCGGTGAGCCGGATTACGGCAGACGGGGTTCAGCGGGCAGCATGATCTCAAAGAGCGCGCCGCGAAGGGAACTGGGTGCAGGTTCCGCTGGCGTTGCCGACCCGCTGGTAAGATTGCGAGCCGTCACCCGCCCCCCGTGAGCATCCACGATCCGGTGGACGATGGCCAGCCCCAGACCAGTGCCATCGGAGCGGGTTGTGAAGAATGGCTCGAAGAGGCGAGGCAGAATGTCCGGGGGAACTCCCGGGCCGTTGTCGGCGACACAGACTGCGGACATCAGCCGCACATCGCCGTTGCTATCGCGGACTTTCCGCTGCTGAACCGAGATCTCGATCTTCGGCTCGGCGACCTTGTGCTCGGCCATGGCTTCCGCGGCGTTGCGGATAAGGTTCACCAGCGCCTGACGAAGCAGATCAGGGTCCCCTGTCAGCGACTGGTTCGATGGCTTGATCTCAATGGTCAGGTTGGCCCACGCCGGACTGCCGGAACGGGCGGACTCCACGCTCGCCTCAACCAGATCCGCTGCATCGAAGCCCACTGCTCTGGTTCGAAGCTCGCGGGCGAAGGCAAGCACATCGCCGACGACGTGCTCCAGGCGAACGACCGACAGATCAATCTTCTCGGCCACAGCCAGCGGTGCCGGCTGGCTCGCCAGATCGTCCCGCAGCATACGGGCGTAGAGGCGGATGCTTCCCAAAGGGTTGCGGATTTCATGAGCAATACCCGCGGCCATCTCGCCCAGCATCGCCAGATGACGCGAACGTTCGGCCTGCGCCTTTGCATCGGTCAGTTGCTCGCGCAGCGTCGCGATCTCGCCCTGGAGCTGTTCATGCGTCCGCGTGAGCTTAGTCGTCACCTCGTTGAAGGCTTCAATCAGCGCGGCCAGTTCGGCAGCGGAGATGCTCGCCGGTGACGATGGGACCGGTGCTCCAGTCAGGGGAGCGACGCTGGTGGTGAACTCTTGCGGAAGCAACGGGGTGGTCATCGAGTGGCTCGGCTCGGAGCGAAGCATCCGGGCGGTAGTCAAGCTGAGAAGTTGTGACGGTGAACACACGATACGATGAAAGTCGCTCTGGCCTTGCGGCTCAGCCGTGGCGGTCCTGATAGACCACGCCCAGTGGCGCATCAAGCCCGCCATACGCCTGGGCCGCGCCGCGGGTGACCACGGTACCTGCCATCTGCCGGGCGACATCGTCGCGGTGCGTCTTCAGGGCGGTCTGATCAGCCGCATCGCGGCGTTCGATTCCCAGCAGCGTGGTGTCCAGTCTGGCTGCCGCGGTTTCAAGTGCTTCGCGGTGTTCCGGAGCCGCCGCGGCGAGGATCGCTCGCTGGCGGTCAAAGTTGGCAGTCGCCGGTGCAGATCCTAAGCCCCGGTGGGTTGTTCCGAGCGGCTTGATCATTGCCTCGGCAACTGCGCGGCACTCCTCCGCGCCGTGCTGCAGTTCGGTGACGACCGGCTCGCGCGCGTGGATCAGTTCGGCGACAGCATCAAACTGGCGGCCCAGCAATGCCGCGGACTGGGCATTGCTCAGCCGTTCCAGTCGGTCGGCACGTTCCTGTTGCTCTGCGAGAAGGCGGATGAGCCGGAGCGTCAGGGATTTGATGTCCTGCCCCGGCTGTAGCTGCGAAACGGTGTTTGCTTCAGCCGGCTCCGCCGGCATCTTGCGGTTCATGTTCTCGTTCCTTGCCGCGGAAGTTCGCCGGCGGCGGGGGGAAGGTGGAAGTTCTCGGAATGCTACTGCCCGTTCTCTGCGTTGGTTGTTCGCTTGCTCTCTGGGGTGTTCTGAATCTGAGAGTCCGCGGCAAGCCAGCGTTCCCAGTGGCGGCGGGTCATCGGCATATCGGGCGCATCGAAGGCAGCAGGGGGGATGCCGGCCAGCTGCCGCTTGGCACGCAGGTTAGCGGCGGCCGCTTCTGCCGGCTTGTTCTGGCGGAGATAGCACGTGACGATCTGCACGCGGGCCAGCAGCGACGCCGGATCAGCGCTGTAGCGTTGTGCCGCAGCGTCATAGAGCTTGATCGCCGCATCATCGTTGCCAAGGTCAAACGCGGCATCGGCCTGATAGAAGGCGGCGTTGCGCTGCATCACCCGGTCGAGCTGGGTCAGGTGCCTGGCATCAATGGCCGAGATGCTCCGACCGACAGCAGCGAAGAGTTCACCCGCCTGCTCCAGACGTGTCTGACGCAACTGCAGCAGTTCATCACGGCGATCCTGCGGCAGTGCGGCCCGCAGTTCCTCGCCGATCTGCGCTGCCGACTGCCGGTAGCAGTCCGCCAGCTTGAAGTTCACGCGAATCGCTTCATCGGCGTCCGGATAACGCTTCCGGGCTTCTTCAAGCACGCCGGCCGCATCCACGAAGCGGGCGGTCCGGTGGAGGTGCTCGCCAAGCTCAAGGAGTGCGTCGCGGTACTCGGCTGCGTCCGGCGAGAAAGTGGTTCCCGACAGCACGCCTCGAAGCAGCTTCTCAGCCTCAGCATCGTTGGCCGGGTCCTTATCGTCAAGCAGGCAGCGGGCCAGCGGCACCAGCGAGCGATCGGCAAACAGGCCGGAGCCCGAGCCGCCAGTATCCCCAGCCAGCCGCGACTCGATCACCTGGCGGTACTGTGCCGCGGCGGCAACCGGCTCGCCCTGGGCCTGCAGCACCTGGGCAAGGCGGTAACGCGCCTCGGCCTTGCGCTGGTCGTTGTCCGCAGCAGAAGTGGCGTAGCTCGAAAATGCATCCTTGGCGGCGTCGCGGTCACCGGCCAGGTCATAGCAGTCAGCCGCGTTCCACAATGAATCCGCCGAGGCGTTCGGATCGACGGTGATCATCAGCCGCGCGTGTTCGCGGAAGTCCGCACCCGCATCGAGATAATGGCGTTTGACTTCTGTCGCCGTTGCCGGTGAGATCTGATCCACGCGCAGCAGCCCGGAATCGCTCTGGCGTGCCTCGGCCAGCGTCAGCTCGGCAAGCTTGCGGTGGGCCGCGGCAGAAAGGGCATACACCGCGGCAGGCACGCCCTGTTTGTCGAACGCCCCGACCGGTGCGGCTGATTCGGGTGCCGTCTCGGCCCCGCCATGGCCAGACGATGCTGCGCCATGGCCGCTGGCCCCGTGAGAGGGTTCGGCACCGTGTGCGGATGAACCGTGTCCGCCAGCATCGGCTGCGGCGGGTGCGTGCCCCGCGGCTTCACTGCCGTGACCGGCTGCTGCGGCACCGTGGCCCCCGTCACCATGGCCGCTGTCGCCATGCCCGCCTGTGCCGGCCGGCTCTGCGGAGGCCTTCGGCTTCTCAACTGGTGCGTTTGCGGCGATGTACGCTTTCCGGGCCAGGTCGGCGTACACCAGTGAAGTGTTGTGCTGGTCGCGGGTGGCCCGGTCGGTGGCTCGGGCGATCAACGCCTCGCCAACCGTCGCCAGCGAAAACTCGCGGCTCGGTGCCTTGCCACGCATCGCTTCAACGACCGCTTCGTACTGCCGCGCCGCCTCCAGATCATCGCCTTCCGCAGCAACGGATTCAGCCAGCGTGAAGCGAGCGCGGGCCATGACCGGCCCGCCTGCACCCAGTTGGGTGCCCTCGCCGGATCCGCTGACCAGCTGAGTCAGCCGCTGAACAGCCTCCTCATGGCGACCCTGGCTCTGCAGCAGGCGCCCCACGAGCAGTTCGGTTTCCTCGCGGCCAGGATCTGATGGCGACATCGACGCCAGCGAGGCCTCGAGCTGCGTCATCGCCTCGTCAACCCGGCCTACCTCGAAATACGCTTTGCCCAGCAGCCGCAGCAGTTCGGCGCGACGTTCCGGTGCAACTCCCTCGAGCATCGGGATGGCTCGCAGCAGCCGGGTGATGGCCTCGTCATGGAAGTCCATCGCCAGCCGCAACTCGGCCTGACGGATGAGCGACCAGACCCGGTCGGCCGCAACGCTCCGAGGTGAAGTCTCAAGCTCCGAGAGTGCCGCAAGAGTCTGCTCGTACCGAACGTCCTTGCGTTTGAGGTTGTGCTCCGCCACGCCACGCAGCACCGCCGCCCGCTGTGACCACGAACCTTCGCCCAGCTTCCGTGCCTGTTCCAGCGCGGCGTCGGTGTTGCCCAGCGCCAGCTGCGATGCCGCCATGCGGCTGTAGTCCGCTTCGGAGAACTCGGCCTTGAGCTTCTTGGCCTGGTCGTAGTCCGCGATGATCGCCTTGTGGTTCTCGGCAAAGCTCAGTCCCAGCTTGCTCTGTCCGTCAGCCAGCGATCTTGCTCGAAGCAGAAAGAACTCCGCCTGCGTCTCTGGCGACAGAACCCCCTTTTGCATCGGCGGAATCAGCTTGCCGTTGAGCGTCGCAATCGCCTGGTCGTACTCCCCGGCGGTCATGAACTCCTTGACCTGCTCCATCGGGGCGGCCGGGTCATCCTTGGGCGCCTTGGAGATCCCGTACACCAGTCCGGCGACGAGCAGGCCTGCTGCACCCGCAAGCAGGGGCACCGGCCACATCGCCTTGTAATCAGGCTTCATCGCCACCGCAGCGGGTGCCGCCGCGGGCGCAGGGGCGACCTTGGCTGCTGGCTTTCCGGTTGGAGATGGGGCGGTTGACAACGTGCAGGTATCCGGCGTGAAGGACGGTCCGGTCGTTGCGCACCTTCGGCGCAAGAACCGCCGCCCGCTGGAGGAATATCGGAGTCTTCCCCGGGGGGGCGTGAGTCATCCGGACGGGCCTTGGGCTTTCATGGCCCGAACATGCCGGGATGGGGCGAACGGCCCATGTATGCAGGGGCGTGGCATGCTATGGACCCGGTTCCCGGTAGCACGAGCCGGGGGCCGCGTCGCTCCGAGGGGCCCCGGCAACAGGTTCTCGGACCGCTTGCTGGGGCCCGCTGGCAGGTCAATCATGGCGGCATGACCGCTCACCCGCTGCCCCCGGAATCCCTCCGCCTCGATGAGGCCTTCGCCCTCGAGCAGGACCGTGCCGATTCTCTGGCCTCGTACCGCGATGCCTTTGAGATCCCGCTGGCCCGTGATGTCGGCGGCGACGGGGCGCCGGCCCACCAGCGGAGCGTCTATTTGACGGGCAACTCGCTGGGCTGCATGCCCAAGGCGGTACGGACCGCCATCGCAACCGAACTTGATGACTGGTCCCGCCTCGGAGTGGAAGCCCACCTCCACGGACGAAACCCGTGGTTCCCGTACCACGAGGCGTTCCGTCACGCCGGTGCACGGCTGGTCGGCGGGCGACCGGGCGAGGTGGTGATGATGAACCAGCTGACCGTAAACCTCCACCTGCTGATGGTCAGCTTTTACCAGCCAACCGCCGACCGCTTCAAGATCATCATCGAGGATCAGTGCTTCCCGAGCGACGGGTATGCAGTTTCTTCCCAGGCCGCATTCCATGCCCGCCACGCGGGGTTTGAGGCGGCCAAGGCGGTCGTCCGCCTGGCACCCCGGCCCGGTCGGTGGACGCTAGAGACCGAAGATGTCCTGGCCGCGATCGAACAGCACGGCCGCCAGACCGCACTGCTCATGCTCGGCGGCGTGAACTATCTGACCAGCCAGTGGTTTGACATGGCGGCGATCACCGCCGCGGCCAAGAAGGCCGGTTGCACGGTGGGCTGGGATCTGGCCCACGCCGCTGGCAACGTCCCGCTGCAGCTGCACGACTGGGATGTCGACTTCGCCGCCTGGTGCAGTTACAAGTATCTCAACTCCGGGCCGGGGGCCGTCGCGGGCGCGTTCGTTCATGAGCAGCACGGTGACCGGGTGGATCTTCCCCGTTTCGCCGGCTGGTGGGGCAACGAGCCTTCCGAACGCTTCGTGATGCGGCCGGAGTTCGTCGCCCGCCGCGGTGCCGATGGCTGGCAGCTGAGCAACCCGCCGATCCTCTCCCTGGCCCCGGTTCGCGTGAGTCTGGACCTCTTTGAGAAGGCCGGCATGGACAACCTGCGGGCCAAGAGCATCCGGCTGACGGGATACACGGAGCGATTGATCGACGCGATGCCGGGGAACGCCGCGGGCGAGCGGGTCGAGATCATCACGCCCCGCGATCCGGCCAGGCGTGGATGCGCCCTTTCGCTGGTCGTCCGCAATCAGCCCCGGCAGGCCGCCGACCGCCTCAAAAAGGCAGGCGTCGTCTGCGACTTCCGTGAGCCGAACGTCATCCGGGCGGCACCGGTGCCCCTGTACAACTCGTTCCACGATGTCTGGCGGTTTGTCCAGATCCTGGGAGAGGTGAGCAAGGGCTGAGCCGGTGTTCAGCCGGTGTTCAGCAGCAAACCGAGGATTTGAACCGCCGCCCCGCGGCCGACGCGGGGGTTATCCTGCCGCATGACCGAATCGTCCCCAGCCTCGCCCTCCCCCCGCCAGCAGATGCTCGCTGAGGGTGTTCTGTCCACCAAGGGCCTGCTTGCCCGCTATCTCGCCGGTTTCAATGACGTCACGCACGTGCGGCAGACGCCGGATCTGCCCAACCACACGGCCTGGCAGCTCGGCCACCTTGCACTGACCATGCACAAGGTCGCGGGAATGCTCGACGGCGGAACCCCGCCCGCGGCGGATTTCATCACCGGTGATGGCACCCGCGGCTCACGCGACAAGGGCACCTATGACACCGAGAGTGTCGCCTACGGCTCCCGGCCCGAGGAGCGGCACGACCGTTTCCCGTCCCTTACCCGCTGCACAGCCGTTTACGATGCAGCGTGTGACCGACTGGCTGCCGCGGTTCTGAGTGTGCCGGATGCGAAGCTCGACGCGACCTTCGCCTGGGGACAGGGCCAGCAGATCGCCGCCCACCTGCTGGTCATGCGGATGATCTTCCACAACGGCTTCCACTGCGGGCAGATTGCCGACATGCGTCGGGCACTTGGCTTCCGTTCCATCTTCGCCTGACCAGTCCACCTCCCTCCCGCGGGAGTTCGCGTGCCCACCCCCCGTTCCATGGTGCTGCTCGCCTGTCTGGCCTTGGGCCTGTGCGTGGTGGCACGACTGCTGACTGGCCCGTCGCTCTTTGCTGCTGACGGCACGTTGCTCGGCTACGCGCTGGAGATCCGTGCCCAGCGGGCTCTGGTCGCCGCGGCAGTGGGGGGCGCACTGGCTGTCTCGGGCGTGCTTCTGCAGACCCTGGTGCGCAATGACCTGGCCTCACCGGATCTCGTTGGTGCCAGCTCTGGTGCATCACTCTCGCTGATCGCGGCGGCGTTTGCAGCCAGAGCAGTCGGCGTTCCACCTGCGGTCGAGCAGTTTCTCGGCTCACGCCTGCTGATCGCCTCCATCGGGGCGGTGGCGGCGCTCGTGCTGGTGGCGACGCTGGCTTCCGGCGGCCGGTCTTGGTCTGGCACACGTGGCAGTGGCCGTCCCCGATTCATTGAACGACTGATGCCCGGATCGCTCGACACCGGGGCACTCGTGCTGGCCGGCGTCATGGTCTCCATCATCGCCTCCGCGGCGGTCACACTGGTTGACCACCTCATGCAGGCGGCCGGGCAACCGCGTGCGGCCGATCTGGGCGGGCTGCTGCTCGGTTCCGTCCGCGATGATGTCGGCTGGACCTCAGCCGCCGGAGCGGCGTTGCTCGTTGTCATCATGGCGTGGGTGTGGGCTGTCGCTGGACGCAAGCTTGATGCCATGCTGCTCGACGATGAGCAGGCACGATCGATCGGGCTGGCCGTCGGCCGCGTCCGCGGTCTGCTCTTCCTGAGTTGTGGCCTTCTCGCGGCACTGGCCGTGGTTCTGGCCGGGCCCATTGCCTTCATCGGTCTGCTTGCCCCTCACTCGGCACGCCTGCTGCTGGCTCGGGCTGGCGTGGCACCGGGGCGGCACCCATCACTGGGAGCGATGCACGGGCCGCTGATCGTGCTGGCAGGCTTGTTTGGTGCCTCGCTGCTGGTGCTGGCTGATGTCGCCGCCCGCCTCGTGGACCTTGGCTCCGGCCGACTGCCGACCGGGGTGCTGACAAGTCTCGTCGGCGGCGTGTTTTTTCTCGGTCTGCTCCGCCGCCGGACCGCCCCGGCTATCGCAAACGCCTCGCCGCGGCCAACAAATTCCCGATCCGATCCGTAGAGTGCTCCAATGCAGGCATCAGCCGCTTATCGAGAAAACGTCCGTGTTCGGGAGAACGACCCCGTGGGCGGTGCCTCGGGCCCGGAGGATGCTGCCCGGTGGCGGGACGGTGCGATCCCGACCGATCCCGCGGCCATTGCCGCCCGTGAGCGTCGCCTCAAGCGAATCCAGCGTCTTGCATGGCTGCTGGACTCCATCATCACGATACCCGGTATCAACTTCCGAGTCGGGGTGGACCCGCTGCTGGGGCTTATCCCGGTCGTTGGTGATGCGATCAGCATGCTGCTGTCGCTCTACATCGTGTACCTGGGCTGGAAGGTCGGCGCCCGCCGCCGGATCGTCGCGCTCATGCTCCTGAACGTGGCGATGGATTTCGTCCTCGGCCTGATGCCGGTGGCCGGGGATGTCGCCGATGCGGTGTTCAGGGCCAATCTACGCAACGCGAGGCTGCTGGGCATAACGCCACGATTCCCCTGATTGCAGGCGCGTGCTTCCACGGCACCGCCGCACACGCTGCGTACGCATCAGCTCAGGATGTCAGGGACGGCTCCCGCTCAGTCCTGCGTGCGGTGCGGCCGCTCGAGTTTGCCATCGGCAGTCAGCAGCGGGAAGCACTCGTCGAAGTTGAAGACCGCACGGAAGTCATCGAACCGGTCCTGCGGGCTGCACCGCATCTCGCCGCGGTCGATCATCGCGTACACCATCACGCCGAAGTCTTCAGTCCCGCGGATGCCCCAGTGACGCAGCACGGCACCGGCAAGGGCACCGTAGCGGCCGCGGGCGAACTCCCGCAGGCCCAGGCAAAGCTGCTGCCCGGTGACGTGCCTGCTTGTTCCGTGCTCGGGCGATCCGGCTTCGCTGGTACCGAAAAGCTCAGAGATCGTGTGCCCCAACCCCTCGCGGACAAAGTCAAAGGCTGCCTCAGGGAACTCCGCCGCTCGCTCACGAATGGCCTGCCAGTCCGTGGTCAACGCACCGATGGACAGCGCTCGTGACTCAGCGTTGTGTGTCGTGCGGCGAGATGGAGGTGTCGGAGGTGGGTTCACAGAAGGTACCCGGACAATGGGCGGTCAAACAAGTTTAGCCCCCACGCCGTGGGCGCGGTCCACTGACGCAGCGTTCATCCTCAATGAAGAAACGCAGCGGTTTGGCGTTCCAGAGGGCTCTATCCCCGTTTTTATCGCCCAGTCCGACCCGGGGCGATTTCCCGATTCGTGGCCGCGGCAGTCCCGCCGCCGCCTCAAACCAGACCTCGCCATCAGGACCGCACAGATCTCGCCCCGACAGCTCCGGCCCGATTCCAAGCCCCTTGCACAGGCATGCCGGGCCGCGAAGCAGGGCCTCGGTGTGCAGTGGCCGCGCTTGGCCGCCCCCTCGCAGTGACCGGATCACCGCTTCCCCCTCAAGAACCCGGGCCGCGCGGATCAGCACCGCGGCAGGGTGCCCCTCGCGCAGACACGCGATGTTGAAGCAGTGATGCATGCCGTAGGTGAAGTAGACGTACGCGGTCCCCGGTGCCATCCACATCGGCTCGTTGCGTGATGTACGCGTGCCGTTGCGGGCATGGGAGGCCTGATCCTCCGGGCCCATGTATGCCTCGGTCTCCACAATGCGAGCCCGAAGCACCACCCCGCTGCGGTGCCTGCGGCAAAGGTCCACGCCCAGCATCGCCCGGGCCACAACTGCCGCCGGCCGCGCGAAGAAGGAACGCGGCATTCGAGCATCAGCGGCGGCCGGCTGAGGACGCACGATCAGGCCTTGCCGCCGTCGAGCTGCACCTGCGTCGGGAAAGCGAACTCGATGCCGTGCTGCTGGAAGCTTTCGATCAGTGCGAGGTTCAGTTGCTGCTGAACATCGACGTGGGTGCGGAAGTCCGGGGTCTTGACGAAGTATACGACCTCGAAGATCAAAGCCCAGTCGCCGAAGGTGCGAAGGTGGCAGCGGTCAAAGCGGACGATGTCCTGCCCGTCCAGCGCCACCTTCACCAGTTCGGGAACTCGGCGAAGGTTCTCCGGGGACGTCTTGTACGTCACGCCAAGATTGAACGCCACGCGGCGCTCGTCCATTCGCTT
This sequence comes from uncultured bacterium, assembly GCA_903834785.1. Classification (GTDB taxonomy): domain Bacteria; phylum Planctomycetota; class Phycisphaerae; order Phycisphaerales; family UBA1924; genus CAILKP01. The sequence continues at coordinate 105,552 of CAILKP010000073.1, forward strand.
GAAGTTCTGAACCACACCCTTGAGCAGATCGCTGTTGGCAAACACCAACTGCTCGCCACCGGTGGCGCGGACCCGCGTCGTCTTGATCCCGATTCGCTCGACGGTGCCGGCCTGCGTGCCGACCTGGATGTTGTCGCCGACGACAAACGGCTTGTCGAGCAAAATGGCCAGTGATGCCAGCAGATCGCCCAGGACGTTCTGCACGGCCAGCGCCACCGCAATACCGCCGATACCCAGGCCAGTCAGCAGCGGCGTCACCGCAATGCCGATGTTGTCCAGTGCCAGCATCAGAATCAGCAGGCCGAAGCCAAGCATGCCCAGGAACCGCAGGACGCCCAGCGAACTGGCCACCGTTTCGTCCGGCTTGCCATCGCTACCCAGCGACTTCTGCAGCAGCGTCTGCAGCAGGAAGTCGATGACCAGACGCGAGGAGATCACAAGCTGCAGTGCCACCGCGGCGACGGCGGCGATCTGGATCACCTTGTCCACCCTCGGCGTCATGGCCAGGAACCGCGAACCCACCGCAATAGCCAGGACCGTCAGCAGCGGGAAACGGAGATCTTCGATCAGTTCCGCCAGCAGGTCATCCACGCGTGTCGTGGTCCGGCTGGCCAGGTGTTTGAGCCGGCTGGCGAGAATCCGCTTGATCATCCACGCCGCGGCCAATGCCAGCAGCGTGGCGGCACATGCAACGGTCCAGGTGTGAAGTGTGTTGCCCAGATAGGGGGTCTGGTCCCACAGGCGGGTCGCCGCATCGCCGATCTCGGTTACTGTCGGCAGGGCCTTGGTCTGGCCGCCAGCGGTCCCCAGGGTCGCAGTTGTCATCTCAATCATCCGGTTCATCGTTTCTTCCTCGTCCATGCCCGGACTTGTGCCGGGCACCATTTAGCCCACCACATCGGTGCCGATGTCGGTGCGAACCTGCTTTCCGTCAAAGTGGATCATCTCCGCAGCGCAGTAGGCTCGCTGGCGTGCCTCATCCCGATCGCGGCCAAACGCGGTCACCGCAAGCACCCGTCCGCCGGCTGTCACAATGTTCCCCTCATTGTTCCGGCGCGTTCCGGCGTGGAATACCTGCACACCTTCAACCCGCGCCGCATCCTCCAGCCCGGTGATCACATCATGCGGCCGCGGCTTGTCGGGATACCCGGCCGCGGCGAGAATGACGCTCACCGAGGCACCCGGGTGCCACTCGATGGTCGCCTTGTCCAGCTTGCGCTGGGCGCACGCCAGCAACGCGGCAAGCAGGTCCGACTTCCACCGCACCATCAGTGCCTGGCACTCCGGATCCCCGAAGCGCACGTTGTACTCCAGCACCTTCGGTCCCGATGGCGTCAGCATCAGCCCGTAGTAAATGATGCCCTTAAACTCGATGTTCTCACGCTTGAGGGCATCAACCGTGGGCAGGATGATCTCCCGCTCCACGCGGGCCATCGTCTTGGCGTCCAGCGCGGGTGTCGGGCACAGCGAGCCCATGCCGCCAGTGTTCGGGCCTGTCGCTCCATCGCCCAGACGCTTGTGGTCCTGACAGGGCTCTAGCACGAAAATGCTCTTGCCGTCGGAGAGTGCAAACACAGAGACCTCTCGGCCCTGCAGCCGCTCCTCGATCACCACTGTTCGCCCGGCCTCACCGAACTCAAGCTTGCCCATGATCCGCGTGATCGCGTCCATCGCCTCGGCAAGCGTGCTCGGGACAACCACGCCCTTGCCCTTGGCCAGGCCGGCCGCCTTGATCACCGGCAGCCCGTAGCGCACCTTGGAGAACGCTTCGGCCAGGTCTTTGCGCTTGTGCACCTGCTGGTCGATGAACAGCCGCCGCTGCTCGCTGTCGGCGTACTCATCAGCAGTGCGGAAGAGATTCTCCAGGATCGGCTCGCCGCCGAGACGGGACTCGATGAAGCGACGGGCCGACTCAGCATCGCGGAAGGTCCGGGCCTCCGCGGTGGGAATGGCCGCGCCGCGCATCACTTCCTTGGCAAACGCCTTGTCGGCCTCCAGCATCGCTCCCGCCTTGCTGGGGCCGAAGATGTGCGGCGTCCACGACAGTGCCTTGCCGAACTTCTCATCGGTCAGCGCATCGGTCATGCCTTCGGCCAGCGGATCCTCCGGGCCGATCACCACCAGCTTGATCTTCTGCTCGGCAATAAACTTGTACAACTGGTACGCGTCGCGAGCGCTGATCGGGATGTCCTGCGGCACCGGACGGGCCAGTTCGGCGATGCCCGGGTTGCTGCAGCCCGTGCTGTACAGCGTTCCCAGCATCGGTGACTGGCTGAGCTTCCATGCCAGCGCGTGTTCCCGGCCGCCCGAGCCGATGAGCAGCACGTTGATCCGCTCCGCTTCGGCGGGGGCGCCAGCCTGCCCGCCGAGCGGCTGCGTTGACGAGGGCGAAGTCGGGCTGGAGGGGTTCGAGTCGGCGTTGGCCATAGGGCGCGAGTTTATGAGCATCATCCCGTCGCCGCAGCCGGCGAGGAAGAAATGTCTCAGGATGCTCAGCTTTCCGCGGTTCGGCCCGCGCAGCGTCAGACCTTCGGCAGGTCGCCGCTGCGACCAGTCGCCACCGGGGGCCGTCGTCGCAGCGACTGGCTCAATCCCGCTTCATGTTCACAAACTGCAGGGGAACCTTGATCTCCGCATCGGCGTTCAGCATCGCGATCACCGCCTGCAGATCATCGATCTTCTTGGCCGTGCAACGGATCTCATCGCCCTGGATCGAGGCTTGCACTTTCAACTCGGCCGCCTTGATCCGCTTGACGATGTCCTTGGCGATGTCCTGTTCCAGGCCGTCGCGGATCTTGGCCTCAATCTTGACCATGCCGCCACCGACCGTCTCGCTTTCCTTGAAGTCAAACGCCTTCAGCGACACCTTCCGCCGGATGGCGTGCTTGGTGAACGTCTCCTTCATCGCGTTGATCTTCGTGCCGTCCTCAGCGGTCAGCACAAGCTTCTTTTCCTTCTTGTCAAGCTCGAAGGTGTACTTGGCACCGCGGAAATCAAACCGCTGCTGCTCGATTTCCTTGCGGGCGTTGTTGACCGCGTTATCGGTTTCCTGCAGGTCCGTCCGGCTGACGATGTCAAAGGAGGGCATAGTGGGGGGGAGGGAGGGAGGGAGGGGAGGGGATCGTGAGGAGGGCATGAGCCGGCATCGCCGCGTGCCGCGGCCCGCCGGAGGGATCATTGATTACTTCTTGGGCTTGCCCGCCGCGGCGGGTGCGGGCTTAGCCGCGGCAGCAGCCGGAGCGGCCGGCTTGCCGTGGTCGTCCTTGCCGCCAGCGGGTGCCGGGCCGATGGCCGCCGAAAGAACAGCTTCCTGCTCCTTCTTGCTCTTCTTCTTGCTGCCCGTCGCCGGGGTGGCCGAGGTCGGACGTCCGATGTACTTCAGCCGCGTGCCCAGCAGCGGCTCGGCGTTCGCATCGTCCTTCGTCGGGTCGGGCTGGTTGGTCAGCAAGTCGGCGATGAAGGTGTAGGCACCCGCGTTCCGCGGCTCTTCCTGGGCGTACACCATCTCGGCCTTGGCCGGGTACTTGGCCGTGATCGCTTTGAACAGTGCCGCGTTGAACGGGTACAGCTGCTCAAGCCGGACGATAGCCACATCGGGCCGCTTGATGGCCAGGCGACGCTCGGCCAGTTCGTGGTACACCTTGCCCGAACACAGAACCACCCGGGTGACCTTGGAGCGATCCAGGGCCTTGCCCGTGGGCGAAGTCGGCGCGGCGGATGCCGCCTCAAACGCCGGATCGTCCATGATGTCCTGGAAGTGGCCGGTCATCAGCTCATCGATGTGTGATGTCGGCACACGCAGCATGCTCTTGGGGCTCATCACCACCAGCGGCTTGCGGAAGTTGCGACGCACCTGGCGGCGCAGCAGATGGAAAATCTGTGCGCCCGTCGTCGGGTAGCAGACCTGCATGTTGTCGTTGCCGCACAACTGCAGGAACCGCTCAAGTCGCGCCGAGGAGTGCTCGGGCCCTGCGCCTTCATAGCCGTGGGGCAGCAGCAGCGTCAGGCCGCTGTACCGCTCCCACTTGATCTCGGCCGAAGCGATGAACTGATCGATGATCGTCTGAGCACCGTTGCAGAAGTCGCCGAACTGGCCCTCCCACATCACCAGCATGTTCGGATCAGCCAGCGAGTAGCCGTAGTCAAAGCCCATGACGGCAAACTCGCTCAGCGGCGAGTCGTACACGCAGAACTTGCTCTGCGTGACCTTGCCGTCGGCGCCGGGCTTGCCCGCCTTGTCGGGCGACTCGGCCACCGGACGCATGTTGTTCAGCGGGGTGTAGGGCTCGCCCGTGTTGAAATCCCGCAGCACCGCGTGGCGGTGCGAGAACGTTCCGCGGCGGCAGTCCTGGCCCGACAGGCGGACAGCAGTGCCCTCCAGCAGCAGTGAGCCGAAGGCCAGCGTCTCGCCGTCAGCGTGGGAGATCGCTCCGGTTTGCAGCAGCGCCGCGCGGTCTGTCAGCAGCTTCTTGAGCTTCGGGTTGACCTCAAAGCCCTGCGGGGTGTTGCCCAGTGCCGCCGTAATCGTCTCGAGCGTCTTGCGATCCACGGACGTCGCCACCGGCTTGAACGAGTAGTCAAAGCCCATGCCCGACCAGCGCTTGCCCATCGGGTCAATCGTCGGGTCGTGCGGCTTGTCCTTGGCACGCTTCTGCGCCGCATCGAGATGGGTGTCCAGTTCCGTGCGGTGCTTGGCCAGGTCATCGGCCGAGAGCACGCCCTCTGCTGCCAGCTTGCCGGTAAACGTTGTGACCACGCCCGGCATCGCCTTGATCAGCTTGTCCAGCGTCGGCTGCGTGAAGCTCGCCTCATCCTGCTCGTTGTGCCCGTACTTGCGGAAGCACACCAGGTCCAGGAACACGTCGCGGCGGAACTTGTGGCGGTACTGCATCAGCAGCGCCGCGCCCATCACCGCCGCCTCGGGGTCCTCGCCGGAGACATGCAGCACGGGCGCGTCGATAGACAGTGCAAGATCAGTGCAGTACGGCCCGCCGCGGGCATCTTCCGGCAGCGTGGTAAAGCCGATCAGGTTGTTCGTCACCAGGTGAATCGTGCCGCCAACGGTGTAGCCCTGAAGCTGCGACATGTTCAGCGTCTCGGCCACAACGCCCTGGCCGATCACCGCGGCATCGCCGTGAATCAGGATCGGCACGACGGACCTGCGGTCAGTCGTGTCGCCGCGGAGGCGCTGCTTGGCACGCACTCGGCCGAGTGTGACGGAGTCAACCGCCTCCAGATGGCTCGGGTTGCTCGACAGTGACAGCTGGATGGAGCGTCCGGTCCGCAGCTTCCGCGTGCCCGAGTAGCCGCGGTGATACTTCACATCGCCGCCGCCGTCGGAGAATGCCTCCTCGAAGGTCTCCTCAAACTCGGTGAAGATCTGCTCGTAGCTCTTGCCCAGAATGTTGTTGAGCACATTCAGCCGGCCGCGGTGGGCCATGCCGATGACGATCTCAGCAACGCCCAGATCCGCCGCGACTTCCAGGATTCTCTCAGTCACCGGGATCAGTGCCTCGCCGCCTTCCAGCGAGAACCGCTTGTCACCCGGGTAACGCTTGGCCAGGAATCGCTCGAACGTTTCGCTCTTGACCAGGCCGGTGAGGATCGCCAGCTTGTCGTCGCGATCAAAGCCGTGGCCCGCGTACTTGGATTCCAGCGTATTGATCCACCACTGCCGCTGCGTGGAATCGGCGATGTGCATGAACTGGGCGCCGATGGAGCCGCAGTACACGCTGGTCAGCCGCGTGATCAGCGTGCTGAGTGTCGGGCTGTCGCCCGTCAGCGGACAGTCCGTGACGGTGCCGACGCTCTTGCCCATGTCAGCCGCCGTCAGGCCGTGGGCGTCAGCTGCCAGCGGGGTCGCCGTCGCCGGGAAGGGGCGTTTGCGCCCGAAAGGGTCGATCATCGACGCGAAGTGGCCGCCGCGGCGATAGGCGTCGATCAGCGACCGAACGCCAAGGTGCAGTCGCAGGGCGTCACGATGATCCCCCGATGCGCCGCCGGCTGCCGCCCCGCCGGAACTGGCCATCGCCAGGTCGAAGCCCTGGAAGAAGCCCACAAGATCGGGAGCGATCGATGCCGGATCGGCCTTGAATGCCTGATATTGCTGGTCGAGGTAGTCGGCGTTCCAGCCGTTGACGGAGGGGCCGATGGCCGAGAGAGTGGTGGTCATGGATGCTCGGGCCGGGGGCCCGTCCTTACAGAATCTTCCAAAGCGGCGACGAAACAGCCCGCGGCGTCGATTCCGACGGCCGGGCAGCCAAGAACAAGGATAGCAAGGGGGGCAAAACGGGCAAAGAGCGGGAGCAGAAATGGGGGAGGAACAAGGAGGTCAAGAGACCGTGGGCGGAGCCCCCGGCAGGGGGGCCGGCTCAGGGCGTCATCTCAGCCTTGCCCAGTGCTTCATCCCGTTCCGCCTCCGACATCGTTTTCCACGCCTCCACGCATTCCGTGCAGCAGAACCCGATGAACTTGCCCTTGTACGCCAGTACGTTGTCTGCAAAGGGGTACCGGTTCTTGATCGTGTGTTCCGGCATCACCGGGCATCGGTTATTCCGGACCTTGACCCGGCCGTTTGAGTCCGCAATGACGGGCAGCTCTACACCATCCGCCGGCTGGAACCCGGTCGCCGGCGTGGCCGCGGCGGCAGGCCCATCGGCGGTCGACTCGCCTGGGCTCGCCGGGGTAGACGGGCTTGGCGACCGTTGCTGGCACCCAGCTACCGCGACCAACGTCAGAAACACGGCAGCGGGGAGAAGTCGGCGGCGATTCATGGTGCGAGTGTCCATTGGCAAGGGTGCATCGGTCCGTCGCGGGCCGCGGCGAGAGTGCGGTCAGGTCGCTCACGCCTGGGCATCGGGAACCGGTGCCAAGGCGCAAAACGGAATAGCATCAGCGGGATTGCTTCCGCTTCGGATGACACAGGCGGGCAGTGATTATCCTGGATAATCGCATATGCATTCCGGCCGTGCAGTCCCCAGTCTTGATCGCCCGTCCTTCGCCCGATGCTGACCTGACCCATGCCCTCACCTTCCGACCCCAACTTGCCCGACTCCAACGCCAACTTCGAGGCTGTGTGCGATGATGTGCACATCAACCTGCGGCTGGCTCTGAAAATGGACCTGCCTCAGGACCGTGAAACGGTGCTCGGCTTGTTCGACCGCGTCCGCAAGGACTTTCCGGACATGAGCCGTTTCCGCAAGATGAAGCGGGAACTGCTGCTCGAGGGTGCGCCCGCGCCCGACGCCGGGCCCGATGACCAGCAGGGCGATGACGACGATGCCGCCCCCGCTCAGCGGTGGCTGGCGATTCGCCAGCGCGACCTGCGCTGCGGCGTGATGAACCCGGTGACCACCGGTGAGGCCTACAAGCTGCACAAGACGATCCTCGAGACGGCACCGTACTACCTCTCGCTCTCACCGCTGGATGTTGACTATGTCGAGTTGATGTACGGCTTCGACCTGTTCGCCTCCGGCAATCACGACGCGCTGGTTTATGACGCGCTGTTCGCCCACTCGCCGATCGGCGCGATGCTCGACGTCCGCGGCAGCATGCCGCTGGATTGCCAGCCGCTGTTTGTCATCTCCGTCACCGAGGATCTGTCGATCTCTGCCCAGTTTGAGGTCAAGACGCGGCTGCACGCCCCGATGCCGGGCCACCCGCGTCCGCCGCGGGACCACGCCGAGCCGATCAGCATCTTCCTGTGCCTGCGCAAGCATGGCGGGGTCAAGGACATCGCCGAGCTGCCGGGTGTGCTCCAGAAGCTCTCGCGTCATGCCGAGGATCTCATCGCCCGCAAGCTGGTTCCCAACGCGATCGTCCCGATTCGGCAGGCCATCGCGTCGGCAGGCGGATAAACCGGCACTCGTCCTGCGCTGCGGGCCGCCTTATGTTTGACCGCTGATGCCGACCCACCTCGCCCAGACCGTCTGCCTGAGCCTCGGACTTCTCGTCCAGCAGCGTAAGTCCGACACCAGCCAGATCATCATCTGGACGGGTGCGGTCATCCTGCTGCTGTTCGGCGCCACGATTCTGATTCTGTTCATCAAGCGCCGCCTCGCTGCCGGGGACACCGTCTCGGCGTTCTCCGCCGGAAGCATGCTTGAGGAGCTTCGCTCCATGCACGCGGCCGGCAAGATCACCGATGAGGAGTACGCCAAGGCCAAGGCGAAACTGGGCGGAAAGCTCCGGAGCCAGCCGATGTCAGGATCATCGAACAAGGATGCCAAGCCCGGCGCGAAATCGCCCGGCTCCGCCGACGGCCGACGGCCTCCGCGGCAGAAGTAGCGACTTGCGTTTGAACTGACTTTCAGGCCATATCCCCGCTTGCCGTCCAGAAACGAATCACCCCCGCGAGACCTGCCTCGCGGGGGTGTTGCTTATCCAGCTTGTTGTGGCGCCAGGCAGCCTGGCACGGCGGTCAGAGCTTCATGGCCTTCATCATGGCCTTGCCCATCTCGGCGGGGCTGTCGGAGATCGCGCAGCCCGCGGCAGCGAGGGCCTTGACCTTGCCGTCGGCAGTACCGGCGCCGCTGGCGTCGATGATCGCACCGGCGTGACCCATGCGACGGCCCGGTGGGGCGGTGCGGCCGGCGATGAACGCCGCGACCGGTTTGGTGACGTAACGCTTGATGAACTCCGCAGCATCTTCCTCGTCGCTGCCGCCGATCTCGCCGATGAGCAGGATGCCGTGGGTGTCGGGGTCATCCTGGAACTTGCGGAGCACGTCGATGTGATTCACGCCGCGGATCGGGTCGCCGCCGATGCCCACGCAGCTGCTCTGGCCCAGGCCCAGTGAACTGGTCTGCCAGACGGCCTCGTACGTCAGCGTGCCGGAGCGGCTGACGATGCCCACGGCCTTGCCGAGCTTGGACTGGCTGATGTGGGTGTTGATGTAACCCGGCATGATGCCGATCTTGCAGCCGGCGTTTGTGTACGTGTCGGTGCTGCTGGTGCCGCCGCCCGTCTTGGGCCCTGGGGTGATCACGCCGGGGCAGTTGGGGCCGACCAGGACGACCTTGTCCCAGTTGCAGACTCGGAATCCGCCGATATCGCTGAAGCTGTTGATCGCATCGAGCTGGGCCCGGACCCGGACCATGTCCTGAACCGGCACGCCCTCGGTGATGCAGCAGACCAGCTTGAGGCCCGCCGCAGCGGCCTCCAGGATGGCATCCGCAGCACCGGCGGGGGGAACGAAGATCATCGTGGCCGTCGCGCCGGTCGCGGCAACCGCCTGGGCCACCGTGTCGAAGATCGGCAGGCCGTTTTCGTCCTTATGGCCGCCCTTGCCGGGGGTGACACCGCCGACCAGCCGGGACCCATAGTTGAGGCATCCCTTGGTATGCTGGGCACCGAAAGCGCCGGTGATGCCCTGACAGATGACACGCGTGGTGGAATCAACGAGAATTGCCATGGGGCCAAAGGTAGGCAAACAGGAGCAAAACAGGGAACTTCGGAACCGAGAAAATCGGCCGCCCCGCCCCCGCCGATTCCGGGGAACCAAATCGCCGGTCGGCAAAGGGGGGAACCGCCCCGAGGCTGGATGCGAACTAGAATCTGCCATGCTCAGCCGCAAGATGAATCTCGTTCCCGCCGCTGTCGTCAGCCTCGCCACCGTGCTGGCCCTGCCCGCTGTCGGTCTGGCGCAGTTCGGTGCCAGCGCCAAGAAGGACGAGAAGGTTGTGCTGACTCCGCCGGTGCCGCAGGCCGGTCGCAATGCCGAGGCCGGCTCGCCCTGGGGCATGCTTGTGGGCATCGTGTTCGCGGGTCTGGTTATCACCGTCGCTCTGATCCCGGCCAAGCGTGGCCACCAGGATTAAGGCGGGTCGGTCAAACACTCCACCAGAGTGTCGCGTTGTCACAGCCCGTAATCGGGGGCCGGGGCCGGAGAAGCGTGTCATGAGCACCAAGCGGCGGTCGTCCGTCATCACTGTTGCAGCGGCGTGCATCGCCGGCCTTCTTGTCGGGGCCGCCGGAGTTGCGGTGGCACAGCCGGCGGGTGCACCGCGTGCTCAGGGGCAGTACACCATGGTCGGTGCTCGCTCGCAGGGCACCGCCGCCAAGGCCATTTACATCATTGATTCCCAGAACCGCGAGATGATCGCCGTCCGCTGGAATCAGGGGCAGAACCGGCTCGACGGTCTGGGCTACCGCAACCTGGCCGTTGATGCCGATGCTCAGGGGAGGTCGCGGTGAACAGCCAGAACTCCAACCGGCCCGGGTCGGCCCGGCCGGCCGGCCGCCCCAGCATCGGGGCGGGTCTCCTTGTGGGCGTTCTCATCGGCATCAGCGGCATGCTCGCCTTCCGCCCTGCGCCGGCAAACGCCACGCTGAACATGATGGATGTCGGCACCAGCGGCGACATCACTGCGCTGACGACCGACGGCGGAAGCGATGATGTGCTGATGCTCATCGACCAGCGGGCCGAGCAGTTGCTCGTCTACCACGTACGGGCTCAGAACGATCTGCAGTTTGTCCAGCGTTACGCCCTGCGCGAACTGTTCACCAACGGCCGTCTGCAGTTCGGCAGCAAGCCGGTCTCGCCGGCTCCGGCCAGCACTCCGGGCGGTCGGTAAGGCCCGTCGCGTCGCCGGTCAGCCGTTGGCACGGATCTTCGACACCGTCGTCGTGGTGCTGCGGCCGGGAACGACATCAAGCAACTCTACACGGCCCCCGTTTTCGATCACAAAGCGGGCGCCCGGGATCTTGTCCAGGTCGTACTGAGCACCCTTGACCAGCACGTCCGGGTTGATCGCCCGGATCAGCGATTCGGGCGTGTCCTCGCTGAAGACCACCACCGCCGAGACACACTCAAGCTCGCCCAGCAGTGCCGCCCGGTCATCCTGCGGATAAATCGGCCGCTCCGGACCCTTCAGCCGCCGGACCGAGGCATCATCATTGATGGCCACCACGAGGTAGTCACCCAAGGCGGCGGCCCGCCGCAGCAGGGAGACATGCCCGGCGTGCAGCACATCAAAGCAGCCGTTGGCCACGACCACGCTGGGCCGCTTGGCGTTCGTGCCCACACCGGCACCGCGCAGCGCCTTGAGCTCGACAACCAGCTCCTCGAGCGTGCGGTGCTTGCCGGCTGACTGATTCTCACGAGACAGAATGTCGCGGTGGATCGCCGCCAGCGGGATCGGCACCACACCAAACTGCTCAACTTCCAGCCCCGCCGCCGCGTTGGCAAAGCGAACCGCATCGAACCAGCTCATGCCATTGGCACGGCCTGCGGCCAATGCCGCCAGAACCATGTCGCCAGCGCCGGTCACGTCGTACACATGCCGGGCGACGGTGGGCACCACGCGGGAATCGCCCGTGCGTTCCAGCAGCATGGCTCCTTGCTTGTCCAGGGTGATCACGGCCGCGTCCAGTTCAAGATCTCGCAGCATGGCCTCGGCCAGCTGGGCGTAGGCCTCCGGCTTGCTGGCATCGCCACTGGGTTTGCCGGCTGCCAGTTCGGCTTCCGAGCGGTTCGGCGTGATCGTGCTGGCACCGCGGTACCGCGAGTAGTCGCGGATCGCCGCCGGATCGACCAGCACCGGCTTGCCGGCCTGCCGGGCCAGCGTGATCACCTGCTGGCAGAGGTACGGCGTGCAGACGCCCTTGCTGTAGTCCTCGATGCAAACGACATCGCACGCATCCACCAGTTTGCGGAACTCTGCAAGCAGCGCATCGGCCGTGGCATCACTGATCGGCTCCCGACTCTCATAGTCAAGCCGGAACATCTTCTGGGCGTGGCGATGCTGGGCCAGACCGATCAGCGACTGCTTGACCGTTGTCGGACGACCCGCATCCGTGACCACGCCGGAGGCGCCAATGCCGCGTGCCGTCAGTTCGGCCTTCAGTGCCGTGCCGGCCTCGTCCGTCCCCACAACGCCCAAGGCGTGCACGGTCCCGTGCATGGCGGCCATGTCCAGGCACACGTTCGCAGCTCCGCCCGGCCGCTGCTCGGTTTGCCGCACCGCCAGCACCGGAACAGGCGCGTCGTTGCACAGTCGGTCGACATCCCCGTGCGTCAGCCGGTCGAGCATGAGATCGCCAACGACCACGGCGGTAAAGGGCTTGAAGTGAGCGAGATGATGCAGCAGCGTGGACATGATGGGGTGACGGGCGAGCGTAGAACAGGGTTGCGGCGCCAGATCCGAGGCGAGCCGTCAATGCGTGGTGTCCGATGGGCGAATGTAGGTCTGCAGGCTATCGGACGTGCATCAAATGCTGGTCTCGCCTTTTTCCTTGCCGGGCCCCGCATTTCCGCGCAGACTGTGTACACAGATCCGTCAACGGTCGCTCGACCCGGCGGCGGATCGGCAGGATTCGGCCGCCGCGGCAGGCGTCGCGACACCAACCCTGCGCCCGCCACCCCTTGCCACGGAAGCTCATCGATGACCGCCAGGACGCTTGTGATTGCCGCCTGCTTTGCCTCGCTGCCGCTGACTTCACTGACCGCGGCCAGTTCCACCGACCTTGTCTCGCTCGTGTCGAAGCCCGCCTTGGCGGGTGCGGCCGACACGCCGGTGCTCTCTATCCAGCTCGTTGCCGCTTCGGGTGAGACCAAGCCGCAGACCGATGACTCAGACGGACGTCTCCCCGCGGTGATTTTCCCTCCGGGCTTTGAGGTCCTGCCGATCGACGGCGATGAGTCGTTTATCGCGGACTGGTACGTCACGCGGAACAAGCTGGTGCTGGCCGATTCCTCACTGACCGCAGATCCGACCTCGGTGCTCATCCAGTTTGCCGACAACACCCCGCTGGCCCTTCAGCAGATGACGCTAGATGTCATCTCCGGCCGCGTGATCAACTCCTGGCCGCTGGTGCCCGGCTTGCTGCACGTCGCGATTCCCGGCGATCCCGACAAGGTGGTGGACTTCCTCAAGCAGTGGGGGGATGCGACCGGTCTAGTCGAGTTTGCGGAGCGTGACCTGTTCTACCGCGTCGGCGCGATCCCCAACGACCCGAGCTTCGCGCTTGAGTGGGGGCTGCGCAACACCGGCCAGACGATCAACGGATCTGTCGGCATCAGCGGCGTCGACATCCGCATGAGCACCGCATGGGACACCATCCGCGGCTCGAGCACCTTTGTGGTGGGCATGTGCGACACCGGAATCCGTCGCTTCCACGATGATCTGTACTCCAACATGTGGGTCAACTCAGTGGACATCGCCGGAAACACCATTGACGAGGACCGCAACGGCGTGGTCAATGACACCTGGGGCTGGGACTTCTGGAACAACGATCGCGACCCGACGGATGACAACGGCCACGGCACCCATATCGCCGGTACTGTCGGGGCCGTCGGTAACAACAGCCGCGGCGTCAGCGGCGTCTGCCAGACCGTCCGCATGGCCGCCATCAAGATCGCTTCCGCGACGGGCAGCCTGTCTACAACCACAGCCATCAGCAGCATCAACTACTGCGTCGCCACCCGCATCAAGGTCAGCAATCACAGTTGGGGCGGCCCCGGCTTCAGTCAGTCACTGTCTAACGCCATCAGTGCCGCCCGCACCGCCGGGCACCTGCTCGTGTGCGCTGCCGGCAACGGCGGGTCCGATGCCCGCGGCGACAACAACGACACCCTGCCGACCTACCCGGCGAGCTACAACTTCGACAACGTCATCTCTGTCGCAGCGGTCGACAACCGTGGGGCATTGGCCGGCTTCAGCAACTTCGGCCCGACCTCGGTGGATTTCGCCGCTCCGGGCGTGAACATCATCAGCACCTGGTTCACCAGCAACACCGCGTACGTCTACCTCAACGGGACGTCCATGGCCACCCCGCACGCGACCGGTGTTGCCTCGCTGGTCGCGATGCGCTACCCGACCTGGACCCCCGGTCAGATCCGCGCCCGTCTGATCAGTTCCTCTCGCCCGCTGCCCGCCCTGACCGGCAAGTGCGTCAGCGGTGGCATGCTCAACGCGACGGCCGCGGTTCAGTAAGCCGGCCGCGACGACCGCTGGCCGCGCAAATCGGCATTCCTGAAACAAAGAAGCGGTCGTGACACCAGGTGTCACGACCGCTTTGATTTACAGGAGTTGGCCTGTCCGGTCAGACCGCTCAGTTCGCGGTGGTCGCAGCCAGGTCGGCGGCCATCTGCTTCTCGACTTCGGCGATGCGGGCCACGATCGCGTCGTTGATGCCCGACTTGACGAACTTGCGGCACTGCTTGAGGGCGGCGCGGATGCTCTTGGCCTCCGATGAGCCGTGCGCGATCAGGCAGATGCCCGCGACGCCAAGCAGCGGTGCGCCGCCGTGCTCGTGGTAGTCGTTCTTCTCGAACATGTTCTTGAAGATCGGCTCCAGACGCAGCATCAGGTCCGGGTCGGCATCGATGACTTCCTGGCAGATGCCCTTGATGAGGTTTGAGGCCATGCCCTCAGCCATCTTCAGCAGGGTGTTGCCCACCAGGCCGTCAGTGACAACCACATCGCAGATGCCGCTGAACAGGTCGCGGCCCTCGACATAACCCACGTAGTTGATACCCGGCGTCTTCTTGAGCAACTCGTGAGTCGCGCGGATCAGATCCGTGCCCTTGCCCTCTTCCGAGCCGATGTTGATCAGGCCGATCCGCGGATCAGTCTTCTTGTTGAGCTGGCGGGCCACCGTGTCGCCCATCAGGGCGTACTGGTGCAGGTGGGTCGGGCGGGGTTCCGGGTTCGCACCCGCGTCGCAGAGCTCGACCGGCCCGTGGAAGGTCGGGATCGTCACGACAATACCCGGGCGGTGCACGCCCGGCAGACGCCGCATGAACCGCGTCGCCGCAGCCACGCACGCGCCGGTGTTGCCGGCCGAGACCACCGCATCGCACTTGATCTTGCTGACCGAGTCGCCGTCCGGCGAGCCCAGTTCCGCCATCCGCACGATGGAGCTGTTACGCTTGCTGCGCGTTGCCTCCACCGGGGACTCATCCATGCCGATGACCTCGGTGGTGTGAACGATCACCAGCCGGGGATCCTTCACGCCCGCCTCAGCCAGCCAGTCCTTCATGTACGGCTCATCGCCGATGAGGATGAGCTGCTCATCGGGCGCCATGTCCTGGATCGCCTGAACACAGCCCTTAAGGATCGCATCGGGCGCGTGGTCGCCGCCCATCACGTCAACTGCCAGACGCATGGTTCCACCAATCTGGAAGGGTGAGCCGCGACCTGGCGCAGCACACGGGGTTCAGCGTGATCGTCAACAGCACACAACGGCAAGTCCGCACGCCGGTTACGACGCGCTAGACCGCGGCAGGATCAGCCGTTGCCCTTGGTCTTCTTCTTCTTGGGAGCGCCGATGCCCAGCTTCGGCACCGAGACCTTCAGGCCCGGACGGACGTAGCCCGACTCGGCCGCGGCACGGTGGTGCTGCTTCGGCATGCCCGAAACCGGGTCCTGGCCCACGGTGATGGGGGTCAGGGCGTGGTGGGCGCGGCGGCGGCGAGTACGGCCGTAAGAGATTTTTTGGACGGGATTCATGGCCAGTTCCTATGGTGCACTTCCGTGCCGTCGCCCCAATGGGGCCAACCCGACGACGGAGGTCCTGCAGCACCGCGGATCAGTTGCAAACCGGCTGGCCAACGGCCTGACCGACGATCCAGAAGCGGGCGATGCACAGGGAGGGAAGGTTAGAGGGGTGGACGGGTGCTGGCAAGTTGGCGCTTCACATTTGCCCCACACCCCCGCCCATACTCCGCATCCCAGCAGCCTGCCCGTCCAGCCGTCGGGGGCTCCCGTCCACGCTCCAAACCCGGCGCGCATTTGAGGCAAATATTGGAATTTGCCTCAAGGTCCGGGTAGAATCCTCTCCACGGTCGGTAACCCCGGCCCAACGCCTCCGTAGCTCAGTTGGTAGAGCAGCTGACTCTTAATCAGCGGGTCCAAGGTTCGAGTCCTTGCGGGGGCATTGTGAATGAAGCTCCGGTCTTCCGGAGCTTTTTTCATGCTCACCTCAAAACAGTTCTCGGACCATCAATCCCCGCGTGCCTCGCCTCGCCGGTCGAGCACCAACTCGTAACGGTCCAGCGTGCCATCCTCCGGGTCCTCGCGCGTTCCCACAAACTCCAGCCCGTTCTTGCGTAGCACGCCGCCGCTGGCGGGGTCGCCAGCCAGCGTGTGGGCGACCAATCGTCGGACATCCGGGCGGTGTGCGATCTGTGCCCGCATCGCCGCGACCGCCTCCGTGGCGTAGCCGCGTCGGTGCTGGCTGCTCACCACGGAGTAGCCGAATTCCAGCGTGCCTTCAGGGTCCGGCGGCCCTTTAAAACCCACCGTACCGATGATCAGCCCTTGCTGCCGCAGCGTGATGTACCACGGCCGCGTGTCGGCCTGCTCCGGCATCGCCCGCATCATGCCCAGAATCCACTCGATCGGACCGGGTCCCCAGTGCAGTGGCGGCCAGTCCGCCGCAACGGTCAGCTTCAGGGTCTGCCCCAAGTGCGACGGCCCGATCAGTTCGGCCTCCATCGCATGCTCATCGGCCTGCACCAGAATCAGCCGCTCCGTGTCCAGCTTCATCGGCCACCCTCGGCAGGCTTGAGATCTGAGCCACCGGCTTGCCGTGCTCGCAGGCAATACACCAGGAACACCAGCCCCAGCACCACCATGCCCACGGAGAACCACTGCCCGCGCGACAGGCCGATGATCCGTCCCGCATCGCCGAACTGCGCATCGGGCAGCCGCCACAACTCAGTGACAATCCGCAGCACGCCGTAGACGACCAGCCAGACACTCGCCGTCACCCCCGCCCGCCCGCGATACAGCAGCCAGCACACCCAGGCCACCGCACCCAGCACCAGGCCCTCTGCCGCGGCCTGATAGAGCTGCGAGGGATGCCGGCTTGACAGCAGCGGGATCAACTGCTCCCGATACGCCCCCGGACGCTCCAGAATCCACCGCAGTGCATCAGTCCAGCTCGCCGTCGGTCCGAGCGTCTGCATCGCACTGACCACCAGTTTGTTCAGCGCGAGCTGCTGGTCAACCGTCAGTGCCGGCGTGTGGCTCAGCGACTCGCGCATCAGCACATCCGTGCTGCCCGGTGGCAGCAAGTCGCGAGCGGCAAGACCCTTCCAGCCCAGCAGCTCCTGCGGGAACTGCACCGACCAGGCCGGTCCGGGCGTGCCCGGGGGCGAGACAATCTTGCCCAGCAGTTCGCCGTTGACGAAGTTGGCAATCCGTCCGAGCAGCAGGCCGAAGGGCGCGGTGATCGCCAGTCCGTCAAGCACATGGGCCACACTGCACCGACCGATCACGACAGTCTCGCCCGTCTCCGTCTGTTCCTTCCAGCCGCGGCTGATCCGCCAGGCCGCCAGCACGCAGCCGATCATCGCAAAGTGCGAGGCCATCCCGCCCTTGTTGATCGCCAGCACGCCCCAGAACGGCGCCGCCGAGGTAAACGAGGTCAGCAGGTAGGGCTCGTAGAAAATGCAGTAGCCCAGCCGCCCGCCCGCCAGCGTCGCGAACACCAGCCACATCAGGGCATCGGAAACCCGATCCGCCGGAATCATGATCTTGCCGCGGCGAGCCAGCTGATACAGCACCATCCAGGCGATGATGAACCCCGCGACATACGACAGCCCGTACCAGCGGATCGCCCAGTCGCCACTGATGCGAAGCACGATGGAATCAAAGTCGTGGAAGTAGCTCGCCAGTGTCACGTGTGTTTCGGCCTGCAAAGGAGGATCAGAAGTCGGTTCCGGTCGGGCCAATGGGCTGGCCCGCCGCCGGGAGGATACGGCCCGTCAAACACAGAACGGTGCGGCAGGGGCCGCACCGTTCTTGTGCTTGGATCTCGATTGTTTGACTCGCCGGTCGCGAGCCTTACTCAGTTCTTCGGCTCGGCCTTGGCCGGGGCAGCAGGTGCTGCCGGCGCGGCTGGTGCCGGCTTCGGGGCTTCGGGCTTCGGCGCATCGGCCTTGGGCGCTTCTGCCTTCGGTGCATCTGCCTGGGGGGCATCGGCCTTCGGTGCCTCCGGCTTCGGGGCTTCCTTCTTCGGCTTCGCAGCGCCCACCGCCGTCTTGGTCTTGAGCGTCTGCGTCATCGTCTGCTTGCCATCCATGCCCATGCCCGGAGGTGCTTCGATGCCGATCTTGACAACCATGGTCGTGTCATTGACCGAGGTGGTCGCCAGCGGCTTGCTGAGCACCACGGACTGTGAGCCCGAACCGGTGATCGTCAGGCTCTCCAGTTCGGCCTTCACGCCCGGCGGCATGCCGGGAAGCTGCCCCTCCTGCTTGGGCGAGCCGCCGGAAATGCCGATGGTCATCGGCATCTCCTCACCCTTGAGTTCACCCGCGGTGATTTCGAACACCGCCGTCTGCGTGATGCCGTTGCTCACGGTCGTCGTCGAGACCTGCCAGCGGGCGCCCGTACCCACCGCCTCGGTCGGCAGCGTTGCGCCCAGCACGCTCATGGATGAAGCGGTCTGCTCAATCTGCTGCTTGAGCATGTCGTCCGCCCCGGCCGGAACGGCAAACACGGCATCGGTGATCTCGCCGCGGTCGCTCACGTTGGCGGTTCCCTTGACACCGACCATTGCGCCCACCACGCGGCTGACCATGTCAACCACCATCGGGTTCATGCCGTCCTTGGCGCTGACATCCGTGCCGACAATCTCCATGCTCAGCTTGGCCTGCTCACCGGCGACATCCGTCACAATGAACTTCATGGTCATGACCATGCTCGGCAGGACGATCGGCGGACGCTTCATCGCACCGAGCTCCTGGGACTGCTCCAGGTCCGTGGTCATCTCAATGACCTGCTCCGTGCCCTTGGCCAGCTTCAGCCGCAGTTGCTGCCGCGGCTCCTTGCCGGCATCGATCAGCTTGATGACCGGCTTGCTGGAAGCCGGGGCCGCCGGGGCTGCAGGTGCCGCAGGCGCGGCGGGTGCAGCCGGAGCGGCGGGCGCGGCCGGAGCCGCAGGTGTTGCGGGTGCGGCAGGAGCTGCGGGTGCCGCCGGAGCCGGAGCCGCGGGAGCCGGTGCCGTCGCCGGCTTGGCGATAGCCGCTGCGTTGAGCAAGCATGCCGCCGAGACCGCGATGCCGGCGACAAGTTGCCGGGCGGTGGGGCGGGGCAGGACGGCGGTCGATCGCGTGAGGCGTGTGTGCATCGGCAGTTCCTTCGGACTCTCGCGGCTGCGGGCGTTGCCAGCCGCTGAAATGAGTGAAAAATCAACACAAACGGCCCGGACAACGCCGGGCCGTTTTCGAGGGCAAGTATAACAACCCAAAGCGGGTGGAGGCACGCTCACAGGCGGCCGCGGCCACCGGGGTTGAGCGGTGGTGGGGGGACGTCTGAGGTGCTGGAGTCAAGGTTCCTTGGCTGGCGGGGCCGCCGACTTTCGTGAACGCGGCAGGATTAAGTGCACTACATCTGCGGTGCACATCGAAAGTTCGGCCCCTGAATGTCTGCTCTCGTCCAAGAAAATTGTCGCCGAAAACTCAGACCTCAG
Source organism: uncultured bacterium (assembly GCA_903834785.1). Classification (GTDB taxonomy): domain Bacteria; phylum Planctomycetota; class Phycisphaerae; order Phycisphaerales; family UBA1924; genus CAILKP01. The sequence continues at coordinate 124,974 of CAILKP010000073.1, forward strand.
GTTGCCACTGATCGGCAACGGGTGGTCAAGCCGGAGTCGAACACTGCCTTGAAGCGTCTGCTCCAGACTTCCTAGGAAGCCGCGATCGGAAGACCGTTGCGCGGGGGCATTCGGTTGGACCGGTTCACTTCTGTAATGGGACCATACTCGCACGGTCGCTTCGTTCGGCGCTAACCCGACGAGACGGAACTCGATGATGCTGACTGATCGATACGGATCTTGGACCTTGACTTCTTCGATCTGCCAGCATGCTCCGACGCCGATCTCTTGTTCCGGGAACTCGACGGTGGAACGTCTCAGCGCGCCTTCGATCTGGCGGAGGCGGCTTCGAACCGCTTGCAGTGGGTGCCAACTTGTGGGAGTCGGGGCGGCTTCCGATTTGCCGCGTTGCGAGGTGGAGCGGAGGGTGGCAAGCCCTCTGACCTGTCCGAGTTCCGTCTCCGCCTCGGCGAACATGTGGGCTGGGCGATCGTTCAGCCGCGTGGCCCGCTTGACCTCAGTCACATCGCTTATCACGTCACCGCTGACCTCGGTGACGGTGGACTGCAGTTCCGCCCAGATCACCTCTTGCTGTTCCCGGGCTTCCGCTCCAAGACCCCAACCAAGACTCGAAGACTCCGTGATTACCTCGACTGTCGCAGTGGCTCCAGGCTCGCATTCGAACCGGATCTGCTTCAGAGGCGGCTTGCCAACGCTCAGCACCCTCAGCTGCCGGGGCTTCGGTGCGGCTTCTTCTCTGGTGCTCGGCAGCGAAGCGGCTTGTGCGCCCTTGGCGTCGCCCGCGGGTGCTGCCGCCAATCCGCCGCAGCCGGCAGTGATGCATGAACTCCCTACAAGTACAAGGCCAGAGCACCTGCCGACTGAAACGAGAGACCCAAAGTGCTTTATTGACATCGTTCCTCCTTCTGCTGAACAACCGTGCGTGTTCACTTCCCCGGGTCAAGCGTCCTGCGTCTCGTGCCGCAGGTCGAAGCCCGCGCGGAATCACGGAATCGGCCGTCGGTCCGCTGACATTACGAGTCGGACCCCGATGGCGCGTTCATCGAGCGTCATGGCTCTCTTGATTGTCCACCTCGTTCACTGCTCACCGCCCGGATACGCCCGAGCCGACCTGAGTTATGGTAGATCAGCGTCGGATCTGCGGCTACTTGAGGGTTTTCCACTCCGCCGGCACCGGCCCAAACTCCGCCCGGATCACCGAGCGGATCCCGCCCCGGCCCTTCCAGTCGGCGATGATCTGCAGCCACACCGGCTGGGTTGCCTTGACCAGGTCATCGCGGATGCGGTTGGTCACTGCCTCATAGTAAATTCCCTCGTTGCGGAACGACTGGTAGTACATCTTCAGCGACTTCAGCTCGATGCAGCCGTTCGTGTCCCCCGCCTTGGTGCCGGCCGGCGCGGGGCAGTACCGCAGCGTGATGCTGCCAAAGTCCGGGTGGCCGGTCTTGGGGCACACGCTGGTAAACTCGTCGGAGACGTGCTCAATAACAAACGGC
>CAILKP010000074.1 GCA_903834785.1 uncultured bacterium
GAGTCCAACTACCTCCCCGAGTTCCGCCAGGAACTCGCCGAAACCAAGGACCGCCTCGAGAAAGCCATCGCCCTCCGCGACTCCCTCGCCGCCAACGCCACCACGAGGGCGCTCGCAACGACTGCGCCCTCCGCAGCTGCCATCAGCGCAGCCGCACCGGCCCAAGTCGCCACCGCGACCACCGCCACAACCACCCACACCACCCCCGCGCCCGCCACTGCGCCAGCCGCAGCAGAGCCCGCGCCCACACCCGCCTCACAACCCGAGACCGCACTCCCCACCGAGCCCGCCGACCCCGAGGCCACCGCCCGCGAAGTCGCCGCCCTCAAAGAGCAGTACGCCCAGCTCGACGAAGACCGCCTCCGCATCAGCGCCGAGATCCACGCCTTCAGCTGCCGGAAGCGTCACGAGTCCCACACCCCCTCATGGGCCGCCGCGGCACAATACCTCATCGATCAGCACATCACCACCAAGCTCGAACCCACCGTGATGCGCCAATACACCATCAGCCAGCGCCTCGCCCAACTCGGCCACAAACTGGAATGACACAAGCCCACCCCCTCGGAGCCCGAAGCGCCCGTCTTATTGGAGCCCGAAGCGGAAGCGCCCGGGCCGGTGAAACAAGGGCCCTCACCCCATACTCCCCACCCGCACGAAGGCTCTTGTGCTCTCAGAGCACAACACCCCTCCGTGCCCGCGATCAATTCCACTCACGCATCACCACTCACCATCCCTTCGCTACCGCTCGGGCTCCTACTTCCGCCTCCCACCCGCGTCTCGCGACCTCTCCCCCCGCCCGCTGAAACGAAAACCCCATCGCCGTTGCGGGCGATGGGGTGGGAATGGTGGAATCAGAGTTGGGCCTGGCGTCTCGGCTTAGCGGATGACTTCCATGCCGCCCATATAGGGGCGCAGGACCTTGGGCACCGTGACGGTGCCGTCGGCGTTCTGGTGATTCTCCAGTACGGGAATCATGAGCCGCGGGCTGGCGGCGACGGTGTTGTTCAGCGAGTGGCAGAAGACGGTACCGGACTTGCCGTCGGCGCTCTTGTAGCGCATGTTCAGGCGGCGGCATTGGTAGTCATAGAGCCGGCTGGCCGAGTGCGTCTCGCCGTAGCCACCGGCGGGCTGGCCGTCGGCACCGAGCTCGCCGCGGCCGGGCATCCAGCACTCGACATCGACCATGTCGGCGTTCTTGACGCCCAGGTCACCGGTGCAGCACTGCAGCAGGCGGTACGGCAGTTCGAGGGACTGGAGCAACTGCTCGACGAAGCCCAGCATCTTCTTGTGCCAGGCGCGGCTCTCGGCCTCATCTGCACGGCAGATGACCACCTGCTCAACCTTGTCGAACTGGTGGATGCGATACAGGCCCGCGGTGTCCTTGCCTGCCGCACCGGCCTCGCGCCGGAAGCAGGTCGAAACGGTGACGTACTTGCGGGGCAGGGACGCCTCATCGAGGATCTCGTCCTGGTGCAGGCCCATGAGGCCGACCTCGCCGGTGCCGGTCAGGAAGGCATCGGCCCCGCCGCCACGCTTGGATTCCTCGATGAAGTACGCCTGCTCGCGGCCGGCCGGGAAGAAGCCGGTGCCGACCATGCACTCCTCGCGGACGAGCACGGGCACGCTCATGGGGGTGAAGCCGTGGGTGTGGACCATGAAGTCCACGGCGTAGCGGAGCAGGGCCTGATGCAGCAGCATGCCGCTGCCGGTCAGGACGTAGCTGCGGGTTCCGGCCATCTTCACGCCGCGGGGGAAGTCGGCGAGCTTGAGGTCGGCACAGAGCTGGATGTGTGTCTTGGGGGCAAAGCCCTTGCTGGCGGCAAAGGGCTTGCGGTGGTCAAAGCCGGCGGGGTCCCAGAAGCGGACCTCGACATTGTCCTCGCTGCTGGTGCCCACGGGTACATCGGCATCCGGCGGCAGCGGGATGGTCAGAAGGATCTCGCGGATGGTCGGCTCGACTGCCGCGGCGACCTTCTGGAGGGCCTCGATCTCATCTTTGAGTGCGGCGGGCTTGGCCTTGAGCTCGGCGAGCTGAGCCTCCAGGGCGGCCTTGGCGTCGCCGCTGGCGGCCTTGAGCTGGCCCTGGAGCTTGCCGATCTGGGGCCCCAGGTCCTTCTCGATCTTGCGCTGCTCGGCCCGGAGGTTCTCCGCCTTCGAGGAGGCGGAGCGGTGCTCCTCATCGAGCCGCAAGAGGCGATCAATGTCGATATCCATGCCCTTCTTGCGGGCGCCGTCCTTGAACTTTTCGGGGGTTTCACGAAGCTGTTTGAGGTCGATCATGGCTGGCCGAGCGTAGCGCCAGACGGGGCGGATTGGCAGGGCCAGGACCCAGTCCAACCCCCGGGAACGGGCGGGGAGCGGGCAGGAGGCGAGGCCGGAACGGAAAATCCGGGGGCTGCTGGGAGTTCGGTGGGATCCACCGGGCGAAACGCGCTGTATCATCGGTGCCGAGTGCGGTGTCCACCTGTTCTGGACGAGACCGCCCGGTGTGGATAACCCCGTGGGGGGAGTCCCCGTAACGGGGGCAGGTTGGCCGAGGTCTCGGCCGCCACAGCCGCCCTGGCCTGTTGAAGCGTCACCTATGCCCTCTTATCAGCTTTGCTCGACTGACGGCCGCGGCTACTTGATCCCCCTGGAGACCAAGCCGATCACGATTGGCCGCCACCCTGACAACCTGCTGGTGCTGCCCGACGAGGCGGCCAGCCGCTTCCACGCCGTTGTGGAACTGCAGCGAGGCGGACGGCTGGTGGTTCGCGACCTGGGCAGCCGCAACGGAACGAAGGTCAACAGCACCAAGATCATCAAGGACGAACTCGAGGTTGAGGCGGGGGCGACGATCCGCATCGGCGGGCACACGTTCGCTATTGAGGCCGAGCACAGCCTCGAAGAAGTGCGGCAGCAGGTTCGCGGCCGGACGATTGACACCGACACGGCCTGGGCCGACGAACTTCGCGGGCTGCTGCTGGGCCTGCCGCCCAAGGGCGAGGGCGACGACCCCGTCGGCCTGATCGATGCCGACGGCAAGAGCAGCTCGGCCCTCTCGGGCAACGCGGCCGGGCCGATGGCCCTGCGGCTGGCGCTGCTGCTGGCCGGCAAATCGCGGGCGACGGACGTGCACCTGGAGCCCAAGCTGGGCAAGTACACGATCCGCTTCCGCGTCGACGGCCAGATGCTGCACATCTGCGACCTGCCGGAGAAGGTGGGCCAGCTGGTGCTCGGCGTGTCACGCGCCGCCTGCCAGATGCAGCAGTCCGGCCAGGATGCGGTGCAGGACGGCCGCTTTGGCGTGAAGTTCAAGAACCGCAAGGTCGACTACCGCGTGTCGATCACCCCGTCGGTGCACGGAGCCAAGATGGTGCTCCGCGTGCTGGACAGTTCGAACAGCCCGCGCTCGCTGACGGACCTGGGCCTGCCGACGTACATGCACGAGCGGCTGCGGAAGGTGTGCACCAAGGAACAGGGCTTCGTTCTGGTGTGCGGACCGACGGGCTCAGGCAAGACGACGACGCTGTACAACGCCCTGCGGGAAATCGACCGCGAGACGACCAACGTCGTGACCATCGAAGACCCCGTTGAGTATCAGCTCGAGGGCGTGACGCAGATCCCCATCGACGAGGCCCGCGGCAACACCTTCAAGGAACTGCTCCGCTCGGTGCTGCGTCAGGACCCCGACGTGATCCTGGTCGGTGAGATCCGTGATGAGGAAACTGCCCGCACGGCGATGCAGGCGGCCATTACCGGTCACCTGGTGTTCTCGACCGTGCACAGCAAGGACAGCATCTCGGCGGTCTTCCGCGTGCTGGACCTGAAGGTCGAACCGTTCCTGGTGGCCAGTTCGCTGGATGTGGTCATCGCCCAGCGTCTGGTGCGGCAGCTGTGCGAGATCTGCAAGAAGCCGATCCGCGTGACGCCGGGCCAGGCCACCAAGATGGGCCGGTACCTTGAGGGCAAGCACGAAGTCAACACGCCGGTGGGTTGTGCTGCGTGCCTGCGGAGCGGCTACCGCGGGCGGCGGGCGATCTACGAGATGCTCGAGTTCACCGATGAACTTCGCGATGTGATCCTGACCACGCCGACGATTCAGGACATGCGCCGGGTGGTGGAGCGTGGCGTGTTTACCACACTGCTCAACGCCGGCTGGCAGTGTGCCGCACGCGGGCATACGGACCTGGATGAGGTCGAGCGTGTCGTTGGCGGCGGTTCATCGATGTGAATGGGCGGCGGGATGAAGTGCCTTTGGAAACCAATGAAAACGGGCCCGATTCGGGCCCGTTTTTTCGTTGCGGGGATGGCGTGGGTAGGGCCGCGAAGGCGGGTCAGTTGGCATCAAACGGGGCATCGCCGCTGCTGGCGGCAGGGCTGCCGGCCGGGGTGCCCGCACCTGTGGTGGGCGAGGGCTTGACGACGGGCTTGACCTCGGGCTGGGCGCCGCTGTCAAAGAGCTGGTCGGAGGCGGGCTCGGGGGCGTTGCCTGCCGCGGCGGCATCGGCCTCGGCCTGGGCCTTCATGGCTTCCCATTCCTCGGGGGTGATGAGCACGGCGCGCTCGACGGTGCCCTTGTGGTCGCCGACGATGCCGGCCTGGCCCATCGCGTCGATGAGGCGTGAGGAGCGGGTGTAGCCGATAGCCAGACGGCGCTGGAGCATGGAGACGGAGCCCTTGCGGGTTTCCAGGACGATCTCGACTGCTTTGTTAAAGAGCGGGTCGGCCTGAGCGTTGAGCAGGCCGTCATGGTCGCCCTCGCCCTCGACTTGGTCATCATCATCGCCCAGGCCGGAGGCGACGGCGGAGCCGGTGCGGATCTGCAGAAGCTGGGACTCGAAGCTGGGGGCGGCGACTTCCTTGAGGAACTTGACAACCTTGCGGATTTCCTTGTCGTCAACCAGGGTGCCCTGCGAACGCATGAGCTTGCTGGTTTTGGGCGAGAGATAGAGCATGTCGCCCTGACCGAGCAGCAGCTCGCCGCCCTTTTGGTCAAGGACGATGCGCGAGTCCATGCCTGAGGCGACCTTGAAGCTGATGCGGCCGGGCATGTTGGCCTTGATCAGGCCGGTGACGACGTTGGCCTGCGGACGCTGCGTGGCGACGATGAGGTGCATGCCGACGGCGCGGGCCTTCTGGGCCAGGCGGACGATGGAGTGCTCGACTTCCTTGTTGGTCATCATCAAGTCGGCGAGTTCGTCGATGACGAAGACCATGTACGGCAGCTTCTTGGGGATGCGGGCTTCTTCCTGCTCGCTGCGGGGGTTGAAGCGTTCCTTGAGCTCGTCCCAGGTGAGCTTGTTGTAGCTCTGCACGTCGCGGCAGCCGGCATCGGCCAGGAGTTCGTAGCGTTCCTCCATCTTGCCGCAGGCCCACTCCAGAATCGCGGCGGCGCGGCCCATTTCCGTGACGACCGGGCACATGAGGTGCGGGACGTCCTTGAACTGGGAGAGCTCGACCATCTTGGGGTCGACCAGGACCAGCTTGAGCTCGTTGGGCTTGCGGGTGTACAGGAAGCTCATCAGGATGGAGCTCATGCACACCGACTTACCCGAGCCGGTGGTACCGGCGATGAGCATGTGGGGCTGGGTGGCCAGGTCCACAATCAGCGGCTGGCCGGAGGCGTCCTTGCCCAGGAACATGGGCAGGGCCATGTCGGCGTAGGACTCGCTGCGGGTCATGAGTTCCTTGAGGCGGACCTTCTCCTTGTGGAGGTTGGGGACCTCGATGCCGACGGTGTCGCGGCCCTGGGTGTTGGGCACGATGCGGATGTTGACGGCTTTGAGTGAGCGGGCCAGGTCAAGCGAAACGGCTGAGAGTGCGGCGACCTTGGTACCGGCGGAGAGGCGAACCTCAAAGAGCGTGATGACGGGGCCGGACTCGATGCCGACGACTTCGCCGTCGATGCGGTACTCGCGGAGGGCACGCTCCAGCGAGCCGGCTTGCTCGCGGACGTACTGCTCCATCTTCTCGGGGTAGGTCTGGTCGGGATCCTCGAGCAGGTCGAGGCCGGGGAACTTGTAGCCCTCGAGGTTGCTGGTGTTCTGGATGTCGCGGAGGTCGGCCTCGGTGGCGGTGTTCTTGTTTTTGCTGGCGAAGACCAGGGGGAGCTTGGCGATTTTGGCGCGAAGCTCATCGGGGGTCATGCCCTTCTTGGCCTCGCCCTCGGTGGCGGCATCACCATCGGAGTCGTCGGCTTCGTCGCCGTCGGTTTCGATGTCATCGGCCTCGTCGGCTTCCGCTGCTTCGGATTCGTCGAGCTCATCATCGGCGGACTTGGCGGGTGCCTTGGCCGGGGCCTTGGCGGCTTCAGCCTTGGTTTTGGCGGCGGGGCGGGCGGAGTCTGCACCCGCGGCGGGGTTGGCGTCGGGGTCGAAGGCTTCGGTGCCGCCGATGCCGCCGGCGAGTTCGTCGATGCCGCGGGCGGCTGGTTTGGTGCCGGGTTTCTTGCCGCGGGCGGCGATCATGCTCGCGGCCTCGGCCTTGGTGCGGGGCTTGGCGGAGGCGGCCTCACGTTCGGCGATGAGGCTGCTGAGCCAGCCGAAGAAGCCGCGGGAGGCCTGCCCCCCCACTTGTGCCGCGGCGGCGGCGGTGGTGACTGCACCCGCACCGACGGTGCCGGCGACGGTGGAACCAGCCTCGACGACGGGGGCACCGTGCTCGCGAACCTTGCGGAAGGCCCAGGCGGGGACGATGATGACCCAGACGTCAACGGCGACGACCAGGCCGGAGCCGATGACGACGATCATGACCAGCGAGCTGCCGGCGGTGTGCAGGAAGTTGGCGAACCGGTCGGCCAGCCAGGAGCCGAGCATGCCGCCGCCACTGTTGGGCGGGAAGGCCCCGGCGAGGGGGAACAGGAGATTGTGCAGGCCGGCGATGCCCACGGCGGTGAGCAGAGCACCGAGCACGCGGACCCAGGTGTGGCTGACGTTGGTGATGAAGGCCGAGACGAAGAGGTAGAGGCCCCACATGGCCAGCAGGGCCCAGGCGCCGGTGCCAAAGAGGCTGAAGGCGTGGTAGGCGAAGAAGGAGCCGACCTTGCCGCACCAGTTGGCGGTGATTTCGTTGTGCGGGTGAACGAAGTGGCTGGGCCAGTCCGCACCGCTGAAGGTGAGCATGGCGACCGTGAGGCCGAGGAAGGCGATGAACTGGACGAACCAGAGGAAGTACGGCGCGACACCGGTGCCCTTGCCCTTGCGAGAACGCTGGACCGGGGTGCCGAAGACACCGGAAGCTCCGGGAACGAGCGCGACGGATGCGGAACGTGCCATATCGTGAACCTGATATCGGAGGGAAGGCCGGAGGAGGGTCGATTTTTGCGCGTTAGGCGCGGGGCGGGTGTCGCGGGCCGGTTGGGGTGCGTGTCCGGCCCGAGGTATGGCGAGGACTGGTGCGCCCGAGTGGCGGAGGCGTGAGAGGTGAGGGGGATCAGGCCCTGAGGCCGGAGAGCGAGCTGGGTGTGCAGTGGACCAGTGGCACGGAGGCCATGGTGTGCAGGCCCGGCTTGGCGGCCAGGAGCGACTTGATGCTGTTGAGGGTCATCGCGCTGGTGGCGATATCACCGTGGACGCCGCCGCGGAGGACGAGGTCGACGTTGGGCTCACCGGTGATGATGACGCGGTCCTGCGGATCGGTCTGGCCGATGGCGGCTTGGAAGACCAGACGGATGACTTCCTTGCCGGCTTGCAGGCCGGTGGCGACTTGGCGGACGCCGCGGGCGTTGCCCTTTTTGATGGGGCCTAGGCCGCAGGACATGTCGGCCTCGGCCTTGACGGGCTCGATGGTCTCGGACCACGAGTCGATCTTGAAGCCGAGGTAGTGGGCGACGAAGTGGAGCGACTCACCGAGGCCAACGTGGCGGAGCCAGCCGTCGGCGATGCCCTTGTTGAAGGCGTCGGCATCGAGGGTGGCGCCGATTTTCTTCTGGAAGGGGATGCGGCGGGTGGTGGCATCCTGGATGCGGTGGATCTCGACGCGGTCGACGTGGTGGCAGACGCAACTGGCCAGCGTCGGCATCATGTCCATCAGGCAGCCGGGGTTGACACCGGTGCCAAGCAGCCGCGAGCGGCCGGAGATGGCCTGGTCGTTGAGTTCGCGGGAGAGCTCGGGATGGCGGAGCCAGGGCCAGGTGAGTTCCTCGCAGGTCGAGACGATGGTCTCACCGTGGGGCAGGAGCTGGCGGAAGGTGTCGGCACAGGCGCGGAGGTCGGAACTGGTGGTGACCAGGGTCGCATCGGTGCGGTCCCACGCGCCGTAATCATCGAGCGAGCCCATGACCTTGGCATCACAGGGGATACCGGGGAGGATGTCGGAAATGCGGCGGCCGATGAACTGGGGGTCACGGTCCACGGCGGCGACGACCACACCCAGTTTGCGACGGTAGAGGTCGCCGATGATCTTCTGGCCCAGGGGTCCGAGGCCGATGTGCATGATTCGGTACATTGCGTCGCTCGCAGGAGTTGCCGGGCCGTGGCGATGGGCATCCGTGCCGCACGCTCAGGCCTGCGGGGAAGCATACGAGCGTGGCGAGCCGGAAAAGCAAACAGCAAAGGCCAGAACCGTGCCGATGACCATGTGCCAGGGGAAGGCGAGCTGGAGCATCGGGAACGCGGCTTTGAGCGAGGCGACGGTGTGCCCGGTGGCCGGGGCGTTCGGGATCAGTCCGGGGAAGGCACTGGCCAAACCCAGCCAGAAGACTGGCTGGAGCAGGACGACGACGACGAAGCCGGTGACCAGGGCGGCGATGGCGGAGGTTCCGTTGCCGCGGCGGGTGAAGATGGCACAGAGGAAGACGGCCAGGAGGCCGGAATAGGCGAAGGCCATGACGCCAAGGGCGAAGTCAAGCAGCGTGGTTTTGGGGTTCGAGCGGACCCAGTAGATGCAGAGGATGGCGAAGCCACCGAGCAGGATGCCCCAGCCGGCGACGGCCCAGCGGGAGACGGAGAGGAAGTGAGACTCGCTCTTGCCAGGGTTGAAGGGGATGTAGAAGTCCTTGACGAAGGTGGCGGCCATGGCGTTGATGGCGCTGTTGAGCGAGCCGAGGCCGACGGCGAAGAGACCGGCGACCATGAGGCCGGAGAGGCCGCCGGGGAACTCACGCATGACGAAGGTGAGGAGGACGTCCTTGTCCGCGGGCTGGTAGCCCGGCGCGGCATCGCCCATGAGCTGGGGGGACTTGTAGAAGACAAACAGCAGCAGGCCGATGACCAGGAACAGCAGGACGACGGGGATGCCCATGCAGATGGCGGCGATGGCGGAGCGGCCGCCCTGCACGGCGTTTTTGCAGGTGAGCATGCGCTGGGCCATGTCATGGTCGGTGCCGTAGGCCGCGAGGTTGAGAAGGGTGAAGCCCGTGAGTGCGGCGGGCAGCGCGAAGCCCTTGGACAGGTCCAAGGAGAAGTCCAGGATGGTGAGCTTGCTGGCACCGGTGACGGCTCCCGCGGCCGTCTGCAGTGTGGGGGCCGAGAGGGTGGAGATGATGTCGGAGGCTGATGCCGGGATGCGGAGCCAGAGCATGATGACGCCGGCGAGGATGGCGCCCAGCAGGACGACGGTCTGGATGACATCGGTATAGATGACCGAGGCGATGCCGCCGACGAGGGTGTAGAGGATGGCGACGATGGAGAGGACGGTGATGGCACCGATGAGGTACGCGGGTTCCTTGGCATTCTCCGGGCCGAAGAGGATCATGGCCAGCGGGATGGCGGCGATGTAGACGCGAGCACCGGAGGCAAAGACGCGGCCGAGCATGAAGGCGGCCGAGGCGGCACGCTTGGCGTGGTGGCCGAAGCGGCGGTCGAGCAGTTCGTAGACGGTGGTGACATTCTCACGGAAGAACCGGGGAATGAAGACATAGGCGACGATGAGGATGGCCAGCAGGCCGCCGATGTTGGTGGAGAGGTAGGTGAGATTGCCCGCATCGGCGTAGGTGGTCTCGGGCACACCGATGAAGGTGGCCACCGAGAGGGTGCTGGCCAGGATGGAGCAGGCCACGGCCCAGGCGGGCATGCGGCGGCCGGCCAGGAAGTACTCCTGGCTGCCCTCGGGCTCCTTGCGGGCGAAATAGATGCCGCTGAGCAGCAGGAGCAGGAGATAGCCGCCGACGACGACCCAGTCGAGCGTACCAAAACCGGCGGCGAGTGTGGTGGGCATGGTCTTGTTTGCTGCGGCGGGGAAGAGGAGAGATGAACGCAGAGGACGCGGAGGGGGGAAGGCAAGGAACGCGGAGGGAAGATTCGCCTAGAATCAGCGTAGGAAGATGCGTGCCGGTGACCTGCCCCCATTTCCTGTACCAGCCGCTATGAGAGTCTGTTGATGGTACCAGCCCCTGCAGCTGCACGTTGCACGCCACAGGGGAGGGGGGTAGAGGGGTGAGTTTGAGAGGGGAGAGGGGC
>CAILKP010000075.1 GCA_903834785.1 uncultured bacterium
AGCTACGCGACGGCCCACGCACCCTGGTGGTCTGCGGCGAGGATCCGGCTTTGCTAGCCGCTGCCCGCTCCTGCCGCGATCCGGGCATCGCCGTGATCCCGGTCGCGACCTGTCGCGAGCAGACCTGGGAATGCCTGGCTGAGCGACGAAATGTGGCACGTCCGCAGGTCCTGCTGTGCCTAGGCACTCGATGCCTGGCACCGGCTTACTCCGTGAGCGAGGTCATCGCGAGACTGACCGAAGTCTGACCCTCGACAACGCAGGCGCGGCCCATCAACAGCAGTGCACGGCACCCAAGTGCGTTCAGTTACTGAGTTTTTATATATAGGTTGTCATTTTGACTCAAAGGACATCCCGGCCCCAGCCAGAAAGCCTCCCAGAAGGGATAGTCGACGGCGGATGCGCTTTGCTCCACGCCTGGCCTCAGCCTCGGCATCCGTGATGTCTTCGGCGCAGAAGTTGGCGAGTTCGCAGCCTTTGAGATTGGCCCAGAGCCATTCGGTTGGATTGAGCTGAGGTGCGTACCCGGGGAGCAGCACCACGTCGACGCCATGGGCAGCCAGGAATGCTTTGACGACTTTGCTCCGATGCGCCTGAAGGCGATCCCAGATCAGGGTGGCCTTCGCCCCGGCCAGCACTCGAACCAACCGCCGGCACCAGCGGAGGATGTCGGGCAGGCGGTAGGCCTTCTCGATGATCTCGAAGGTGAGCTTCGTCGGCCTGCCTGTCCAATGGTATATCAGGCCGGCCATCATGGACCGCTTGGCCCACCGGTGAGAATGGATGACGACCGGCGTCTCGCCCCTGCGTCCCCAGGTGGAGCGGATCGACGGGCGCTCACTGAGCCCCGATTCATCGGCGAAAACAATCAGTTTTTGCTGATCTCGGGCGTTTTTTTGACCGCAGTCCAGGTCCGCTCACGGAACTCGGCCACCGCCTCGACATCCTGCTGACGGGCACGACGGGCCGGGCGCTGGCAGCTCCATCCCATCGTGCGCAGCAGTCCCCATGTGCGGCTGATGCTCGGACGCGGACGGCCCGTCACGCGGGCGATGATCTCGGCCACCCGCCGCAGCGTCCACAGATCATTCCGGTAGCCATTCTTCACCGGTCCCTTCAGCAGCGCCGCCTCTACTTTCTTCATCTCCGCCGGCGTCGGGGCCGTCTTGCGTCCGGGCTTACCCCTGCTGGCGAGGGCCTTCACCCCGCCGTTACGCTTGGCGGTCACCCATTTGCTCACTGCTTGGCGGGAAACACCGACGCGACGGGAGACCTCTGACTGTGAAATGCCTTCGGCAAGCAGCGCCAACGCCTCGATGCGCCGCTTCTCCATGGCGGCATGATCCCGCTTGCCCGTCAATCGAGGAGTCGAACGGCGGTGCGTGGCTGGCATGGGGAGAGCATGCCTAATTTTGGGTAATGTCAACCTATATATGAATTCTCAGTAAACCGCTGTCTGGTTCTGACGGTCGATGAAGAGGCCGGGCAGACGGCTGCTATCCAGGCTTCGCAGCGCGACGCCTGCACGCTGG
>CAILKP010000076.1 GCA_903834785.1 uncultured bacterium
GGCGTGAGCGTGCCGTACTTTGCCATGGAATTGGTGCGCGGAACACCGGTCACGGAGTACGCACGCACAAAGCAGCTGAGCCTGCGGCAACGTGTGGAACTGGTGGCCACCCTGTGTGATGCGGTGCAGTATGCGCACCAGCAGGGCGTGATTCACCGCGACCTCAAGCCGGACAACATCCTGATTCCGGTTGATGCCGCTGCGGGCGATGCGGCTTCGGCCGGGCGGGTTCCCCTGCCGCGGATTCTGGACTTCGGCATCGCGCGGCTGTCGCAGGACCAGCAGGCCGAGCAGCGCACGATGGCCACTGAGGCGGGCCAGCCGATCGGCACGCCGGGGTTCATGGCACCCGAGCAGATCCGTGGCGAGACGGCACTGATCGACACGCGGTGTGATGTGTACGCGCTGGGTGTGATTGCGTACCTGCTGCTGGGTGGGCGTGCGCCGCACGGTGATGCGGGCTCGAGCGTGTTTGAGCTGACGCGTGCGACGCTGGAGGCCGATCCGGTGCCGCTGGGGGCGATCAACCGTGCCTGCCGCGGTGACCTGGCCACGGTGGTGGCGATGGCGATGCACAAGGAGCGGACGCAGCGCTACGGCAGTGCGGCGGAGTTTGCCGCGGACCTGCGGCGTGTGCTGGCCAGCGAGCCGGTGATGGCGCGGCCGGCAACGGTGGGCTATGTGCTGCGGCGCTTTGCAGTGCGGCACAAGCCGCTGGTGGCGGCGGCGGCCAGCGTGGTGGTGCTGGGTGTTGCTGCGGGCATCATGGTGCTGGCGGCGTATCAGCGCGAGCAGTGGCAGCGGCTGGAGGCCGAGGCGGCGCGGACCGAGGCGCGGCGCGAGGCCCAGTCTCAGCGAGACATCGCGAGCTTTCTGGTCTATGACACGTTCGGTGCCGCCGCACCGTCGCGGCGCGGCACGGCGGTGAAGGCAACCGAGCTGATCGATGAGGCCGCCGCGGCGGTTGATGCCAGATTCCCGGATGATGCGGTGCTTCGCGGCCGGGTGCGGGTGGTGATTGCCAACATGCTCTATGGCACCGGCCAGCTTGAACGCGCAGAGCAGGCGGCCCGCAAAGCAGTGGCAGAGCTGCGGGCGGCAACGGGTGGCGATCAGGAGGCTTTCTGTGAGGCCATGTGCCTGCACGGGTCGATCCTGTCGGCAACTCCCGGCACCGCCGGCGAGGCGGAAGCGGTGCTTCGTGAGACGATGCAGTGTGGGGATCCGGCCAGCCCGCGGATTGTGCAAAATCGCGCAAAGGCGGCGATGGGACTTGGTGAGTTGCTCCAGGCGACGGGCAGGCACGATGAGGCAAGGTTGATTCTGCGCCGGGTTATCGCCGAGACAGTTCCCACCGGTCCGCTTGAGCGGGAGGCTGCCGCCGGTGCACGGCTCAGTCTTGCGGCGTCGCTGCAGGCCACGGATGTGCAGGAAGGTGTCGAGGAGTTGCTGCGGGAGGCGGTAGCGCTCACTGGTACCGGCCTCGGTGCGACGACCCCGGTGGTGCTTGCTGCCCGTAACAACTACGCCGCGTTTCTGGCCCGTCGCGGCCGGTTCGTCGAGGCGGCGCCGATGGTGCAGGACTTGGTGGAACGGGTGCAGCTGGCGTATCCGGCGGATCACCCGAGTGTGGCGTATGCCATGGCGACGGCGGCCAACGTGCTGGTGGCGGGCAAGCGTCATGATGAGGGCCTGCCGATGATCGCCCGTGCCGTGGAGATTCTCCGCAAGCGTTTTGATGACGGCAACTTTGACGTTGAGCGTCTCAGCGGGCTGGCGGTTCGTCTTCACGCGCAAGCC
>CAILKP010000077.1 GCA_903834785.1 uncultured bacterium
GGCATGTCCTTCGTGACCTGGGCCGAACTGCTCAAGGGCGCAGAGGGCAGCGTCCGCAGGGTCGAAGTCCTCAAGCGCCTGTCCGTGCTCGCACGAAGCATTCCGGTGATGTACCCGGCACGCTCCGAGATCTGTTCGCTTTACGCCAGGCATGCCTCGAGGCTCAAGGCCGAGGGAAGACCGATCGGTGGCAACGATCTGTGGATCGCAAGTCATGCCCTTGCGGAAGGGGCCACGCTCGTGACCAGCAATGTCGGCGAGTTCACCCGGATCCAGGGCCTTGTTGTCGAGAACTGGGCTGTCGCTTGAACACTGCGGTGCCTGCCTGGATGAGGGGCAGTCCGGGTTCCAGTCCAGGGTCAGATCTTGAGTTTTGCGTCAGGAGCGCAGGTGTTCGATCGCTCAAAGAGCAGCGCCGGGGCCGGCAGGCATTGTCTCGGGTATGACGCTGGTCCAGGCCAGTCGGCACTGGGCGACATCACCCTGGCTGCTTCGGGAATCTCCTTCACAGCTTCCCGTTAACCTGCAGGTCATGCCGCAGGGGCGTCTGAAAGCAGTATCTGCAGGCTCATCTCACTGGAAAAGACTTCGACTTGCCGGGGCCCCGTATCCAGAGCATCCTCTGGCACCGCGACCGCGAGGAACCGTCCATGCCCCGTCCGCTCACCCCGCCGACCGCTCCACGCGCGGTGCCGGCCACCCGCCGTGCGGCAACCCCGGTGCCTGCCCTGCGCGGGGCGGTCGCCGTGATCCTCGCGCTGGCCGCCAGCACGCTCGCCGCTCAGTCGTGGCCGGCACGCCCGCTGAGGCTGATCGTTCCGCTGGCTGCGGGGGGCACTGGCGACACCCTCGCGCGCGATGTCGCGCAGGCGATGGAACCCATGCTGGGCGTCCCGATCACGGTGGAGAACCGGGCAGGCGCCAACGGCATCCTGGGAATGGAGGTGGTGGCCAAGGCGCCGGCTGACGGCTACACGCTGGTCATGGGGGGCGTGGGCCCGGTGGCTATCAATCCCGCCCTCTATCCGAAGCTGCCCTTCAACGTCGAGCGCGACTTCACCGCCATCGTGCAGGTGGCCGACACCACCTCGGTGCTGGTAGTGCCGGCGGCGCTGCCGGTGAAGACGCTGAAGGACCTGATCGCGCTGGCGAAGAAGCGCCCCGGGGAACTCTTCTATTCCTCGTCCGGGTCGGGCTCGACGCCGCACCTGAACGCCGCGCTGTTCGCCACGATGGCGGGCATCGACATCCAGCACGTGCCGTACAAGGGTTCGACACCCGGGCGCACGGCGCTGCTAGGCGGCGAGGTTTCGCTGATGGTCGACGGTCTGCTGCCGTCGTTGCCGTTCATCGAGTCCGGCCGCTTCCGCGCGCTGGGGATCACCTCGGCGGCACGCTCTCCCGCCGCCCCGCAGGTCCCGACCATCGCCGAGACGTTGCCCGGGTATCAGGCCGACATCTGGTACGGGCTGCTCGGCCCGGCGGGTACGCCGCGCGAGGTGGTCGACCGGATCAATGCAGCGGCCAACAAGGCGCTCGCAAGCGCCGAGCTTCGCGCGCGGCTCGCGAAACTGGGTGCCACCGTGGCC
>CAILKP010000078.1 GCA_903834785.1 uncultured bacterium
GCATGAACGCGATGATCGATGAGGGCGAACTCGCCGCCGCGCGTCAGGCCGCCTTGGTCTGGCAGGGCCAGCTCCGCCGCCTGCCCGCCTCCAGCAGTGAAACGCTCCCCTCCTCGCCCGAACGCCTCTCCGCCGGCGATGTCGAGCTGCTGCACTTCCGGCCCGACCAGATTGACCCCTACCGGGGCCGCGACGAGATCAAGTCCATCGTCCAGGCCGCCTGGCGTCAGGCCATGGGTGATCCCGGCTTCGAGCAGATCGGCTCGGTTGACTGGGGCTGGTCGGCCCGCCGCTACATCATCGCCGTGCCACTGCGGGCCGCCGCCGGCGAATCCACGCCCGGCACACCGCCATCCGGTGACTCCGCCAACATCGATTCCGCCGCGGCAGACCCAAGTGCCGCACCCGCGCCAAACCCGGACCCTGCGGCAGCCGCCAGCGCGGCGGCCTCTGCCCCCGCGCCTCCCGGCGCACGCCGCCCGACCGGGCTGGTCCTGGCGGTCAAGACCAGCAACGCCGCCGCATCGTCGCTCTGGCTTTCCTTGGTCTTCCTCCTTTCCGTGGGCATCTTCGCCCTCGGCCTGGCCGTGCTGGTCTTCTATCTCATCACCAACAAGATCATCCTCCAGCCCGTCCGCCAACTCCGTGCCACGGCGGAGGATGTGCGCTCGGGCAACCTCGACACCCGCTCGGACATCCAGACCGGCGACGAGCTTGAGGAACTTGCCGAAGCCTTCAACGAAATGCTCGCCGCCCTGCAGACCGGCCAGGAGCAGCAGCGCACCATCAACGCCTCGCTCGATGAGAAGATCAACCAGCTCGCCGAGCGCAACCAGACGCTCTATCAGGCCGCCCGCATCAAGGGCGAGTTCCTCGCCAGCGTTTCGCACGAACTCCGCACCCCGCTCAACAGCGTGCTGGGCTTCGCCGAGCTGCTCGAGGAGCAGGCCGCCCGCGAGGCCGAGGCCGGTGAAGACACCCCCAAGATCCAGCGACGCAAGCGTTACATCGACAACATCCTCACCGCCGGCCGCTCACTGCTTGATCTCATCAACGGCCTGCTGGAAATGGCGAAGGTCGAGGCCGGCAAGGTCGATCTGAAGGTCAAGAGCTTCGGTGCCGATGCCCTCTGCGAGCAGCTCATCGCCATGATGCGCCCGCAGGCCGACAAACGCGGCGTCGAGCTCTCGCTGGAGATCGCCGAGAACCTTCCCGAGCTGCTCACCGATCAGGGCAAGCTCCGTCAGATCATCTTCAACCTTCTGTCCAACGCCGTGAAGTTCACCGGCGACATGGCCGAGGAGATCCGCAGCAAGCAGCAGCAGCGTGCCAGCGAGGCCGAGCTGATGGATGCCAGCCCGCCGACCGAGGCCCCGCCCCTGGCCAAGGTCACACTCCGTGCCGAGCCGCTGATCACGCGCAACCCCGCCACCGGCGAGACCGAGGACCGCGTCCGCTTCTGCGTCATCGACACCGGCCCCGGCATCGCCCCCGAAGATCAGGCCCGCATCTTCGAGAAGTTCACCCAGCTCGACAGCGGCTACGGCCGCAAGCACGCCGGTACAGGCCTGGGCCTGGCGATCTGTAAGGAACTCACCACCGTGCTGCAAGGTGAACTGCTCCTGCAGTCACAGCTCGGCCGCGGCTCCATGTTCAGCGTCATCATCCCCGCCAAGCTTGACGACGCCACTACCGCGGAAAACAAGCTCGAACTCGCCTTCCGCGGCAACCTCTCCAAGCCCGCCGGCCCGGCCGACGTGTGAGCCCGCCGCCCCAGTTTCCGGGAACTCACCGCAAGGGCTGTCAAGAGCAGCAGTCGCCCAATCGCAATTTTTTTGGAATTCTGACGTGCTCCGCGTCGGAAATGCGTTCATTGTTCAGAAGACATGCAGCACCCGCCCCAGACTCTGATCCCCTCATTTGAGGGGTAAGGAAACCGCTCTGGGCTGGCCCGGATCCCGTCCCGTTCAACGTCCGCCTCTTTCCACCAAGCGTCTTTTCCATCAGGGGGTCCGGGGGCTTACCAACAGGAGCCATCGCATGATTCGCCCGCTCGCCCGTCTGATGACCGCCGCCGCTCTGCTCGCCCTTGCCGCGGCGGCAAACGGACAGACCTTCTCCAACTCAGCACCGATCACAATCAACGATGCCGCAGCGGCGACGCCGTATCCGAGCACCATCGGTGTTGCCGGGCCGATCGGCAACATCGCCGGGATCACGGTCACACTCACCGGATTCTCCCACACCTTCCCACAAGACTGCCTGTTCGTCCTCGTTGCTCCCGATGGCCGCGCATTCTCACTATCGAGTCGCTGCGGAGGCAGCTTCGACGTGAGCAACATCACACTCTCGTTTTCACCAGATGCCACAGCTTCGCTGTCCGGCGGTCTGATCACTCCTGGGACGTTCCGGCCCTCGAGCTGTTTTACCTTCAATCTGCCAGCCCCTGCACCACCGGCACCGTACTCGACTGACTTGACCGCCCTCTTCGGCACCAGCCCCGAGGGTAACTGGTCGCTCTACGTGGCCGATCAAGCCGGCGCTGATGTCGGTTCGGTCTCTGGCGGCTGGTCCATCAGCTTTGATGCCCCGTTGCCCGCCAGCCCGTCATCGAGCGGCGCATTCACCTACCAGGGGCGGCTCAACGACACCAACGGCCCCGTGCAGGGCGATGTGCAACTCCGCTACCGCCTTTATGATGCCCAGACCGGCGGCACCCAGATCGGCCCCGCCCGTGTCTCCACGGAGGCCGCGGTGGACGGCATCTTCTCCACGCTTCTGGACTTCGGCCCCACCGCGTTTACTGGCGGAGCAACCCGGTGGCTTGAGTTGTCCGTCGGCGGAACCGTGCTCACCCCCCGCCAGCCCGTGACCGGCACTCCGCTGGCCCAGGAAGCTCGTCACGCCCTGGCCGCCGATTCGGCCACCAACTCCAACAACACCCGCGGCATCGATGTCGCCGCTGATGGCCGTGTCGGCATCAATGGCAGCGCGGTCGCGGGTGCGCTGCTCAACGTCACGGGCGGGCTGACGTCAGCAGTTGATCAGCAGCAGACCACTTCGGTGACAACGCCGCTGAGCGGTAACATCTGGCAGTCCTTCACTGCAGGAGTCACCGGCAACTTCACCAGCGTTGCCATCCGCAACGGCGTCGGACAGGGCTATAGCGCCACCCTGTCGATCTATGCCGGAACAGGCACCGGCGGCACGCTGCTGGCCTCACAGCCCGTGGTCGTTCCCAACGGCAACTTCCCGCCGGCCATCACGCTCAACAACCCGCCCGCCCTGACCGCCGGGCAAATCTACACCTTCAGCTTCTCCAACGCCACTGGTGCCAATCCGATCCGCTGCGATGCAGGCAACAACATCTATGCGGGCGGGACGTGCAGCGCCTCGAACATCTTTGACCTGTGGTTTCAAACCTACGTGTCCCGCCCCGGCTCGATCCTCTACACCGGCAGCAA
>CAILKP010000079.1 GCA_903834785.1 uncultured bacterium
CCCCTCTCAAACTCACCCCTCTACCCCCCTCCCCTGTGGCGTGCAACGTGCAGCTGCAGGGGCTGGTACCATCAACAGACTCTCATAGCGGCTGGTACAGGAAATGGGGGCAGGTCAGAGTATGAGCAGTGTTCTGTAGAAAACCACGCAACCGACTCGGCTCTGGCGTGTAGATGAGGTGTATGACCGAGCTCACGTGGGACAAGGTCGCCGACGAGTCCCTGCTGCTGACGATCGGCGTGTTTGCGATCTGCATCAGTGGCAAGTGCATGAGTGCCTGCGGCCACGAGTTCAGCGCGCAGCGTTGTACCGTGAAGGGTAATGACAGATGAACTCCATACTGATCTCATCGGATAAGCCAATTGACCTTAAGACCATTCGTGAAAAGCTGTCGCAATCGTACACGACCTACCTAGCCGCGATTGGACCAAGGTCGCCGGATGACTTTGTCGTTGAGTGTGAGCGTGGACACGTGTACGTGTTGCGCGATTTTGACGCAGATAATCCAAGTTGCGCCATAGTAATAGATTATGTTAAACGCGATTTTGCAAACGAAGTGCTTGTGCAATTTGCCGGCGATCCAGTGTATCTAGTAACCAACGCTTTCGGACTTGCAGTGCGCGGCGACATGTTCGTTAAGCGAATCCAAAATGGCGAAGACCTATTGCTTTGGGATCCTGCCAACAAGCCACCGACCAACGATTGACTCTGGGATGGGATGGGCTGCAATGTGCTCTGTAGAACACCTCGCAACCGACTCGGCTCTGGCGTGTAGATGAGGTGTATGACCGAGCCCACGCCGGACCAGATCGCCGACGAGTCCCTGCTGCTCAAGATCGGCGTGCTTGCCATCGGCATCAGCGGCAAGTGCATGAGTGCCTCCAGCCACGAGTTCAGTCCGCAGCGGTTCACTTGGCCGCAGCGGTTCGCCTGTCTGATCCTCCATCACGTGCTCAAGACCACGTACCGCGGTGTGATCGAGCAACTGGCGCTCATGCCGCGGGTGCGATTCTCCCCGATGCCGCGGCAGCGGGCCTGACCATCACCCGCCTTGGCCGCGAGTACGTCTGAGGCCCCGGTGATGGTGTTGCCGCCGCCACAAGGAAGCACGTTGCACAGCAACAACAAAACACCCGCCGGCAGGGGCCGGCGGGTGCTTGCTTTGGGTACTGAGATGTCAGATGCTCAGGATCGGGCGGGCCCGGCCGCGGCATGGTCGTTGAGTGTTACAGCTACGGCCTCTATGGGGATCCCGACACCCAGGCGTTCGTGGATACGGCCCTGACGAATCTCCTGGCCTTTCAGGCCGCAACTGATACCCACGCCCAGATCTTTGGCGCGAGCACCATCACACTCGCGGGATGCTGTGACGCCATCACTGGCACAGCCGGCCACCCCATCTTCAGCATCGACCGTGCCGCGTACATAGACTTGGGCGATCTGACGCCCGGCGAGCGTGTCCGCACGGCGGACGGCTGGGCCACAGTCGAGGCCATGTCACGCTGGCGCGGCCAGCAGGAGGTCTACAACCTCGAGATCGACGGCGAACACCGGTTCTTTGTCGGCGGTTCGAAGGTCGAAAGTCACAATGCGGGGCCGTGTGGGAAGACACGTATCACCTACACAAAGCCCGGTCCCAACGGTAGTAACCCGTACGCCGGCAGAGCCAGCGGATACGGAACACCTGAACAAATTTTAGCTTCAAGAGATGCAGGTCATCATATGAACGCACTTGGTTATGGAAAAGCCAAACTCGATAAGGTTACTAAGAACAAGGCCGCCTGGAGAGGCCGTGAACAGCATCTTATTGATAAAAACGGAGGCGCGCAGCAATCCGGCGGGACTTCGGGAAACAGAATTCGCGGCGTAAGTCCGAGCAATCCAAATGCAGCACATTACGATCGTGCTGCTCGAAAGGAGTTTGGAGCACCGTGACGAAGCGAGACCCGAGGCGACGGCGTGCATCAACGCGACCCGGATCAGTTTATTGCATCTTGCTGGCAGATGGGCGATACGGATATTGTGTGGTCATAGAAAAACCTTTTGTAGTCTTTATGAACCACTGCTCTGAATCGCCGTTGTCAGTTGATGTTGTCGTGAAGTGCATACCGTTGTTTAGAATATTTATAATGAACTCTTCGTATAGATCTGAAAACTGGAGTCTGATTGGATCAATTAATGTTCCTGAGGCGTGGAAAAAGTATCCGAAGTTTTATCGGAGGGACGCGATACATGAAGATCAGTACTCGATATATGATCCAGAAACTGTTTCAGAGGTAACAGCGAATGCTGCGGATTGTAAAGGTCTTGAGGAATGGGCGGTATGGAGCGCGGTTCATGTTGAACCACGACTGCTCGATCAACTCAACGGAGGCAGTCCAGCGAAGTACGGAGTGATGGAGTAATGTTGGTTCTATCGCCGTAGCACCTTCTCTAGAACCGATCGGCCTGGCATCATGGAGTCTTGGTCGCACGCGATGGGTAGCTGCTTGCGGGGGCGATCATCCGAAGGGGAATCTCGGGCGAATCCCCTCGCAGGTAAGAGCCTCGGAACTGCGATCGCTGTGTCATGGAGCGATCTCCTCGCCGTCAGGGCCCGCGATGATGCGAATGCGATTCCCGTTGCAGGGCGTTGTCCATGGCCGCACGTTGTCTCGGTGGCACCGACAAGTGGGCATGCGTCGCCTCCCCATTACACATGGCACGTGTGGACTTCGAACGCCGGACTGCCGAGCTCAAGGTGAACGTACTTGAGGGCATCGTCAAGCGATGAACGACCTCCTGAAGCCCCCGCACCGATCGCTCGTGCCATAGCTGGGCCTCGCCTACCTCCAAAGGCTATCTCTTCACCCGGTGCCTGGGTCAAGCGCTACCTCTACGACGGCCATGGGCGGCTGGTCGAGACCCAGAGCCCCTACCTCGGCCCCGGCGGCAAGATCGCCCGTGAGGAGCACTTCTACTACGACGGCTCCCGCCGCGTGCAGGAGGTCGTCACCGACCCGCTCGACATCCAGTACGTCTACTACAAGTACGGCTTCGACGGCCTTGTCGAGTTCCTCCAGAATCTCCCCGATGCCGCGGCAGCGGGCCTGACCATCACCCGCCTCGGCCGCGAATACGTCTGGGGCCCAGGTGATGGTGTTGCCGCCGCCACAAGGAAGCGCGGTGCACAGGAACAACAAAGCACCCGCCGGCAGGGGCCGGCGGGTGCTTGCTTTGGGTACTGAGATGTCAGATGCTCAGGATCGGGCGGGCCCGATCGCGGCTTACTTCTTGGCGGCGGCCTTCTTGTACTTCTCGAGGGCCTCGGTCATCTGCTCGACCATGTCGGCGTTGCCGGCGGACTTCTCGATGGCCTTCTGCTGGATCTCCACGGCCTTGGTGATGTCGCCCTTCTCGAAGTGAGCGCGGGCGAGGGTGTCGAGGATCATGCCATCGGCGCCCTTGGTCAGCTCGTTGGCCTTGACGGCGACCTTCATCGCCAGGTCGAGGTCGCGCTGGCCGACACCTTCCTCATCGAGGATGGTCCAGGCGATCTCGTTGAGGCCCATGGCGTTGTCCTTGACATCGCCATCGACGAGCTCACTAGCGATCTTGTAGGCCTCGGCTTCCTTCTTGCTGGTCAGCAGGGACTTGAACTGGGCCATGCGGATGTTGGTCTTGGCGCCGGCGAGCTGGGCCTTCATCGAGGGGGCCTTGGTCTGGAGCTCATCAACGAGCTTGAGGGCCTCATCGAAGTTCTTGCGACGCATGGCCTTGTCCAGGGCGGCGAAGGTCTTCTGGTTGGCCTCCATCTCCTTGTCGCGGGCGGCTTCCTTGGCGGCCTCGGCCTTGGCTTCCTCGGCGGCGGCCTTGATATCGAACTTGCCTTCGATGATCTGGGCCAGCGGCTTGTCCATGCCCATGGGGTGGCCGATCCAGGCGATCGTGCCGGTGCCATCGACGATGAACGCGGCGGGAATGCCGTTCTGCTTGGCCGCCTGCATCCAGTTGGCCGCCATGAAGCCCTTCTCGGTGCCCATGTCGTCCATGGCCACGGCGTAGTCCATCTTCTCGCCCATCTCCTTGACGAAGGGCTCGACCTTGGACTGGTCCTGCTCCCAGACCGAGACGCCGATCATGGTGACCTTGCTGCCGTGCTCCTTCTGGAGCTTGGTCAGGTGGGGGATGGTGGCCTTGCACGGGCCGCACCAGGTGGCCCAGAACTCGACGACGTAGGTCTGGCCCTTCTCAAAGCCCGTCACGGGCTTGCCCTTGACGAACTTGGAGACCTTCAGCTCGGGAGCCTTGTCGCCGACGCTGAGCGTGCCGGACGCTTCCTTCTTGGCCTCGGGCTTCTCGGCAGCCTTGGCGGCGGGCTTGTCAGCCGCGGGCTTATCAGCCGCGGGCTTGGCGAGCGCGCCGGTGGCGGTGAAGGAGGAGACGGCCAGGCCGGCGGCGAGCAGGCAGGCGAGGGCGGACAGGGATGAGCGGGTGTTGATCACGGGCATAGGGGTTCCTTGCATCAGGTCGTGGGTCTCAAGCGGGGCCGCGGCTGGGCCCTGGGGCAGCTGTCTGGGGTTTTCCATAGGCCGCATCGCGGGCACGGGGGCCCGTACAACAGGATACCGCGATCGGCTGGTTCGGTTGGCCAAAAGGACAAAAACCCGCACGTTGCGGGGTTCGTCCGGGGTTGGATGCTCGATTCAGATTCGAGGTTTCAGTTCCCGCCGGCGGCAAAGCCGTTGATGAAGGCGATGAAGTCGTCGCCATCAACCGTGCCATCGGGGAAGAAGCCGCCGGCGGCGGCGATGTCGGCCAGGGGCTCGCCGCTGGCGAAGGCGTTGATGAAGGCGATGAAGTCGCCACCGTCGATGGTGCCGTCGGGCAGGGGGCTGCCGCCACCATCGGCGATGTCGACGCCGTTGTACGGGGGC
>CAILKP010000080.1 GCA_903834785.1 uncultured bacterium
CCCCTCTCAAACTCACCCCTCTACCCCCCTCCCCTGTGGCGTGCAACGTGCAGCTGCAGGGGCTGGTACCATCAACAGACTCTCATAGCGGCTGGTACAGGAAATGGGGGCAGGTCACAGTCACGGCGGCATCGGAAACTGGACATACTTCGTGTTCCGCCAGACGTTTGATCTGACGGGCTACGACCCGGCCAGCGCCAATCTCACGATCCGCTGGGCCGCGGACGACTCTGGCCAGATCGTTGCCAGCCGCGGCTCATGGATTCCGGCGTTCAAGTTGAACGGCGGCAGCTTTGTGAACTACCCCGGCTCAACGCCGAGCAGCCGCATCCCGACGTACAGCTTCAGCGGGCCCCAGAGCATCACCAGCGGCTTTGTGCCCGGCCTCAACACGATCGAGTTTTACGTGCAGGGCAACGGCCAGACTGACGGCTTTGCCCTGGAGTTGGTGAGTTTCACCGCCGTTCCGACCCCCGGCGCGGCCGCGGTCCTCGGCCTCGGTGGCCTGCTGGCCGCGCGTCGTCGCCGCTGAGTCTGCTCAGCAGTTGACCGCACAACCTGATTTCAATCCTCCACGGCCCGGGCACACGCCCGGGCCGTGGTCGTTTCGTGGCGTGCAGTCACTGCGCGTAATTGGCAAAAACGACACCCCCCGGGTTTTGCGACCCGGGGGTCATCAGATAGCGGTTGCATAGCGGTCACCCGACGCGTTAGAGAGACCAACATGGACATAGCGGTCGCGCGACGAGTCGGGGAGTTCAATCCGTCGGCGTGAACGGCTCGTCCCGTGCCAGCAGTGCCAATGGTCTGGCAATCTTGGACGCCGGGACCAACACCCTCAGATACGAACGGAGCGGTGCAGGATCAGCGGCACTGGCCGCTCCGAGCGTGGGCTACGGTGTCACGGTGACGAGTCCGGTCTGCGACTCGACCGATACCGTGTGCACGCCGTTATTGATCAATACCGATGACGCGGACGTGAGCAGTGCGCCGCTCAAGTTCTGTGGGCGGCCAAGCCAGTCGAATCCGAAATGGGTGCCGGCGACGCCGCCGATGCTCACCGCTGACAGATCGACGCCAATGAACTCGTCGGACATGAAGCGCTGGACGAAGTACTGGCCTGTGGCCGGGTCGTTGATGGTCAGAGCGTTCGCCAGACCGGGTGTCGCCGCCGACTCGGCCAGGATCGAATAGCTCTCGTTTGCAGTGCTGAGCACAACCCACACCGTCACACCCCGCGCCGCGGCCTGCTGACGGGCGAAGGTGAGATCCCGGGCCAACTGCTGCGCCGCGGCTGCCGCCCGCGTCAACGTCAGATTCCCGATCGCCGGGATCGCTACCGCCGCCATGATCGAGATGACGACCACCACCGCGATCAGTTCGACCAGAGAAAACGCCCGCCGGGTGGCTGCAGGGTGAACGTTCTTGGATTCGCAGTGGTAACGCATGTGTGCGTTCGTCTCAGGCCATGATGTGTCGGCGTCCGACTCGCACGGCCGCGCCGTCGAACGTATTGTCACCAGATATCGGCACTTTTCAGGTGGATGCTCAGGCGACCGACCCGGCGTGGACGACTTTCGGTCGACGGCCCTGTTGGTCGCTTCTCGGACGGCGCGGCCGGACGACATATCGCTTACGCACAGGGCTGCGGCCTTTTCCGGACGATCCGGTCCATCGCAACTGCCGCTTTGCGGTGAGCCCGAACGGCGTGCAACGGTTGCAACCTCATATCTGCGCCGTCTGAGCCGACTAAGCGAGGCCGATCGGAACAATGACCGAAGAAAGATGTCATGCCGCTGGTATGACGCGTGCTCGTAACCGAAGATGGCGTATGCGACGTGGGCGACACTCCACGTACGGAGGCGATTGATGAACGGTAGCCCGAACCATGGAATCCCCGGATCAGGATCGTCGTACGGGAGCGGTGCGTCCGGATCTGCCGTCACTGACACCGTGACAAACACCACGCCGGGCACTCAACTCAAGAGACCGCGCTCGCTTCTGCACACGACCCGTCTGGCATTCGCCGCAGGAGCGATTTTTCTCGCCATGGCGGCCGTCGTGGCCATCGCGGGTTCGGCGAATGCTGCGATTGTGAACGGTGCCGGTAGTGGCTCGAACTGCAGCACGCTGCAAGGGAGCACGCCGACTACAATCACGTACTTCGGTTACACCGGTGGATCCTGGTCTGGCAGACTGCTCCGCTTCAGCATCGGTGTCTACCTCGCGAGCCCAACCGGTCAGCCGCCGGCTGCATACGCGACCCCCGTCTCGCTCATCGAATACTCGACGAACGCGGGCTCGAGCTGGACGACCTACAACATGGGAAGTACGAACACGCTGCTCGATCCCAACTACGGCTCCGGTGCTCTGCCGATGGGTCCCGACGTGAACTTCGGTTCCCCGGGCTTGTCCCCGGTTGGGGCGGGCAACTTTCGCGTGCGAGTCACGCTAGCGGCCAACCCGACGGAACTGATCAATGGACGCCGGGTGCTTACGGTGCTCAGCTACTCGACGGCCTCGGGTGGCGGCCGGAATACTCGCTCGTCGCTGGTGGACACCACCTCGGCGGCCCCCGCATCGGTCACGTACAACGCGGGCACGGAGTTCAACAATACCCAAGGCGGCACCACGGGCGTCTGGCAGTACGGTCAGACCAATCCTCAGCCTTCAAATGTTGCCTTCTCCGGCACCGGCGGCACCTTCATCCTCGGCTCTTTCACCGGTGCCTATTTCGCGGGCAACTCGGGCGGCTTTCCGGTAGTTACCGGCACGTTCATGCATCCGGCCGGCTATTTCAATGGAATCATGGCCACCCTGCGCTTCAAGGCTCTGGTGGCGGGCACGTACAAAGCAACGTTCAGCGCCAGACTCATCGACACTGGCAACAACCCGTACATCCCGTACATCGCGAATAACGACTTCCGCCGAGACGGCGTGCGGATGTGGCTGAACGACGCTTCGTTTGATCTGCAGACGTGGGACCAGGCGTCGGCGCCGCAGTCGTTTCAGCTCCAGACCCTGACCAAGACGTTTACCCTGGCTCAGGACGGCACCATCGACTTCTCCATTGATCCGAACGGTGCTCGTGGGTTCGCATACGGGGCGCAGCCATCCTACCTGGGCTACTACATCTACGACTCCACCTCAATCACAGCGACAGTGGAGTTTGTGCCGGCCGCCACGAAACCCAGGATCACATCGTGGCAGGCTGTGCAACCCAGTCCGTGATCGCCCGGCGTTTTCTGCCCCGTCAACCGATCGGCCCCCGGGTAAAGCGTGCGTCGCGATTTCGGGTTCTGGGTTTACATCGGGGCTTCAGACGCTGCGGCACGAGTTCAAGTCCCGATTCACGATGAGGCGATCGCGCTATCCGCCGGCGCACGTACCGGCGGGGCCGGATCCGGTGCTTCACCCCGACGGCATCGGTGAGCGACCAGGAGCGGATTTGCCGCGATGAACGACAGCGAGCCGTGACCGGTCTTCTACTGGGGGCCGGTCGTTCTGTCTTGGCTGATAGGTATCAGCGCCGGAGGAAGGAGCACACTGGGTTGGCACAGGGTTTGGAGCGCGGGGCACGGCCGCCGGGGAGCGGTTTCTTCAGACATCGGCCGGGCACAACGCCGCCGCTCCGGACCGGCCAATCGGCAGGTTTTTCACCTCAGCGTCAGCATCGCCGATCGCGTGGCCGATCCGGCGCGACCGACGCTCGTGAGCGTCGTGTTGGAACCGCTCGTGCCCTTGCGTACCGTGACACGGGCTATGCCGATCAACGGATCGGACGCATCTGAGTTGTCGTTCGAGATTGATCCGATCGTGCCGTCCCCGTCCTCGTCGGCGTTGTTCATGAGTTCCCGCGTCGCCATGTTCACGCCGGCTTCCACCGCGTAGAACGCCCGCATGGTCTCGGACCTCCGCGCCGTCAGGTCGTGATCCCTCGCGCCGGCGGTTACCAGACCGACGGAAATGAGCGACAGCACAATCAGCGCGACGAGCGCCGCAACAAGGACTGTGCCGCGCCGGGAGGCAACACCGCACGGTTTGTACAGTTCGGAACGACTCATGGTGAGGCTCCGTGCATCATGCATCGAAGAAATACTCGGGTGCGGAGCGTCTCGCTCACGCCGTTGCGGCTGAGGGTGAGTGTCAGCTCGATCCGCCGCACCGGGTCGCACGCGTTGCCGCTCAGAGAGACGGCCATCGCGGCGTTGTCCTGATCAAACGCCCGCACCTGAAAGCTTGACACATTGCCCAAGAGTGTCGTGGTCACCCCGGCGACGGTCAGCCGGAGATTCGTTCCCGACAGTGCGAAGCCATGATTGCCGTCCACGGTGAGCGAGTTGGTCGTGATCGTCGCGATCGACGGCTCGGCGGGAGTTATCGACGCCCGCAGGGGGATGTCGCGAATACCCGTGACCAGACGCTCAAGAGCCGCGGATCCGTCGTTGATAAGCCCGGCCCGTGTGACGGCGTCGGCATAGCCGCTGGTGGTGTCTCGCACGAGGTTCGCACTGGTCGCGGCCAGCACGGCCACGATCACGATGGACGCGATGACCTCGACCAGCGTGAACGCACGGCGCGTCGAAAGCCTGCCTTGTCGCGGCACAGACCTCACGGTGTGTAGTCCGTGATGACGGTGGACACCGCGAAGGACAGCGGCGCGGCGATGGGATTGGGAAAGGTGACCGTGACAGTCACGGTCTTGTAGCCGGTGCCCGCCGCGACCAGAGTTGGGCCCGTTTCGGTGATGCTCGTGGTCCGCGAGAACGCCGTGAACCCGTTGATGCTGGTCTCCGCCGGGTAGTTCGCATTCGTGATGTAGGCATAGCCGCGGATTGAACTGTGCCTGTCGGCAATCACGTCCTCCAGCCTCTCGGCCGCGAGCCATCGCGCCCGTTCGAACAGCACCGGCCCCGAACGCCGTCGGTGAGCATCACTGATGCCGACGACAATGGGCGGGATCGCGACCGTCAGAATCACGATGGCCGCGATCGCCTCGATGAGCGTGAATGCTGCGGCCATGCGGACAGGACGGCCGTCCGGTCGCGGCGCGCTCGGACCACCCGCGGCAAGAACGCCCTCAACCTCAGGCGTGGCTGCAGCCCGTCGACAAACGACAGCGAGCGGCAGCCTTGTCCGGCGTGCACGATCTGCAGTTGTCGTGAACAGGGTGCGCTCAAGTCGCATCGCTCGGGAGTCGTCGGCTGGTTTCCATTGGCGATTGAGCGATAGGCGACAAAGTTCTGGGAGATAAGGTGATCTGCTGACCTGCTCCCCGAATCCTTATCCACCAACTATGAAAGTCCAGCACGCCGCCGGGGTTTTTCCCCGATCCTGTGCCATTGGCAGCGTGAGCTTTTTGGCTTCATCCGACCGGGTTTTCCTGAGCCTTGGACGCAGCGAACTCCTTGGGGCTCAGGTTGCCCAAGGCACTGTGTGGACGTTCTTCATTGTCGTGGGTACGCCATGCATCGCCTTTCTCGGCGATGACGGGCTGAGAACACGGCGGGAAACGTCAATATTTCGCACCCAACTGGTTCTGAAGGACTTTCACCACTGGCTGATAGTGGCGGCGCGACAAGTCTGGGGGTTCAATCCAGCGGC
The DNA here is from genome assembly GCA_903834785.1 of uncultured bacterium. Taxonomy (GTDB): domain Bacteria; phylum Planctomycetota; class Phycisphaerae; order Phycisphaerales; family UBA1924; genus CAILKP01. Next base: position 5,605 of record CAILKP010000080.1, read on the forward strand.
ACGAACGGCCCTCGGCAGGTCACCGAGACTCGCCGAGACCGCCTTTGAGCGTGCCAGATGGGGTCTTTGGCGGGGATGCTCTGTATGGCAGTTATGGAGCGCATCACCGGGAGGGCGCGACACGAACCGATGCACAACTCCGCTCCATTGCACTGTGATTCTCCTGGGCGGCGATCAGCGCCGACACCCGCCCTCGAGCCGCAGCGTCCCAGAACGCGCCGGCCAGATGTTTTGAATGGTCTGCGCGGCCTCGTCCCGGGGGAACGGCTCATCCGAGCCGATCTCTGCTGGCCGTGCAGGAAATCGGAATGCACGCTTATCTGTGTGTATCCGAGACACATGGGTGCCCCGGTAATCACGGCTCGGAGTTGCATAATGAACTGTCAACAGCAGCGTCCTGAATCTCGCCCTGTGTCAGACGTCTCGATCATTGCGCGGGGCCGGTCAGAGTCTGGCAGCAGCACGAGCGCAAACCGAATCAGGCTGCATGTTGGTTGCATCGCGGCGGTCGCTGTTCTGGCATGCGCAGGAAACACCGCCACCGCTGACATAACCTACAACGCCGCAACTGACTTCAACGGCGTGCAGGGTGGCACCAACGGTGTTTGGCAGTACGGCCGCCTGGATGCAGCCGGAGGAAACTTCACCAAAGCCAGCTACAACGGCTCCATGTTTACCAGCGATGTCTGGGTCGGCGCCTCGTTCATGCACCCCGGCGGCTATTCCACCGGCGTTCGCGCCAATCTGCGGTTCACCGCTCCGACGGCGGGCGATTACACCGCCACGTTCAGCGCAAAGCTGCTGGACCCGGGCAATAGCCCCTACGTTGTGAGTGGGTACCCGGACTACCGCCGCGACGGTGTTAGCATGTGGCTGAACAACAGCAACGTCTTCAATCTGCAGACGTGGGACCAGGCGTCGGCGCCGCAGTCGTTTCAGTTCCAGACGGTGACTCGGACATTCACGTTGGCGGCCGGCGGAACCATCGACTTCTCGATCGATCCGAACGGCGCTCGCGGATTCGAATATGGGGCGCAGCCATCCTACCTGGGCTACAACATTTACGACTCAACCCAGTACACGGCCACAGTGGCCTTGATCCCAGCACCCGGCGCGGCCGTGCTGCTGGTGATCGGCGGCCTTGTGGCCGCGCGTCGCCGCCGCTGAGCTCGCTCTCGGCACTGACCGCACAACCTGAGTTCAATCCTCCACGGCCCGGGCACACGCTCGGGCCGTGGTCGTTTCGTGAGATGCACTCACTGCGTGTGTAGCAAAAACGACAACCCCCGCGTCTTGCGACACGGGGGATTATCAAATAGCGGGGATTGGATTTGAACCAATGACCTCCGGGTTATGAGCCCGACGAGCTACCAGGCTGCTCTACCCCGCAATCTGGAGGTGAGTATAGGCGGGCGGGGGTGGGGGTTCAAGCGGAGGCGGGAGGGAGGGGAGGGAGAGGAGGGAGAGGAGGGAGAGGCAGGAACACGCGGGAACGGCCGCGAACGCGGTATCCAGCGTGATGAGCCCTGCCCGTTACTTGGTGCCTGGTGCCAGCCGGGCGGCGCCCTTGCGGACCTGGTCTGGGGCGAGTTGGGGGATCTCGTTGGAGTTTGCGGCAGGAGCTGCGGCGGCCGGGGCGCCGGGCGCAGCCTTTGAGTTGGCCGGTCCGCCGCCGCCGGTCGATGCGGTCTGCGTCATGGCTTCAGATGACAGGGGCGTGCCGGGCTCGGGACCGCCGAACATGTTCATGGCGGCCATGCCAATAGCGGCGACGATTGCAACCCCGGCGACACCGTACATCAACGGCTTGTCGCGGGCGGTTGCGGGCGCAGCCTTGGCTGGCGATGGCGGAGCACCGAGGGAAGTGCGATTGTGGGTGGTGTCAGGCATCAGTCGTTGGGGAGTGCGAGGTGGAAGTTGTAACCCGTGCCGCGGAACATGCCGGGGACCATCTCGATGTAGTCACCGTGACCATCGAGGAACGCGAAGACGGACTTGTTGCGGTCACCGAACTCGCCGACCCAGTTGCGGCGCTGGGGATCCTGGGCAACGATGTCGCCGGTCTGGTCGTGGATCCAGACGAACTTGGAAGAGTCGGTGCTGCCCGCCATGTTCATGCGCCGCATGCCGTCGCGGAGCACACGAACCCAGTAGTTGTACGTGGTCTCACCGGCCCGCTGTGGCGCCTTGCGCCCCATGAAGGCGATGACCGGATCCCACCACTTCATGTTGAGGTGGTAACTTGTGCCAACATCGTCGTAGCTGGTGAACTGGCGGTCGAGCGTGGGATAGGGATTTAGCCACTGGAACGAGCCGCGATCACCGGGGGAGCGGAAGGACTCGAGCTCGTACTGATACCGGGCGTTACCCAGCATGTTGGGATCAAGCCGGAGCTCCGGGTAGATGTACGCGTTGAGCGGGCGAGAGGCGGCGGGCTCATCGAAGACGCCGCCCGCATAGCCCTGCCAGCGAGCCTGGCTGTTCTTGCCGCCGTAGGACCAGGTGGACCAGCCGACACCGCCGCCGCGGTTGCTGATGATCATGGGCATCAGGTCTTTGAAGTCTGTGCGGTACGTCAGGTTGCCGGTCATCAGCTGTTTGTTGTTGCTCAGCGACTTACTGAGCCGCGCAGCGTTGCGGGCCTTGCCGAGGGAGGGCAGGAGGATGCCGACGAGCAGGGCGATGATGGCGATGACCACCAGAAGCTCAATAAGCGTGAAGGCGGTGCGGCGGCTTGATACTGACGAACGGTTCATACTCGGATCTCCGAAAAGCGACGCGATTGCGTGGATTGCGGGGGTCGAACGACTCGGGGCGGGTCAGAAACTGCTCGGGGGCAGGCCCAGGGGGGCTCAAAGTCAGACGGCTGGCGGCGTTACTTCCCGCCGCGGAGGCTCTTGGGAGCTGGCTGGTCGGGGACTCCGGGGGTGGGCTCGGGAGCCGGGGCGGGGGCTGGGGGCTGGGCGGGGCTGACGGCGCGGAGGTTGGCCTCGATCTGGCTGGCCTTTTCGGCGAGCTTGGGGTCGACCTTGGGGCCGTCATCGCCGCCGCCGCGGAGCAAGAGGAAACCAGCGATGAGGATGGTGACCCCGGCGACGGAGCCGAGGATGAGCTTCTTCTTGTTGTCGGGGGCGGGTGCCGACTTGGCCTTGGAAAAACCGGTGGGTGGCATGGCGAGTCAGTTCTGCGGAGCCGGGAGGATGCGGCTGGGGAGGGCGAGACGGGGGGGCGGGGCGAGGAGGCGATTGAGAGAACGGAGCGGTGACGGGGTGCGAACTAGCGCTTGAGCAGGTCGCGGCCCTTGACGCCGTCGCGGGTGGCGAAGAAATAGGCGGGGAGGTTGTACGTCCACCTGAAGCCCTGGGTCTGGCCGTATTCGAGGTAGCCGGCCATCTCGCTTTCGCCGGGATTCCAGGTGCCAGAGGGGGTCTTGAGTTTCTGGACATCGTTGCCGGCGGCATCGGTGTCCGAGACGACGTCGAGGGTCTTGGTCTCTGCCGCGGAGCCGTCGAGCATGGCGTAACGGACGGTGGCGCCGACTTCGTTCCACTGCTTCTCGGTCTTGGCGAAGTAGTCCTTGTTCTCAAAGAGGAGAACTTTGTAGCCGGGGTAGAGCACATCCTGCGTGCGGTTGCGGCGGACGAAGTAGTTGTTGGCCTGTGTGGGGGTAGCGCGGGAGGCCGCGCGGTAGCGGACGGGGTCCGTCCAGAAGACCGGCGAGTACCAGTATGACGAGGGGAAGATCCAGGTCGGATCACCCTGGGCGGGACGGTTGTTCTGCAGCCAGGAGATCAGGGCGCGGTCGCCGGGGGAGGCGATGCTGGCCAGGCGGGAGTCGTTGGGGTTCTGCGTGTAGAGGGTGTGGGCGATCCAGTGGTAGCCGTAGGACTCGGTACCGGAGTTGGAGTAGGTGCCGGCGTAGGGCCAGCCGACGTTGCACTCACTGCCGGGGAGCCAGACCCAGTAGAGGCTGTTGGCGTTGCAGCCGGCGTTGACCGCGCCGCTGATGGGCCGGGTCGCAAACGGATTGACGAACTGGTCCTTGTTGTCGCCGAAGTACGACGCGTGGTATGTGGCGTTGCTGCGGAGGTTGGCCAGCGACTGAACCTTGCGGGCCGAGCGGCGGGCCTCGCCCAAGGCCGGCAGCACGATGCTGACGAGCAGGGCGATGATGGCGATGACCACCAGCAGCTCGATGAGCGTGAATGCGCGGGGCACCGAGCGGCGGAATTGGAACATCTGTGGATTCTCCTAGCGAAGCGATCAGCGGGATGAAGACAACCCGCCGCGGACCAGAACGGCCACCGAACGCCCAATGAGAAGATTGGGCATTCCCTAACACTATGCCACACGGTTCGGCTTGTGACCAGTGGGCGGATGAGAATTTGGGAGGTGTGCGCGGCAGATGGGCGGCCGGACGGTGAGGCGGGGTGCAAACAGCAGTTTGAAGCACTGATGGCGCGGCTGGGACCTGCCGCGGGCGGGGTACGGGGCACGGGCAAAACGGCAGCCGCCCCGGCGGGCGGGTGCCGGCCGGGGCGGGGGGGGGTGTCGGTTCCTGCGAGAAAGGGAGGGAAGGGGAGGGGCGGAGGGGTGGAAGGGTGCGTGTCAGTCGATGGTCAGACCGCTCAGCATCTCGGCGTACTGGCGGCGGAGGGCTTCGGCCTGCTCGGCGAGTTTGGTGCGGCTGGTGGTGAGCGTGTCGATCTCGCCTTCCTGGCGGTTGAGCTTCTTGAGGAGGTTCTGGTAGGTGTCGGTGGTGCGATCGAGCTTTTCCATCATGCCGGCGATGCGGGTCTGGTCGGGGCGGATTGTGTTGACGCTCGCGTCATTTTCCTCGATCTTGCGGGCGACGGCGTTGATCTCGGCCTGCTTGGCGGCGAGTTTGGTGAGGGCGGCCATGACGGCATCAGAGATCTGGCCGTCGGCCTTGAGGCGGAGGAGGGCGGGCTGGTCGTAGCTGCCGAGCTCGATGAGCTGGCTGGCGATGCGTTCCTGAACGACCTTGAGTTCCTTGGTTTCGCTTGGCGCGAGATCGATGCCGAAGCGGTAGAGGTTCTGGGTCTGCTGCTCGGCTTTGAGATTGACGAGGGTCCAGCCGTCGAACTTGGGGTGCTCGATGAGGACGGTGCGGCTGCGCTTGATGTCCTTGTTGTCGAGCTTGTAGATCAGGCCTTGACGCTGCTTGTAGGTCTGGATGAGCGAGCCATTGACGAACTTGAGGCTGACGATGGAGGTCTCGCTGGCGGTTTCGGTGGTGACGTTGACCTCGAGGTCGACGGCGTAGGCCAGGAGGCGCTTGTCGCCGGGTGGGATCTGGCCGATCTGGGCATCACCGGCGTAGGCGGCACCATCAAAGACGCTGATGGGACCGGGCAGGAGCTGGAGGTTGGAGGTGTTGATGATCTCGACGCCGCGCATGGGGTTCTTGGCCGAGTCCGAGGCATTGAAAATGCTCACGCGGCGGCCGCCGACGGGGGCGTTCATGATCGGGATCATGGCGGAACGCTGACGCTCGATGGTGACGGGGTTGTCGAGCGCGAACTGGAAGACTTCCCCCACTTCCTGGCCGGAGGCCTGGGAGCGGGGGGAGTAGCTCAGCATGTCCTGGTCGGAGATATCGGCGAAGAGGGCGTCGGCGGCGGGGGCACCGGCGGCATCACGGGCACTGCCGCGGTCGGGGACGTTGCCGAAGGCGAGGCCGCCGCCGGTCGGGCGTGCGGCTTCGAGCTTGTTTGCGGCGGCAGCAGACATCCGCGTGCTGGAGTTGCCGGTAATCATCGGGGGTGCGCCGACCGCACCGTCATACTGGCGAGGCGAGACACCGGGGACGGTGGGGACGGGGACATCGGGGCGGAAGGCATAGAGCGGCTCGTAGAGGTCCATCTTGAAGCTGACCGGGCGGCCGGAGACGAGGGACAGGCGGACGTTGGACCAGTCCTGGTCGGTGGTGTTCTCGACGATGGCCCAGCCCTGGAGCATGCCCTGGGGGTTGGTCGCGTCGGCGGGCTTGTCTGCCGGCTTGTCTGCGGGTTTTGCGGCGGCTTCCTTGGCCTCGGGCAGGACGAGGCGGTAGCTGGTCTTCCAGACCGGAGTCTCGTGGATGTAGCCGACGACGACATCGCGGGCGCCGGTGCCGGAGAGGGTCAGGTCGACGGCTTTGACGCGCTCGGCGCGGCTCTCGGCCATGGCCGAGAGGGCACGCTGGAGGTCGTCGGCGAGTTGGCGGTCCTCAATCACGAAGTCGGTGATGTTGCGGACGGCGACGGAGCGGATGCC
>CAILKP010000081.1 GCA_903834785.1 uncultured bacterium
ACGACATCCGCCTCACCATCCGCATGGCCCTCCGCCTCTACCGCGGCATGATGAAGGGCTCCATCCCCTTCAGCGAGAACAAACTCAAAGTCGCCACCCTCGCCCTCCGCGCCCGCACCCTCCACGTCCCGCGCCCCCTCACCCCCCGCGCCCCGCGCACTCCTTCGCCCTCCTCGCCGCGCCCCACCCGCCCCTCCCTCCCCTCCCTCCAACCCGCGGCATCCTCCACCCCGCGCCAGCCCAACGCAACATCGCCCGACGCATCCGTCTCCTCCACCTCCTCCGCCTCAGTCTCACCCAGCCAGTTCATCGCCAACCTCAAGGCCGAACTCCCCAAACTCCAGGCCGAGCTCGAGTCTCACCAGCCCAACCTCCTCCGCCTCCAGCAACAGCTCACAAACGCCACCAACCCCACCGATCGTCAGACGCGCCAACGCCGCCTCGACGAGTTTCTCCGGCACTCCATCCACCCGCTCCAGGAGCGCATCGCCATCTTCACCAGCCACCTCGCCGCCCGCGACATCCAGGCGACGACTTACGCCACACCAACCCCTCTCTGACAAGCCCCCGTGCCACAACTCTCGCCACTTCCTCTGGCGAGGGTTGTGCGGTGCAAACGAAGGCCTCCCCGCCGCCCTAGGCCGGTGTCGGCACACACAGCAACTCCCCTCCAATCCACGCCACTCGCACGAAGGTCCCGGTGCCCACCAAGCACCAGCCACCTCCGTGCCCGCGATCAATTTTGACCTGACCCAGCAATGGTGGACACACCCGGCCGCGTGCTACAACAGCCGCGGCAGAAGGAGTTCCACATGGCAAAGAAGGTCTATACCGACGAGTTCCGCCAGTCCGCCATCGAGATGGTCATCACCGAACGCAACACGATCATCTCGGTTGCCAAGCGGCTCGGCATCAACTACCACACCCTCCGCGAGTGGGTCCAGGCCGCCAAGAGCAACGCCCCGACGAGCCTGATCCCCAAGGACACTCCCATCGAGCAGCGTGTCCGCGAGCTTGAGAAGGAGAACGCTCGCCTGCGGATGGAGCGTGATATTTTAAAAAAAGCCACGGCATACTTCGCCAAGGAGCAGCTGTGAAGTACGCCTTCATGCGCGACAACCGGCCCCGGTTCGACATCGCTGTCATGGCCGCCGTGCTGGGCATCACCACGGCCGGGTACTACGCCTGGCTCAAGCGGCCCGAGAGCGCCAGGGCAAGGCGGGCCCGCGAGTTGACCGACCAGATTCGCATCGCCCACGCCCAGTCCCGCGGCATCTACGGCTGCACCAAGATCCTCAAGGAAGTTCACCGCCACCAGCGCACGCTCGATGCCTCCGCCCGACTCAACCGCAAGACCGTCGCTCGGCTCATGGCCGCGGCTGGAATCCGCTCGAAAGTCGGTCGGAAGTTCAGGGTCTGCACGACCGATTCGTCCCACGACAACCCGATCGCACCCAACAGCCTGAACCGCCGGTTCCGGACTGACGGACCGAACCGGGGATGGGTCGTGGACATCACGTACATCCGCACCGATGAGGGCTTCTTGTACCTGGCCGGCGTCATGGACCTGTTCAGCCGCCGGATCGTCGGCTGGAGCATGGACTGCACCATGACGACCGATCTGGTCGAACGGGCGCTGGACATGGCCATCCGCCAGCGTCTGTCGACCGGCAACGCTCAGGGATTGGTGCACCACTCCGACCGGGGCGTGCAGTACACCAGCAGCCGCTACCGGCAGTTGCTGCAGCAGCACGGGATCGAAGCGAGCATGAGCCGCCGCGGCAACTGCTACGACAACGCGGCGATGGAATCGTTCTGGGGCAAGCTCAAGTCCGAGGCGCTGCACCACGAACAGTTCACGACCATGGATGAGGCCCGGGCGGCGGTGTTCGACTACATTGAGGTGTTCTACAACCGTCAGCGTCTTCATGCATCGCTCGGCTATGTCAGCCCCGAACAGTTCGAGGCGAGCCGAGTCTGACAACAACGGTGTGTCCACCGTTGCTGGGTCAGGTCA
>CAILKP010000082.1 GCA_903834785.1 uncultured bacterium
CGGGGCCGGGCGGCCTCTGCCGCGGTGACGAGGGCGGCGGCCGCCTGCTGCACGGCGGGGCCTGGAGCGGGGAGCAGATCTGCCATGGTGATACCTCCTCTGGTGACCGAAGGGACTGGTCGCGTCCTGTACGGTATTAGTTTGCCAGCGGTTTGGTATTTGTCAAGATGATTTGCTGAAAAGGGTTGAATTTCGAGGGGTGTTATTATTGGGACGTTAAGGGCGGGCGTGGGGTGGGTAGAGGCGGCGGGAGGGATGCGCGGGACGCGGCGCGGCGAACGGCGGAGGGAGGCGGGGTCAGGTTTGATGAGAGGCCGAGGGCGGGGCTGTGGGCTACTTCGGGGCTGGGGCCGGAGCGTTGGGGCGATTGGAGCAGCGTTTCGCCCGCCGCGACAGCAGGATGGCGATGATGCCGAGGAGCCAGAAGGGGATGCCAATTCCTGACCACGAGATGACGCCGAGCCAGGACACGGAGCTGAGACCGTCGCTGGCGTGCGCGTTGAACTCGACATTGCCCATGAACCCGGGCTCGACGAGCATGATGACGAAGCAGCCGTTGGACACGCCAACGACCAGGTATCTGAGCGAGAGGGAGATCTCCCAGACGAGGGACAGGGACGAGGCGATGAACAGCGCGAACGCGGTGTATTGAAATACGCGAAGGATGCGGATGTTGGAGAGGAATGACAACCCTGGGGCCTCCTGCGATGGCGAGTTGGGGAGGGTAGCGGGCCGCGTGTGAAATGGGGGAATGCGAGGGCAGTCGGGTTTGCGTGGCTGCGCTCGGCACATGCGGGTGAGTGCGGAGGTTGCGGTGAGGGCGTGTGTGTCACCGGCCCCGCCCTCTTATGGGGGAGCGGTTCGACGTGGATGGGGTGGCTCCGTGGGCCAAGCTGAAGCTCGCGGACCATGATGGCACAGCGTGGCGGCGTGGGCATCTGCCGATCTGGGGAACCTGCCGCTGCCCCAGCTCTACGTCGCTGCGACTTCGCGAGTACAGCCGGGAACTGCTACTCAAGCTGAAGACCATCGATGATCTGAGGCGGAAGATCGCCCCCGCCGGCCTTTCGAAGAGTCGACCGTAGTATCTTGAGCTTGTGGAGAATCACGGGCGAGCTTGATGCTGCCTCAACGACTTGCTGCGGCGTTGAGTAGCAGGCCTCCCAGAGAACCGAAAAATCCTTCTCGAACGAACTCATGGAGTAGTCCGCGAAGAAACCTGCCGGCCAAAGCTCCCGATTCGCAGCAGTTGAACCCTGCCCAATCTTTGCGGCTTGGATCGGCCCGCCACGCGGCATCTTCTGTTTGTCGACGGCACTCAGCCACGACTCCGCTGAAGGCTTATCCATAAATCTGTTGAATATCACGGAAGCGAACTCGTGGTGAAAGACGCCGGCGATGTAGTCATCGGGGATCTTGCGGCCGGTGGTCGAGGACTCTGTCATTAGCCACACCCTGAGGTAATCCTGTGTACCGGCGAAGTTGACACCTTCGGATTTGAATGACTTGCACACCAGAATGGCGATCGTGGACTTTTCGACAAAGCCAGGAAGGTACTTGCGCTTCTCGTCAGCCACTACACGCTGAACGCGGTCAAGCTCTTCGTCGCCCGCCGGCACGAAGTCCGGCAGTGGTTGAACGCCCTTGGAGATCTGTCGAAGGTCCTCTTCTGTTGCAAGTCGCACATGGAAGTCTGGGGCACTCAGGGTCCGCACCGGAGCGACGGCGTTCGGCAGGGTGTGTTTCGATACGTTGTACACCACGACGGCGCACGCTACCGCGACGCATGCGAGTACTGCCCCAGCTACAACCCGTTTACTACCCATCGATCATCTCCACACGACCCGCCTGCAAGGGCACAAGGCCGGAAAAGCAAGCCGCTACCCCAGAAGCCGTCCGAACCGCTGTATTGGGCTCCCGGTTCATATGGAAGTTTATGCCGGGGGACAGCGAACGGAGCACCAACGAGGCAGAGAGCGGTCACGCCCGCTGTTGCTCGTGAACGCGTGACCCCTTCGCTCCTACCGGAGCGATTTGAAGCGGGGCGGGCGGGGTTGAGCGGGGCACCGGTACCACGGGTTGCGCTGCGCCCGGCCTTCGCCGGGCTTGCTTCACCGCGTGGCTACAGCCCGGCGTCCCGTTGGGACGCGGAAGCAGGGTTTGTGAGTGCGAGATCGCCAGTGCGTGAGGGGCGCTTAGCGGGCGAGCCAGGATTTGCCGCTGTCGCCGGAGGCGTCGTTGGGGGTGCTGGTGGGGCCTGGGGGGAGGGCGGGCGTGGCGGGTTGCGGGGCTGGCGCGGGGAGGGTGGGGAGTTCGGGGGCCAGGAGCTTGCCGCCGATGGTTTCGTAGCAGGTGGCCAGGAGGCCGACGAGGGGGAAGCGTGCGCCTTGGAACG
>CAILKP010000083.1 GCA_903834785.1 uncultured bacterium
CCCCGCGGCAACGCCGCCCCGCAAACCACGAGCATCCCCGAGCCCCGGCTCGACCGCGTCGTCCGCGCCACCCTGCTCGACAAGGTCCAGCTCCCAAAGGTCGAGTTCATCTACCACAGCCCCGGCAGCTACAAGCCCGGTGAGGCCGAGATCTCCCTGGCCTGCCTCTCACTGGCCGATGGCAAGTCCAGCCGCCTCTACCAGCGTCTCGTCGTCACCGACAAGCTCGCCGCCGATGTCAGCGCTTCGCCCGACACCGCCGCCCTCGGCTCACTCGTCCGCATCGAGGTCCAGGCCATCCCCGGTGCCGACCTCACCCGCATCGAGCAGATCGTCGATGAGGAAATCGCTCGCTTCACCGCCCAGGGCCCCAGCCAGGCCGAGCTTGACCGCCGCAAGACTCAGGTCGAGCTCGCCACCGTCTCCTCACTCCAGGGCGTCCAGCGCCGGGCCGACCTGCTCAACGAGTATCTCTACTACTTCGGCACGCCCGATGCCCTCAATCAGGACCTCGCCCGCTACCGCGGTGCCACCATCGCAGGCATCAAGTTCTGGGCCGCCAAGGTCTTCACGCCAAACGCCCGCGTGGTCATCCGCATCCTGCCCGATGAGCCCTCCGGCGATGAGAACCCCCGTCAGGCCCGCCCGGCCGATACCTCCCGCTCCGAGTTCGTGCCGCCGGTGCCCGTCACCAGCATCCACTCCTCCGGCGCCAACCTCGTTCACTTCGAGCGTGCCGGTGTGCCCATGGTCTCCATGACCGTCCTGCTCCGCAGCCCCACCCCGCTCGACCCCGTCGAGCAGGCCGGCCGCGCCTCACTGCTCGCCGCAATGCTCCAGGAAGGCACCACCGACATGGATGCCGCCACGCTGGCCGAAACCCTCCAGTCCCTCGGCGGCACGCTCAGCACCTCCTCCACCATCGACTCAATCACCATCACCGTCGAGGGCCTCGCCCGCAGTGCCGACAAACTCGCCGAGGTGCTGGGCAAGGTCGTCACCTCGCCCCGCCTGGCCGATGCCGACTTCCAGCGCGTCAAGTCCCTGCGCCTCAGCGCCCTGGCCCAGCAGGCCGATGAGCCGCAGCTCGTCGCCCCGCGACTGGCCGCCCGCATGCTCTGGGCCGATGGCAACCCCTACGGCACCAGCACCATGGGCACCCTGGCCACCACCCCGGCCATCACCCTCGATCAGGTCAAGTCCCTCTACGCCTGGCTGTTCAGCTCCACCAGCGCCAGCATCATCACCGTCGGCCAGATGGACAAGCCCGCGGCAGACAAACTCACCGGCACCATCCTCACCGGCTGGAAGCCCGCTGCCGCCGCACCCCAGGTCGTCGCCGCAACCTACGAGGCCCGGCCCGCCAGCGGCCTGCGGCTGTTCATTGTCGATCGTCCCGGCGCCGTCCAGACCGTCTTCGCCTTCGCCGCTCCCGGCCTCACCGTCGCCGCCCCGCAGCGCATCGCCCTCGAACTGGCCAACATCGTCCTGGGCGGCTCCTTTACCAGCCGCCTGAACAACAACCTGCGCGAGGTCCACGGCTTTACCTACGGCGCACGCTCGCGCGTCAGCTTCAGCCCGCGCCTGGGTGCCATGACCGCCGGCACCGCCGTCAAGGCCGAAACCACCGGCCCCGCACTTGTCGAGTTCCGCAAGGAACTCCAGCAGATCGCCGCCGGAACCATCTCCGAAGCCGAACTGACCAAGGCCCGCGAGACGCTGCTCAACGAAACCGCCCAGGGTTTTGCCAGCATCGGCGGCACCGCCGGGCACGCCGTCGGCACCATCCTCGACGGCCAGTCCTTCACCGATCTGGCCCAGGACATGGCCCGCGCCCGCAAGGTCACCGCCCAGGGCCTCAACTCCGCCGCCGCCGGCACCATCCGCCTCGACAAGGGCGTCCTTGTCCTCATCGGCGATGCCAAACTCATCACCGACCAGATCAAGGACCTCGGCCTTCCCAAGCCCGAAATGGTCGATGCCGACGGCAAGCCCGCCAAGTAACCTCCCCCGTGGCATCGCCATTCTTGGCGATGGCCTTCCCGACTTTCGTCTTTCGTGGCATCGCCATTCCTGGCGATGGCTTCTTGTCTTCCGCCTTCGCACCGCAACGCGGTGCCGTTCAATAGCGTCGGGTCGCCGCGCAGCGGCACCCGACGTCCCCGGCGTCACCCAAACCACCCCACCGCGCAGCGGTGGAGGCAACTCCCCCTCACCAGCTCCACCGCGGCGCGCTGGACCTCGCCTGTGCGGCACGATCCCGCGGCTGCCGCCACCCGTCACCCTCTTGCGTGGCATCGCCATTCCTGGCGATGTGCTTCCTGCCTTTCGCCTTCACCCTCACCCCTCACCACCCTCACTTTGGCATCGGCAAATCCAGGAACCCATACGCCACCTGGTTCACCGGGCCCGCACCCATCACCACCAGCACATCGCCCGGCCGGCAGATGTTCTCCAGCTGCCGGATGATCGCCCCGAACGGATACAGGTGCATGGCCTCCACGCTCTTCTCGCGCAGCTTGTCCACCAGGTCGCTGGCCGTCACCTTCTGCTTTTCCTCGATGCTGTCGCGCACAAAGTAAATGTCCGGCACAATCACAATGTCCGCCGCCGCAAACGAGTTGGCAAACTCATCGAGCAGGTGCCGCGTGCGGCTGTGCTGGTGGGGCTGGAACACGCAGATCAGCCGCCCGTTCCTCACCTCCGGCTTCTCCGCCTCGCGCAGCGCCCGCAGCGTCACTTCCACCTCCGTCGGGTGGTGGCCGTAGTCGTCGTACACCCGCACCACGCCGCCCAGCGGGTGCTTGCGCTGCCCCAGGAACTGGCTGCGCCGGTCCACCCCGCCAAAGCCCGACAGCGAGCGCGACACCGTCGCCGCATCACCGCCCAGCGTCAGCGCAATCGTCGCCGCCATGGCCGAGTTCATCGCGTTGTGCTCGCCGGGCATCTTCACCGTCCAGCGGCACACCTCGCGGCGTGCCGGGTCCAGCAGCGCGGCCTCGCGGCTCGACGGGTCAAACTTCACCTGCCAGTCCGCCGCCGGTGAGAAGCCGATGGTCTGCACCTTCGCCTTCACGCCCGCGGTCACCTCGCGCCGGTGCGCCCCATCGTGCGAGATCAGAATCAGCCCGCCCTGCTCCTCGCTGGCCACCAGCCGCGCAAAGTGGTTGAAGCTCTTGAGCACCTCATCAAACGTGCCGTACACATCCAGGTGGTCGGCCTCAACGCTGGTAATCGCCGCAATCGTCGGGTGATAGTTGTGGAAGCTGCGGTTAAACTCGCAGCTCTCCGCCACCAGCAGCCCCGGCTCGCCGCGCCGGCTGCCCGTGGGGATCGTCTTGCCGCCCAGCCGGAACCCGCCGCCGATTCCCGCCGGCGCCGTCGGCGGAGCCATGATGCCGCCCAGTTGCTGGCACGATGCGCCCACAATGCTCGTCGGGTCCAGCCCGCAGTCGGAGAGCACGCAGCTGAGCATGCTCGTCGTCGTGCTCTTGCCGTGCGTGCCCGCCACGCACACCGCCGTCCGCTTGAGCATGCACCGCCCCAGCGCCTCGGCATAGGACAGCACCGCCACGCCGCGGTCCATCGCCGCCAGCACCTGCGGATGGTCGGGCTTGATCGCCGCCGATGCAATCACCAGGTCGCACTGCTCGGGGATCTCACGCTTGGACTGGTTGAACTCGATCGTGAACCCGTCGGCCTCGAGGGCAATCGTCGCGTTGGACGGTGCCTGCTCCGACCCGCTGACGATCGCGCCGCGGCCGGCCAGCATCCGAGCCATGCCCTGCATGCCCGAGCCGCCGACACCGATCATGAACACACGCTTGCCGGCAACCTCAAAGCTCGTCGGAACGGGTTCGGGCAAAATCGGCTCCAGAACCGGCACCGCTCGCTTGATCTCACTTGTCACCTCGCGGCTCGGGCCGGCAACCGGCTCCAGCAGGGCCGACGAAGGGTGCATCAAAACGGGCAGCGCAGACGGGTCAAGCGGCAGTGGGGGCATAGGGGCTCATCCATGAGCGGGGTGATTGTCGACCCCGGCGGCATCCATGCGCCGAGGATCGAAACAGTTTATCGGCAAATCGCCCCCGCGGCGGCAAAGTTCGTCAAAAACACTTCATCGGAGCTTCCCCTCGCCCGCCTTACCATCAACCCATGCCCCCGGCCACGCGCCCCTTCCTCCTGGCCGACTCCCAGCTCACCGGCCACAGCATCATCGCAGCAAGCCTCACCCGCCCCGCCGCCGATGAGCCGCCGCCCGCTCCATCATCCGCCTTCTGCGCCCACTGGCCCGTCGCCGGTCGCGATGGCCCACGCCCGTTTTTCTCGGCCACCGCCCCGCAGGTCGCCGCGGCATGCTCCGCCGCCGCCGAAGCCTTCAACACCTTCCACGTCGCCCGCTCCGCACTCGCCAGCCACACCGCCCGCTGGCTCACCTTACTGGCCGATCGCTGCCTGGCCAATCAGGCCGAGATCCTCGCCCTCGCCAGCCGCGAAACCGGCCTGACCCGCTGCCGCCTCGCCCGCGAGTTCGGCCGCATGATCGGCACCCTCAAACTCTTCGCCGAGCTCGCCGCCTCCGGCTCCTGGCAGGAAGTCCTCCACAGCCCGCCACTTGCGCCCGCCCAGGCCGGCCCGTTCAATGCCGACCTCCGCCGCGTCAACATCCCCCTCGGCCCCGTCGCCGTCTTTACCGCCAGCAACTTCCCGCTGGCCTACGGCGTCTGCGGCGGCGATTTCGCCTCCGCCGTCTGCACCGGCTGCCCCGTCATCATCAAGGGCCACCCCGCCCACCCCGGCACTGGTGAGTTCCTCGCCCGCCTCGCCGCGACCACCCTGGCCGAGTCCGGGCTCCCCTCCGGTTTCTTCTCCTTCCTCCACGCCGGCGGCGACCGTGAACGCCCCGTCGGCCGCGAACTGGTCCTCAGCCCCAGCATCCGCGCCGTCGGCTTCACCGGCTCCATCGCCGGTGGTGAGGCCCTCCGCCACCTCATCGCCGCCGAGCGTCAGACCGACCCCATCCCGCTCTTTGCCGAAAACGGCTCCTGCAACCTCGTCCTGGTCTGCCAGTCCGCCCTCCGCACCCGCGCCAGCCAAGTCGCCACCGACTTGGCCATCAGCCTGACCGACTCCGTCGGCCAGCAGTGCACCAACACCGGGCTGGTCGCCATCGAGGGTTCCGCCGCCGATGCCGCGGCATTCGCCAGCCAACTCGCCACCTTGGCCAGCCGCGCCCCGGCCCGCCCCATGCTCACCCCGCGCATCGCCCAGGGCTACCACCACCGCCTGCAGGAAGTCCAGTCCGCCGGCGCGGCCACCCTCGCGCCAAATCCAACCCCGCGTGCCTCCACCGACCCCCGCTGCACGCCCACCATTCTCCTGGCCCCAATCGCCCAACTGCTCGCCAGCCCCACACTCCGTGATGAAGTCTTCGGCCCCGCGGCCATCATCACCGCCGGTTCCCCCAGTGAGCTCGCCCAGCTTGCCCACCACTCCCGCGGCATGCTCGTCGGCTCCATCTATGGTGATGCTCCCGACCACGCGTCTGTTCGCGAGCTCACCCAGGCCCTAGCCAGCCGCGCCGGCCGCATTGTGCTCAACGGTGTCCCTACCGGTGTCCGCGTCGCCCCCGCCATGGTCCACGGTGGCCCGCACCCCGCCACCAGTGATCCCGCCTCAACTGCCGTCGGCCCCCTGGCCGCCCGCCGCTGGACCCGCCCCGTCTGCTTCCAGCACACCCCCGGCGATGCGCTGGCCACATCGTTCCTGCCCGGCCAACTGTCCGGTCATCTGCCCGCACAACCGTCATAGACGGACCAGACCCTCCAGCCGGTTCCATCGGCGCACTCGCTCCATCCGGTCCATCCCGCCGAGCCCGCGCCACGGGCAGATCTTCATCAGGGTTTCTCCACCCGCCGGCTCTCGCACGGCCGCGTCCGGGGCGATACCTACTCCATGGCCGGGATTTCA
>CAILKP010000084.1 GCA_903834785.1 uncultured bacterium
CGTGGCAGACGCTTTAAGGCCCAGATGACCGATCGCCAAAGTTCGCGTTCCATGCTTGTTCTCCGTGGTAAGAGACACAAGCATGGACGCGATCCGCGCCCAGCGCAACCCCGACCATGCGCCGAACGCGCATAATCCACCTTCGGGACGCAAAGGCGGGTGGTTGGATACGTGGTCGTGGGCGGGAAGGTGTCGCGTGGATGGGAGGGGCACAGGCACCTTCTTGTGGGGTTGGGGGTGGGCGGTAAGAGCCGGTGTGTCACCGTCCCTTCGCTTCCGCTCGGGCTCTTATGGGCTCTTGTGTGTTGTTCTGGGCTCGTATTGGCAGGTGGGGGGCCGTATCCTGCGGGATGGATTCACCTTTGAACCCTGGTGCGAACCGGGGTGAGCAGTACAAGAGCAAGACCGGGCGGCCGGGTGGTCGGCCTGCGCCGTCGGGCAAGGGTGGTTCGAAGCGGAAGGCCAAGCCGCGGCCGGGGGCGGGGGCTGGTGGCGGGGCGGGTGGTGCTGGTGGGGCGGCTGGTGGTGGCGGAGCGGCGGGAGCGGGCCGGGGTGCGCGCGGGGCGGATGGGGCGCAGGGTGGGGAGCGGGCGGAGAAGCGTGGGCCGGCGTTTACGCCGCCGATGACGCCTGCGGCGAAGATTGCCAACAAGGGGGCGAGTCGGACGCCGCGGCCGAGTACTGCGCCGCCGGGTCGTCCGCCGGGGCCGCCGACACCGGCGGAGATCACGGGGTTGTCGGGTTTGCCGGGTGCGGAGCTGCTGGCGCAGATTCGGAATCGGCCGCCGTTTCGTCCGGGGCTGGATCCGGTGCGTGACCTGGTGATGGACCATCTGACGCGTCAGGTGGAGCGGTACCCGATGTTTGATCTGCGGCCGCTGCGGGATGACGGGCTGGAGCCGCGGGATGCGGCGCTGGCGCACGCGATTGTGGATGCGACGATGCGTCGGTGGCTGACGCTGGGGTACTTGATTGAGAAGGCCTCGGGCCGGCCGTTTGCGGGGATGCAGCCGCCGCTGCGGGGTGCGCTGCTGGCGGGCGCGACGCAGATGCTGCTGCTGGATTCGATCCCGCCGTACGCGGCGATCAATCACGCGGTGGAGTGGATGAAGGTGGCCATCAGCGTGGGTGCGGGCGGGATGGCCAACGCGGTGCTGCGGAAGATCAGCCGGCTCAAGCCGATGACCAGCAAGGTGGAGGATGGCGCGTGGGATGGCGGGCGGGACACGATCCCGATTACCGACTGCACGCACCTGCGGCTGCCGGCTGAGGTGCTGCCGGAGCTGCCGGCGCAGCGGCTGAGCATTGCCAGCAGTGTGCCGATGGCGGTGCTGCGGCGGTGGATTGAGCGGTGGGGGCCGGAGAAGGCGCAGCACGTTGCGCTGCACGCGCTGGCGCGGGCGCCGATTGTGCTGAGCGCCGCGAACCCGGCGGAGCCGCCGGATGCGACGGGGCTGCTGGACGGATCGGTGATTCTGCCTCACAGTTGTGAGGGCAGTTATGTGTTCAGCGGGACGCGCGGCGACATGCTGGACCTGCTGGCGGGGCGGGCGGATGTGTGGGTGCAGGACCCGGCATCGCGGCACACGGTGCAGACTGCCGCGGGGGTGCTGGCGGGCACGGTGGCGGCGACTGGCAAGGGTGGTGGCGGGTTTGCGGCGCGCAAGCCCGAGACGGTGCGGCTGATTGTGGACCTGTGCGCGGGGCTGGGGACCAAGACGCGGCAGTTGACGCACCTGTACCCCAATGCGCGGGTGGTGGCGTGCGACCCCGATGAGCGGCGGCTGGCGCTGATGCGCTCGGGGCTGAAGGACCTGACCAGCGTGCACATTGTGCGTGATGATCAGTTGGAAGAGACGGTGGCGGCGGAGGCCGGCGCGCTGGGGCTGGCGGGCGCCGACCTGGTGCTGCTGGATGTGCCGTGCAGCAACTCGGGCGTGCTGGCGCGGCGGCCGGAGGCCAAGTACCGGATGAACGAGGAGAGTCTGGCCTCGCTGGTGGGCCTGCAGCGGACGATCATTGCGCGCGGGCGGGCGATCATGGCGCCGGGCGCGGGCTCGGCACTGGTCTACTGCACGTGCTCGGTGGAGGAAGAGGAAAACGAGCAGCAGGTGGCGGCGATGGAACAGCAGCACGGACTGGTGTGCGTGTTCCAGCAGCAGAAGCTGCCTGAGGGCCTGGGTGCTGATGCGCCGGACAAGGGCGTGACGTACAGCGACGGGTCGTTTGTATCGGTGATGGTGAACGTGTGAGGGTGGGAGGGGAGGGAGGGGCGGTAGGGGAGGGAGGGTTGCCGCGTTTTAGCAGCCGGCGGCGAAGGCGTTGATGAAGGCGATGAAGTCGGAGCCGTCGATGGTTCCGTCGGGCTGGGAGCCATCGCCGCCACCGGTGATATCTGCCGCGGGGTCGATGGCGGGCTCGCCGATGGCGAAGGAGTTGATGAAGGCGATGAAGTCGGTACCGTCGACGGTACCGTCGGGGCCGGAGCCGGTGTTGAGATCGGCCAGGCAGCGGGACTGCGGGGCGAGGAAGCGGACGATGAGTTCGGGGCGGAGTGCCGCGGCGGCGGTGGAGTCGAAGGAGTCAAAGAGGAGGGCGTTGGTGGCGTTTGGGAGCGGGAGGATTGCCCAGCCGTGGTTGGCGGCCTCGCCGATGGCGGCCCAACGGCGGAGTGAGGCCGTGACATCGATGGCGTAGCGGCCGAAGGGGATTGCAACGGTGCTGAGCACGTCGCGGCCGCCGACATCATCGGGGGTGAAGACGGCTTCGATATCGTCGGTCTGGATGCCGGCGGTCAGGGAGTCCCATGTGTCCTGCGGGGACCAGGGGCGGAGCATCTGGTGGATGGAGAAGCCGCCGCCGTCGCTGAACTGCACGTTGGCGTTGAGGTTGAGCAGCAAGGTTGCGGAGCTGATCAGCGATCCGGTGGGGATGCGACTGGCTTCGGAGCCGAAGATGCCGGCGAACCTGATGAGGCCCTGGGTGTCGGACAGGGAGGCGTCGGCGTTGTTCTCGACGGAGGCATCGGCGCTGATGGTGGGGGATGCGGCAAGGACGGTGGTGGGGCGGGACTGGTCGAGGGTGGTGTCGACGCCTGAGGTGAAGGTGGCCAGGGAGACGGTGTCGGCGGTTTCGGTGAGGACGAGCTCGGGGTAGTTTGCGCCGGTGAGTTCGCTTTCGCGGGTCTCGACGCGGATGGCGTTGCTGGCATTGGGGAAGGCCTGGAGGAGCCAGCCGAAGTTGGTGGAGCCGCTGCGCCAGGCGCGGAGTGAGCGGGTGACGTCGAGCTCGATCCAGACACCCTGGCGGACGTTGACCGAACCGGTGTTTGCGCCGATGAAGGCATCGGCGCTGGCGAGCGCTTCGGCTCCGCTGCTTCCGAAGGCGGTGATGCCGGCGCCGGCGAGTGTGAGCGAGTTCCAGGTGCTGGCTTCTGACCAGGGGGTGAGCATGCGGCGGACTTCGAAGCCGGAGCCATCGGAGAAGCCGCGCTGGGGGTGGGTGTAGAGCCGGAGTGTGGCGCGGAGGACGTCGCGGTCGGCGGCGATCTGGCCTGGTGTGCCGCCGAAGATGCCGTCGAAGCGGATGAGTCCGTTGGACAAGCCGGCGGGGCCGCCGCCGGCGGTGTCATCGGTATCGATGTGCATGTAGCCCTGGGCGCCGAGGTTGGCCGAGGGGTTGGAGGTGCGGATCTCGGTGTCGGACTGACCGGTGTATCCGGCGAGGCCCTGCTTGAGGGTGAGCGTGCGGCCGGTCTGCGGCTCGGGCGGCGGCGGCGGGGGCGGGAGGAAGCGGGTGGCGAAGTCGAGCGGCAGCTCGAAGCGGCTGTCGGCATCGACTTCTTCGCGGCCGGTGTTACCGAACTCTGCTCCGGCGGGCTGTCCGAGCGCGGCATCGGAGATGGGGGTGTAGGTGGAAAAGAGCATGCGGCGATTGGCGGGCTCGAAGGTGATCAGGCGCATCCAGCCGTCGCCGCCGCGGTTGCGGGACTGGTAGTCGGTGAGGATCTGGTACACGGGGCGGCCGGCGTTGTTGATGCCGGTGATGCGGGCCTCGGCGGCGTTGCCGTTGGAGTAGTGGCCGTTGAGGATCATGAAGACCTGGTTGTTGGGCTTGGCCAGGGCGTTAAACAGCGCAAGGCCCTGGGCGTCCTGAACGCCGCTGGCGTTGATGTTGTTGTGCGTGGAGATGATGGTGGGCACACCGGGGTGTGCGTTGATGATGCTCTGTGCCCAGGGGACGGGGCTTGCGGTGGCGGCGGGCCGGTCGGAGCTGACTGCCGGGGCTGCGGCGTTCCACTCCAGCGCGAGGTGGAGCATGGGGCCGGCGGGGGTGGAGATGAGCTGGGCGGAGTTGACGCCGCGGGGGTCGAAGCCGAGGAACCACGGCTGGCCGGCGAAGAAGTCCGAGCCGTCGCCGAAGCGGAGGCGGTAGTGCTCGAGCGAGCCGGTGCCGGCGGAACTGGTCCAGTCGTGGTTGCCGGGCAGGACGGAGTAGGGGATTGATGAAGCGCGGATGATGCTGAGCGCTTCAGCGGCGATGGTCCACTCTGCGGAAGGGGCGCCGACGGGGCCGGCGGTGTTGACGACATCGCCGAGCTGGGTGTAGAAGACGATGTTTCGAGCGGCGGCGTTGGCGAGCACCCACTGATTCTGCAGGTTGCTGAAGATCCCGTTGCTGCCGGTGCTGTTGGCCGAGTAGAACTGGGTATCGGGCACGACGACGACGGTGAAGGGTGCCTGGGCGGCGGCGGTGACGGCAGCGGAGGCGAGGATGGATACTGCCGCGGCGAGGCGGAGCTCTGCGTGTGAGCGGATGAGGTACATGATGGCGAATCTCCTGCTGGACCGCTGCCCGGAACCAGAGCGGGCTGTGGCGGAACGAGGAGAGAGGTTTCGCCGTGAGCGAGGGCGCGGCCACGGTCGGCGGGTGAAGATTGCGCGATGCCGATGGGTGTGGGAGCGCCGGGCGTGCGCGCTGCGGCGAGCATACTGGCGGAGTATTCACCGGGGTCCGGTATTACCGGTTAGCGCAGGGCGGCAGAGAGGAGTTCGCTGGCATCGGCCGGGAGGCGGCCGAGGCGGGCGACGGCGAGTTTGACTTTGCGTTCGGCCTCGGCGGGCTGGTCGCCCATGACGATGAGGGCGCTGACGGTGTCCTGCTCGACTTGCGAGAGCGCGGGCTCCATGGGGCGGACGGGCTGGGAGCGGTCGGGCTTGCCGGTGGCGGGGGTTGCGTTGGCATCGGCGAAGGACTGGGCCTTGTCCTTGAGCTCGACGATCATGGTTTCGGCGAGCTTTTTGCCGATCTCGGGGAGCTGGACGAGACTCTTGGTGTCGCCGCGGATGATGGCGGCGGCGATCCAGCCCGGACGCTCGGCCATGGCGCGGAGGGCTTTGCGGTTGCCGATGCCTTTGACGGTGGTAAAGAGGTCAAAGAAGGCGCGGTCGTGGGGGGAGTCAAAGCCGATGAGGCGGGGCTCGAAGCTGGTGCCCTGGACCTGGCCCTCGAGGTAGAAGATGGTGTGGAGCATCACGGGCTGGCCGAGGCGGTCGCGCAGGCGAGCGGCGAGGTAGGCGGGGACCATGACCTCGATGGCGGAGATGAAGCCGGCGGCATCGGTGCGGAGGGTGAGCGCCGAGCCCTCGACTGCTTCAACGGTGCCGGAGATGCGGGAGATCATGGGGGGCTCTTAGTTGCCGATGGCCTTGCGGATGGCGCTGGCGGCAGCGATGACGCTGGCGGCGGTGTCGAGGGTGAGCATGGTGGCCGAGTCGCTCATGGCGGTTTTGGGTGCGGGGTGGGTTTCGATGAACAGGGCGTGAACGCCTGCCGCGGCGGCGGCGCGGGCGAGCAGGGGAGCGCGTTCGGGGCGGCCGCCGGTTTGCTCGCCGGCGCCGGGGAGCTGGGTGCTGTGGGTGACATCGAAGCAGACGGGGCCGAGGTCCATCATGTCGCCGATGCCGATGAAGTCGTTGACCAGGCGGCCGTAGCCGAAGAACGTGCCGCGGTCGGTCTGGAGGATGTTGGTGCAGTTGGCTTCGGCGAGCTTTTTGATGGCGCCTTTCATCTCACCGGGTGAGAGGAACTGGCCCTTCTTGACGTTGACGGCGCGGTTGTGGCGTGCCGCGGCGTGGCCGGCGGCGACGAGGAGATCGGTCTGGCGGCAGAGGAAGGCGGGGATCTGGAGCAGGTCGATGACCTGGGCGGCGGGCTCGGCCTGGTCGGGCTCGTGGATGTCGGTGGTGGCGGGGACGGAGAGCTGGCGCTTGATCTCGGCGATCCAGGCGAGGCCCTGCTCGATGCCGGGGCCGCGCTTGGAGTGGATGGAGGAGCGGTTGGCTTTGTCGAAGGACGCTTTGAAGATGTAGGGCAGGCCGGCCTGGGCGCAGGCGGCCTGCATGGCGCGGCCGATGGTCAAGCCGAGTTCGAGGGACTCGAGCACGCAGGGGCCGGCGATGATGGCCAGGGGCTGGCCGGGGCCGATGCGGATGGAGCCGACGGAGCAGTGGGGCTGGGCGAGGGTGGCGGGGAGCGGTGCGCTGGACATAAGAGATGGAGGGGCGGAGGGGAGGGAGGAGGGGTTGAGTTGGGGGCGGGGCGAATGCCCTGATTCTGGAAGGGGCTGGCAGGGGCAGGATACCGCGGCTGGGTGGGGCCGGTTTGTGGGATTGGGAGGGGTGTGGCGAGGTGGAGGGAGGCAGGAAGGGGTGAGGAGGGGTTGGGAGCGGGGAAAGACCCCACGGCGTTGGGGCCGGGGGGCGTGTTGCTGGTGCGCGGGGAGCGTCGATAACCCGGGGAGTCCGGAAGGCTTTGGGCGCACGCGGTGCGCGCCGGGGCGAGCCGGTGATGGCCCGAGCCAGCAGCAGCAGAGTTGATCATGAGCATGCCTTCATCCAGCGCGGCGAGTTCGAGTGGTTCCGGTGATGGGGCGGCGGCGGTGCCGGTGGCGAACCCGGAGGTGCTGGCGCGGAACCTCAACGCGCTGATGCGGACCTGTGAGGCGGCGGCCAAGCGGATTGCCGCGACGACGGCGCGGGAGGATGTGACGTGGTTTGCGACACCGGAGGGGCCGGCGTGCGCGCTGAGCCAGTGGGGGCCGCTGGGGCCGGGGTTTGGTGAGCCGACGCTGAGCCCGCTGTGCTCGCGACGGCGGCCGGTGAGCGAGGCGGAGGCGATGATTCGTGGTGTGGACACGGCGGCGTGCGCGGCGGTGGTGGTGCTGGGCTTTGGCTGCGGGTTCCATGTTGCCGCACTGGCCCGGAAGTTGGTAAAGACGGGCGTGGTGATTGTCTACGAGCCGGATGTGGGGCTGCTGCGGTCGATCTTTGAGCGCGTGGACTGCACGGCGTGGCTGGATGCCTCGAACGTGGTGCTGATCCATGACTCGGCGGATGATGCGCTGATTGGCCAGTCACTGGTGGGGGCTGAGGCGGTGCTGGCGCTGGGGACGACGACGCTGGAGCACGTGCCGAGCCGCACGCGGCTGGGTGCGGGCAGCGGGGAGTTTTTGACGCGATTTACCGCGGCGATGAAGGCGATCCGCACGACGCTGATCACGACGATGGCGCAGAGCCGCGCGACGATCCGCAACCTGACGCAGAACATTGATCACTATGTGCTGGGGCCGGGCATTGCGCCGCTGGCTGGTGCGCTCAGCGGGCGGGCGGCGGTGGTGGTCTCGGCCGGGCCGTCGCTGGGACGGAACATCGGGCTGCTGGAGAAGCCGGGTGTGCGCGACCAGTTCTGCATTGTCGCGGCGCAGACGACGCTCAAGCCGCTGCTGGCACGGGGCATCCGGCCTCACTTTGTGACCGCGCTGGACTTTCATGAGCTCTCGGAGCGGTTCTATCAGGGGCTGACCGCCGAGCAGCTGCGCGGCGTGACGCTGGTGGTGGAGCCGAAGGTGAACCCGGCGGTGACCGAGGCGTTCCGGCGTGCGGCCGGGCCGGAGGGTGTGATCCGCTGCGTGGGGGATGTGCTGCTGGATGAACTGCTGGGCCAGGAGATGGTGCGCGACATGGGGCGGATTGAGTCGGGTGCGACCGTGGCGCACCTGTCGTACTACTTGGCGCGGTACCTTGGGTGTGACCCGGTGATGCTCATCGGCCAGGACCTGGGCTTTACCGGCGGGCGATACTACGCCAGCGGGGCGGCGATTCATGATGTGTGGGCGGCGGAGCTGGGTGAGTTCGGCACGCTGGAGATGCACGAGTGGCAGCGCATCGTGCGGGCCCGCGGGCTGCTGCGGCCGATGACCGATGCGCAGGGGCGCGGCATTTACTCGGACGAGCAGATGGTGACGTACCTGATGCAGTTCCAGCGCGACTTTGCGCGGGATGCCAGCCGGGGGCTGACGACGATTGATGCGACCGAGGGCGGCGTGGCCAAGCAGCACACGGTGATTGCTTCGCTGGCTGAGGCGATGGAGCGCAATGCGCCGGGCGCGGGTGCGGCGAGCATTGATGCGCTGCTGCAGCGTGCGGTGGATGGGGCGCGGGGGACGGCGCGGGCGGACGCGGTGGGCGATGTGCCGGCGCGGCGGGGTGCGCTGCGCAAGCGGCTGGTGATGCTGGCGGCCGATGCAAGGAAGATTGCTGCGGGCAGCGAGAAGGTGACCGGGCTGCTTGATGAGATGCAGCGAAACCACGCGGACCAGCCGCGGGTGAACAAGCTGATCGGCCAGGTGTACCAGGTGCGCGACACGGTGACGGTGCTGCAGCCGGCGTACCGGCTGGTGGAGCGGCTGAACCAGACGGGCGCGTTTAACCGGTACCGGGCGGACCGGAAGCTGAGGATTACCGCCGACAGCGACGAGCTGCGGCAGCAGCAGGCGCAGATCGAACGGGATGTTGCCAACGTGCAGGCGATTGCCGACTGCGCCGAGCAGTTGGGGCGGCTGCTGGATGAATCGGTGGCGATGCTGGATGGATCGGCTCGGATCTGCAGGGAATCACTGGCTGAACTGGCCGAGGCGGATGCGGCGCGGCTGGAGCGGCAGCGGAAGATGACCGGGGCGCGGGCGGCGGCGGCGAGCGAGCAGCCGGCGGTGGAGTTGGGTGCGGGCAAGCGCGTGCTGGCGGTTGTGGTGGCGCGGCGCGGTGGCGGGGCGATTAGCACGGCGGCGGGGCTGGAGGCGGGCTTTGGTGCTGGAAATGTGCTGGCGGCGACGGTGGCGCGCGTGCGCGGTGTGGCGGGTGTGCAAGGCACGGTGGTGCTGAGCGATGATGCTGCGTGGGCGCGGGGCGTGCTGGAGCGGGGCGGGTGCGGGGTGGGTGCGGCGGAGGTTGTGCAGGCGCGCGGGGTGCTGCACCATGTTGACCCGGCGGTGGTGCGGGCGTGCAGGGCGTTTGGCGCGGACTCGTGGCGCGGCGGGGTGGCGGGGCTGACGACGTTTGATGAGTGCTTTGCCGGCAGCGCGCTGGTGGAGCTGTGCGAGGCGGAGCACGCCGATGCGGTGCTGCTGGTCGATGGATCGTGGTCGCTGGTGGACCCCGCGCTGTGCGCAGCGCAGGTGTCGCGGTACCGGGAGGATCCGGCGAGTCATCGGCTGACGTTCAGCCAGGCGGGGCCGGGGCTGGGCGGGCTGGTGATTGACCGGGTGATGTGCGAGCAGCTGCGCGACACGCGGGCGACGGCGGGGATTCATGCGACGGTGGGCGGGTTGCTGTCGTACGTGCCGGTGGCGCCGATGGCGGACCCGATTGCACGGTCGATGTGCGTGAATGTGCCGGTGGGCGTGCGCGACTTGCTGTGGCGGGCGTGCATGGACACGCCGGCGCGTGCCGCGGCGTGGAGCGGGGTGCTTGCGGCGGCGGGGCTGGATGTGCGGACGGTGACAGCCGAGCAGGCGGCGGCTGCGCTGGCCGCGGCGGCCAGCGGCGGGCCGGGTGCGGAGCACGAGGCGGTGCTGCGGCCGGTGCGGGTGGTGGCGTACCTGCGCGGGAGCGCGGGTGCGGATGCGTTCGCCGGCGTGCTGGAGGCAGCGCGGGCGGGCGTAAGTGCTGCGGCGGTGGTGACGGTGACGCTGCGCTGCGATGAGCGGACGGATGCTGGCGTGCTGCGTGAGGCGGCTGCCGCGGCGCGGGAGGCGGGGGCGGTGGTGCACGTGCGGAGCTCGCTGTTTGGCGGGATTGCCGAGGCGGTGATGCTGGGCGAGTTGAAGCCGGAGGTGATCAGCGCGGATGTATACGGGACCAGCGAGCCGGTGTTTGCGGCGGTGGTGGCCTCGCTGGGCATTGATGATGCGGCGGTGGGGGGGCGGTGGCGGGCGAGTAGGGCGGGGCTGGAGCAGTTGACCGCGCTGGTGCTGGAGCGCGGGACGGAGCCGGGGCTGCCGCTGATTGTGCCGCGGCTGGCGAAGTGCGATGTGACGCTGCAGCAGGTTGAGGATTTTTATGACAACAGCATCCTGCGGTATGGCTGGGCGGTGATTGACGGGCCGGCGGAGGTGGGGGATGTGAGTGGCGGGCGGGCGGCGGAACTGAGTGCGTTGCGGCAGCCGGTGCTGGCGTTGCGGCGGGAGGTGCTGAGTGTGCGGGTGGTGGGAGCGGTGGGAAGTACGGGAGGGGCGGGAGGGGTGGGAGGGGCGGCGTGTGCGATTGAGCCGAAGGTGGCTGTGACAGGAGCGGCATCATGAGCGTGCTGTGTGTGGTGCTGGCCAGGGCGGGGTCGAAGGGCGTGCCGGGCAAGAACGCCGCGCTGGTGGCGGGGCGGCCGTGCGTGGAGTGGACGCTGGATGCGGCGCAGGCTGCGATGGCGGCGGGGGTGGTGTCGCGCGTGGTGCTTTCGACTGATGGGCCTGCGCTGGCGGAGATCGCCCGGGCGCGGGGCATTGAGACGGTGGACCGGCCGGAGGCGCTGGCCAGTGACACGGCGCGGGTGGATGATGCGGTGCGGCACGCGGTGGAGACCGTGGAGCGGCGGCACGGCAGCACGGTGGAGGCGGCGGTGATTCTGTACGGCAATGTGCCGGTGCGACCCGAGGGGCTGGTGGCCAAGGCGGTGGGGATGCTGGCGGCGACGTGCTGCGACAGCGTGCAGAGCTATCAGGGTGTGGGCAAGCACCACCCGTGGTGGACGGCGCGGCTGGGTGAGGATGGTGCGGTGCGGCCGTGGGAGGGCGAGGTGCTTAACGGCGGCGTGTATCGGCGGCAGGACCTGCCGCCGGCGGTGGTGCCCGATGGTGCGGTGCTGTGTGTGACGCGGCAGGCGCTGTTTGCCCAGGTGCCCGGCGCGGGTGAGGGGCCGCACGCGTTCTTTGGTGTGGACCGGCGCGGGATTGTGAACCCGGCGGGGTCGGTGGTGGATATTGATGATGAACTGGACCTGATCGTGGCCGATGCGGTGCTGCGGCGGCGGGTGGGTGCTGGCGGCGGTGAGCAGGGTGGGGCTGGAGGGGCGGGTGGCAAGAATGAGCGACTGGAGAACGCGGCATGAAGATCGGCAAGCGGACTATCTCGGTGTCGGAGCCGTACATCATCGCCGAGATCGGCGTGAACCATGATGGTGACCCGGCGCGGGCGGAGATGCTCACGGAGCTGGCGATTGCGGCCGGGGCTGATGCGGTGAAGTTCCAGTGCTTTAAGGCGGACATGCTGATGTCGCGCGCGGCGGGGCTGGCGGAGTACCAGCGGGCGGCGGGGGAGACGGACCCGCTGGCGATGCTGCGGCGGCTGGAGCTGCCGCTGGAGGTGATGGGGCGGTGCATTGAGCGTGCGCACAAAGCGGGCCGGCATGCGATGGTGACGGTGTTTTCGCTGCCGCTGGTGGAGCGTGCGGCCGCGCTGCCGTGGGACGCGTTTAAGACGGCCTCACCGGATGTGGTGCACCGGCCGCTGCTGGAGGCGGTGGCGGGACAGGGGCGGCCGCTGGTGGTTTCGACCGGTGCGGCGGAGATGGATGAGATTGAGCGGGCGGTGAGCTGGCTGCGGCGGGTTCCGGGGGTAATGGAACGGCTCGCGCTGCTGCACTGTGTGAGCAGCTACCCGTGTGATGCGGCCGATGCGTCGCTGCTGGCGATGGACGACCTGCGGAATGTGCACGCGGTGGTGGGCTACAGCGATCACACGCAGGGGACGGACACGGGCGCGCTGGCGGTGCGGTGCGGCGCGGTGATGCTGGAGAAGCACATTACCGATGACAACCTGCGGGCGGGGCCGGATCATGCGGCATCGCTGGATGGTGAAGCGTTTGGCGAGTATGTGGCGCTGGCGCGGGAGGCGGGACGGCGGGCGGCGGAGGCGGTGCGGACTGGGGCGGGGCCGGCGCGGCTGACGGCGGCGGAGACCGCGGAGGATGTGCGGTGTGGCGAGCGGTGCAAGGTGGTGCTGCCGTGCGAGCGTGATGTGCGTGCGGTGTCAAGGCAGTCGATCGTGGCGGTGCGCGACCTGGCGGCGGGGCACGTGCTGACGCGGCAGGATGTGGCGTTTAAGCGGCCCGGGACGGGGCTGGCGCCGTGGCAGCTTGATGCGATTGTGGGGCGGGTGCTGACAGCGCCGGTGGTGGCGGATGGGGCGATCAAGGTGGGGGTGGTGGGGGCGGGGGCTGTGACGCGGGTGTGAGTGCGAGGACGGGTGTGGCGACGGGCTTGCGCTGAACAACCACCGTTGAGTGGGCGGCGCGTGAGGGTGCTGTGGTTGAACGCGGAGGACGCGGAGGGTGAGGAGGAAACGGAGAAAGTCAGAAGGAGTGCGCACGCAGAGCACCAGAGGATCGGAGAGAGGCAGAAGAAGGAAGAGGGGAACATGGATGGACAGGATGCGCAGGATGAAGATGGGTACTGCGTTATTGGAGCCCGGAGCGGGAGCGATGGGCCGGGGAGTTGTGTTTCGCTGGTGGAAGTGATCGCGGGCACGGAGGTGGTTGTGTGCGGAGAGCACGCTGAGGAGACGAAGAAACAGAAGAAGGCAGAAGACGGTTCTCACGCAGAGGACCAGAGGACCGGAGA
>CAILKP010000085.1 GCA_903834785.1 uncultured bacterium
GACGGCGTTATCGACGAAGGTGGGCTGGACAATGCGGCGTTCCATGCGTCGGCTCCTGTGCCTCTCCACGGCAGCAGGATGTACCGGCACCAAACCAGCCGGTGGCGCGAGGGACGACTATTTTTCACAGGCCCCATTTGGCAATTTGCCCCTCCGCCCATGCCCCCACCCCCCCACCCCGTCCCCACCTCCCTCGCCCTCCGCATCCAGCGCAGCGAGCAATCGCGGGCAGGTCTCTTTCTGGCAATGCTCATCGCCTTTGCCGTCGCGACCACGATCCGCCGATTCACCGGCGGCATCGTCATGAACTCGCCGGCCTTTTGGTGGACCATGACCCTCCTGGCCGCCGGGTTGATCTACAAGTCCTGGGTCTACATCACCGTCAAACGCGCCAACGCCACGGCAACCTCCCTCGGTGATGTCCGCTGGCGCCTCGATGCCGCCCTTGAAGTCGCGATGGCATTCGGCATGCTGCTCATCGTCCATCGCCTCTCGCCGCTCGGCCCCGCCGAGGCAAGCTCCGCCCCCCCGCTGCTTGTGCTCCCGCTGGTCATCCTCCTCTCCGTGCTCCGCCTCCGGCCCAGTCTCACGCTGTGGACCGGTCTCATCGGGGCGGCAGCCCACGCAGCACTGGTCATCATCACGCACATCAGTCTCGATGGCGATCCCGCCAGGCTCCCGGTGTTGCTGACTTACTCCGTACTGCTGGCCCTCACCGCGTTTGCCGGCTGCGTCGTTGCCGCTCGCGTCCGCGGCTATGTCGAGGCCGCCGTCAGCGACGGCTTAAAACTCAGCGCCGCACATGAGGAAATGGCCCGCGTGGATCGCGATCTCTCCATGGCCCGCGGCATCCAGCGCGGTCTCCTCCCGCAGTCCGAGCCGGACCTCCCCGGCTTCGAGATCGCAGGCATGAGCCGCCCGGCCGACCAGACCGGCGGCGACTACTACGACTGGCAGAAACTCGCAGACGGTCGCCTCGCCGTAGTGCTGGCCGATGTCTCCGGCCACGGCATCGCACCCGCTCTGGTCATGGCCGTCTGCCGGGCCTACGCCCGCGCCTCCCTGCCGCTGGTCAGCGACCCCGGCGTGCTCCTGCAGAAAATCAATGAACTCGTCTACGACGATGTCCACGGCAACCGCTTCGTCACACTCGCCCTGGCCATCGTCGACGACCCCGGCTCACGCATCAACCTCATCAGCGCCGGCCACGGCCCGGGCTTCCTCCTCCGCGCCGCCACCGGCGAGATCGAACAGTTCGACGGCGACGGCATCCCCCTGGGCCTCCTGCCCGACGAAACCTACGGCCCCGCACGAACCCTGGTCATGGCCCCAGGCGATGTCCTGCTCATGGCCACCGACGGCTTCTTCGAATGGCGGCGGGCCCGCGACAACGAACAGTTCGGCATCGACCGCCTCACCGAAGTGCTCCGACAAGCCAGCCAGCACGACGCGCAAACCATCCTCCGCCACATCGACCAGGCCGTCCTCGCCTTCGCCGAAGGCACCCCCCAAAACGACGACGTCACCGCCGTCATCATCAAACGCCGCTAAACCCGCCCCCGTCCCTCTGCCTTGAATTTGACCATTTGGGGCCTGTGAAAAATAGTCGTCCCTCGCGCCACCGGCTGGTTTGGTGCCGGTACATCCTGCTGCCGTGGAGAGGCACAGGAGCCGACGCATGGAACGCCGCATTGTCCAGCCCACCTTCGTCGATA
>CAILKP010000086.1 GCA_903834785.1 uncultured bacterium
GAAGTTGTTCGCCTCCTTGAGGATCGCCATGTCCAGGGCCTGATCGGCGACCAGCTTCTTCAGCCGCGTGTTCTCGACTTCGAGTTCCTTGAGCCGCCTGGCCTCATCAGACTTCATGCCGCCGTACTGCGCCCGCCAGCGGGCGAAGGTCGGTTCGCTGACGCCCAGGTGCTGGACGATCTGGGCAACCGGGCGGCCGGCGGCCAGCATGGCATCGGCCTCACGCAGCTTCGAGATGATCTGTTCGGGTGTGTGTCGTGTCCGCTTCATCGAGAATCTCCTGGCCGCTACCGGCGGCCTTCGGGACTCTCATAGTTGGTGGATCAGGATTCCGGGAGCAGGTCACGCTTCTGCGGCATTGGAGCGGGAGGCGACGATGCTCTCCTCATTGTCGCGACTGAGTCTGGCGGCGGAGGCGGTCGCAAGCCGGCTGGCGCCGGGTGCGGGTGGT
Organism: uncultured bacterium; assembly: GCA_903834785.1. Taxonomy (GTDB): domain Bacteria; phylum Planctomycetota; class Phycisphaerae; order Phycisphaerales; family UBA1924; genus CAILKP01. The sequence goes on from CAILKP010000086.1 coordinate 452, forward strand.
GAGGCGGCGGTGCCGGTCGCGGCGGCGGAGGAACTGGTCAAGGCAGGTGCGGCCGTTCGTGAAATATTGGGAGCTTCATCGGATTCTGCAGGGGAATCGGGGAAGCTGGCACAGGTACTGACAGCGCACCGGGCGTTTGCCGACGCCTTGAGTGCCGCGGCTGGAAAAGTGACACCCGAGACGGCGGCGACGCTCTCGGAGTGCCGGGGCATGCTTGCGGTGGCGGTTGCGGAAGCAATCAAGGTTGCCGAGCAGGATGCTCGCGGGCTGCGCGAGGAGATGAATCGGGGCGGGCAGGCGATCATCGGCACCGTGGCGATCTCCGGCGGTGCGGTGATCGGCGTGTCTGTGCTGGTGGTGTGGCTGCTGCTGCGGAGCGTGTGCGGACGGCTCAAGACGCTGCTGGATCGAGCGCGGCTGATCGCCTCGGGCGACTTGTCTTACAACCGGTTGCCGGTGACGGGCAACGACGAACTGGCGGAGCTGACCAAGGCTGTCAACACGATGAACGCCGAGTTGCACAACCTGACGTTCCAGGTGGTGTCGACGGCCCGGGAGATGTCGGGCGCGGCGGTGGAGCTGATGACTTCCAGCGAGCGGATGGCGGTGGGCATGCAGAACCAGAGCTACCAGCTGGGCTCGATGGCGGGCTCGGCGACGGAGCTGTCGGCTTCTGCCGATCAGGTGTCGTACGAGACGAAGGCGGCGGCGGAGAGTGCCGAGGCGACGCGCAAGGCGGGCACTGAGGGCATGACGGCCGTGAAGCAGGCCATTGAGGGCATGGGGGCGATCAAGGAGGCCTCGGAGGCGAGCAGCCAGGTGATCGGGCGGCTGGCCGAGCAGTGCGAGACGATTGACCGGGTGGTGCAGATGATCGAGGACATCGCCGGGCAGACGAACCTGCTTGCGCTCAACGCGGCGATTGAGGCGGCGCGGGCCGGGGAGCACGGGCGCGGGTTTGCTGTTGTTGCGGACGAGGTTCGCAAGCTCTCGGTCCGGACGACTGGCGCAACGGGCGAGATTGCCGAGAGCATCAAGACGGTTCGGCAGCAGGTGCTTGATGCACAGTCGGCGGTGCGGCACGCCGGGGAGCACGTTGCGCGCGGTGTGGAGCGGACGGCGGGTGTGGAGACGCAGTTAACCTCGATCATCACGCAGGCCGATGAACTGGCGCGGGTGGTGTCATCGATCGCGGCGGCGGTGCAGATGCAGACCGAGTCGCTCAACGAGATCAGCGTGACGTCGGCAGGGTGCGCCAACATCGGGGCGGAGCTTGGGGATGCGAGCGGCCAGCATGCGGCGGCGTGGACGGAACTGCAGCGCAAAGCACTGCTGCTGGATCAGGTGACCAATAAGTTTGACATTGACCGCAACAAGCACGGCGGCGGGACGGGCGGCTCGACCAAGCGGCGTAAGCTGCCGCCGAAGCCGGACCTGAGCAAGATGCAGAATCTGATCGAGGAAGTCGGCAGCACGGGCGGCGGCGATGGGTCGGCAGGGCCACGATCCGATGCGGTTCACGCCGCGGACACATCGCATGAGCATGCCAAGGCGGCGTGATGCGAGACTGAGGGGAGGCGAAACGGAGCGAATAACGAACAAGGCCCCGGACGTGATGTCCGGGGCCTTGTGGTTGTGAACGTGGTGCGAAGCGGCCGCGGGAGGGGTGGGGAACGGCCGGGAGGGACTTAGTAGTCCATGCCCATGCCGCCCATGCCGCCCATGCCACCCATACCGCCCATTCCACCCATTCCGGCGCCAGCGCCGGCGGGAGCCTTGGAGGACTTCTCCTTGATCTCAACGACGGCGGCGTCGGTGGTCAGGAGCAGGCCGGCGACGGAGGCGGCGTTCTGGAGGGCGACGCGCTCGACCTTGGTGGGGACGATGACGCCCATCTTCATGAGGTCGCCGTACTCGTGGGTCATGGCGTTGAAGCCGAAGTTGGTCTCGGTGGACTCTTCGACCTTGCTCATGACGATGGAGCCGTCGAGGCCGCAGTTCTGGGCGATCTGCTTGACGGGCGCGGTGACGGCGCGGTAGATGATGTCGATGCCGACGCGCTCGTCGCCCTTGGCGGACTTCTTGAGCTTCTCGAGGACCTTGCGGGCCTTGATGACCGAAGCGCCGCCGCCGGGGAGGATGCCTTCCTCAACGGCAGCGCGGCAGGCGTGGAGGGCGTCCTCAACGCGGGCCTTCTTCTCCTTCATCTCAACTTCGGTGGCGGCACCGACGTTGATCTGAGCGACGCCGCCGGCGAGCTTGGCGAGGCGCTCTTCGAGCTTCTCGCGGTCGTAGTCGCTGGTGGAGGCGGCGACCTGGTGACGGATGAGCTCGATGCGGCCCTTGATGTCAGCCGGCTTGCCCGCACCCTCGACGATGGTGGTGTTGTCCTTGTCGATGGTGATCTTGGCGGCGCGGCCAAGGTCGGAGAGTTCGACTTTCTCGAGCTCGATGCCGAGCTCTTCCATGATGGCCTTGCCGCCGGTGAGGGTGGCGATGTCGCCGAGCATTTCCTTGCGGCGGTCACCGAAGCCGGGGGCCTTGACGGCCGCGACCTTGAGCACGCCGCGGAGCTTGTTGACCACGAGGGTGGCCAGGGCCTCGCCCTCGATGTCCTCGGCGATGATCAGCAGGGAGGCGCCCTGCTCGGCGATCTTGCCCAGGATGCCGAGCATGTCCTTGGCGGAGTTGATCTTCTTCTCGTGGATGAGGATGTAGGGCTTCTCCAGGAGGGTTTCCATCGTGGCCTGGTTGGTCACGAAGTGGGGGGAGAGGAAGCCCTTGTCGAACTGCATGCCTTCGAGGAGGTCGACCTCGGTGGAGAGGCTCTTGCCTTCCTCGACGGTGATGACGCCGTCCTTGCCGACCTTGTCCATGGCGTCGGCGATGATCTTGCCGATCTCGGCGTCCTGGTTGGCCGAGCAGGTGCCGACCTGGGCGATCTCCTTGGAGGAGTCGACCTTCTTGCTCATCTTCTTGAGCTCATCGGCGATGGCGGCGACGGCCATGTCGATGCCGCGCTTGACCTCGTTGGGCGAGGCGCCGGCGGTGATGTTCTTGAGGCCCTCGGAGTAGATGGCCTCGGCGTAGACGGTGGCGGTGGTGGTGCCGTCGCCGGCGTCCTTGCTGGTCTTGGAAGCGACTTCCTTGACAAGCTGAGCACCCATGTTCTCGAAGGGATCATCGACTTCGATTTCCTTGGCGACCGTCACGCCGTCCTTGGTGACGGTGGGGGCGCCGAAGGACTTCTGGAGAACGACGACGCGGCCGGAGGGGCCGAGGGTGACCTTGACAGCGCGGGCGAGCTTCTGCACGCCGCGGAGAATCCGCTCGCGGGCATCGGTATCAAATGCGATCTGCTTTGCAGCCATAGTGAGAGTCCTTGAAAGTGGAGTCGTTATCTTGCGGGATGGGTGGCCCGACCGGTGTCGTGGCCTTCCCTTTCATCTTGGAACTTGTATCTTGTTACTTTGCCTTTTCAGGCCAGGCTCAGCCCTCGATCACGGCGAGGACTTCGTCCTCGCTCATGACCAGGAACTCCTGGCCGTTGAGCTTGATCTCGGTGCCGGAGTAGGAGCTGAAGAGGACCTTGTCGCCGGTCTTGATCGAGAGCGGGATGAGGTTGCCGGTCTCGTGGTTGACGGTGCCGGTGCCGACGGCCTGGACGGTGCCGGTCTTGGGGGTTTCCTTGGCCTTCTCGGGCAGGAAGAGACCGCTGGCGGTCTTGGTCTCGGCCTCGTCGCGCTTGACGAGGATCTTGTCGTGCAGGGGGCGGAAGCCGATGTTGGCGCTGGCGGACTTGTCTTTGGCCATGGGTCAGATCTCCTGAAAACGGGTCTCGAATCTCAAAGTGCCTTGCGGGCCGTTTGGCTGTTGCAGGCGGGTGAACCGGGGGGAATGAACTGGGGAACGTGAGTCAGTGGGGGGTCAGCAGGCGCCGGGCCAGCGTCCCTGGTAGTAGCGGGTCATGCATCGCTGCATGAGTTGCAGCATCATCTCAAGGTTGGCGGCGGAGCGGTCGACCACGGCGAAGGCGCCGCAGCGGAGTGCCGCGTGCATTTCGCGGCTGCCGTCACGCTGCATGCGTGGCGGGCGGACGACGACGGTGGGCGGGGGGGAGTCCAGGCGGGCCAGCAGCTCCAGCACGCGGTTGCCGGCTTCCTCGGCATCTGCCGCGGCGGCGGGGGTGGTCTCCTCCATCGGCAGCGAGAGGTCGACGACGGCGATGTGGACGTTGTTGGCGCGGACGAAGCGCTCGGCCTGGCGGGCGGAGTTGACCTTGGTGGCCACGACGCCCATGGGTTCCAGGAACCGGGGGAGGTTCTCTGTCCAGGCGTGGGTGTGCCAGGGGGCGTAGGAGAGGAGGAGGTTGAGCCGCTGGCTGGGGCCGGGCTGGCCCTTGGCGGGGCCGTCGCCGGGGATCATGTCGAGATGGTCGGTCGGGCCGCAGGGCTGGCCGCCGAAGCCGGGCAGGTCCGAGGGGCCACCGCTTTGGCGGTCTTCGCCAAAGGGATCGGGGGCCGGGGTGGGACGGCTAAAGGACATCGACGGCAAGGCAATGGCAACCGGCGTGCCGGAAACCAGCGGCACGGAGCGGGAGGAAAAACGGGGATGTTTGGAATCTGAAAGGGTTTTGCCGGGCGTGGCTTGGGGCCAGTTGAGCCGTGGGAATCCGCCGGGTGCCCGGTGCGTGCCAGTTTGGCAGGCGCGGGAGCGGGGCGGGGTGGCGTGGTGCTCAGTCGTGCAAGTCCGGCAGCAGCAGGGCGTCGGGGTCGGTGGAGGGGTCGGGCAGGAGGAGTGTGGCCTGGTCGGAGGGCAGGGCCTCGACCTTGCTGAGCTTCTTGGTGATTTGGGTGCTGCGGGAGCGGGCGCCGGCGAGTTCCTTCTTGGCAGCATCGAGCTTGTCCTCGACCTTGCCGAGCAGGTCGCCGAACTTGGTGAAATCGGTTTTGATTGCGCCCAGGAGGTTGGCGATATCGGCGGAGCGTTTCTGGATGGCCAGGGTGCGGAAGCCCATGAGCAGGGCCATGGCGAAGGCGGAGAAGTTGGTGGGGCCCTGGATGAGGACCTTGTAGTCTCGGGTGAGGGTCTCGATGAGGCCTGGCATCTTGACGACTTCGGCGTAGAGGGCCTCGGTCGGCAGGAAGAGGACGGCGAAGTTGGTGGTCGTGGGCGGGGCGATGTACTTGTCGCGGATGTCCTTGGCGCAGCCGTAGATGCGATTCTCGAGGCCCTTCTGGGCGGCCTTGACGCCCTCGACATCGCCGGCTTCGGCGGCATCGACCAGACGCTGGTAGTCCTCGATGGGGAACTTGCTGTCGATGGGGAGGTAGACGGGCTGGTCGGTGCCCTCGGGGCCGGGCAGGCGGAGGGCGAACTCGACAACCTCGCCGCTGCGGGGCTTGGGCTTGAAGTTGGCCGTGTACTGCTCGGCGGTGAAGATCTGTTCGAGGAGGTTGGCGAGCTGGACCTCGCCCCAGACGCCGCGGGTTTTGACGTTGGTCATCACGCGGCGGAGGTCGGTGACGTTGCCGGCGAGATTCTTCATCTCGCCGAAGCCGGCCTGCACGGCCTCGAGGCGATCGCTGACGAGTTTGAAGCTCTCGCCCAGGCGGGTGTTGAGGGTGCTGGAGAGCTTTTCATCAACGGTGGCCCGCATCTGCTCGAGCTTGGATTCAGAGGCCTGCTGGATGCTGGTGAGTTTGACCTCGACGGTGGCGCGGAGCTTCTCGACGTTTTCGCTGGTGGCCTGGCTCTGAGCGGCCAAAGAGGTGCTGACGCGGTCGGAGATGCCGGAGAGGTTGGTGCTGTTTTCCTTGGCCAGGTTCTGCACGGCGGTGGTGATCTCACTGCGGGTGGCGGTGAGCTGCTGGCTGAGCGTGGACTGCATGGTGGCTGCCGCGGTTTGCTGGGCGGTGGCGGCGGCCTCGAGGCGCTGGGAGACTTCCGTGCGGAGGGCCTCAGCGGCTTTGGCCTGGGTCTGAGTCTGGGTGGTGGTGGCGGTGGCGACGGTGGTGGTGAGGTTCTGGACCTGCTCGGAGACGGAGCCGGTGAGGCGGGAGAAGGCGGTTTCGGTGCGGGTGGCCAGGGCGGTGATGCTGTCGGCCAGTTCGGTGCGCTGGCTAGCGAGCTGGCCGGCGAGTTCCTGGCGCTGTGCCGCGGCGTCGGTGCGGGCGGATTGCTCGAGCCGGGCGAGGTCATCGCGGAGGCGGGTGAGATCCGCAGTGAGGGTGGCCAGGGCGGCGGCGGTGGCGGCCTGGGCCTGGCCAGCGCCGGAGGCGCGGATGGCCAGGAGCACGACGACGGCCACGCCCAGGGCGGCGGCGGAGAGGATGATGGAGACGATGAGGAGTGTTTCGAGCATGGGGGAGCACCTCCGAGCGGACGCATGGTTATACCAGCGTGGCGGGCAGCGGGGCGGGCCAAAGTGGGGGCGCGGGGCGGAATTGTGGGCCGGAGGGCGGTCAGAAGGACAGAGGGTTGTCCGTGAGCGGTGGTGGCGGGGGCGGAGCCGCTGGCTTGGGGTCGTGTATGGGCTGTCGATTAGCGTGGCGGCGGGGAGGTGAAGCTTGGGTGATGGCGGGGGGGTGTGCGTGCGGTTTTGCCTACGCTGTGCCCTGACATGAGCAACCCGCCGAGCAATGTGAAAACTGATGCAAGCACGCCGCAGCACAAGGTGCGGCCGGCGGCCCGTTTGGCCCTGCAGGACGGCACGGTGTTCCGTGGCGTTGGGTTTGGTGCCACGGGGCGGAACCTGGCCCAGCCGGCGGAGGTGGTGTTTAACACGGCGATGGTGGGGTATCAGGAAGCGCTGACCGATCCGTCGTATACCGGGCAGACGCTGGTGTTCACGGTGCCGATGATCGGCAACTACGGGACGGGGCCGGAGGATGTGGAGAGCCGGAAGGTGCAGGTCTCGGGCATGGTGATCCGCGAGCTGTCGCGGGTGGCGAGCAACTACCGCTCGACGAAGGACCTGGACACGTACCTGGCGGATGCGGGCGTGCTGGGGATTGCGGAGATTGACACGCGTGCGCTGACACGCAAGCTGCGGACGGCGGGCGTGATGCAGGGTGTGATCAGCGATCGCGCGGACCTGAGCGATGCGCAGCTGGTGGAGATTGCACGCAAAGCGCCGAGCATGGCCGGGCAGAACCTGGTGCCGCTGGTGGGCTGCAGCAGCAACCAGACGTGGGCCGAGACGCTGGGCGAGTGGACGATGGACCCGCAGATGACGGGCATCGCCAAGCCGGGCAAGCGGCACAAGGTGCTGGCGCTGGACTGCGGTGCCAAGTCGAACATCCTGCGGAACCTGGCAGACCGGAACTGTGATGTGACGGTGATGCCGCACGACACGCCGGCGGCAACGATCCGAGCGAGGTTTGAGGCCGGTGAGTTTGACGGGCTGTTCATCAGCAACGGCCCGGGCGACCCGGCTGCGGTGGAGCGGACGATTGCCACGCTGCGGGACCTGATCAAGGGCCCGGCGACGAAGCGCGGGCACCTGCCGACGTTTGGCATCTGCCTCGGGCATCAGCTGCTGGGGCTGGCGGTGGGGGCGACGACGTTCAAGCTGCCATTTGGGCACCGCGGCGCCAACCAGCCGGTGAAGAACCTGATGACGGGGAAGGTGGAGATCACCAGCCAGAACCACGGCTTTGCGGTGGATCCGGCCTCGCTGGAGGCGGTGGGCGGCGAGCCGACGCACGTGCACCTGAACGATGGGACGCTGGCGGGCTTCCGGCTTAAGGACCGGCCGGTGTTCTGCGTGCAGTATCACCCCGAGGCGAGCCCGGGGCCGCACGATTCGGCGTATCTGTTTGACGCGTTTGTGCGCATGATGGGGACGCGTGAGCCGGTGCAGTTTGCGGCGAGCGTGTAAGAGAGAGGACGGAGAGACGAACTTGGCGACGGCTTTTGCTATGGATGCATCGGGCACACAATCTGGCGCGGGCAGCAGTGTGGGTGGCGGCGCAGGTGGAGGGATGCTGCTGATCATCTCCGGGCCGTCGGGCGTGGGCAAGACGACGATCACGCGTGCTGTTGAGGCCGCGATGCGGGACTCGGTGTTCTCGGTCTCGTGCACGACGCGGCCGAAGACTGCGGCGGACCGCGAGGGTGTGGACTATCACTTCATTGATGATGCGGCGTTTGACCAGATGGTCAAGACCGGTGAGTTCCTGGAGCATGCCGGGGTCTTCGGCCGGCGGTACGGCACGCCCCGGGCGTGGGTGACCGAGCAGCTGTCGCTGGGCAAACTGGTGATCCTGGAGATTGATGTGCAGGGGGCGATTGCCGTCAAGAAGCAGATCCCTGAGGCGGTGGGCATCTTTGTGCTGCCGCCGGATGAGCAGACGCTGCTGGGGCGGCTGCGGGCGCGGGCACGCGAGGATGAGACGGTGATTCAGCGGCGGTTTGCCAAGGCGCGGGAGGAGATCAGCACGGCGCAGTCGTGCGGCGTGTACGACGTGTTCCTGGTCAACCGCGTGCTGGATGATTCCGTGGCGATGGCGGTGGGGCTGGTGGACCTGATCCGCACGCGGCGGAGCAGCCGGGCGCGGGCGGGCGTGTGAGCCGGGGTTGGTGAGCGGACCGATGGTCGGGAGAGTGAGAGAACACCATGCGTCACCGAGTGCTTCATGCTGCTGCGTTGTCCAAGGCCGAGAGCGGCAATATGCCCGCGGATGCGACCAGCGCCGACGAGTTGGAGGCCGCGCTGCGGGCGCTGACGGGCCGGCTGGATGCGGAGGCCGCGCCGGGCGAGGCGATTATTCTGGACTTCTCGGACATTGATTACATCAACAGCTCGCACCTGGCGCAGTTGCTGCGGGTGCGCAAGAAGCTGACGGACCGCGGGGCGCGGCTGATGCTGTGCGGGATGTCGGACCAGTTGTGGTCGACGGTGCACCTGACGGGGCTGGACCGGGTGTTTAAGGTGGCGGCGACGGTGCGCGATGCGCAGGGGATCCTGTCGATCGAGGAACGGGCCTGATACGTGCCGCGGCGGGTGGGGAACTACCGTTGGCCGTGCCTGATGATGCTGTGAAACCTGTGCAGAACGCGACGACGGCGGTTGAGCCGATTGTGGGGATTGACCTGGGAACAACCAACTCGCTGGTGGCGGTGGCCATGTGGCCGCTGACGGGTGATGCTGCGGCGAGGGCACCCCGCGTGCTGCCGGACGATGCGGGACTGGCGATGTGCCCGAGCGTGGTGCGGTTTGGTGAGGGTGAGCCGGTGGTGGGTGTCGAGGCGAAGCAGCGGGCGGCGGAGTTTCCGCTGACGACGGTGGGCTCGGTCAAGCGGCTGATGGGAAGGTCGCTGGCTGATGCGGCGGGGGACTTGCCGTACTTGAGCTACAAGGTGGTGGCGGGGCCTGCGGCGACGGCGCGGGTGGAAGTGCCGGTGGGTGACGGGGTGAAGGTTGTGTCGCCGCAGGAGGTCTCGGCGTATGTGCTGCGTGCGCTGCGCGAGCAGGCGTCGGCGCGGCTGGGTGTGCCGGTGCGCAAGGCCGTGGTGACGGTGCCGGCGTACTTCGATGATGCGCAGCGGCAGGCGACGCGCGATGCGGGGCGAATCGCGGGGCTGGAGGTGGTGCGGATCGTCAACGAGCCCACGGCGGCGGCGCTGGCGTATGGCCTGGGGCTGCGGGCGGGCAGCGGGCTGCGCGATCAGGTGATTGTGGTGTATGACTTTGGCGGCGGGACGTTTGATGTCTCGGTGCTGCGGCTGGTGGCGGGTGAAGCGGGTGGCGGGGCGGGTGGGGAGGCTGGGCCGGCTGCTGCGGCGGATGCGTTTCAGGTGCTTTCGACCGCGGGTGACACGCACCTGGGCGGGGATGATGTGGATCACCTGGTGATGCAGTGGCTGCTGGGTGAGATTGCCGCGGAGGCGGGGCAGGAGATCGCGGCGGTGCCGGGCGTGCGCAGCGCGGTGCAGGCGGCGGCGGAGCGGGCGAAGATTGCACTTTCCGATGCTGAGAGCACGGAGGTGGTGCTGCCGCTGCCGGGGGGCAGGCGGTTGGTGCGTGTGCTGGGGCGCGGGCAGCTGGAGGCGATGATCATGCCGCTGGTGGAGCGGACGCTGGAGTGCTGCAAGCGGGCGATGCGTGATGCGGCCAAGCAACTGGCGGGCGAGAGCGTGAGTGCGGTGGTGATGGTGGGCGGATCGACGCGGATTCCGCTGGTGCGGCGGCGTGTGGCGGAGGTGTTCGGCTGTGAGCCGTATACCGCGGTGGACCCCGACCAGGTGGTGGCGCTGGGTGCTGCGGTGCAGGCGGGGGTGCTGATGCAGCAGCAGGCGGGGCTGGGCCGCAGCGCGGTGCTGCTGGATGTGCTGCCGCTGTCGCTGGGCCTTGAGACGGTGGGCGGCGCGGTGGCGAAGCTGATTTTCCGGAACTCGGCCACGCCGTGCCGCGCTTCGGAGATGTTCTCGACCTCGGTGGATGGGCAGACGAGCATCAAGCTCTCGGTGCTGCAGGGTGAGCGGGAGATGGCGGCGGACTGCCGGCTGCTGGGGACGTTTCACTTGCGGGGTATCCCGCCGATGCCGGCGGGCATTCCGCAAGTGCGGGTGGAGTTTGCGGTTGATGCCAACGGGGTGCTGTCGGTCAGCGCGGTCGAGCAGCGATCGGGCAAGCGGGCGGCGGTGCAGATTGTGCCCAACCACGGGCTGAGTGCCGAGGAAGTCGAGCGGATCGAGCTGGAGAGCTTCAAGCACGCGCGTGAGGACATGACGCGGCACCGGATCGCGGACTTGATTGCAAACTCCGCACTGGACCTGCACTGGATCAATAGGCAACTCAAGCAGCATGCTGCAAAGCTGGAGACGGCCAGCCGCGAGCAGCTGGAGGGGGCCGTGACGCGGCTGAGTGAGTTGGCAGCCGCGGCACGCCAGGATTGGCGGAGCGTGAGCGCTGATGAGTTCCACAAGGTCAAGGAATCGCTGGACCGGGCCAGCATGCGGCTGCATGAGGTGGCGATTGCTGAATCACTGCGGAGCCAGAACATCGGTGACCGGTGAGGGCGGGGAGCGTGGGCGGGTAGCGTCTGCGGGGGTGCGGGCGGTGGAAGTGAGGCGGGTACACTCCGGCCATGGCCGATCTTGAACTTCCGTTGTCAGCACTGTGGAATCATCGCCGCGGGGAGCTGTTGTGTCAGGAGTCGGCCTTTCGTGTGCTGTTTGCGATTGACTCGCGGTCATCGCGGCTGGTGACGATGCTGCCGGGATCGGCAGCGCACGGGGTGGAGGGGACGCTGTGCATCCCGGACGACACGGAGGACTCGCTGCAACTGCTGGTGCAGATTGAGCCGACGACGGAGGATGAGTCTCCATCGGCGGCGGACCGGTTTGCCGGGTATCACGGGTCGGGGCACCGGGGCATCTTGTGTGTGCTGGAGGTAGCGGGGGGCAAGATCGCCGGCATCGTGCTGGATCCGGGGGACATTCCGCTGGACAACCCGCTGCTGGCCCACGAGGGGCGGCTGCTGAAGGTGCTCAACGGCGATCGGGCCAGACTGCAGGCGATGGTGAACCGGCGGCTGGGCACGACGCTGCATGATGCCCTGGCGGTGGGGATTGACCCGCGGGGGATCGACATCCGCGCGGTTGAGGGCGTGTTTCGGATCACGTTTGTGAAGTTCGCTGAGCAGCCCGCCGCCGCGGAGGCGAGGATCGCAGATTTGTTTGCGGTGTAAGGGCTGCGTATTCGCGTGCAAAGATTACCGACAGGCCATCTGCAAGTGTTCAGCAAAGCATGCAGATCGCCGGCGGGGTGAAGTCCCCATTGGATTGATGCGGTCCGGGAACTTCTCCCTAGTCGGCGGGTGCTTTGTGGCAGGGGTTTCTGTCGCCCGCTAGTATGAGTGGGCGTACATCGTCTTGTGTATGCACTAGGAGGTTATATGCTATGGGTATGCTGAATCACATCATGGGGTTGGTCGCGCCGCTGAACGCTGATGCACCGGAGGCACCGGTTCCGGCCGAGCCCGCGCGTCAGGAGCCGGTGCCGGCGGCGGAGCCGACCAAGGGTGGTGCGACAGCTGTGGCGGAGCCCCCGGCGAAGAAGTCGCCTTCGGATCCGAAGGTTGATAAGCTGCCGCCGTTTAAGGTGCTTTTGCACAACGACGACCACAACGACATGGCGTACGTGACGGTGGCGGTGGTGATGATCGCTGGCGTGCGGCCGGAGCGTGCGTTTGAGATCATGATGGAGGCGCACGACAAGGGCGTGGGTCTGGTGTGCGTGACGCACAAGGAACTGGCGGAACTCAAGCGTGATCAGCTGCTGAGCAAGGGGCTGACGGCGTCCATTGAGGCGGCGTAAGGCCGCGGCGAGTTCTCGGACCTGGGGCAGTGCTGCAATCTGCGGCGGCCCGGTGCAAGCAAAATGTGGTGATGGAGTGATGGACCGGACGGTTTCGGCGGTGCTGGGTTTCTGCGCAAAGTCTCTCTAGATGGAGGTTTGGGGTGCAGTCTGCGAGCAGAATCTCGTGTGCTGGCGTGCATTTTTTGCGCGGGGTGGTCGATGCTACTGGTGCGACGCAGCCGAGCTGACGGCCCTGGGAGCATGTTGCTCCAGCACAAGGGATCAGCGAGGATGTGGCGGCCCGGAGCCCAACCTTGATCGTCCCACGCATCGGTGAAATCCTCGTGAGCAAGGGGGCCATGACAGAGGCCCAGGTTGAGCAGGTGTTGACGCTGCAGCACAAGCGACGCGAGCCGTTTGGCCTGCTGGCTGAGGAGATGTTCAACATCAGCCAGAAGGTGCTGGAAGAGGCGTGGGCGGAGCAGTACAGCTACATCACCGCGACGATTGACCCCAAGGTGGAGCGGATCGACCAGGAGGTGGTGCGAACGCTGTCGCGGCGGCAGGCCTGGCAGTTCCGCATCCTGCCGGTGCGGTACGACGGGACCGAGGTGATGGTGTGTACGGCCAAGGCGCATCTGGCCCGGGCACTGCGGTTTGCCTACCAGCACTTTGGGCCGTCGTGCTATCTGGTGCTGGCTGATGCCGAGCATCTGGATGAGGCACTGGCGGTGCACTACCCGCTGCCGAGTGTGATGCATGCCGGCGGCACGGGCGGTTGCTCGCTGGCGGCGTGAGCGCAACGCCAGCGATGGAGGTACTTTGCGCTCCTTGCCCTGGCCGGGCGGCCGGGTGAGCGAACACCGAACACGGCGTGGCTGGGGGCGAGTGATCGCACAGTCACGGGGCTCCTTTCGAGCCGGGCTCGCTTGTTGCGGGCCCGGTATCTTTTGTTAGGTGACTGTGGGTGTGATGGGGGCCGGTTTCTTGGCAGCAGGCGATAGCCGGGCGGCGGGGATGGGCTGCGAGGAGATGGTTTATGTTTGGGTGGTGGATTGGTCGCTAGAATCCGGCGGCGTGGGCGGCTATAGTTGACGCCTTAGCCCTTCGCACGGATTTTGCAATGACCAAGACTGACCTTGTCAAGAAGTTCCAGGTTCACCCGACTGACTCCGGCTCGCCCGAGGTTCAGGTTGCGCTGCTGACCAGCCGCATCAATGACCTGAGCGACCACCTCAAGCAGCACAAGAAGGATGCTCACAGCCGCCGCGGCCTGGTGCTGATGGCCAGCAAGCGTAACAAGCTGCTGAAGTATCTGGCGAGCACGGACCGCAACCGGTACACCGATCTGATCGGTCGACTCGGCCTGCGTAAGTAAAACGATCCCTCATGGGGCCCGCGAAGGAAACTTCGCGGGCCTTCTTGTTTCCCTGTCTCGCCGCTGTGCGGGGAGGCAGTGGGCGCTGTGCAGTCACAAGGGCGGGCTTCGGTGGCGTGAGATGCCTGCCGCGGCCGCATGGTTCGGGGGGCTGGTGCAGGAGTGGAGGGCCGGTGCGGCCCGCACCGGACGACCGGACGCGGCCTGCTGAGGCGGCCCGCTTCGGACCCAATGACTGCCCTCCGCCTTCTGCCATCTTTTCGTTGCAGCGGTGACCCGGAACGCGAACCCCGCCAGATCGCCGCGCACGGTGCGTGGGCGCAACGGCGAGGTGGGTTACGCGTTCGCGATGGCGACGCTCGCTTTCACCTCCGCGTCGCGAGGTACGCAGTTCCATGAATCACGTCGTCATCACCAAGGAGTTTGGCGGTCGCACGCTGACACTCGAAACCGGCAAGGTCGGCAAGCTCGCCGGCTCATGCGTCATGGCCACTTTCGGCGGCACCACGGTTCTGGCGGCGGTCGTCCGCGGCAAGCCCCGCAACGAGATCCCCGACTTCCTGGGCCTGACGATCGATTACCGCGAGAAGACCAGCGCCGCGGGCAAGTTCCCCGGCGGCTTTAAGAAGCGTGAAGGCCCACCGTCAGAGAAGGAAATCCTGACGATGCGCATGATCGACCGCCCGATGCGCCCGCTGTTCCCCGATGGCTACTACGACGAGGTGCTGGTGCAGTGCTTCGTGATGAGCCACGACGCTGAGAACGACGCGGACGTGATCGCCGGCACCGCGGCCTCGGCCGCGCTGGCCATCAGCGATGTGCCCTTCGAGGGGCCGATCGCCACGGTGCGCGTTGCCCGCATCCACACCGATGCCGGGACGCAGTTTGCGATCAACCCGACGGTGAGCCAGCTTGAGTACAGCGACCTGGACATGGTCCTCTCGGGCCACAAGGACGGGCTGAACATGATCGAAGTCGGCGCTGCCGAGGTGCCCGAGGCCGACGTGCTGGCCGCGATCAAGTTCGGTCAGGAGCACATCGGCCACCTGCTGGGTGCGATCAATGAGCTGGTGGCCAAGGTCGGCAAGCCGAAGGTTGTCGGCACGCTGTACCTGCCGCCGCAGGACATCACGGACCTGGTTGCCAAGGAGCTGACGCCGGGCTTTACCAAGGCCCGCCAGATCAAGAGCAAGGCCGAGCGCGGCGCATCGCTGGACAAGCAGCGCGACGAGTTCCTGGACAAGCACTTTGCCGTCAAGCTCGACGGCACGTACGGCCAGTACGCCGAGAGCGCCAAGCGTCGCACGTTTGCCAAGGAAGCGGTCAAGCGTCTTGATGAGAAGCTGACGCGCAAGCTGATCGTCGACTCGGGCATCCGCGCCGACGGCCGCAGCGCCAAGCAGATCCGCGAGATCACCAGCGAGGTCGGTGTGTTCGCCCGCACGCACGGTTCGGCGTTCTTCCAGCGCGGCGAGACGCAGTCGCTGGTGACCTGCACCCTGGGTACCAGCAAGGACGAGCAGATCGTTGACGGCCTGCTGCCGGAGTACAGCAAGAAGTTCATGCTGCACTACAACTTCCCCCCGTTCAGCACGGGCGAGGTCAAGCGCATCATGGCTCCCGGCCGCCGCGAGATCGGTCACGGCGCCCTGGCCGAGCGTTCGCTGCTGGCCGTGCTGCCCAGCCCCGATGAGTTCCCCTACACCGTCCGCCTGGTCTCGGACATCACCGAGAGCAACGGCTCCTCGTCGATGGCCTCGGTCTGCGGCGGCTGCCTGGCGCTCATGGATGCGGGTGTGCCCATCCGCGCGACCTGTGCCGGCATCTCCGTCGGTCGCTTCACCGATGAGAACGGCGAGAAGGAAATCTTCGTCACCGACATCATCGGCGAAGAGGACTTCTTCGGCGACATGGACTTTAAGGTCTCCGGCACGCGTGACGGCATCACCGGCATTCAGCTGGACCTCAAGGCCCGCGGCCTGGTTCTCAGCCAGGTCGAGACGATCTTCGAGCAGGCCCGTGTCGGCCGGCTCGAGATCATCGACATCATGGAGCGCTGCATCGCCAAGCCCCGCGCTGACATCAGCCCGCTGGCTCCGCGCATCGTCACGATCCGCATCAACCCCGAGAAGATCGGCAAGCTGATCGGCCCGGGCGGCAAGACCATCCGCGGTCTGCAGGAGAAGTGGGGCGTGACCATCGACGTCGAGGATGACGGCACCGTCATGGTGGCCAGCAACGACGGCGTGGCCATGGCCGGCGCGCAGGGCGAGATCGAGGCGCTGGTCGCTGAGATCAAGGTCGGCACGTTCTACACCGGCAAGGTCGTGAGCATGAAGGACTTCGGCGCCTTCATCGAACTGGCCCCCGGCACCGACGGCATGTGCCACATCAGCGAACTGGCTGACGGCTACGTCAAGCAGGTCAACGATGTGGTCAAGCTCGGCGACATCGTCCGCGTGAAGGTGATCCTGGTCGATGACCAGGGCCGCATCAAGCTGTCGATCAAGCAGGCCAAGGCGGCCGATGCCGCGGCAGCGGGCGGCGCAACGACCCAGGCCGAGGCCAAGCCGGCCCCGGCTCAGGTCGGCAGCCAGGTGTGAGTCTGGCTGGAGAAAACTGAGTTTTGATTGATAAGCCCCCGCTTCGGCGGGGGCTTTTCTTATGGGTGTGCGAACTTGGGCAATACAAGCGTCAGAAGGTGAACGGTGTTTGAAACTGGATCTTGCGCATTAAACCTGCGTTTGACATCATTTCGAGCAACTTCGGTCGCATGGCGGTGCGAGGGTGTGTTCGTTTTTTTTGTAATTTCGGACCTTGTTGCTTGTCGAAGTTCGGTTCTGTGGTACACTCTTTTCAGCGTTGATTCAGGGCTGGTGAAGGTTCAGGTTGAGGAGCGTGTCGAGTGGCACATCAAGTCGGCAAGCATGCGTCAGGGCGTATCGGGTACCTCGGTGGTGCGGTCGCTGTGGCCTGTTCGCTGGTGGCATCTGGCACCGCCCTGGCCCAATCGCAGATGACCCCGGGCGCGCCATCGGTGCCGCTGCTGGCGCCGGCGCTGGCCAACGGGGTGCAGAGCCGCATCACGTATCAGTACGGGACGGAGTTTGTGACCATCGGCGCACCGGGGAATGCCAACTGGAACCCACCGCCTGAGGCAGTTGATGACATGCGTGGCCACGGCGGCATCGCTTATGAGTACCGGATCGGCCGCACCGAGATCACGACGAGTCAGTGGGTCGGCTTTTTGAACGCGGCGTTTGGGCGGCCGCAGTCGGAGTTTGTTCCACGCATCACCGTGCCCAGTTCCTGGGGTGCGACGCAGGACACGAGTTACACGGGGCCCGGCCAGCGCTTCCGGGTGATCGCCGGGCGTGAGAACCAGGGTGTCGGTGATATCTCCTGGCGAGCCGCGGCGATGTACTGCAACTGGCTGCACAACGACCAATCCACTTCGCGCAGCGCGTTTTTGAATGGGGCGTACGACGTCAGTACCTTCGGCGGCAACGGGGTGACCTTTACCGATCAACTCACACGGAGTGAGGGCGCGCGATTCTGGATTCCCTCGCTGGGCGAGTGGATGAAGGCGGCGTACTACGACCCCAATCGCAACGGCCCCGGTCAAGACGGCTGGTGGCGGTACCAGTACTCCACTGACACGCCGCTGCTCTACGGCTCACCGGAACGGGGCGGGCAGGCCAACGCCGGATTCACGCGGACCGCTGCCGGGCTGGATGCGCGGCGCATCCCGATGATGAGCTATGTGAACGCGCAGTCGCCATGGGGTGTCATGGATCTTGCAGGCGGCACCGAAGAGTGGACCGAGGGGGCGTACTCAGATTTCGGCGACGGGTTCAGGTTGCGATTGACGGTTGGAAGTAGCTGGGCGAACATCTTGGATCCAGTTTTTACTGACCGACTCGGATCTGTTGGAAGTGGGTATCCATCGGACGAGGGTTTCTTCTACGGATTCCGAATCGCCGCGAGTGTTCCGCCGCCCGGTGTTAGTGCGGCGTTTTTCTTGTTCTCCGGCGGAGCATTGCTCCGCCGTCGGAGGTAGGTGATCATGCTAAATTGCAAGGTGTGTCAGATCGCGGCGTTGCTCGTCGCGGCCGGTGGTCTCATTTCCAGCGTGCACGCGGCAAACGAATTTGTAGTGGTCAAGCGAGTGTTAGCACTGGGTGGGAGCGGTGACTACATCAACGTAGTTCCGCCGCAGACGATCCAGACGTTGAACGCGGAAGCGCCCGCGGCGGTGAGTGTTGGCGAGGTGGACGCCGACCCGCTGCGATTCACGGTGATTCATATCTTCGATGCGGCGACGGTGGGCGGCGCAGCCCCGGTTCACAGCTTGGGTGATCTCACGATTGTCGCAGATGCTGATGCGCTGACGCAGAAAAACCTCGTCATCTTTATCGCCGGTTCATCCGCTGGGTTTTTTCCAGGCGCTGGGCGAGCATTCGCACCAGGTTGCATTGATCTTGGCTCGATTAGCGTGGCCAGCACGGGAGGCGCTGCGGACGCTACTGTGCGGAACTGGTCGAAGCTGTACGCCACGATTCGTGGTGACGTGGTTGGAAGTGTTGACGTGGGTGAGCTGCGCCGACTCGACGCGCCCGGTCGATTTCTGCCTGACGGTACCGCCACCGGTGGAAACTTATTGGGCACCGTCCGGACGACCAACGAGCCGATCCCTGTTGTCTCCAGCGAGGGTGGCGAGCCGACCTTTGCGATTCAAGTTGTCCGTCTCGCCGGGCAACTGAGCGGTACGCTGCAGGCGGACCGTGCGGGCATCGGTCGCGTCTTCGTCGGCAACGAGCAGCGGCCCGGCGGCATCACGGGCACGATTGAAGCGCCGCTTGGTTCGATCGGCGCGATTTTGTCCGCAGGTGAGATCGGCACTGCCACTGCTCGGGCGACCATCACAGCCGGTGACAGTATCGGCCAGATCCGAACTGTTTCGCCGGATGCGCCAAACACCCTCCGTGCCGTGCCGATCAACGCGGCGGTCGCGGCTGGTGTGCGGTACAACCCGTTTGACCTTGGGAATGACGAGCCGCTGGCGCCGCAGCTTGGCGCTGTGGGGCTGATCGAGACCGGTGACAAGCTCTCAGGCTTCGTTGAGGCGCTTAATCTCGGTACGCCTGTGCTTCTCAACGGCTTGAATGTCACTGGCGTGGACGGCCGCACCGGCATCACCTGCCGCGGCAAGATCGAAGCCATCGTTAACATTGCGTGGAATCTGGACCGGGCGGACATCATCGGCAAACAGATCTCGGGATCGATCGCGTTCGGTAACCAGGTCAAGGGCTCGATCATTGCCTACGGAGTCCCGACCGAGGAGGAACCGCTCCTTGGAACGATCAGCACGGTCATCATCGGTCGTACACCCGGGGAGTTGCTCCCGCCCTCGATCCGCGATGTGTATCCCTCCGGGTTCGTGGGCACCGATGCCAAGCCAATTGATCGGTCGCCCTACCGGTTCATTTCCCCGACCGAGTTCGTCGCCCGGACTGACGATGAGATCTGGTTCACGCCGTCCAGTACGCCCGACGCGGGTGCGCAGGACGGTGTCATCTTTGCCACCCGAGAGATCGAGTACTTGGAGATTTCTCGGGTGTCACAGTCGTGGAGGGTTGGTGATAACGCGTTCGTAAAGGCCAATCGGCCTCGCATCGAAACGCCGTACATGAAGGGCTTGCGAATCGACGAACTCGTTTCTGGTGTGCTGTGGTCAGGCGTGCTTAACTACGAGACAACCGCTGAGGGAATTCCGGTTCGCGGGCCCGATGGGTCGCTCCAGGCGGTTGCTGATCAGCTCGGTGACAACTACACGTTTGTGACACAGGGCAGGATCGGTTGCGTCGGCCCTGGCTCGGACGTGTACTACGGCGGCCTTGCGGGCAGTGATCGCCAGCCGGTGCTGGAGTTTACCGGCGATGTGCTGGGCGAACTCCATCTTCCCGAAGTGCCTCCGGCAATGACGGTTCGGATTGATGGAAAGTTGGGTGCCGGCTTCTCCCCGGAAGATGGCGTGGAGCGCGATGGGGAGTGTTTGCCGCCCGGGGTTAGCTTTGACCCTGACTCAAACGTAGCGCTGTGGCCAACGTTTGCCGGCCCTTCCGGCAACAACGCGCCGTATGAGATCTCGCCGCGGTTCAGAGATGCCCGTGTTGAACGGGACGCTTCGGGTAACTTCCAACTGGGGATTGAGCCGCCACTTGCGCGGCATGGTGCGGTGCGGATTGCCGCGACTGACGGGCTGCGCGGGCAGGTCATCATCCACCGGGGTGTTGCGGGCGATGCGCTGACCCAGGATGTGTCGCGGATCAAGGGTGAGGTCTGGGTCGGTGATGGTGCGGCCAGTCCCTCGTATCGCATCCTTTCTCAGTATGACCCCTCCTCGCCCGACGGCTTCCTGCCGCTGTACGACGCCCGGGCAACGGAACTCGGGGGCGGTGCGGTCGGGCTTGCACCGTTTGCCCTCCACGCTCGGCAGTGCATGCCGCCGTCCCTCCCGAGCCCCGGTTCCGCGTTTTCTTTGGATGGACTTGCTCGTCAGCCTGCTGATTCGCGGCCCCCGATCCCGGTGCGGGTTGCATTCTATGGGCCCGTTGCGCCTGCTGCGACGGAGCAATGGGTAAGGATTGAGTGGCTGGCGAACGCGAACAGCCCCGCGGCGGAGTGGATCGATGCGACGTCTCGGTTCACACAGTCGCTCTCCGTGCACAATCGAGACATCGTCCTTAACGCCACCTCCGTTCTCGAGAATCTACCGCAGTTCGGGCGATACCGGGTTTGGCTTGCTGATGATGCCGCGTGCGACGACACCCTCTTTGCACCTTTGCTGTTTGCCGACCGTTCGGTGCCACTCTACTTCTTCCGTCTTCTCTGCATGGCGGGCGGTGAGCCAAACCCGGCTGATGTTGCCGGTGGAGATCCTTCTGGTCCGGACGGTGTCGTTGATGGAACCGACTTCATTGCCTTCATCAACTCCTTTGCGATCGGCGATGCCTCGGTTGATCCGCTGGCGGATGTGGCCGGCGATGTAGAGCCGGGCACGGGATACCCAATCGGTGATGGCACGATTGACGGGAGTGACTTCATCGCGTTCATCAATGCGTTCTCGGCTGGCTGTGAAAGCTAAGGCCCCCGTGCCTCCGTTGGTGGCCTGCCACCTGTGACCAACGCACTGACGCCGCCCGCCCGCACCGGTGGGCGGCGTCGTTCTTATGGCCGCGTGGGTGGCCGTTCGTTGCATCCGCAGAAAGGCAGCCCGGTCTGAGTCTGGTTGGAATCAACTGAGTTGTTTTTCAAAGCCCCCGCTTCGGCGGGGGCTTTTCTCATTCCGGACTTCTGCGGGGATGCCCATGGATTGTTTGGGGAAACACGTAGAAAAATACTATCAAAATGCAAACAGAACAGGAAATGGACTACCATCTGTATCGATTTTGACGTCTGTGAGGCATTTCTACTTGCCTCTCTGACCGATTTTGGTATGCTCTCTGATAGGTACAACCGGCTATACCGATTGCCCCAATCTCGATGATCTCGTGGTGGCCGCCGGCAAGTGTTTCTGCAAGGGCGGCGTCCCATCCGCCGCGGGAACGCAAGAGGAATGTGTGACGTATGGTCCCTGAATCTGATCGTCTCGTGAATGTTGAAGGTGCGGTGAAGTGGTTTGATCCCAAGAAGGGGTTCGGCTTCATCGTGGGCCCTGACGGGCAGGACATCTTCGCCCACTACACCAAGATCGAGGGTGACGGGTTCCGCGTGCTCTCCGATGGCGCGGTCGTGCGCTATGACGCCGAGCGGGGGGAGAAGGGCTGGAACGCCACGCGCGTGATCCGCGTTTCGACTGCTGAGGAGCCGGTGACGGCGACCCGGCGGACGTACTCGCGGACGCCGCGGCGGTGAACCCGCGCGATGTTGCTCTGATTCGGGGCGGCGTTGCGGTGGCGGTCGTGCGGCACAAACCCTCGATTGCTCCCTGAAGCCGGGTGAATCCAGCAGCTTGCCGCGTGCGGAGGCCGATGTAGCTGGCGGTACTGTCTGCCGCCGGTTGCGGTCCGTTGCTGCGTTGGCTGCGGGCGGCTGCCGGTGGGGCGTGACATGCCGCGGCTGCTGAGCCCGGCGGTTGCGGGGGGACCCGGTGCATCATCGGCGCGTTTCATGTTTGTTGCTCAGGCCCATTCCTTTGTTTCGCAGGCACGCCTGGCGATCACGCTGGCGTGGGTGGCCGGCTACACGAACATTGTCGCGCTGCTGTCGTGCGGGCATGTGACCAGCCACGTCTCGGGAACGACGAGCGATTTTGGGCGAGGTGTTGCAGAGGGCAGGTGGCCCATGGTGGGGTTCTACCTGTTCCTGATGGTGATGTTCTTTGTCGGGGCGGTGATCAGCGGGGCGACGACGGAACTGGGGCGGCGGCGCGGATGGGAGTCGATTTATGTGCTGCCGATGGCGATTGAGGCGCTGCTGCTGGGCGTGTTCGCCGCGGGGGTGCAACTGCATGATGCCGGAGGGGTTGGAGGGGCGGCGGGGATTGAATCGGGCTGGATGCTGTACTTGATGACGGGCAGTTCATCGGCGGCGATGGGCCTGCAGAACGCGACGATCACGCGGATTTCCAGCGGCGTGGTGCGGACCACGCACGTGACGGGCGTGCTGACGGACCTTGGCCTGGAGACGGTTGGCATGGCCCAGCGCTGGATCGGCGTGCACCGGCACCCGGCCAGCAAGGCTCACGGTGCGGCGGGGCGCGATCGCCTGCTGCACGCCGAGGGCCGGACGCCGGGAGCCGGGAGCAACCCGCGGCGGTGGCTGCTGCTGATGTCGATCGTCGGCTCGTTTGCCCTGGGTGCGGGACTCGGGACGTTGGCGTTTGACCACTTCCCGGCGTGGTCGATGTTCCCGCCGGTGCTGTTTTTGATCTGGATCGTGGTGCAGGACATCAAGCGGCCGATCGCGGAGATCGAGCCGTCGGACCTGGTGGGCATCAGCGGGCTGCACCTGCCGCCGGGAATAGCGGTGTACAGGCTGCGCAAGGACCAGCGGGGTCGGGATCGACCGGGGGTGATCCACCGGATGCCGGATCTGTCGGGCTGGATCGAGCGACTGCCTGACGAGGTGAGCGTGGCGATCCTGGATCTGACGGAGGTACGCCAACTCAGTGACAATGCGGGTGACGAGCTGGCCTTGGGCTTCCGGCGGCTGGCTGAGCAGGGGCGGCGGCTGCTGCTGGCGGGCATCACACGCGAGCACTATGAGCAACTGGCCCGGAGTGTGCACGGAGCCGGGCACGCCGGGGGTCCGGGAGTCGGCGGGCTGCTGCCGATTGATGATGTCAGCCCCGATGTTGAGCTGGCCATTGCCCGCGGCATGAATGTGCTGGAAGATGAGCAGGCGGCGGCGAACCGCGCGGGCGGGAAGTAGCGCCGGCCGGCGTGTGCACGGGGCGGCGGGGTGCGTTTTCCGTGCGGGCCGGGGCGTATTGTCCGGGCATGCAACGCCCCGCCGTCATTGCGTCACTGGCCTTGTCCGTTGTTCTAAGCTCCGGCTCGTACCCGGCGGCGTTTGCTGCTGCTGAGCCGGCTGCCGCGGCAACGGAGCCGGCCCTGCGGGACACGGCGTTTCTGGAGCAGCTTGCGGCGACGGGTCGCTTTGGCCTTGGTGCGCCCAAGGGTGCACGCTTGCTGCCGGACGGTTCGGCGGTGCTGTTCCTGCGTTCCAGCGGGCCACGGTCGTTTGTGCAGGACCTTTGGTTGTTTGATGTTGCCACCGGCACGGAGCGGGCGCTGCTGACTGCGGAGCAGTTGCTGTCGGGGCGTGATGAGCAACTGTCGGCGGCGGAGCTGGCCCGGCGCGAGCGGCAGCGGATGTCCAGCCGCGGTATCGCGGCGTTTGACCTGAGCAAGAATGGGCGGACGCTGGTCGTGCCGCTGTCTGGCGATGTGTATCTGTTGGATGTGGCCAAAGCGCGAGCGGGGGATACGGCTGCGCGGAAGATCAGCAGTCAGGCGGGCCCGGCGATTGACCCGCGGCTGTCGCCGGATGGAGCGCTGCTGGCTGCGGTGCGGTCCGGGACGCTGTACGTTCACCCTGTGGCTACGGGGACGCAGGTGGCGGTGAGCCCGCAGGCTGCGGGGGCGGTCAGCTACGGAGAGGCGGAGTTTGTGGCGCAGGAGGAGATGGACCGCAGCCGCGGGTATTGGTGGTCACCGGACAGCACGCGGATCGTGTACCAGCGGACGGATATCGAGGGCCTGCCGACGTTTTACATCCCTGATCCGGCGAACCCGGCGCGGGAACCGGCGAGCTGGCCGTATCCGCAGGCGGGCGGACCGAACGCGAAGGTGTCGCTGTTTCTCTCGGCCCCGCTGGCGGGTGCCGGTGCGGCGGGGGAGAAGGCAACGGGGCAGGCGACCGAGATTACTTGGGATGTAGCTGCGTTTCCGTATCTGACGCGGGTGAACTGGCCGAAGACGGGGCCGCTGACGATTCAGGTGATGAACCGCCAGCAGACCCACCAGCAGCTGCTGGCGGTGGACCCGGCCACGGGGCGCACGCGGCTGATGCTGGAGGAGCGCGACCCGGCGTGGTTGAACCTGCCGGCGGGGGACATCAAGTGGTTGGCTGACGGCTCGGGCTTTTTGTGGCTGACCGAGCAGTTGGCTGCCGCGGGAGGCGGTGCCGATGGCTGGGAACTGCAGCTGCGCGGGGCGAATGGTGCGCTGCGGCGGGTGCTGGTGCCGGCAAACGTGGGGCTGAACGATGTCGTGGGGCTGGATGAGAAGAACGGCTATGTGTTCGTCTCGCTGTCGGCCAAGTCGTACACCAGCCGGCTGCGGGCCTTCCCGCTGGGTGCTGCGATGCCGCAGGAGCTTGCGGCTGTCGGCCTGCCGGTGGGCAGCGGGGATGCAGAGTCGGCGGCGATCATGGAGGGCGGGAGCTTTGCCGAAGAGGCACCGCTGATGCTGCGGTCGGTGGCATCGCTGGACAACACACTGCCGCCGCGGCAGGTGGTGGAGCGGCTGACGTTTAGCCGCGGGCCGGGGCAACCGGTGGCGGTGGGCTCGACGGTGGTGGGGGAGCTTCGGAGCATCGCGGAGACGCCGGCGATCACGGCCAGGCCGGAGATCATCGATCTGACGATTCCGACGGGGGGCCAGGCGGGGGGCGAGCCGCTGGGGATCCATGTTGCGGTGCTGCGGCCGCGGGACTTTGACCCGGCCAAGCGTTACCCCGCGCTGAACTTTGTGTATGCAGGTCCGCATTCGAACCGGGTGAATGCGAGCCATCGGGGGTATCTGCTGGAGCAGTGGTACGCGGATCAGGGGTTCATTGTGATGAGCACGGACGTCCGTGGAACCCCCAAGCGCGGGCGGGCGTGGGAGCGGGCGATTCGGGGCAACCTGATCGATGTGCCCCTGGCGGAGCAAGCCGCGGCGACGCAGGCGCTGTGCGAGCGGATCCCGCAGATTGACCGGGGCCGGATCGGCGTGTACGGGTGGTCGTTCGGCGGGTACTTCTCCGCGATGGCGACGATGCGGCGGCCGGATGTGTTTGCCGCCGGGGTGGCCGGGGCCCCGGTGGCGGACTGGGCTGACTATGACACGTTCTATACAGAGCGATATCTGGGGCTGCCGGGTGAGAACGAGGCGGGGTACAAGGCCAGCAACGTGCTGACGTATGCCAAGGACCTGCAGGTACCGCTGCTGATCATTCATGGCACGGCGGATGACAACGTGTACACGGTCAACTCGCTGAAGATGACCGATGCGCTGTTTAAGGCCGGGCGGCGGTTTGAGTTCCTGCCCTTGGCCAACCAGACGCACATGGTGACCAAGCCTGAGGTGGTGCGGCTGATGCACAGCCGGATTGCCCGGTTCTTCGTCGAGCAGTTGGCGATGCAGGGCAAGTAGTGGGGGCGGGGGGGGAGGTAGGGGAGGGAGCGGGGCGGGATGCTGGTGAGCTGGTGGCCCGGTAAGCCGAAGCGGCGAGCGACGACGGAGTTTTGTCGCAACAGTTCCCGTACGGGGTGCGTACAGGACTGGTGACATTGCTTGGGTGCCGGTCTCGGGCGGCACCGTCGGCAGGCGGAACTGGTTCAGCGTGAGCCGACTGTCTCCGATCCCGGATTTGGGGGTTGCTCGGGTAGCTGGACCTGTCGGTTTCTTCAGGCCAAGCTCACCGATGACCCCGGTTTGTGACCTGCCGCGCGGTTATCCTTCCCGCCTATCGATCGGTACCCCGTTCCCCCGGCCCACGCGGAGCCGGCGGGCGTGGTTGTCGCCGCCGATGGGACCGGTGGCGTTCGTCCGCCGGTGTCGGTGTGTCGTCCGGTTCTTCGGGCGGCGGAAGTTCTGTGGTGTTGGTCTTCGGTGTGATCCTGACAGCTCTGACCCGTTCCTGACCTCTGGCGCACAAACGACTATGGCACGATCTCGTAGAAAGCTCGGTGAAATCCTCGTTGGATGGGGTGTCGCCACGCAGGACCAGGTTGAATCCGCCGCGGCGAAGGCAAAGACCGCCGGCAAGAAGCTCGGCGATGCTCTGATTGAGTCGGGCATCCCCGAAGAGCAGATCGCCAAGGCCCTGGCCAACCAGTTCGGTCTGGAGTATGTCGACTTGTCGAGCCCGACGGTGAGCTCGAAGGTTGATGCCAAGCTGATCCCCGACGACCTGATCAAGAAGCACCTGATTCTGCCGATGGGCAAGAGCGGCGGCCGGCTGCAGCTGATCGTGCACGACCCGAACAACCTGGAACTGCAGGACACCCTGCGGTTCCGCCTGAACGCTGAGCTGGACCTTCGCCTGAGCTCGCGGACGCAGATCCGCAAGTTCATTGAGAACATGAACGGGGCGGCGGGCGGCAAGGGCAGCAAGGCGGTTGACCCGACGCAGTCACTGATCAGCGAGTCGATCGACAAGTCGGTTGACAAGTCAGTCGACAAGTCGATCGACATCGTGGGCGATGATGCCCCGATCGTGCGGCTGGTGCAGCGCATGCTCGTTGAGGCCGTGAAGATGCGGGCATCGGACCTCCATCTGGAGCCGATGGGTGACCGCGTGCGGCTGCGGTACCGCATCGACGGTGTGTGCGTGGAGCGTGACAACCTGCCCAAGCGCATGCAGAACAGCATCCTGTCGCGCATGAAGCTGATGTCGGGCATGAACATCGCCGAGAAGCGCATCCCGCAGGACGGCCGCATCAAGATTCACGTCGACGAGACGCCGATTGACTTCCGTGTCTCGGCCTGCCCGTGCTATCACGGCGAGTCGGTGGTGCTCCGTGTTCTGCGTCCTGACTCGGTGAAGATCGGTCTGTCGAACCTGGGTTTCGAGGACGACAACCTCGCCAACTTCAACAAGATCATCCGCCGGCCCAACGGCATCTTCCTGGTGACGGGCCCGACGGGTTCGGGCAAGACGACGACGCTGTACTCGGCCCTGGACGTGCTCAACAAGCCGAACACAAAGATCATCACCGCCGAAGACCCGATCGAGTATAACTTCCGCGGCATCAACCAGTGCCAGATCCGCGAGAAGATCGGCCTGACGTTCAGCGTGATTCTCAAGACGATGCTCCGTCAGGCGCCGAACATCATTCTGGTCGGTGAAATCCGTGACCGTGAAGTGGCTGAAATCGCCATCCAGGCCGCCCTGACCGGTCATCTGGTGTTCAGCACGCTGCACACCAACGATGCGCCGGGTGCCATCACGCGTCTGATCGACATGGGTGTCAAGCCGTTCCTGGTGGCCTCGGCCATTCAGGCCATCATGGCCCAGCGACTTGTCCGCGTGCTGTGCCCCAAGTGCCGCGCGGTGGATCCGGATCCGGACCCCAAGTTCCTCAAGCTCATCGGCTGCACGCCGCAGGAAGCTGCCGGACGGGTCCAGAAGCCCGTGGGATGCGACGCCTGCGGCAACATCGGCTACCGCGGCCGCAAGGCCGTGTTTGAGATGATGAACATGAACACCGAGATCCGCGAGCTGGCCTTCAAGCAGGAGCCGGTGTCCAAGATCCGTGTCGCCGCCATCAACAGCGGCATGCGGACGCTGATGGAGGACGGCAAGCTCAAGGTCCTCAAGGGTGTCACCACGCCGCAGGAGATTGCCCACATCGCCCAGATCGAGGGCCTGGAGTAATCGAGAGTGACGCGAGGAGGGCGACAGGGCGGTGGGGCTGAATACGAAGGTGGGCGGGGCTCGGGTTTCGTTGTCTTGCTCAACACACGCATCCCGCACCGGCCGACTCGCGGCCGCTGCTTAGAGAAAAGGGTCTGACGTATGCAAATGGACCGTCTGCTGGACACCGTGGTCAAGCTCGCCGCCAGCGACTTGCACCTGACCGTGGGGCGTCGCCCCACCCTGCGGCACAACAGCCAGCTCAAGGACCTCCAGACCAAGATCCTCGACAGCGAGGACATGGTGTCGCTGATGAAGTCCATCACGCCGGAGCAGAAGCAGCAGGAGCTGGCCGAGGGCGGCGGCTGCGACTTCGGTTTCTCGTTCGGTGATGCGGCCCGTTTCCGCGTGTCGGTGTTCAAGCAGCGTGCGGACATCGCGATGGTGCTCCGCCGCATTCCCAACAAGCTGCTGACCTTCGAGCAGATCGGTCTGCCGGAGATCTGCCGCGAACTGATCCGCCGTCCCCGTGGCATGTTCCTGGTGACCGGGCCGACCGGCTCGGGTAAGACCACGTCGCTGGCGACGATGATCGACTACATCAACACGAACTTCGACCGTCACATCGTGACGATGGAAGACCCCATCGAGTACTACCACTACCACAAGAAGTCGATCGTCAACCAGCGTGAGGTCGGCACCGACGTTCCGAGCTTCTCCGAAGCCCTCAAGCGCGTGCTCCGCTCGGACCCCGACGTGATTCTCGTCGGTGAAATGCGAGACCTGGAGACCATCGAGTCGGCCATCCGTGCCGCCGAAACTGGTCACCTTGTGTTCGGTACCCTGCACACCACCGGTGCTGCCAAGACGATCGACCGTATCGTCGACGCCTTCCCGGTCAGCCAGCAGAACCAGATCCGCGTTCAGCTGTCGACGGCCCTGATCTGCGTGCTCAGCCAGCAGCTGCTGGCCCGGGTCGACACTCCCGGTATGGTGGCTGCATATGAGTTCCTTGTGGTTACGCCCGCCATTGCCAACCTGATCCGCGAAGGTAAGACGTACCGTATCGACTCGAGTATTCAGACGGGTCGCAAGTTCGGTATGCAGCTGCTGGACGACCACCTCTGGTCCCTGTACATGGCCAACAAGATCTCCGCCGAGGAGATGGTGGACAAGTCCAAGAACCCGGGCGATGTCCGCGACAAGGTGCACCGCCTTGGCCGCAAGATCGGCCGCGCCGATCTTGATGAGGAGGATGTCTCCGACGGCGGCAAGAACTGAGCCGGCACCGGCTCGGCGGCGGTCCGGCTGGGCTGGGTCCAGCCGCCGAATCCGCCGTGCTGGAACGGGCATTTTGGCTTCACCAGCGACGACCTGGCGGATGCGTCAGCTCGGTAGCAAGGCGGTCCGAACGGTCAAAAGTCACATCTGGAGCGACATCAGATCATTGTCGCATGCAAAATCGCCCAAAATTCTGAGGGTGATGAGGAACAGCAGGCAGGCGATCCGCGATCATTACAGTGTCCGGATCGTGTTTGCCTTCGCAAGCACGAGGAGCACCCGTTATGCCCCCACCAGTCCAACTCACTGAGGCCGACTATCTTGATATGAAGGGCCGCAAGCTCGGCCGCATCATGTCGCGCCTTGGGAAGGTCACGCGCGAGCAGGTGCACGAGGCGCTGGCGGTGCAGAAGACCCGTCCGGTGAAGATCGGCCAGCTGCTGGTGGAGCTTGGTTATTGTACCCAGCGGGATGTGGATGAGGGTATCGCAGCCCAGGCGGGGTTGCCGTACCTTGACCTAACGAACTTCAATATGCCTGAGGAGTGCAAGACGGCGATTCCCGCCGAGTCTGTGCAGGCGTATCAGGTGGTTCCGATCTCGTTTAACCCGGCGAGCAAGAAGATCAAGATCGCGATCAAGAGTCCGGATAACTTCCGGGCCAAGGACGACCTGCAGATGCTGCTGGGTTTCCGGGTCGAGTCGGTCGTGGCTGACCCTGGCGCGATCGATGCCCTGATCAAGAAGCACTTTGCCAAGAGCGAGTCGGTCAAGGACGTCGTGGCCGACCTGGCCAAGGACGAGCGGCTGGCCAAGCTCGGCGGCGGCAAGAGCGGCGCTTCGATTGACCTGGATGCCCTGACGGAGATGACCGACGACAACCGAGTCGTCAAGCTCCTGAACCTGGTGCTGCTGCAGGCGATCCGCGACCGGGCATCGGACATCCACTTCGAGCCCTTCGAGGACGAGTTCAAGATGCGGTACCGCATCGACGGCGTCCTGTATGAGATGGAGCCGCCGAAGAAGGAACTGGGCCCGGCGATCACCAGCCGCGTGAAGGTCATGGCCAAGCTGGACATCGCCGAGCGGCGTCTGCCTCAGGACGGCCGCATCGAGCTGATGCTCAACGGTGCGCCGATCGACCTGCGTGTGTCGGTGCTTCCGACGATGTACGGCGAGAGCGTCGTGATGCGTGTTCTGGACCGCTCGAACGTGAAGCTGTCGCTGGACCGCATCGGCATGCGTGAGGACGACCTTGACATGTTCAAGCGTCTGATCGCCAAGCCCAACGGCGTCGTTGTGGTGACCGGCCCGACGGGTTCGGGCAAGACCACGACGCTGTACGCCGCGCTGCAGTCGCTCAACGACATCGAGACGAAGATCCTGACCGCCGAGGACCCGGTCGAATATGACATCGACGGGCTGTGCCAGGTGCAGGTGAACCCCGAGGTGGACCTGACCTTCGGCAAGGCTCTGCGTTCGTTCCTTCGTCAGGACCCTGATGTGATCCTCGTCGGTGAGATCCGTGACCTGGAGACCGCTGAAATCGCGGTGCAGGCCTCGCTGACGGGCCACCTTGTGCTCACCACGCTGCACACCAACGATGCGCCGTCGAGCGTGATCCGTCTGGTGGACCTGGGTGTTGAGCCGTTCCTTCTGACGGCGACGATGGAAGGCGTTGTGGCCCAGCGGCTGGTGCGCACCATCTGCCCGAAGTGCAAAGAGTCGTACGTGCCCAAGGAAGAGGAGCTCATGGAGCTGAGCCTGCTTCCCGAGGACGTCAAGGGCAAGAGCTTCTTCCGCGGCAAGGGTTGCGATAACTGCTACAACTCGGGCTATCGCGGTCGTATGGCCATCTTCGAGATCATGTCGGTCAACGAAGAGATGCGCGACCAGATCATGGCCAAGGCCAGCACGAACGTGCTGCGTGCACTCTCAAAGAAGAACGGCATGCGGCCCCTGCGTCAGTGCGGTTTGCTGTCGATCTACGAGGGCCAGACGACCATCGACGAGGTGGTCCGTGAGACGCTGGCTGATGAGGACTAAAGCGACTTTCTCCCGTCCGCGCCGCCTGACGGCGGCGTGGACGATTGCAGAACGGGTGCGGTGACTGGGGGAAGGTGAGTGGGGGAGCGGGCGGGGCTTGGACCTGCCGCGGCGTGTGCCGCGGCAACTGGTGCCCGCGGGGCAGGCAGCGTGCCGCCGCGGAGATGAGCGAAGAAGTGACAGGAGCGTGTCCGCCAGTCGGCGGCACGATCCGCGGAAACCGGAGTCAGCGTCATGGCAACTTTCGCGTACGAAGCTCTCAACGCAGCGGGCAAGAAGCAGAACGGCACCATCGAGGCCGGCAGCGACAAAGAGGCGATGGACAAGATCAAGCAGCAGGGGTTCTTCCCGACTTCCGTGAAGGAAGCAAAGGGCAAGAAGCAGGAGCAGACGGGCCCTGTTGCCAAGAAGAAGAAGGGCGGCCTGGCCAACCTGAGCATCGGCGGCGTGTCGACCAAGCACCTGACGCTGTTCACGCGTCAGCTCTCGACGCTGCAGGACGCCGGTCTGCCGCTGCTGCGCTCGCTGCAGATCCTCGAGGAGCAGCAGAAGCCCGGCAAGCTCAAGACGATTCTTCAGGACGTGTGCGAGGACGTCGAGGGCGGCACCTCGCTGTCGGAGTCGTTTGCCAAGCACCCGGCGGCGTTTGACCGGCTGTACGTCAAGATGGTGGCCGCCGGCGAGGTCGGTGGCGTGCTTGACATCATCCTCCAGCGTCTGGCGGACTTCATGGAGAAGGCCCAGCGGCTGAAGCGCAAGATCATCGGTGCCGCGGTGTATCCGGCGGTGGTTATCACGGTGGCCATCGCCATCGTGACGTTCATCATGCTGTTCATCGTGCCGAAGTTCAAGGAAATCTTCGCCGAGTTCGGCGTGGAGATGCCCGGCCTGACGATCTTCCTGATCGACACGTCATCGTGGCTGGCCGGCACCAAGCCGGGCCAGACGATCCCGGGCTGGGTCTTCCTGGTGCTGGCCCCGGTGCTGATCTTCGTGATCAAGTTCGCCCGCAAGGCCACCCCCGGCCGCGCCGCGACGGACATCATCCTGCTGTACACCCCGCTGGTGGGCAGCCTGATCAGCAAGTCCACCATCGCCAAGTTCACCCGCACGCTGGGCACGCTGGTCAATGCCGGTGTGCCGATCCTCGAGGCCATCGCCATCACCCGCGACACCTGCGGCAACTACGTCTTTGAGCGTGCCCTCGACAAGGTGCACGACTCGATCCGCGAGGGTGAGACCTTCGCCGACCCGCTGCGTGCGGCCAAGGTGTGTGACTCGCTGGTGGTCAACATGATCGCCGTCGGTGAGGAGACCGGTGAGATCGACGCGATGCTCATGAAGATCGCCGACAACTACGACGACGAAGTCGATGTGGCCGTGCAGTCGATGGTCAAGCTCATCGAACCACTGCTGATGCTGTTCCTGGGCGTGGTCGTCGGCGGCATCGTCGTGGCCATGTTCCTCCCGCTGATCGCCATCATCGAGAAGCTCCAGTCCGGCGGTATGTGATCCGCACCCGCCAAGTCCGCATTCAAAGGAGCCGTTCCCATGGCTTTGCGAACCAATCAACGTGCACGCCGGTCCGCCGGCTCACCGGGTTTCACCCTGCTGGAGATGCTGCTGGCGGCCGCCATTCTGGCGGTGGCCATCGCCCTGGTCATCTCCGCCTTCGCCGGCAGCGCACGTTACGTGCGTGACAAGGCGACGGAGATGCAGCTCCGCTCGCTGGATGTGGCCATCCAGCAGTTTGAGAAGGATTACGGCTTCCTGCCGCCGCTGGTCGACTGCGGGATCGCCGATCCCCGCGGCGGCGCGCGGCTCCGCGATTACGACCGCGGCATCGACGAGTCGTACGCCAACACCCTGCTGGACCCCGTCGCGTTGCTGCAGCCGGCACCGACTCGCCCCGAGGCCCCCGTCGGGCGGCTGACGGTCTTCGGCTATGCCGAGTTTGACAACGGCGAGGAGGAAGCGGTCAACCGTTACCTCCGTAACGAGACGGGCATCAGCAATGATGTGCTGTACCCCCGGTACAGCTTCGTCTCGCTGGGTGCGTATCTGCTCGGGTCGCTGCCGGCGGAGATCGACGGCGGTGCGGGCAACCTGATGGGCCGGCCGACTCAGGACGGCCGCTTTGATGAGAGCCGCGAGAAGCGTCAGCCGACGCTGGACGTCTCGACGATGACCGAGAGCAAGCGAGCCCGGCTGCGTCGGATCGACACCGCCGGCATCGGCACGATGGACCCGGCACGCTCGACGATCAACATCATCGTCGACCGCAATCTTGTCAGCATCCGCTATTACCGCTGGGAGCCGACGTATCACGGCGACACGCCGGTTTCGGCGCGGCTCGGTGCGCCGAACAACGACACCCAGCGCATCGGCGCCGTGCGCGACTCCAACGTGCCGTACCTGCTGGGCTACTCGCGCAACGCCGAGGGGCTGACGACGAACACCAGCGGCGGGATCGATCAGACGCAGCAGAACATGGACGCGCTCCGCCGCACCCGGCAGTTCGGCTTCCTGTCCACGCAGCGTTACGCGCTGGCAGCCGCCGGCAACGATTCGCTGTTCGGTGATACCGGCGCATCCTGGATTGACACCAAGCAGGTCAGCGACAACATCGTGATCTCGGCCGGTGCGTTGGCCGGACCGGAGGACTCCAAGTGATCAACATCCTCCCGTCGTCACAACCGGTCGCGGTCCGCCGCGGCTTTACAATCATGGAAATGATCGTGGTCATCGTGCTGCTGCTGGCTCTGCTGGCGCTGGTGCTGCCCGCGTTCGTCTCCATCAAGCGCAGCAGCGAGTTTTCCGTGTCCCAGGAGCTCGTCAAGCAGGCCGTGCGTGACGCCCGGGGCCGCGCGCTGTCGAGCAACAGTGACAGCGCCGTCGTCTTTAGCTACAACCCCGAGAACGGCCTGCAGCTCATCGCCTGCACCCGTCTTGGCAGCATCATCGACGGCAACCTGAACAACCCCAACGATCCGGCCAACCCGGCCGTGACGCGCGACGTCTTCGCCCCCGTGACCGGTCGCAAGCCCGTCACGCTGCCCGTGGGTGTCTCGGTTCGCGGCTACGCCCCGGCGTTTAAGGTTGATGCGCACTGGTACGAGCCGATCAACAACGGCGGCAACCGGTACGCAACCGATGAGCCGGCCTGGGTCTTCCCGGAGACTGACTTCTACTCCCGGCTGGTGACCACCGCCGCTTCGCCTCAGGATGTCGGCAGCGATCGTCAGACGTTCATGGTCCGCTTCCAGGCCCGCACCGGGCAGCTTGTTGCATCAGAGCCGACGGCAGCGGTCGTGGTCTTCCCGCGTCCTTCGGCCTCCGGCCGCGGCGCGGGCACCATCGCCGGTGTGGAGCGGCTGGATCTGAGCACCGATGTGGCCGCTCAGGTTTCGGCGATCATCGACCGTCCGGAGTGGGCCGGGGTCGCCTCGGCGGCCAAGCCGTTCGGTCAGCGCGATCTGCTCGGCGATGACAGCAGCGACACCGTGCTGACCCGCTCGGTTGGCCGCGTGGCGCTCTATCGCGAGCGTGACCTGGCTCAGGCGCTCGGTGCCCGGCTGGACCCGGTTTCCCAGACCATTTATGAACTGCCGGTCAACTACAAGGCCGCGCTGGCAGGCAACCGCAGCAATCGCACCGTGTACCCGCAGTATCTGCCCGAGCTCCGAAACGAAGCCCGCACGCCGCTGATGGTGTCGCGCTGGGTTGAGGGCTTCGGAAACCTGACTGACGCGAGTTCCAACGTCCGCAGCACCGGCGCACGGCCCATCATCTACTCGGTCCACCCGCTGCGTGGCGAGCTTGTCGAGGAGGTCGCCCAGTGAACACCCGCTCCTACATCCGCTCGGCGTTCTCGCTGATTGAGATCCTTCTGGCGATCGCCATCCTGCTGATCGCGCTGCTGGGAGTTGCCGCGGTGTTCCCGCGCGTGCTGCTGACGCAGCAGGATGCATCCCGCTCGGTTTCCGCGCTGCCGCAGGAGGAGCAGGCCAAGGCCGCGCTGCTGGCCCGCGAGCGCACCGGTCCGGAGTTCTGGACGGCGTGGGCCGAGCAGTCTCCGGCCAATCCCACGGTCAACCCGCCGATCCCGGCTCCACCGGCCGGGGCGATCCCGCTGCCGTTTGACGGCAGCTGGTATGTCCCGCCGATCACGACCGATGACACAACCTATCCGGCTGCTGGCCTGCCGACACTGCCGGTGCCGCATGGCTCGCTGGTGATCGGCACGGTCATCCGCGAAGCGCAGCAGGCCTTCGGCAGCAACGCGGCGACGCCGTTCCTGCGTGACCGCCGCATCATCATTCCGCTCAAGGAGCGTCTCCGCCTGGACAACCCTGACTCGCCGACCTCTGCCGGCTCGGTCTGGGATATTGCCATTCGGCGTATGACTTTCCGCGACTTTGGTGGCAACTTCGGCCAGATCCTCCCCGGCAACGCGCCGGTTGATTCCCGCGTGCAGATCGCGATGTTCGTGCGTCCGCTGGACAGCCGCCTCGGCGTCATCCCCGGCGAGCAGAACAACAGCGTCAAGTCGCTGCGTGAAGCGCTCTACTCGCGCTGGGGTGCGCTGCCCGCGGCCGACCGCCGGCTGCCTCTGGCGGTCGATGCAACTGAAGGCATCCCGACCAACGACGGGCTTTACCAGGACCGCATCTACAGCAACCTGCTGCTGGCCTCCATTTCCGTCGGAACCTCGACGACCAACAACACAGGTCAGCTTCTCGAGGTCTTTGACATTGACGGGGATACACCGAGTGCCAACCCGCTGACGGCACCCGGCCGGTATGAGGACCTTATCCGCTTCATGCGCGTGCCCGGGCAGATCCTCGTCGGTGATGACGGCTCTGTGATCGAGGTTGCCGCATCGATGGCATCAGACCCGCTGACGAGCGTGCGACTCGCCAAGCCGCTGACGACCTTCGGCACCGGCTATCAGGTTGTCTTCAGCCCGCAGAAGCCCAGCCGCGTGAGCGTGTTCATGGCCAACCCCCCCGGCCGCTGATCCGCGTTCTCTGTCATCGGCCCAGCGTCCATCCGCCGAGTCCTTCTCCTGCTTCCGCCCGCCGTGACTGCCCCCGGCGCACCCACAAGGTTCACCATGATCTCCGGAATCCTGAGTGCTGCATCCAACATCGGTCGGGTTGTCTCCCGCCACCCTCGCGCGTCGCGTCGGGGTTTCACCGTGATCGAGGTGCTGCTGGCCGTCGGCGCGTTCATGCTTCTGGCCGCGGTGCTGCTGTCGATCCTCCGCATCATCGACCGGACCCGCGCTGCGGGCCAGTCGCTGAGCACCAAGACGACGATCAGTTCGCTGCTGGAGCAGCGCCTGCGTCAGGACTTTGAGCGCATGTCGCGCGACGGCTTCCTGGTGGTGCGCAACCGGCTGACGCAGAACCCTGTCTCACTGGCCGAAGGCCTGCCTGGCACCCGCCGTCGCATCGACGAGATCATGTTCTTTACCAGCGGCCCCTCAAGCTCGCTGCGCACCCCGCTGGATGCCTCGCGCACGGCCCAGTCCCAGGCCGCGGCGGTGTACATCGGTCACGGCCTGCCCCGCGGCAACGAACCAGCCGCGCTGAATGATGACAACGTTGCTGCGCCGACCTTCGGTGCCGCCGGCCCCTCCCGCTACGCCAAGGACTGGATCCTGGCTCGCCTGCCCATCACGCTGGCCAGCCCCATCAATCCGGCGGCGCCGGTCAACCGTGGCGGCCTGGTCACGCCGACTGCCCGTGAGCTTGACTCGCCCATCCAGGTGGCGATGCACCCTGCCTCACCGAGCCTGTTCCGCACCATCAACGCCTCGGCGACGAGCAATCCGCAGATCACCGACACCCTCCGCGGCAGCCGCGTGATCCCGCTGCTGGCCAGCGGCACGGTGGATGTGGTCTCTACTGATGCGTCGACGATCCGTCAGATCCTGCTGAGCGGCGACCGCACGTACCGCTTCGGCCAGCCGCTGCCGGCCACGTGGCCGTCGCCGTCTGCTGCGGCGATTCCCGCCAACCCGCTCAACCCCGGCATCACTCAGGCCGAGCGTGACCTGCTGGCGATGATGCTCGACGCCTTCCCGGCCGACAGCGCCCAGGGCCGCCGGCTCCGCGTTGAACTGCAGGCACCGGTCGTGACCTCCGCCGCCTCGGCCGATTCCCGGGTGGATCAGTCTGTACGCGACGATGCGGGAATGCTGACGACCACGTCGCTGCTGGCCGGCGTCAGCGAGTTCATAGTTGAATGGTCTTTCGGCACCACGTATGGTGCTGGCGGCGGCGCTGATGCCAGGATGGGTTCGGTCATCTGGCACGGCCTGCCCCGCACCGATGCCGACGGCACCGATGTCAGCGTGTTCACCGGGACCTACGGCACGGCCAACTACGGCAACGCCGGCACCGTTGTGGCGGATGTCACCTCCGGCGGCGCAAGTCCGCGGCGTGTGGTCAATGAGACGGTCAACGATGCCACCTCGGCGGCAAACCTGATCGCCGGCGGCCCCGCACTGGTCACCGCCGCCTCAGATCGTCGCGTGTGCATCTTGTATCCCCGCATCGGTCTGACTCCCGGCCTACACGAACTCTCTCAGGAGCGTGTCCACGGCGAGAGCGTTCCCGCTTCCGGCAGCCTTGATTCGTTCTTTGGCCAGATCGATGCCCGCTATCGCCCGCTGGTCAGCCGCGATGTCGGCCAGCCCAACTACCCGGCCCAGGTTGCCACCGACCGCGGCAACGACGGCGTGTTCAACGTTGGTGATGGTGACCGCAGCCTGCTGATCCGCGATGTCAACGGCAACGGCCGCTATGACCCGCTCGACGGTGACAAGCTCGCGGTGCCGGACGTGCTGCCGGCCGCCTGGCCCACGCAGATGCGCATCACCGTTCGCTACGCCGGC
>CAILKP010000087.1 GCA_903834785.1 uncultured bacterium
GCCGGTGACAAAGAGCATCCAGAGGGCGGTCAGGGAGTCGAGGTAGAAGCCGAAGCTGGCGACAAAGGACTGACCGGGGCCCTTGCCCCAGGAGAAGTTGAACCATTCGAAGGCGTGGGTGACCAGGGGGCCGCCGCCGGCATTGACGACCTGGAGGTAGGCCATGACGGCCAGGACGAAGCTGACGGCCAGAACGCCGACGGTGAGGAAGGCGGGGACCTTGCTGCGGACCTTGAAGATAGCGCAGAGGGTGCAGAGCACTGCGCCGATGATGGGCATGAGCGGGATGAGCGCGGCGAAGGCCGGGCCCTCCTTAGCGACCGGGGCGGCGGCGGACGCCGGTGAGGCGAGCGCGGCCTCGGTCACTGCCGGCAGGTAGCCGGCGAGTTCGAAGAGTGAAGAAGCGAGAGAGATCGTGTGCTGCACGAGATTGGTTTCCTTAAGTCAGACGCCCCGTCCCGAACCTGCTGTCCATCCGCACCTGATCCAGTGGCCAGACTGGCTGCTGAGCCGAAACCTCCTGGCCGGGCCGTGCCGCGGGTGCGCGGGCGGCGGGGCAGGCCGGTTGCGGGGATCAGCCCTTGAGCTCGGTCCAGACGCTGGCGTCGAGCGATTCCTTGCGACGGAAGAGCAGGACGACCAGAGCCAGGGCGAGAGCGGCCTCAGCCGCGGCGACGGTGAGGATGAAGATGACGAAGGTTTCGCCGGTGTGGTTGAGGTGGAAGCGGCTGAAGGCGATGAGGGCGATGCCGGCGGCCTGGAACATCATTTCCGTGCACAGGAACATGATGATGAGGTTGCGGCGGGTGAGGAAGCCGATGAGGCCGATGCAGAAGAGCGCGGCGGAGGTGAAGAGGTAGTGGTAGAGGGTGATGGTGCTCATGGCCGCGGGCAGGGGGCCCTGGGCGAGCGTGGAGGAGAGATCCAGCGAGGTGAGCATGGGGAGCATGTGGGAGAGGGAGTTCACGCGACACCTCCTTCACCGGTACCGGGACGGGCGAAGGGACCATCGACACCGAGCTCATCATCGCCGCGGCCGCCGGCACGCTGGCGGGCGATAGCGGCGGAGAGTGCGGCCTCGTCCATCTCGACCTTCTTGCGGGCCAAGACGACGGCGCCGAGCATGGCCATAAGGAGGATGACACCGGCGATTTCGATGGCGCCGGGGTGGTTGTTGATCAGGGAGAAGGCCACGCCCTCGGTGTTGGAGAGCTTGAGGTTGGCGGGCCATTCGGCGCGGGGCAGGAGGCGTTCCTTGCCATCGGCGGACTTAATCTTGATGGCGTCCAGGGAGGTGTCGCCATCCTTGGGCGAGCCGTAAGCGGTGGTCTCGACGCGGCTTGCGACGACCTTTTCGCCGTCTTTGAGCAGGCCTGCCTGCTTGAGCACGGGCTCGACCTTCTTGCTCATGAAGGCGAGCTGGCGGTCGCCGGCGGCGAGTTTGTCATCGGGCTTGAGGTTGGGCAGGCCGACGGCGAAGAGGGTGGTCAGGCCGCCGAGGAGGATGAAGCCGGCGACGGTGGCGGCGATGGGCTCGCGGCTGACGCGGTCGTACTCGGTGAGGTTCTCTGACTGGACCTCGCTGGGGGCCTCAGTGGCGAGCATGATGACGAAGAGGTAGGTGATGAGAATCGCACCTGCATACACAATGATGAGGGCGAAGGTCATGAACTCAGCGGAGAGGATCAGGTAAAGTCCTGACGATGCGAGGATCGTCATGACGAAGTAGAGTGCGGCGTAGACGGGCCGCGGGTGTGTGATGACGCGCAGGGCGGAGGCCAGGGCGATCAGCGAGAAGATATAGAAGTGGATGTTGGGGACGGACTCGGGGTTTTTGAGCCCGAGGCCGAGCATGACCAGGCCGAAGGCCAGGCCGGCGAGGATGGCGCCGAAGATGTAGGGGCTGATTGATTTTCGGGGCATGGACAGTGCGACACCGAGCGCACCGAGACCACAGCCGGCGAACAAAAGGATGGGTGAAAGCGGTAAGTCCAAGGACCGATCTCCGCGCACGAGCCGGGGGCTGGCAAAAAGAGGCCCTGTGCGCGAGATGCCGCACAGGCGTGGCGACGGCCACGCAGAGGTACGAACCGCGCCCCGGCGATAACACGCCGGGGACGCCGCCGGACCAACCCGGGAAGGCGGAGGGTAGAAGCAAATAGGGTGAATGTCGACCGAGGGGAGGGGGTTGGGCGGGGAAGGGCGGGAGCGGTTCGGAAGAAGGAAGGGCAGAGCGAGGGAGTTGTGGAGCGGGGAGGGGGGGAACCAGCGGGGCCGCGGCCGGCGGAACGTGTCGAGTGCGGCGAATGGGAGGCGGGAAGGGGATGGCGCGGAAGCGGCGGTGAGGGGTGAGGGCCACGGAAGGCAAAAGGCACATCGCCAAGAATGGCGATGCCACGGGGGAGGCCGGGCGAGGCGGCGAGGTGGGGCGTCGAGCGGGGGGACAGAGGCTGAAGCGGTCAGAGCCGGAACGGGGCGGGTTGGCGGTCGATGTAGCGCTCCATGGCGGGGAAGACCGTCTCGCTGAGGTCTTCGAAACGAGTGCACGCTTTGTCCAGTTGGGGTGGGAGTTGCTCGATCAGCGCGGACATCTGTTTCATCGCCTGGCGCGAGGTGATGCTGGCGGCCTGCGGGCCGAAGGCGAGGGTTGCTGCTTTGGTGAGTGCTGTGGATGCCGATCGCTTGCCGATGAGTTCGAGGCCGCGGGCGGCGGCGGGCCAGAGGTTGCCGTGGGTGCGCAGTGTGGCGGCCAGACCGTCGCCCATCACTTGAAGGACAAAGTACCCGGCGGCGAGCACCTGAGCGGCCGGGGGTTGCAGACGCTTGCGGAGGGACGGGAAACGGTTGACGAGAATCGCGGCGGTGGGCGTCGCGCGGAGCGTGCGGGTCACAGTGGCGATCGCGCGGCGGAGCTCTGGATCCTCGCTGGTGCGAGCGCGGAGTGCCTGGATCTCAGCGGCGAAGAAGGCCGGATCCGTCAGTGCGCCGAGGGTCAGTGCGTCGGTGAGGTGGGAGCTGCGCCATCGGTCGGTGGCCGGACGGCTGGAGACTGCTTGGTACACCGGCCTGATCGCGCCGGGTTTGATCGCGCGACGAACAGTTTGGACATCGGTGTCCCAGCTCGCCAGAAGGGCGAGCCAACGCACCGCGGTGAGCATGGCAGGATTGTCAGGCCGGAGAACCTTGTTGCTGGCAAGCAGCCGGATGGCTGCGCGGCGGTTGCGCAGGAGCAGGAGAGAGATGATGCTGAAGATCACTTCATCACTCGGTATCTCGTCGCTCGGGGCACCGGGGCAGGCGGAGGTGCCCAGGACGAACCGCGTGAGCAGTTCCTGGAGCACATCCGAGAAGCCGGGCTGGGTGCGACTGTTGATGACCGCCAGTTCGCAACCGTCAACGAGGGCGAGGATCTGACGGCGATCACCCCGTGCGATGATGGCGGTGAGTGTCGGGAGGTCCTCGAGCCGGCCCAGGTACACCAAGTGCTGCATCGCCTCGAGGGCCAGGGCCTCATCGGGGCTGTCGGTCCATTCAATCAGCCGCTCGGCAAAGCGGCGGGAGCGCAGCGAGATCAAGTCACGCCAGGCGGACTGGATGGCGAACTCCAAGGAGTCTGGAAAGGTGGGGTGAAATTGAGGCTCGCGGGTCAGTTCAAGCGCGCGCTCCTCAAAGAGCTGTCGCTGGGCCGGATCTCCGGGCGTGGGGGACGAGGTCATGTACAGCGCGGAGTGCCTGCGGAACTCGCGGCACATCTGCTCGTAGACGGCCTCTCGCTGCTTGGCCGTGCGCAGCGTGCGGACCAGGGTGGCGAACGCCGCGGGGTCGACGGGGTGGGCGGGGGGTTCGGGCTTCCGGGCGGGTTTGGTGTTGGATTTGGCTGGGCGGGGCATGCGGAGCAGAGTTTACCAGAAACCGTGGCAGATGCGCGGGAAGGGGAGGAGGAAGAGCACTGGCGGGGTTTGGGGTGTTACGGGGAAGGCAGAATGCCATCGCCAAGAATGGCGATGCCACGAGGAAGGCGGGGTTGGGGGAGGTGGAATGGGTGGTTCCGGGGGGTGACACCCGGGGAGGGGGTGGGGTAGGGTGAGGTGGGATTGGGCCGCCGCGGGGGGCTGGTGTTCACTATCCTGCGGCTTATGACGCTCACTTGCCGCGCGAAGCTTGGGTTGGTTGCTGGACTGGTTGCCGCCGTGCTGGCGGGGGGGTGCTCGAGCTGGAAGCGGTCGGGGGCGAGCCTGGAGAGCAAGAGTGAGGCGACGGGGCGGGTATTGCAGCCGGCGTTCACCACGGCGGTGTACCGGTACATTGATCCGTCGACGGCGGATGTGTATCTGTCGGACCTGCCCCTGGAGCGGCTGATGGATGCGCGGGACGGGCTGAGCGATGTGTCGGGGAACATTGTGCAGCTGCACATTTTCCTGGTGCCGCAGGCGGGCAAGACGCCGATTGACCCCACCGCGTGCAACGTGACGATCCGTCATGCGGTGCTGGCCAAGGGAGCGGCGGGGATTTATGCCGGGGCGGGGTTTTCGGACATCAGCACCCTGGGCGGGAACACGGTGAGCGGGGACCTGCTGGGGGCGACGCTGCGGCTGGGTGAGGCGACGGCGGACTTTGCCGATGCGCTGGGGCCGCAGCGGATGCTGGGGACGTACAAGGCGGAACTGGATGAGGATGCGGCGCTGGCGCTGGGTGACCGGATGGCGCGGCTTGCCGCGGCGTTGCCGGAAGTGACCCCGGCCAAGGCCGAGGCCAAAGAGACCAAAGAGGTAAAGCCGGCCCAGGACGGCCCGGACGGCAAGGGCGGCAAAGTGGAGAACAAGCCGGGCAAGTGAGGAGTAGGCAGGGGGCGGGCAAGGGTGGCTGGGTGAAGTGCTCACGGATTGGAATGAACATCACATGAAACTGCATACTCCTTCGGTGTTGGTTGGCGCGGTGGTGGCCGGTGCGGTGCTGCTGAGCGGCGGGATGGGCAAGCCGGGGCCTGCGGGTGGCGGTGCGCCCGCGGCGGCGACGCCGCCGGCATCGCAGATTCGCGTGAGCGATCTGGTGCGGCCGAAGAGTGCGCCCTCGGCGGTGTACACGGTGCGGGGTGAGGTGACTGCGCTGCCGGAGAAGGGCAAGCCGCAGACGGAGCTGATGATCAAGCACGAGGCGATCGACGACTTTAAGAACAAGGACGGCAAGGTCGTCGGCATGAACTCGATGATCATGGACTTTCCGCCGGAGAAGGGCCTGGATGTGACGGTGCTGAAGGTGGGCGACAAGGTGGAGGTGGAGTTTGCCGTGTGGTGGAGCCAGTCGCCACCGTGGCTGGCGACGAAGGTGACCAAACTGCCGGCGGACACGAAGCTGGAGTATCGGCGGGCGGGGCAGGCCAAGACGGAGGTGAAGGCCGAACCGAAGCCGGAGGCCAAACCGGAAGCGAAGGTGGAGACCAAGCCAGCAGCAGCGGCGGGCGAGGTCGAGGGGAAACTTGCACCCAGCGCCAAGGACAACCTGGATGCGATTGTGGAGAACGGCAAGGCCGGGCTGCTGCGGCAGGTGCTGGGCAAGATGCTGCCGGGGGCGACGATTGAGAGTGCCGAGCGTGATGAGGAGTACCCCGAGGAGATCCGGGTGTACAACGTGACGCTGATGACGAAAGGTGCTGGAGGGGCTGGAGGGGCTGGAGGGGCAGTTGGTGATACGAGCCACATTGTGCTGCTGACGGAGACGGGCACAGTGCTGCTGCACAGCCGGCATGCCGAGACGCTGGGGCACCCGGCGGAGCTGGCGGCGCTGATCAAAATGAAGTATCCCGAGGCCAAGATCATGCACACCGATGCGACGGTGAGCTATGAGTGGCTGGTGCAGTTTAAGGTGGGCAAGAAGAACTTTGTGGCGCTGATGGACTCGGGCGGATCGTTTGAGATTGCCGAGGGCGATGAGGATGAGCCGGCGCAGCCGGCAGCGCCGGTGAAGAAGGGACCGGGCTTCTGACTCGCAGTGACCGGCCGCGTGCCGTCGCAG
The DNA here is from genome assembly GCA_903834785.1 of uncultured bacterium. GTDB lineage: Bacteria > Planctomycetota > Phycisphaerae > Phycisphaerales > UBA1924 > CAILKP01. Next base: position 6,013 of record CAILKP010000087.1, read on the forward strand.
ACAAGGTGAAGCACCATGCTTGATGCCGCGATTGTGCGGATGCTCGACGCCAATGCCAACCGTGCCCGGGAGGGGCTGCGCACGCTGGAGGATGCGGCGCGGTTTGTGCTGGATGATGCGGTGCTGGCCAGCCGGGCCAAGGCGATACGGCACGGGCTGCGTGATGCGCTGGACCGGGGCGGGCTGCAGGCGGTGCTGCTGGCGGCCAGCCGCGACACGGCGGGAGATGTGGGCGTAGCGCCGACTGTGACGGCCGCTGCCGCACCCAGGCACGGGGACCTGAGCGCGATGGTGCTGGCGGCGGGGCACCGGGCCACCGAGGCGCTGCGGGTGCTGGCTGAGAGCTGCCGGCTGCACGACACGACGGCGGCGGCAGCGCCAGGGCTGGAGCGGCTGCGCTATCTGGCGTATGACCTGCAGCGGGATGTGCTGGGCGGGCTGGCGGGGCGCGAGCGTGGTGCGGTGCTGGCGGGTGAGGAGCCCGCGCAGGCGGCGGGGGAACTCTCGGCCCTGGCGTGCCCGCAGTTTGCGCTGTGCGTGCTGATTACCGAATCACTGTGCCGCCGGCCGTGGCTGGAAGTGGCCGAGGCGGCGATTGCCGGCGGGGCCGACTGCCTGCAGCTGCGGGAAAAGACGCTGGACGATGGTGAGTTGCTGCAACGGGCGACGCGGCTGACGGAGCTGTGCCTGAAGAAGCGGGTGGCGTGCATCATCAACGACCGGGTGGACATTGCGATATTGGCCAAGGCGCACGGGGTGCATTTGGGGCAGGGTGATGTGCCGCCGGCGGCAGCGCGGCGACTGGTGGGCACGCGGCTGTGGCTGGGCGTGTCAACGCACGATGAGGGCGAGGCGCGGGCGGCGATTGCCGCGGGGGCGGACCTGTGCGGCGTGGGCGCGATGTTTGCAACGAGCACCAAGGTTCGGCCGCCGTCGGGCCCGGCGTATCTGAAGCGGTATCTGGAGTTGTGCCGGACGGGCCGGAACGTGCCGCACCTTGCGATTGGCGGGATCACGCCGGAGAACATCGGCGAGCTGGCGGCGGCGGGCTGCCGCGGCGTGGCGGTGAGCTCGGTGGTGTGCGGGGCGGAGGAGCCGGGGCGGGTGTGTGAGGGGCTGAGGAGGGGGTTGGGGGTGTGAGGGGCGAGGGGTGAGGGGTGAGTCGCGAGGGGCGAACGCGGAGCAGAGGCGCGTGATTGGAGCCCGGAGCGGGAACGATGGGCCGGGGAGTGAGGTTGCGCGAGTGGAAGTTCTTGATGGCGCGGAGGTGGTTGTGCGATGGGGGCACATGCATCTTCGTGCGAGTGGTGACTTCTACTGGCGCAACAACGTGCACCGGCCCGGGCGCTGCCGCTTCGGGCTCTAATAGGGCGGGCTCCAATGGGGCTCCGGCGTGTCTCAGGTGCCCGAGGCCACACTCGCGGCGACGACGGCGTCGCCGTCGTTGAGGGAGACGACGCGGACGCCCTGGGTGGCGCGGCCGGTCTGGCGGATGTCGGCGGCCTTCATGCGGACGAGCTGGCCGTCCTTGGTGACGACGATGAGGTCGTCGGACTCATGGATGGCGATGGCGGCGACGGAGCGGCCGTTGCGTTCGCTGGTGGCGATGTCGGCGCGGCCCTTGCCGCCGCGGGACTGGGAGCGCATCTTGCCGGTCTCGGGCTGGACGCGGTACTCGTCGATGGCGGTGCGCTTGCCGTAGCCGTTGACGGTGATGGTCAGCAGCTGGAGCGTGGGGTCGGCGGTGATGGAGTCACCATCGGCATCCTTGCTCATGGGCACGCGGACCGCGCCGATGACCGTGTCGGTGTCGCCGAGCTCGATGCCCTTGACGCCCGCGGCGGAGCGGCCCATTTCGCGGGCATCATCCTCGGCGAAGCGGATGCTCATGCCGCCGGCGGTGACCAGCAGCACATCGTCGCTGCCGCTGGTGAGCACGACATCGAGCAGGGAGTCGCCGGGCTTGATATCAACAGCGATCAGGCCGCTCTTGTTGACGTTCATGTAGGCCTTGAGGGCGGTCCGCTTGACGATGCCCTGGCTGGAGACGAAGACGAGGTACTGGCTGCCTTCCTCGAAGTTCTTGACCGCCAGGTACGCGCAGGCCTTCTCACCGGCCTTGAGGTCGATGATGTTGACCAGGGGGCGGCCCTTGGCGGTGCGGTCCATCTCGGGGAGCTCGAAGGCCTTGTTCTTAAAGACGCGGCCGGTGTTGGTGAAGATCAGCAGGTCGTCGTGGCTGGAGCAGGCCATGACGTGCTCGATGTAGTCGTCATCCTTGCTGGTGCCGGCGATGATGCCCTTGCCGCCGCGGCCCTGGGTGCGGTAGGTTTCCAGCGGGACGCGCTTGGCGTAGCCCTGGTGGCTGATGGTGACGGCCACATCATGCACGGGGATGAGCGCGGCCATGTTGAAGCCCTCATCGGCGGCTTCCTGGATCTCGGTCAGGCGCGGGGTGTTGAAGCGGGCCATCATCTCGCGGCAGTCGGCCTTGATCAGGAGCATGACCTCGCGGATGTCGCCCAGGATCTGCTCGTAGCGCTCGATTTCGGCGGAGATCTGGCGGTATTCGTCGGTGAGCTTCTCGATTTCCAGGCCGGTGAGCTGGATGAGGCGCATGGCGCCGATGGCCTCGGCCTGAATCCGGGAGAGGGCGACGCCGGCCTGCCCGGCGGTGGCGGCGTTGGCCAGCAGCTTGAGCAAGCGCGGCGGGATCATGGGGGCAAAGGGGTGGCCCGCGGGGATGGAGAAGCGGCGCTCCATGAGCTTCTCGATGGCCTCGTTACGCGTGCGTGAGGAGCGGATGAGGCGGATGACCTCATCGATATCGCAGACCGCGTAGATGAGACCTTCGAGCACGTGGGCCTTCTTGCGGGCCTCACCAAGCAGGAACATGGTCCGGCGGCGGATGACATCGACGCGGTGGTCGATGTAGTGGCGGATCATCTCCTTGAGCGAGAGCGTGCGCGGCTGGCGGTTGACCAGCGCGATGTTCTGCATCGAGACGTTCTGCTGCAGCGAGGTGTACTCGTAGAGCTGCTTTTCGACCACGCCGGGGTCGGCGTTTTTCTTGAGCTCGATGACGACGCGGACGGGGTCCTTGCTGTTGGACTCGTTGTACGCATCGGCGATGTCGACGATGCGGTCGTCACCGGCGGCTTCCTTGAGCTGCTCGACGAGCAGGGTGATCGAGACGTTGTACGGCAGCTGGGTGATGACCAGCTGCTGGCGGTCCTTGCTGCCGGGGACGGTCTGGGCATCGACCTTGCCGCGGACGGTGACCTTGCCGCGGCCGGTGGAGTAGGCCTCGATGATTCCGGAGCGGCCGAGGATGGTGCCGCCGGTGGGGAAATCGGGGCCCTTGATGCCGCGGATCAGGACGTTGCCCTTGTCATCGACCACATCGGTCATGAGCTCGAGCAGGGAGATCTCGGGGTTGTCGATGGTGCGGATGATGGCGCCCAGAACCTCCAGCGGGTTGTTGGGGGCGATGCTGGTGGCCATGCCGACGGCGATGCCGACGGCGCCGTTGATCATGAGGTTGGGGAACTTGCCGGGCAGGACGGTGGGCTCGATGCGGGTGTCGTCGTAGTTGGCCTGCATGTCGCAGGTGCCCAGCGTGATGTCCTCGAGCATGAAGGCGGCGGCGGGGGCCATGCGGGCCTCGGTGTACCGCATGGCGGCCGGCGGGTCGGGCTGGATGGAGCCGAAGTTGCCCTGGGGATCGACCATGGTGGTGCGCATGCGCCAGTTCTGGGCCATGTTGACCAGCGTGCCGTAGAGCGCACCGTCGCCGTGGGGGTGGTAGTTACCCATGACTTCGCCGACGATCTTGGCGCACTTGAGGTGCTTCTTGCCGGGGGTGAGGCGGAGCTCGTGCATGCCAAAGAGCAGGCGGCGCTGGCTGGGCTTGAGGCCGTCACGGACATCGGGCAGGGCCCGGTCCATGATGGTGCTCATGGCGTAGGTGAGGTAGGAATCCTGGAGCTCGCGCTCGATGCGCATGTCCACAATGTGGCCCAGGCCGGAGAGACTGGCGGCCGATGGCGCGGGGTTGCCCGGGGTGCCGGGATTGGGCGAGGAAGGGGGCAGGGAACCGCCGGAGCTGGGATCAGAAGGTGTGCTGGACATTGGCGGCAAAGGGTAGTTCGGGCGGGTGCGGCGGGGGGAAAACAGGACAAAAGAGGAGGGAGGAAAGTGACAAGGAAAGGCGGGGGGCGAGGGGGGTGGAAGCAGATAAAAGGGGAAAGAGCAAAGGGGAAAGGAAAGGCAGAAGGCGGAGGGGTGCAACGATGGCCGCATGAGCAACGGTGACAGACCGGGACATGGCGTCAGCGGCGGGGCAGGCGGCGCGGGAGGGGCGGGAGGGGCGGGGGGAGCACTTCCCCCCCACTTTGATCTTGACGGGTTCCGGCGGGATGGGCATGCGATGATCGAGTGGATCGCGGCGTACTGGCAGCAGTTGCAGGCCGAGCCGGGGCGGCATCCGGTGATGAGTCAGGTGGTGCCGGGGCAGGTGCGCGAGGCGCTTGCCGCGGCGGGGGTGGCGGGAGCGGTGCCGGAACAGGGGCGGCCGTTTGCGGAGGTCTTTGAGGCGACGGCGGGGGCGATCATGCCGGGGATCACGCACTGGCAGGCGCCGGGGTTCTTTGCATTCTTTCCGGCCAATGCCTCGCCACCGGCGGTGCTGGGCGAACTGATGAGTGCGGGCTTGGGCGTCAACGGGATGCTGTGGGCGACCAGCCCGGCGTGCACGGAGCTGGAGCAGCAGGTGCTGGACCAGCTTGGCGAGTTGTGCGGGCTGCCGGAGAAGTTCCTGTTTGGGGAAGGAGGGGCGGGAGGGGTGGGAGAGGCGGGAGGGGCGAGTGCCAAAGGCGGGGCGGTGATTCAGGGCACGGCCAGTGAGGCCGCGGTGGTGGCGATGGTGGCCGCACGCAAGCGGGCCAGTGAGCGCACGCCGGGGGCCAGGCCGGTGGTGTACTGCTCGAGCCAGGCGCACTCGTCGATCGTCAAGGCGGCGATGATCTGCGGGATTGCCAGTGGGCCGGAGGACCATGCCGCGGTGCGGCAGATTGAGGTGGACGCCAGCCGCGCCATGCGGACGGACCTGCTGGAGCGGGCGATGGCCGAGGATGCCGCGGCAGGGCGGGTGCCGTGCATGGTGACGGCAACGCTGGGAACGACCAGCTCGCTGGCGTTTGATGACTTGCCCGCGGTGGCGGCTGCAGCCGGGCGGCACGGGGCGTGGGTGCATGTGGACTCGGCCATGGCGGGGGCGGCGACGGTGTGCCCGGAGTATCGCTGGATGCTGCGCGGCCTGGAGCTGGCCGACAGCTACTGCTTCAACCCGCACAAGTGGCTGCTGGTGAACTTTGACTGCGACTGCCTGTATGTTGCGGATCGCGCGGCGATTACCTCGGCGCTGTCCATCACGCCGGAGTACCTGAAGAACGCCGCCAGTGCGGCAGGGGCGGTAGTGGATTACCGCGACTGGCAGGTGCCGCTGGGCAGGCGGTTCCGGGCCCTGAAGCTGCACTTTGTGCTGCAGACCTACGGGGCCGAGGGGCTGCGGGCGTACATCCGCGAGCATGTGCGGCTGGGCGGGGTGTTTGCCGACCTGGTGCGGGCGGACACGCGGTTTGAACTGGTGGACCACAGCCGCAGGATGAACCTGGTGTGCTTCCGGCCCTCGCCGCGGCCGGGCGAGACGCCGGCGCAGACCGATGTGCGGGCCAAGGGCCTGCTGGATGCGGTTAACCGCGGCGGCGCGGCGTATCTGACGCACACGGTGATTCCGTTTGTCACCCCTGGTGATGCCAGCGTGCGGACGGTGCTGCGGATGTCGATCGGCTCGACCTTCACGCAGGAGCGGCACGTGCGCGAGGCGTGGGCGGAGATTGGGCGGCGGCTGGGTGACATCTAAAGCGGACGCGGCAAGCCGGGCTAGCGGGCACGCTCGAGCATGATCGCCGTGCCCTGGCCGACGCCGATGCACATGGTGCACAGGGCGGTGCGGAGGTTGCCCGCAACCAACTGGCGTGCGGCGGTGCCGACCAGGCGGGCACCGGTCATGCCCAGGGGGTGCCCCAGGGCGATGGCGCCGCCCCAGCGGTTGACGCGCGGGTCATCATCGGCGATTTCCAGGCCCCGCAGGCAGGCGACGGCCTGGGCGGCGAAGGCCTCGTTGAGCTCGATGAGGTCGAGATCGGCCACCGAGCGGCCCAGGCGGGCGAGGAGCTTGCGCGTGGCGGGCACGGGGCCGATGCCCATGCGGCCGGGCTCGACCCCTGCCGCGGCGGAACCGACGATGCGGGCCAGCGGGGTGAGGTTGAAGCGGCTGATGGCGGATTCGGAGGCGATGAGCAGTGCGGCGGCGCCATCATTGATGCCGGTGGCGTTGCCGGCGGTGACGGTGCCGGTGGGGCGGGTGATGGGCTTGAGCGTGGCGAGCTTGGCCGCATCGGTGTTGCGGGGGTGCTCGTCGGTGGTCACGGGCGCGGGGTCTTTGCCGGGCGGGGTGATGGGCAGGATCTCGGCGGCCAGCACGCCGGCGGCCTGGGCGTGGGCGGCCTTGTTCTGGCTTGCGGCGGCGAAGCGGTCCTGATCCTGGCGCGAGATGCCGCACTCGGCGGCGACGGTTTCGGCGGTGTCGGCGAGGTTGTCGACGCCCCACATGGTGCGCATGGCGGGGTTGATGAAGCGCCAGCCGAGGGTGGAGTCGTGGATCTCGGCCTGGCGAGAGAAGGCCTCCATCGGCTTGGGCATGACCAGCGGGGCGCGGGACATGCTCTCGATGCCGCCGGCGATGAGCAAGTCGGCCTCACCGGCGATGATGGCGCGGGCGGCTTGGGAGACGGCCTCCATGCCGGAACCGCAGAGGCGGTTGACGGTGACGCCGGGGACACTGGCGGGCAGGCCGGCGAGCAACAGGGCCATGCGGGCGATGTTGCGGTTGTCTTCACCGGCCTGATTGGCGCAGCCGAGGAGAACATCATCCAGACGCTCCCAATCCAGCGCGTAGCGCTGGCGGAGTGCGGCGATGGGTGCCGCGGCGAGGTCATCGGTACGGATGCGGGCCAGCGCGCCGCCGTAGCGGCCGATGGGCGTGCGGATGTAGTCGCAGATGAAGGCGTGGCGGGTCATGGGCGGTCGCGGAGGGCGGGGGCGAGTTCAGCCGTGGGCGAGGGCGGCGGCGGGGTGGATGGCGCGGAATGCGCCGGCGAGCACATCGGTGAGATGATCGATGTCGGCGGCGGTCATGGCGGTGGAGAGCGCTCCCGAGCCGCTTTCGATGAGGATGACGCCGTGGTCGAAGGCGTAGTCGACGATGCCCTGCTTGATGGCGGCCATGGCAGGCGTGTGATACGCGGTGCGGTAATCCGTCGGCGGGGTTTCCATGGGGTGGATGCGGAACATCGAGCCGCCGCCGGTGATGCACAGCGGGACATCAGCATCAGCGATGGCCTGGGAGAGCTGGCGGCGGAGGCGATCGGCCAGGGCGTTGAGCCGCTCGACGGCGGGGCGGTCAAAGTGGCGCATGGCCGTGAGGCCCGCGGTCATGGTGACGGGGTTGGCCGAGAAGGTGCCCGAGTGCGGGAAGAGCACGGGCTTGCGATTCGGGTTGAGGACGTCCATCACATCGGCCCGGCCGGCGAGGGCACCGACCGGGAAGCCGCCGCCGATGATCTTGCCCATGGCCGTGAGGTCCGGGCGGCGGGCGTACCACTCCTGTGCGCCGGTGTAGCCGGAGCGGAAGGTGATGACCTCATCGAAGACCATCAGTGCGCCGTTGCGGGCCGTCCAGTCGTGCAGGGAGTTGACAAACTCGGTGCAGGCGGGCATGAGGCCGACGCGGTGGGGCAGCGGGTCGATGAGGATGCAGGCGATCTGGTCGCGGTGACGATCGAGCAGGCGCAGGGCGCGGTCGGTGTCGTTAAAGGGCAGGACGATGACATCATCGAGCACGCCCTGCGGCGTGCCGTGGCAGACGGGCGTGCTGGCCGGCGCATCGGCGGCGCCCCAGTCGGCGGGCGTGGCGGTCTGGCTCACCTCGGCGTAGTCATACGTGCCGTGGTAGGCGCCCTCGACCTTGGCGACTTTGGGGCGGCTGGTGAAGGCTCGGGCGGCCTTGAGGGCGCACATGATGGCCTCGGTGCCGGAGTTGACAAAGCGGATGCGGTCAAAGCCGGGGACGCGGCTGGTCAGCAGTTCGGCGTACTGCACCTCGACCTCGGTGGCCAGGTTCCAGGCGGTGCCGCGATTGAGCTGCTGAGTCACGGCCTCAACGACGGGGGCGAAGGCGTGGCCGTGGATGAGCGAGGCCATGTTGTTGGCAACATCGATGCGCTGGACACCCTCGATGTCGGTGATGGAGCAGCCGCTGGCGCGGGCGGCGTAGGCCGGGCAGGGCTTGCGGAGCACGGCGTTGCGGCTGACGCCGCCGGGCAGGACCTTGAGGGCACGCTGGTAGAGCTGCTGGCTTGGTGTGGGGTTGTTCATGGTCAGGTCCGTGGGCAGGTTGGCGTGGCGGCAAAGTGCAGCGGGGCATCGGTCCAGCGCTGGAGCTCGCCCGCGGTCAGGCCGGGGGCCATCTCACGAACGGCGAAGCCGGCGGGGGTGATGGTGATGACCGCGAGGTTGGTGTAGATGCGGCTGACGACGCCGACACCCGTGAGCGGGTAGGTACAGGCGCGCAGGAGCTTGGGGCGGCCGTCGCGGGTGGTGTGCTCGGTCATGACCAGCACGCTCTTGACGCCGGCGACCAGGTCCATCGCGCCGCCGACGGCGGGGATGGCATCGGCTTGGCCGGTTGACCAGTTGGCCAGGTCACCGTTGCAGGCAACCTGCATGGCGCCGAGCACGCTGACATCAAGGTGGCCGCCGCGAATCATGGCGAAGCTGTCGGCGTGGTGGAAGTAGGCGGCACCGGCGATCGCGGTGATGGGCTTCTTGCCGGCGTTGATGAGCTCGGGGTCTTCCTGGCACGGAGCCGGGGGCGGGCCGACGCCGAGCAGGCCGTTCTCGGTGTGCAGGATGAACTCACGACCAGCGGGGACGAAGCCGGCGACAAGCTCGGGGATGCCGATGCCCAGGTTGACGTACGCGCCGTTGGGGATATCGGCGGCGACCATGCGGGCCATGTGCTCGCGGCTCCAGCCGGGGGGCGGGAGGGAGGATGAGGACGGAGATGCGGCTGCGCTGCTCATGGGTACACCGCCCCCTGTTTGACCAGGTGCGATTCCTGTACGGGCTCGGCGACATGGACCACGCGCTGGACGAAGATGCCGGGCGTGACGACGGACTCGGGGTCGATCTGGCCGGGCTCAACAATGCGGCGGACCTGGGCGATGGCGCAGCGGGCGGCCATGCACATGATGGGGCCGAAGTTGCGGGCGGTGCGCGAGTACGTGAGGTTGCCGTAGCGGTCGGCGCGATCGGCCCGCACCAGGGCGAAGTCGGCGGTCAGCGCGTGCTCGAGGATGTAGTCGCGTCCGGAAAACGAGCGGACCTCCTTACCGGCGGCGAGCTGCGTGCCCACGGCTGAGGGGGTGAAGAAGGCGGGGATGCCGGCACCGCCGGCGCGGATGCGCTCGGCCAGTGTGCCCTGGGGGACGAGTTCGAGCTCGATGCGGCCGGCGCGGTAGAGCTCCGGGAAGACCATGGAGTTGGCCGAGCGCGGGTAGGAGCAGATGACCTTGGCCACGCGTCCGGCGGCGATGAGCGCGGCCAAGCCCACGCGGCCGGAGCCGGTGTTGTTGCTGATGACCGTCAGCTCGCGCGGGCCGAGATCGATCAGCCCGTGGATGAGCTCGATGGGGCTGCCGGCTTCGCCGAAGCCGCCGATCATGACCGAGGCACCATCGCGGATGCCGGAGAGGGCCTCGGGCAGTGAGGTGACGCGTTTATCGATCATCCGTGGCGGTGCTCCAGGGCGCGGCCCTCGAGGGTGAGTTTGAGGTGGGCCTCGATGTCGGCGAGTTCCTTCTCGTAGAAGAACGTGCCGCCGTCGAGCGGGACGAGCCGGTCGACGCGCGTCTCGGTCTCGTCGTACTGGGCCAGGAAGACGCGGTCCATCCAGGCCATGTTGCGGGCCTCGTTGAACTTCAGGGCCAGGGCCTTGCGGCCGCCGACGGTGACCTCGCCGAGGATCGAGACCTTGCCGGCGGAGGTGGTCATGGTGATGAAGCGAGAGGGGCGGCTCAGCGATCCGAGCGAGCGGTAGACGAGGTTGAAGATCTTCTCGATATCCGCCAGCGGGGCGGCGAAGTAGTGGTGCTCGCCGGTCGGCCGGGCGCAGTACATGGAGTGGAATCGCACCGCCAGCGTGGCCAGGATGTTGCCCAGATCGATCCAGTTCTGGGCCGAGCGGACGATGTCGGTCTTGCCCGAGTCGTCCTGGAACAGACTGATGTGGTTCATGATCGGGCTCTGGCTGCGGACGACCACGCCGTGAACCTGCAGGCGCCGAATGGCGGCGATGGTGCCGGGGTTGAGCACCTCGCGCGGGGTGGAGAAGTGGGCCATCCACGTGACCTGGATGCCGCTGGCGCGGAGGCGGTCGAACACGGCCAACATCTTCTCGTAGGCCTTGGTCAGCAGGAGTTCGGGCTGGTACGTCAGCACGCGGCTGGCGATGCGCACCGTGCGGATGTGCAGCAGCGCGGGGTCCTGCATGATGGGCTCGGCGTAGAGGCGGAAGCGTTCGGCGGACATGTACCCCGCATCGCCGCCGGTGATGAGCACATCGGTGATCTCGGTGTGGGCCCGCAGGTACTCGTGGACCTGGTCGACATCGTGCTGGACGAACATGTCGTCGTCCTGGCGGAGCTGGGCGTGGCGGAAGCAGTAGGTGCAGAAGGCAAAGCAGTCCTGCGTGGTCTTGTCGAAGATCAGCGCGACCTGCGGGTACTTGTGCTGGCTGCCCTCGAGCACATCGAGCCCGCCGTCTTCACGCTCGATCCACGGCTTGTTGAGGAGCTGGCAGCCGTCATGCGGGCTGGTCTCGCGCTTGTACTGGTCGGCGACTTCGGAGCGGGCGGCCGGCGTGGCTGCCGCGGCGTACTGGGCGAGCACGGCCTTGGGCATCATGCCCGGCTGGGGGAAGACCAGCTGATACATGGAGTCGGTGGCGTAGTGGTCCCAGTTGATGGCGTTGAGGATGTGGGCGGTGGCCTTGAAGCGGTAGACCTCGACGAAGAGCTCGCGCTCGGTCAGATCGGTGAGCTCGATGCCGCGGTCGCGGAGCACGGCGACGACTTCGCGGAAGCCGACGAGGCCCTCGTACGTCTTGCGGCCGGTGAAGACGGGCTCGCCGAGTTCGGCCAGACCGCTGTGCTGGGGGTACTGGGCGTGCAGGCGCGAGAGCAGGCCGACGGGCAGGAGTGACTCGCGCTCGATGATCTCGCGGATCTCCGGCGAGTAGCCCTGATGGTCCATTGCCGCGGCGACGCTGACGGGTGCAATGGAGGCGGGCGGGACGGACACGGCACGTGCATGCTGGGAGCGGCTGGAGATCATGGCGGGGCCTCCGAAAGGAGCGTTGCGGGAGGATGCGGCGATGGGCCGAGCATCGGACTTGTGGAGTAGTATATCATCATTTAGAGGGTCTGCAACCGTTTCATTGGGGCTGGCGAGGCAGCTGCAGACACCGCGATCGAAACAAAAATAAGATTGAGTCCGTATAATTGTCGTGATTATGTATCACAGCCGCCATGAACATCATTTTTGAGGAGGGATCCGATCACGGCCGGGGAACGCAGGCACTCGACGCCACGGACCGGCAGGTACGCAGAGCCGGCGAGAGACGTCGCCATGCGCTCCAAGATCCGGGAGGCAGAGCGGCCTGACAAAGAAAAACCGCCCGGGCGGGCGGTTGAGGAAGGGGCGGGCAAGAACGCGAGCGGTCTGCTGTTTGCTCAGTGCAACTGCGCGGCTGCGGGCAGTGGCAACCTTAGTTCGCGCTCATCGAGAGGCCGAGTGCGCGGTACTTGGCCATGAGCTTGTTGAGTGCCGAGCGTGCCTCGACACCCGACTTGGTCGCACGGGCGATGGTCGGCTGAACCGAGGTGACCATGGCGGGCGTGAGGCTGGTGCCCAGGGCGGTCTGCAGGTCGCGGAGGTCGTTCATGTACGGTGTGAACTTGGTGCGCAGGTCCTGGAAGGAGGCGTCGACTTCGGCGAAATCCTTGCGGATCGCTTGGCGGCGCTGGGCGCTGGCGTTCTTGAGGTCTTCGTTGCTGATGGTGGCGATCTGCTGCTCCCACCACTTGAAGTAGGACTCGCTCTCGGCCTTCATGGCATCGGCCTCGCCGCGGACGCGCTTGGCATCGCTGGCCAGACGGTCGACGGCGGCGACGAACAGGTCGTAGCGCTGCTTGAGGTCACCCTGACCGGCGGGCAGATCCGCCAGCGCGGCGGTGCAGGCGGCCAGCGACTTGTCGGCCTGCTCCAGCGTGTTCGCCACGGCGCTCAGACCGGCGGAGGCGGACTCACCCTTGGAGTAGGGAGCCGAGGCGCAGCCACCGACGAAGGGGACCAGAGTCAGGACACCGAGCAGGAGAACGAATCGCATGAGAGCATTCCTTGGATCAGATGGTTTTGTCGAAGCGGACACCACACGGCCCGCCGCGTGCAAACGCCGTCGCAATGGCGTGCCTGAGAGCGTAGGCGTTCGAGCAGCAGATCTTCGCTGTGGCTGACGCGGTCGCCGGGGCCGCTGTGTCAGCACGCGCTGCAGCACAACCCCTGGGTCCAAAGCGACCCAAGGGTTGTGGCACGGGGCACAAGGCGGCCAGTGAAGTCTCGTGTGAAGACGGCTGCGTGGTTGTGTGGATTGAGATCAGCTGCCGGCACGAGGGTCGGGAGCCATGAGTTGGCCCTCTTGCGGCACGCCCGGGTTGCCCGGCCTGCCGGTGGGTTGCCCGCCGGGGCCGCTGCCGGCACCGCCGGCTCCGCCCAGACCCCCTGGTGCACCGCTCGCACCGCGTCCGCCGTCACCACCGTTGCCACCCGGCCGATAGGGCACATTGAGCCGATCTCGAGGGGCTGAACCGCCAGCACCACCTGCACCGCCACCACCACCCGCTTCCCCACGCCCGCCGTCGCCTCCGCGGCCGCCATCGCCCGCTCTGCCCGAGATGGCAGGGAACCCACCCGACGGCCCCGCGGCACCACCGGCACCACCCGGTCCACCGAGCCCGCCGGAGACCCCACCAGACGCACCGTCGCCGCCGACACCGCCGTTGCCGCCATCGCCGCCAGCACCAGGGGTCGTGTCAGATTGACCGCCTCGACCGCCGATCCCGCCCGGTCCGCCAGCACCACCATGCAACTGTGCCTCACGCCGGATGCCATCACCACCCGCGCCTCCGTCGCCACCGCGGCCGCCGCTGCCCTCTCCGGCCCCTCCACCACCAGCACCCCCGGGGCCTCCGGCTCCACCGCCGCCACCACCCCTTCCACCAGTGCCGCCGCTCCCACCGCTGCGGTTACTGCCCGCTGGCGCGTTGCCACCTGTTCCGCCAGCTCCACCTGACCGACTGCCGCCACCATCACCGCCGTGACCTCCGTCTCCCGGGGAGTGGACGCCCAGACCATCGCCGCCCTTTCCGCCGTCGCCGCCCGGACCACCCTCGCCGAACCAGGTGGCTGCCTGTCCTCCGTTACCGCCCGGCCCGCCTCTGCCACCGCCCACACCGCCATCGCCACCGTGTCCGCCACGGCCGGTGCCAGCACCAGCACCACCGACGCCGCCGTCACCACCTTCGCGCTGGTCATTTCCCGCACCTCCTCTGCCACCCGCACCGCCATGGCCGTTGCCGATCGCGGCTCCGCCCGCACCGCCGCGCCCGGCTCGCGACGCATCGCTCGCGGGGGCACCGTTTCCGCCGGGACCGCCATTGTCACGACTGGGCGGCTGTCCGAAGCCTCCGCCTTCACCGCTCTCGGAGAACAGCGCCCTGAACTCATTCGCTGGCCAGCCCGGCTTGCCGTCGGGAGAATCGCGGTTCCCAGGGGCATTGCCATCACACCCATAGCAGCCTGGGTTGAACTGCTTGTGGTACTGATTCCAGCACTCGGGGTGCGCACCCCACGCCGCGTGGTCGGGCAAAGTGCAGCCGTAGCTCTCAACCGCCAGCGCCGCGAACATCGGTGCGGTACGGATCGCCTCGTAGGCCCTGGTAAACTGCAGCATGATCCGCGCCCGCCGCAGGTTGCCCTGATCGGCGGTACGTGACTGGTACGTCGGCACCCCGTCGGGGATCAGCATCACCGCGTGGAGCTCACCTTGGCGATTCTTCGCCGTGCCCACGATCTCACCATACCGATTTATGTCCTTGGCGCTGGTGATCGTCCACTCCGACCCGGCAACCAGCAGGGTCGAGAGCACCACCGGCTGGCCGTCACGCCACAGCACACCGGCCGTGGTGCTTGCAAACCGGTCGGCGATTCCGGTGTAGGGCCATGGTGCCATGTAGTGCCGATCGCCAGCGAATGCTGAGCCGACGATGATGCCCTCTTCGTTGATCCCATCGGCACGGGCGCTGATGTAGCCCGTGGGTGTTGGCAGCGCTTCGGGGCCGGCGTCACGCCACACCGTCGCGGCGTACGGCGCGGGCACGTCCCGCGCTGGTGCAGGCAGTTCGCAGACGCCCACGATCACGCCGGCCTCATTGATGCCAAAGGCCTTGCTGGTGCCACCCGCCGTCAGCGACCCAAGATCAACCGGCTCACCGCCGCTCCACTTCGATGCGCGGCGCCGGCCCGGAACCCCGTTCCGCTCCGAGAAACTGTCCGAGCCCACCCACACCCGAGATGTGTTCACGCCGCTGCTGCCCAGGTGCGGCGATGGCACCGGACCCAGTTCGCTCACACCAGCGTTGCGTCCGGCCTCACCGACCGGCAGATACACCCAGCCGGAGGTCAGGGTCGGCCCGCCGGCAAAGCGGATCCCCGCCACCTGCCCCAGATCGTTGATCTTGAGCGGAATCGGCCCGCTCGCGTCGTACCCCGGCGTGATCAGACCGAGGTCCACGACCCGCAGCGTGCCCGCCGATCCGGCCTCAACCCCACCCAGTGCCGCCCCGCCGGCAAGCGAGCAGATCGCGACCACCGCCGTTCCCAGTTGCCACCACTTCATGTCGACCTCCATCACACCGATTGACCCACACCGATAGACCTGTCATGGTCCGTGCCGACGGACGGGGAATGCTACCCCCAGCGGTCCGGCCAAGGCAGCACGACGGCGGGCTGGGCGAACCCCGCACCCGCCAGCATGCCAGAAGCTACGAACTGCCACATTGCACCCTGCGGCCGGCAGCTACCGCTTCTTGCCAAACACAATCAGCTCGTGGGGGTACCACAGGCGGTGCATGTCCATGAAGGCCAGCTTCTCGAGCCCGGCTGCCTCGCCCCAGGTGATCACGTCCTCGGCCCGGGCGTAGTGGATCCACTGGCGGGCCATGATCAGGTCGTGCAGGCGGTTCATGGTCGCTTTGATGCGGTGGCCCTCGTCGATGTCCTTATAGATAAGGATGCCGCCGGGTTTGAGGTGGCTGGCGGCCTGGGTGATCACATCGCGCTGCTGGCTGACGGGGACGTGGTGCATCACATCAATGATCGTGACGGTGTCGAAGGTGCCTTGGGGCCAGCCCTCGGCCACGGCGCGGTGCTGGAACTCCAGCACGGGGGCGGGGGCGTCGCCCGCCGGACGAATGTTGGCCTGCATCGCCCTGGCCGCTGCAATGGCCATGGGGCTGGAATCAAACCCCAGGCCGGAGCGGATGAGGCCGAACTTGGCGCACAGGCCGAGCCACAGTCCGCCGCCGCAGCCGACATCGAGCATGGTGCCGCCGGGTTGCACGAGAGGCAGGAGCAGGTCAAACGGGCACAGATAGGGCCGGTAGATCTGCATCAGCCGCAGCACGGGGGGCACGCCGGCACCAGCCGGGTACAGCTCAGCAACATGGCGGGAGAGTGCCGAGGGGCTGGGCACGCTCATTGGCGACGGTTCGGATTGTCTTGAGGCGTGTGGCACGGGCGGTTTTTGCGCTCTTTCTTGGCGGGGTGGCGGTCAGGATCGGCGGTCTGGATTTGCCGTCAGGGTTCGCGGCCGGTTCAGCCCCGGCACCGGCGTGCCGATGGCGGAACCAGCCCCGGGCGGCACTGGTTGCAGGCTCATCGGATGCTGGGGCCGTACGCTGAGGGACCTGCCGCCGGTTTTCCTCGTTCGCTGGCGCGGCGGACAAGGTTCGCCGGAGCGGATCAATCGGCGTTTGACTGAAGCAGACATGACACCGGCCGGAGCAAAGCCCGAGACAGACGCCAGCAACCCGGGCCAGCACCCGCCGGCACGGGGTGCCGCCGCGATGTTCAAGCTGCTGCGCCCGCACCAGTGGGTGAAAGGTGCGTTCGTGGTCGTGGGGCCGTTCTACGGCGGGGTGATCGGGCAGGCCGGGGTTGCCGCGGCGGTGGCGTGCACGCTGGTGGCGTTCTCGCTGGCGTCGAGTTTCAGTTACATCATCAACGATCTGGCGGATGTTGAGGCCGACCGGCAGCACCCCCGCAAGCGGCGCCGGCCGATTGCCAGCGGGGCGGTTTCGGTGTCGCAGGCCTACGGCCTTGCCGCGGCGTGCCTGCTGGGGTGCGTGCTGGCGTGCGTCGGCGTTGGCCTGCTGCCTTCACTGACTGGCGGCAGCGGGGGAGGGGCCGGCGCGGGCGCCATCAACTGGGTGCCCGCCGCCTGGGCGGCGGCAGCGGTGCTGGCGTATCTGATCAACACGGCGGCGTACTCGGCAGTCCTCAAGCACCGGCCGATCATGGATGTGATGTCGCTGGCGATGGGCTTTGTCCTTCGCGTGCTGGGCGGCTGTGCCGCGGCGGCGGTGGCGCCGTCGACCTTCCTGCTCAACTGCACGCTGTTCCTGGCGATGTACCTGGCCTTTGGCAAGCGCCTGGGCGAGCGGCGGACGATGGTGACGGCCGAGGATGCGACCAAGGTGCGTGCCGTGCAGGCGCGGTACACCAGCGACCTGCTGCGGATGCTGGTGGTGGTCACCGCCGTGGCCCTGCTGGTGGCCTACACCGAATACGTGCAGGCGATGGCCGAGAAGTACACCGTCGGCTTCAACCTCCTCTGGCTGACTGTGCTGCCGGCGGTGTATGCCATGCTGCGGTCGATCATGCTGCTGGAGCAGGGCAAGTACGACGACCCGACCGAGCTGGCGGTGCGGGATCGGCCGTTTCAGTTTGCCGCGGCGCTGTTTGTGCTGCTGACCGGTGCGGTGATGTGGTACGTTCAGTTGCGGTGAAGCACTAAGCACGTAAGTGCGGGAAAACCACCAGAATCACAGCGGGCCTGCGGCTGGTACACTTCCTGCGTGGCTGACATCGTCATCATCACACCCCTCGGGCATGAGGCATCGGCGCTGCGCAAAGTGCTGTCGCGGCATGGTCTCACTGCGCACATCAGCGGGCCAGGGCCGGAGGCCATCAAGAAGGCCACACTCAGGTTCATCGGCGGTGCGGCCGGCGAGGTGCCGCGGCTGATGATTCTGGCGGGTCTGGCCGGCGGGCTGAAGCCGGCCCAGACGCTGCCGCGGTGCGGCTGGGGAACGACGATTGTCGATGCCACCGGGAACCCCGTGCGCGGCCGGGCCAAGTCGCTGGTCGGCTGCTCGTGGCCGGCCCTTCGCATCACATCCATCGCCGAGCCGATCTGTTTCCCTGATGGCAAGCGCGATCTGGCCGCCGCGACGGATGCGGATTACGGCGATACCGAGTCGTTCTGGTTCGCCCAGACTTGTGCGGACAATGACGTGCCGTGGGCTGTCATTCGCGCTGTGTCCGACGATGTTGATGAGATCCTGCCCCCCGCGGTGCTGAAGTGGACCACGCCCGACGGGAAGACCGACCCGGCGCGGGTGATCAAGGACATGCTCCGGCACCCGTCGCTGATCGGCAAGGCGATGCGGCTGGGGTCCAAGAGCAAGCACGCCATGGGGCTGATCGCAGCGGAGCTGGACAAGGTGCTGCCGCATGTTGTCGGCAAGCGGTCCGGTGCTGGCAGCGGCGGGGCAACCGCGGGCAAACGACCGTGAACACGCTGACGCTCCCCAGCCCGGCGCCCGCGCACATCATCCTCTACGGCGGCTCGTTTGACCCGCCCCACCTGGGCCACGCGCGCCTGCCGGGGCTGGCACGCGATGCCTGGGCACGCGACCGCGGCGTTGATACGGCCTCGACGCTGCTGCTGTACATTCCCGCAGCGCGAAGCCCGCACAAGGCCGAGCGGCCGCAGGCCACGGATTCGCAGCGGCTGGAGATGCTGTCACTCATTCTCGCTGAGGCCGCCGGTGCTGCACCGCGGCCGCAGGTCTGGCCGGTTGAACTCACGCGGGCGATGCTGGACCCGACGCGGCCGAGCTTCACGATTGACACCGTCGCCGCGCTGCGGGAGACGTTGGACGCTCAGGGCCTGCAGGCCACGGAGCTTTCGCTGCTCATCGGGGCCGACCAGCTTGTGGCACTGCACCGCTGGCACCGGGCCCGCGAACTGGTTGCCCTGGCTCCCCCGATTGTGATGCTTCGCCCCCCCACCATCGAGCCCGACCAGCTTGGCGATGCCCTGCTGACCACGGGGGCGTGGAGCCCGGCCGATGTGGCCCACCTGCTGGCCTCACTGGTGATCATCCCCACCATGCCGGCATCCAGCACGGCGGCGCGTGCCGCGGCGGAAGCCGGGCACCTGACGGGTGACTGGTCGGTCCTGACCCAACTGGTTGGTCCTGCGGTGACACGGTACATCAGCGAGCAGGGGCTCTATCGTCAGTGACGTCTCGGGCTTCCTCTCCGCTACCGCCTCCCGCTCCCACCCCCCCACCATGACCGGCAAACGCGTCGCCCAGTTCGTGCTCGTTGGTTCGGTACTGCTGGGGCTGCTGTGCGTGCTGGGCATGGCCCTGTGGCGGGGCGGACAGGGCGAGCAGGCCGTCTCGCTGTGGACCAGCCCGGCCGCCAAGGCGTACCTGCTCGGAATGGTCGCAGCGGTGATCGGAGTCTGCGGATCGATCGTGATCTGGCTGTTCTCTTCCGCACCGAGCACGCCGAGGCCGACGACGCCAAAAACGCCGACTGGATCTTAAAAACGAGTATTTTGTCATCCTTAATTGGTTGAAATTCAACCACTTAATGGCTGATTTTCAACCACTTGGTGGTTGATTTTCAGCCAGCAACTGGCCGATAATCAGCCATGCTTCAACGCAGCACACTGCCTGAACTGCGGGCTGCCCTGGCCGACACCCCGGTGGTGCTGCTCCAGGGTGCACGCCAGACCGGGAAGACCACGCTGACCAAAGCACTGGCGGCGGAGGCCCCGGGCCGCCGGTATCTCACGCTTGACGATCCGACCGTTCTTGCCGCGGCCAGTGACGACGCCGCCGGGTTTGTCACCGGGCTTGCCGGACCGGTGGTGATTGATGAGGTGCAGCGGGCACCAGAGCTGCTGGTGGCGATCAAGGCCTCGGTGGACCGGGACCGCACGCCCGGGCGGTTCCTGCTGACGGGCTCAGCCAACGTGATGATGGTTCCGCGAGTGGCCGAGTCGCTGGCCGGTCGCATGGAACTCATCACGCTGTGGCCCCTGTCACAAGGCGAGATCGAAGGACGGACCGAGCGGTTCATTGACGCGGTGTTTGCGCCGGAGTTCAGGCCCGCACGGCCGGTTGCTGCTGCACCGGACCGGCCGGACCTGCTCGGTCGCATCTGCCGCGGCGGGTATCCGGAACCGCTGACCCGCACCACGGCAATCCGTCGCAGCGCGTGGTTCGCCTCGTACCTGACGACGATTCTGCAGCGCGATGTGCGGGACATGGCCAATATCGAGGGCCTCAGCGAGTTCCCGCGGCTGCTGGCACTGATCGCCTCGCGAACCAGCGGGCTGCTGAACTTTGCGGATCTCTCCCGGGGACTGTCCATCCCGCAGTCCACGCTCAAGCGGTACTTCAGTCTGCTGGAGGCGGCGTTTCTGGTCGTGACGATCCCGGCGTGGGCGAGCAACCAAGGCCTGCGGCTGACCAAAGCACCCAAGGTGATGCTGGCTGACACCGGTCTGGCGTGCCACCTGCTGGGGGCCGATGCCGCACGACTGGAGCAGGACGGTTCGCTCCGCGGCGCCTTGCTGGAGAACTTTGTGGCCATGGAACTCACACGCCAGATCGGCTGGAGTCAGGCCAAGCCGCGGCTGCACCACTTCCGGACAGTCTCCGGGCGCGAGGTGGATCTGGTGCTGGAGGACCGTGCCGGACGGATCGTGGGGATCGAGGTCAAGTCCGCCGGATCAGTCGATAGCCAGACGTTTGAGGGCATGCGGGCTCTGCGCGAGGCGGCCGGGGCCAAGTTCCTGCGGGGAATCGTGCTCTACGACGGGCAGGAACCGGTGAGCTTTGAAAAGGACCTGCTGGCGGTGCCCCTGCGGGCGTTGTGGGCGTAAACCACATTTTGCATCGCGAATCCACCCGCTCCTGCCCTGCGAAAGCACCTGCAAGTGCAACGGCGATTCGCTGCTTCGGCGGCGGGTTGCTATTCTGGAGGACTTACGGAGAACCCCTTCATGTTTGAATCGCTGCTTTCCCGTCGGTCGGTCCTGTCCTCATTCGCCATCGCCGGCACGTGCGCCGTGCTGTGCCTTGCCGCCGCGGCATCGGCCAAGCCCGCGGCTGCCCCCGCTGCGGCTGCCAAGCCCGCCACCGGCGAGCCCATTCTCATCGGCCACTACGGCTCGCTGACCGGCAAGGAGGCCACCTTCGGCCAGTCGACCAGCAACGGCATCAAGCTGGCGATCAAGGAGTTCAACGCCAAGGGCGGCCTGAACGGGCGGCCCATCGCACTGAAGGAATACGACACCAAGGGCGAGGCCAAGGAAGCCACGCTCGCGGTGACGCGTCTGGTCAAGAGCGACAAGGTTGTCGCGGTGCTCGGCGAGGTGGCCAGCACGCTCTCGCTGGCCGGCGGCCCGGTGTGCCAGGAGGCGGGGATCCCCATGATCACCCCGTCGTCGACCAACCCCCGCGTGACGGCCATCGGTGACATGGTCTTCCGCGTGTGCTTCATCGACCCGTTCCAGGGCCTGGCCGGCGCCAAGTTCGCCCGCGAGAACCTCAAGGCCAAGACTGCCGCCATCCTCGTTGATCAGGCTCAGGCGTACGCCGTCGGCCTCGGCGATGAGTTCAAGAAGAACTTCGCCAAGTTCGGCGGCACCATCGCCGCCGAGACCACCTACACCGGCGGCGCATCGGACTTCACCGCCCAGCTGACGACCATTCGCGCAGCCAAGCCCGATGTCATCTACATCCCCGGCTACTACACCGATGTGGGCAACATCGCCCTGCAGGCACGCAAGGCCGGCATCAACGTCCCGCTGCTCGGTGGCGACGGCTGGGACTCCGAGCAGCTTGCCAAGATCGGTAAGGACGCCATCGAGGGCTGCTTCTACACCAATCACTACGCCCCCGACCAGCCCGATGCCCGCGTCCGCACGTTCATCGCCGCCTACGGCAAGGAGTTCGGAGGCAGCGTGCCCGACGGGCTGGGAGCACTGGGCTACGACGCGGCCAACATCCTGTTTGATGCCATGAAGCGTTCGAAGTCCCTCGCCGGCAAGGACCTGCGCGACGCTATCGCTGCGACGAAGAACTTCCCGGCAGTCACAGGCGAGATCACCATCAACGCCCAGCGCGACGCCGTCAAGTCCGCCGTGGTTGTTGAGATGGCCGGCGACCCGCCCTCGCCCAAGTACGTGGCCACGGTCAAGCCCGAGTAAGCCCCGCGGCTGACGAGCCCGAATCTTTACGTCAGAACCAGACAGGCGGCCCCATCCGGGCCGCTTGTTTCTTTTTGGCGTTCACCCCGGGCACTCCCTGGTTTCCGGCTCCGGCGGCCAGCGCGGTTCCGCAGCGGTCCAACCCACCTGCTGGCCTCCGCCCCCCGGCGGGCTGTCCCTACCCTGCCGCCATGTCATCCGCCCACCTGACAACCGATCCGTCCAGTGGCATCCTCGTCGCCAAGGTCCTCTGCGAGAAGATCAGCGAGTACGAGGCCACGGTGCTTGAGCCCGAGCTGCGGGCCCTGGCCGCGGATCACCAGTACAAGCTGGTGCTGGACATGGCCTCTGTCGAGATGATCGCCTCAGTGGGGCTGGGCATGCTCGTGCAGCTCAACCGGGCCATCAAGCAGGCTGGCGGCAAGTTCGTGCTGGCCAACCTCAGCGAGAACATCAAGAAGGTCATGAAGATCACGCGTCTGGACGCGGGCCTGACCATCACCGGTTCGGTCGCCGACGGCGTGGCCAAGGCCAAGTGATTCCGCTGCACAGGGACCCGGAGCGCTCGTGATGACCGCCAAGCTCTGCATCCTGCTTTCCGGCGGCGGCCGCACCATGGTGAATCTGCAGCAGCAGATCACCGCGGGCCGGCTCGATGCCCGCATCGTCCGCGTGATTGCCAGCAAGCCTTGCGCCGGGTGCGACCGTGCCCGCGAACTGGGAGTCGAACCCAGCATCATCGGCGGCACCATCCCCCGCGCCGCGCTGGAGGCGCTGCTGGCGGAGGTGAACGCCGACTACGTCGTGCTCGCCGGGTACCTCAAGAAGATCGAGGTGCCGCCGGCCTTTGCCGGCAAGGTCGTCAACATCCACCCCGCGCTGCTGCCGGCCTTCGGCGGCAAGGGCATGTACGGCCACCGCGTTCACGAGGCAGTCCTCGAGCACGGGTGCAAGGTCTCCGGCTGCACGGTTCACCTGTGCGATGACCAGTACGACACGGGTCCGATCCTGGTCCAGCGGACATGCCCGGTGCTGCCGGGTGACACACCCGACACGCTGGCGGCCCGGGTCTTCGAGCAAGAGTGCTTGGCGTTCCCGGAGGCCTTGGCCGCCCTGATCGAAGGCCGTGTGAAAATTCACGGCCACCGGGCAGAAGTTGTGGACCGATAACCGTACATTGCCCGATCAGGCGGCTTTCCTGATTTTCCCACCAGGCATATCGAGCGGCCGGTTGTCAACTTTGCCGGGAATCGGGCATCACCCGCCGCCCCGTATGCGAAACTATCGGGGTCATCATCCCCATCCTTGTTTGGCGGCACCACCGCCCGGCAAGGCCGGATGGCTCCGTGCCCACGGAGGACTTGGATTTAGGAGACCGACGGAGCCATCAGCAGCAACCCCTACACTGCTGGCAGGTTCCATCTGCCGCGAGAGATAGAGAACCTGCCCCACTTTCGGAGTTTCAAACAAACCTTTCCCTTCCCAATGACGGAAGGGATAATCCGGACCGCGTGTCGACGTCGCGGCAGCCCCCACCCTGCCCCCCCGGTGGTGGCCACGACATCGGCCCTTGCCGCTGCCCGAACATCGGCCGGCGGCGTGCAGGCGAATCCGGCTCGCCGGATCAGCAGTTTGAGATACCCACGTCCCGGCAACGGGCGAGAATGCGTTATGGAGACACGAATGCGTCAGGTCCTCACGTCACGGTTTGCCAGCGTCATCAAGCTCCTGAAGTCGGCCGGCAAGAGCCGCCGCAGCGAGATCCCCGGCGAGCCGGAGCAGGAACAGCTGCTCGAGCGGCTGGAGCAGCGTGAGCTGATGACGGTGAACGTGCTGACACCACTGCCGGACCAGACCGTTTCCCCGGGCAGTTCGAACCTGACGATCTCGCTGACGGGCCGGTACGACAACCCGGCGATCACCGGCACTCTTGTCCGGTTCAACACCAACCAGCCCGGCACGGCGAACTTCTTCAACGTCGAGCTCTTTGACCAGGCCCGCGCCGCGGGGCAGGAATCGGCCCAGGCGTACCGCACGCGTACCACGCCCGCGACGATCACCAACTTCCTGTCGTACCTGAGCGCCGGGCGGTACACCAACACCATCATGCACCGCACGGTGCAGAACTTCGTCATGCAGGGTGGCGGCTTCTCCGCCCCGACAGCGCCGAGCAACGCGGCAGGCCCCGAGGCCGACCCCGGGACGATCACCACGTTCCCCGCCGTTGTCAACGAGCCGGGCAACAGCAACGTCCGCGGTACGATCTCCATGGCCAAGCTGGGCAGCGACCCGAACAGCGCCACCAGTCAGTGGTTCGTCAACCTCAACGACAACTCGACGAACCTCAACGCCCAGAACGGCGGCTTCACGGCATTCGGTCGCGTGCTGGGCGACGGCATGACCGTCGTCGACGCCATGGCCGCGGTACCCCGCTACAACGCTTCGACCTTCTACGGCAACAGCGCCCTCAACGAGCTGCCGCTGCGCAACGTGCCCAGCGTCATCCCGCCGGGCCAGACGCTGATCATCCAGCCGTCACAGTTTGTCACCGTCACAAGCATCGTGGTGATCAACGAGATCACCTACACCGTCACCAGCAGCAACGGCGCGCTGGTCAGCCCCACGATCAACAGCAACGGCGAGCTGGTGCTCGGCTTTGCCGCCGGCCAGCAGGGCGTGGCCACCATCACCGTCCGCGCCATGAGTGCCGACGGCTCGTTCGTTGACGACTCGTTTAACGTGGGCGTCACCCCGGTGACGCTCGGTGCCGCGGCGGTGAGCCCGACGAGCATCGCGTACGCCGGCCTGCCGGTGACGGTCTCGGCGG
This sequence comes from uncultured bacterium, assembly GCA_903834785.1. Taxonomy (GTDB): domain Bacteria; phylum Planctomycetota; class Phycisphaerae; order Phycisphaerales; family UBA1924; genus CAILKP01. The sequence continues at coordinate 30,657 of CAILKP010000087.1, forward strand.
TCGATCCGGCCACGGCCGGAGGTGCCACGATCAGCCGCATCGACTTCTACCGCGATGTCAACGGCAACGGCCGTCTGGACACCGGCACCGACACGCTGCTGGGCGCAGACACCGACGGCACGGACGGCTGGTCGACGAGCGTCTCGACGGCGGGCTTCCCGGCCGGCGCGGTCTCCATCCTGGCCGTCGCGGTTGACTCGGAGAACCGCGCATCGGCTCCGTCGATCGCCACGCTGACCGTTGACCGCTCCACGCCCGTGACCATCGGCAGCGTCGGGTCGTCCATCACCGGCTCACTTCCGTACCTGGGCAGTCCGCTGACGCTGACTGCCGGCACCGTCGCCACGCTGCAGCCCGGCGAGGACATCAGCCGCGTGGACGTGTACCGCGACGTCAACGGCAACGGCCGGGTTGATGTCGGCACCGACACGCTGCTGGGCAGCGACACCGATGCCACCGGCGGCTGGTCGGCCGTCATCGACACGTCCCTGCTGGCTGTCGGCGCCAACACGCTGCTGACAGTGGCCACGGACACGGATGGAGCGGTGAGCGTTGCGACCGCCACGACCGTCAACGTCACCCTGGCCACGCCCGTGGCGCTGTCGACCTTCGGCGTCAGCACCACCGTGCTGGCCCGCCTGACCGACCCGCTGACCCTGACCGCCGGCGGGCCGAGCACGATCGCCCCCGGCGCGACCATCGAGTTTGTCCGCTTCTTCCGCGACAGCAATGCCAACGGTGTATTCGATGTCGGCACCGACGCGCTGCTGGGCACCGTCCCCCCGCCCGGCACCGGCTCGCAGTACTCGCTGCTGATCAGCAACCCCGGCGCTGCCGGCTTCGCCCGCAACAACAACACCGTCTTTGCAGTCGCCTTTGACACCGCCGGCAACCGCAGCCAGGCCCGCATCCAGACCGTCATCGGCGCACCGCCGGTGACCGCCAGCCCCGCTTCGGTGAACCGCGGCTCCTCGACCATTCTGACCACGCCGACGCTCACGGGCATCGGCACGGTGCAGCGCGTCGGCTACTACCGCGACACCAACGGCGATGGCGAGATCACTCCCGGCACCGATGCGTTCCTGGGCTACGGCACCCTGCTTGGCGGCACCTACCGCCTGACGGTTGCCAGCACGTCGCTGGCCTTTGGCGCCAACACCATCATGGCCCGGGCCGAGCTCGCCGGCGGCACCTTTGCCAGCTACGCCAACAGCACCGTCACGGTGGTCAACAACGTGCCGACCATCGCCTCGGTGGTCTCCAGCCGCCCGGTGATCACCACCATCGGCACCGACTTCAACATCACGGCAACGCCCAGCGACCGCGACGGCACGGTCAGCCGCATCACTGTGTACGCCGACAACGGCGACGGCGTGTTCAACACCACCGACGATCTGGCCGTCGGTATCGATGAGTCCGCGACCGGCGGATGGTCCGTCACGCTCTCGTCGTACACGCTGGACGCCGGCAGCTACCGCTTCTTTGTTGTCGCCACCGACAACAACGGCGGCGAGTCGGCCGCCTCGCTGGTGACCATCCGCGTCAACGCGGCGCCGGTTGTCGGCGGCATCGCCGGCAGCAGCACCATCCGCCCGGGGACCATGACCCTGACGGCCAGCAACGTCGTCGACGATGCCGGCGCAAGCGGCATCTCCCGCGTCGAGTTCTACCGCGACAACAACGGCAACGGCACGCTGGACATCGGCGTTGACACGCTGCTGGGCAATGGCACCCGCGTGGGCACCACCAACAGCTGGACGCTGAACATCTCCACGCTGAACTACATCGCCGATGAAGTCGGCTTCCTGGCCCGCGCCATCGACATCGACGGGGCCACCGGCGCGGCCGCCTCGGGCACCGGCATCATCAACAACGCCTCGCCCGCCACGCCCACGCTGACGAGCAACATCATCGTCCTGCGCAACCCCGGCACCAGCATCACGCTGACCGCCGGCGGCGTCCGCGATGTTGACGGCACGATCGCCCGCGTCCGCTTCTACGAGGACCTCGATGCCGACGGCGAGATCGACGTCTCCGACACCCTGCTCGGTGAGGACACCAGCGCCGCCGGCGGCTGGACGCTGACGACCAGCGCCCTGACGACCACCGGCGTGCGTCGCCTGCTGGCGGTCTCCATCGACAACGAGGGCGCCCAAAGCCTCTCCGGCACCGTCTTCGTCCGCGTCAACGCGGCACCGACCATCGGCACCGCCAACAGCAACCTCACCGTTCTGGGCGGCTCGGTCGCCCGCCGCAGCACCTTCGTCATCGAGGCCACCAGCGTCACCGATTCCGACGGCACCAGCGCACCGCTGTCCAGCGGCGTGGTCTCCCGCGTCGAGTTCTGGCGCGACCTCAACGCCAACGGCATCATCGATGCCACCGATCAACTCCTGGGCAACGGCGCCCGCGTCGGCACCACCACCACGTGGCGGCTGACGGCCAGCAGCACCGGCTTTGCCACCGGCAGCAACACCATCATGGCCCGCGCGTTCGATGCCTACGGCGGCATCGGCGGCGCCCGCACCACCACCGTCACCGTCACCAACCTGGCCCCCACCGCCGGTACTCTGGGCAGCGGCGTGAGTGTCATCGCCACCCCGGGTGTGGACCTGCTCTCGCTGACGGTCACCGGTCTGGCCGACCTGGACGGCTCCATCACCACGGTCCGCTTCTACCGCGACAGCGACGGCACGCCCGGTCTGAACCCCGACACCGATGAACTGCTCGGCACCGATTCGTCGGCAACCGGCGGCTGGTCCATCTCGGCCGCCACCACGGGCATCACCGGCGCCAGCGCCACGTACTACGCGGTGATCGTCGACAACGAGGGCGCAACGGCCTCGACCGTCGGCCGCACCGTGACGGTCAACACCCGCCCGACCGTGGGGGCTCTGACCCTGGATCTCTCCAGCGCCGGCCGCCCCGCGACGGTTATCGGCACGGTTGCCTCCACCGGCACCACCGACACCGACGGCACCGTCAGCCGCGTCGAGTTCTGGCGTGACCGCAACGACAACGGGACCATCGAATCCACCGACCAACTGCTGGGCAATGGCGTCCGCCAGACCAACGGCACCTGGCGGCTCTCGTTCTCCACCACGGGCTTTGCCTTCGGTGACAACACGGTGATGGCCCGCAGCATCGACAACCGCACCGGCGCCAGCGCCGCCTCCTCGGCGACCATCAGCATCTCCAACATCGCCCCCGGTGCCGGCACGCTGACCATCGCCCCCGCGCTGCTGGTCAACCCCGGCAGCGACCGCGTCACGCTCACCATCACCGGGGCGACCGATCCGGACGGCACCATCGCACGCGTCCGCTTCTACCGCGACACCGACGGCAGCGGCGACCTGGACACCGGCATCGATGAACTCGTCGGCACCGATACCTCCGCCACCGGCGGCTGGAGCGTGCAGGCCGAGACCACCGGTGTCACCGGCACCAGCGCACGGTACTTCGCCGTCGTCAACGACAACGACGGGTTCAACTCGCCGTTGGTCCCCTCCGCCACGGTGAACGTCAACCAGCGGCCGACCCTTGGCGCCGACCCGACCTTCGTGAGCTCCACCGTCGCCCGCCGCAGCAACGCCACCGTCTCGGTCGTTTCCGCGGCCGATGCCGATGCCGGCGGCAGCGTGACCCGCGTGGAGTTCTGGCGCGACACCAACAACAACGGCACCATCGAGGCCGCCGATCGCCTGCTGGGCAACGGCATCCGCCAGACCGACGGCTCGTACAGCCTGACGTTCTCGACCACCGGCTTTGCCGCCGGGGATGTCACGATCCTGGCTCAGGCCATCGACAACCGCGGCGGCCGCAGCCTGGCTGGCGATGCGGTCCTGACCGTTACCAATCTGGCCCCCACCTTCACCGCGCTGACGACCACGACCCCGGTCGTGGGCATCGTCGGCACCGACAGCGTCGTGCTCACCCTGACCGGTGCGGCAGATGCCGACGGCACCATCGCCCGCGTCCGCTTCTACCGCGACACCGACGGCACGCCCGGCCTGGACACCGCGACCGACACGCTCGTCGGCGAGGACACCTCGGCAGCCGGCGGCTGGTCACTCACCTCGGCCTCAACCGGCCTGACGGGCACCACGGCGACCTACTTCGCCGTGGTCCGCGACAACGACGGCACCGATGGCGCCACCAGCCCTTCGGTGGTCGTCGCCATCAACCAGCGGCCCACCGTCGGGGCTGTGACCATCATCGGTTCATCGACCGTGGCACGGCTGACGAATGTGACCGTGTCGATCGCCGGGGTGGCTGATTCCGACACCGCGGGCACCCCCGCAGGCACCATCTCCAAGGTCGAAGTCTGGCGTGACCGCGATGCCGACGGCGTGATCGACGCGACCGACCAGCTCCTGGGTAACGCCATCCGCCAGATCGACGGCACCTACCGCCTGACGTTCTCCACCGCGGGCTTTGCCGCGGGAGCCGGCACCGCCGGTGAGAACACGCTGATGGTCCGCGCCATCGACGGCCGCAACCTGACGACCGCGACCCCGTCGTTTAACACCCTGACGGTGACCAATGTGCTGCCGACCTTGACCGGCGTCAGCGTCTCGGCCTCGCTGGTCAACGATCCGTCACTGCCTGTGACCTTCACTGTCACGGGTGCGGCCGATCGCGACGGCACCATTCAGAGCGCGGTGTTCTACTTCGATGTCAACAACAACGGCGTGGTCGATGACGGCGTTGATGTGCTGATGGGCGATGACACCACACCGGGCAACGGCCTGACGCTGACGACGATCTTGTCGACCATCCCCGGCGCCACGTTCAACACCGGCGACACCCTCAACCGCGTGCTGGCCGTGGTCCGCGACAACCAGTCCGCAGTTTCGGCTCCTGTCACTACTTCATTCCGCATCAACCCCGCACCCACCGTCGGCGCAGTGACCGTCAACGATGGCAGCAACAACCTCAACCGTCTCTCCACCACCAACACCCTGACGGCTGACGGCATCACCGACAACGGCACCATCAGCCGTGTCGAGTTCTGGCTCGACCTTAACAGCGACGGCATCATCACCGCCGCTGATCGGCTGCTGGGCGTCGGCACCAGGATCGGAACCTCCAACAGCTGGCGGCTGATCTTCAACGGCTCGCTCATCCCCGGCGGGCTCAGCGGTGTCGGCAACCTGCTGACGCAGTCGGTCGACAACCTCGGCCGGGCAAGCGCCCCGAGAGTGACCAGCGTCACCATCGTCTAAGACCGCAGCATACAGCTCAGCCTTGCACCCTCAGGCGTGCGTGCGAACTCTTCGCACGCACGCCCTTTTCATGCGCCCGGGCGCAGCATCAGGCGCCGCCGCCTGAAGGCGACGTGCGATGAACTCGCAGTGTGATGGTCACGGACTCGCGAGCGCTCAGCCCGCCGCGGGCCGCGTGAACATGCGACCCCACGGCAGCAGCCCCAGCAGGATGAGCACGCCGCCGGTCAGCAGCACAATCGGCCGCGTCTTCTCATCGGTCGACCACCGCTCGATGCTCGAGAGTGTGGCCGGGTCAATCTTCACCGGCTCGGGCAGCTTCAGCGGCGCGGGCTCCAGCTGCGGGAAGGTCGACGCCATCGAGCCGCCATCGGGCCTGGCGGGCAGGATCACCTCCAACCCTTCCCGGGCCATGTTCTTCTGTCGTGCCGCCAGCGCCTCGACCACCGCCGGCTCGCCTCGGTCCAGCGCGCTGATGTACTCGGCGTAGTTGGCCAGCCGCTCGGAGCGGTGCCGCGCGATGGCATCGACGCGCGACTTGAAGAACTTCGCCTGCTCCAGTTCACGCTGGGCCGGCAGAATCACAGTCACCGAGATCAGCACCACACCGGCGATGAGCATGAGCCAGCCGGGATCGAACAGCCCCAGCAGGACCGGTCCCGTCGCCTCCACAAAGCCCTCGACGGGTGCTTCCTGCTCCGGCGCAGCACCGCCGCCCGAGGCGGTTACACCCGCAACGCCGCTCTCGCTTGCGGCCTGAGGCAGGTTGTCGGCTTTGGCTGGATCCACTGCGGCAACGATAACCCCCGCTCGGGCACCTTGCAACCGGGCAGCACGAGAACCCGCCAGCTCCGGCATCCACGGTGCCCGGGAATGCCGCGAGGGCCGCGCTTACGGGTCCCGCCGGGGCCGGACACCCACAATCCGGGCACTGAGCAACTCCTGGGCCTTGCGAACCAGCGGATCAGCCAGCACCGCCGGGTCGATTACCACCGGCGCAGGCCGTGTGGCCTCGGTCGGCATCATTGCCTTGAGGGTGCTGTCGGCCCGCACCGTCACCGTCAGCCGCCGCCCCATGATCTTGGAGGCAATCTCGCCCAGCGGGCCGACGACCACCTTCTCGACCATGGCGACCGATTCGGCCGGGCTGGTGGTTGCCAGCGTCTCGGCATCCAGCCCCTGGCACCGCATCTGGGTCAGCAGAGCCCGCAGCGAGCCCGGGCAGTGCTGGTTAAGTAGTTGCCACAGTGCCGCGGCATCGTCGCGGTCCAGCCGGGGCAACCCCGCCGCCGGATCCGGACGGGTCGGTGCCTGTGCCGCAGCCTGCTGGCCATCGTCGGACAGTGGCACCAGCGCGGCCCGCTGGTTCTTGGCGATGAAGTCGGCAAAGCTGGTCGCCCCCGCACCGCGGGCGGCACCGGCTGGAGGTTGGGCACCCGCGCCGGCGGCAGGTGCTGACGACGCGGGAACGGAGGGTGGGCTCGGCGCGACCGACGCCACCGGCACCGGCGCGCGCGGCACCGCTCGGTCCGCCTCAGTCATCGCACCCGCCCGGTCTGCAGCGACCGGGCCGGGCGGCCCCTGTTGGGGTCCGTCTGGCTCGGTCGGCTCACCGGGCGTTATGCTTTTTTTGCCGGAATCGCCCTCGTCGCGACCGCCGGGGCCGCGGCAGCACCCGCACCTGCCGCCCCGGTCATGACCGCCGTCACATCGGCCAGCTTCTCGGCCATGGACAGTCGCACAATCAGGGCATCAACCAGTGCGCGCGGGAACGAGCTGTTCTTGGCCGACTTGCCGACCGCCTCGCACAGGGCGATGTTGTGCACCAGCCCGGCGGGGTCAAACCGCTTGCTCTGGGCGATGGCCAGGGCCCGCTGCTCCTCGCTGAGGTCCACCAGATCCGTCTTGTCGCCGCAGGTCAGCAGGACCATCAGGTCACGGAACCGCTCGGCCAGGGCCGAGAGCATCGCATCGGCCGATGAAGCCCGCCCGAGCAGGTCTGCCGACAGCGTCAGCGACTTGCCGGCGTCGCCATCGGCGATGGCATCGACCAGCTTGAGGATCATCTCGCGCTCGGGCAGGCCCAGCAGGTCCTGGAGGATCTCGACGGTCAGCGGGTCCTTGCCGGTCGCCAGCAGCCGGTCCAGCAGCGACAGCGAGTCGCGCATGGAGCCGTTGGCCAGCCGCGCCACCGACATGATCAAATCGCCCGAGGCCTTGCGCTTCTCGCCTTTGAGCACCGCATCAAGGTGCTTGGCGATGGCCGCCACCGGGATGTTGCGGAAGTCAAACCGCTGGCAGCGGCTCTGGATCGTCGCCGGCACCTTGTGCGTCTCGGTCGTGCAGAGGATGAACACAACGTGCTCGGGCGGCTCCTCCATGGTCTTCAGCAGCGAGTTGAACGCCGCCGTCGAGAGCATGTGCACCTCGTCGATGATGTAGATCTTCTTGCGGCCGCGCATCGGCCGGTAGGCGGCGTTGGCGATCAGTTCGCGGGCGTTGTCCACCGAGTTGTTGCTCGCCGCGTCGATCTCAACCGTGTCGGTATCGCGCCCCTCCATGATGGCCTTGGCGATCTCCGCGTTGCCGTCGGGGTTGTTCAGCGCGTTGGCGAAGATGCGGGCCGTGCTGGTCTTGCCAACACCTCGCGTTCCCGTGAACAGATAGGCGTGGGCCACCCGGTTCTGGTCGATCGCCGCCTGCAGCGTCTGGCTGATGGCGTTCTGCCCGACGAGTTCATCGAAGGACTGCGAGCGGTAGCGGCGGGCAAGTACGGTGTACGACATCACCGGCAGGATACGGACAGCCAGCCCGCCGGGACGAGCACCCCGCCACCCATGTGCCGGTCCGCCAGAGCCGACCCCGGGCCACCCCCCGGGTCACCCTCGACGCACGTATCCGGCACGCACCCAAAGCCGCCAGAGGCCCTGGTGATCCCGGGTTTCATCCCGCCGCATGCGGCGTGGGGCCATCCGGTCGGATAATTCACCCCTCCCACCCGGACCATCCCTCGGGGTTGTTTCCCAGCCCGCACATCCGGTGCCGGTTCGCCCGAGCCGCGGGATTACCGAGAGTCACAGCTTTAACTCCTGCCGGATGTATCCGAAACTAAGGGTGTAGGCCGCGCTTCACCGTCGGCCGGGCACGCAGACGCGACCCCTCCCCCCTCCCCCTCCATCTTCACTTGCCCCTTGGCATCACCCAGTTGTCGCACTGTGGCGGCGTCCCCACCGTCGCCCCACACGGGAGTTTCTGCATGTCACGCTTCTTCGGTCACCCCATCGTCGCCTCGTCCGCCGCCCTGGTCGTACTTGCCGGGACCACCGCCGCCACGGCCCAGCTGAATCAGCAGCTGACCGCCAGCTCGGGCAGCCAGGCCGCTGGTGCCCCCTCGGGCGTGCGGATCAGCCAGCTCAATGCCCCCGCCATCACCGCCAACGGCCAGATGGTCTATCTGGCAGGTCTGACGGGCGTGGGCGTGAACTCCAGCAACGGCAACGCCATCTTCGCGACCAACCTGAACACCAACACCACCCGCATGCTGGCCCGCCAGGGCTCGCGCCCGGCCGGCATGGCCGCGGGCATCACCCTCTCGGCGCTGGGCACCCCGGCCATCAACGCGGCCGGCACCGCCCTGTACACCGCCACCATCGCCGGTACCGGCGTGACCTCGCTGAACAACAAGATTCTGATGGTCAGCGACGCCACCTCGACCCGCGTGCTGGCTCGCAGCGGCCAGGATGCCCCGGGCATGAACACCGGCATCAAGATCAGCGACATCCAGCTGCCCATGATCGCCCCCTCCGGCCACATCGCCTATCAGGTCACATTCTCCGGTTCGGGCATGTGGAACGGCACCAACCGCGGCGTGTACATCGTCAACCCCGGTGCCGGCTCGGCACCCTCGCTGGCCTTCCGCCAGAGCGGCCAGGTTTCCGGCATGCCCTCGGGCGTGACCTGGGCTTCCTTCTCCGCCCCCACCATGACACCCTCCGGCCAGCTGCTCATGCTCGGCTTCATGCAGGGCGGCAGCGTGTCAGCAGCCAACGATGCCGTCATCTGGAACAGCGGCGGCCAGGTCCTCGCCCGCAAGGGTGACGGCGTCCCGGGCACCAGCCTGACGTTCAGCAGCTTCAGCTCCCCCACTGTCTCGGGTTCCAACGTCGGCTTCATGGCCATGCTCAGCGATCCCGAATCTGCCCAGAACAAGGGTGGTGTCTTCCTGGCCTCCGGCGGCAGCATCCAGACCCTGGCCCGCTCCGGCCAGGCCAACAGCTCGCTTGACACCAATACCAACTGGCTGTTCTTCGGCCAGCCCGCCATGGCCGCCGGCGGCAAGGTCGCCTTCCTGGCCACCCTGACGGGCAGTGCCGTCGCCCCCGGTGCTTCGGATGTCTGCCTGTGGGGCGGCAGTTCCGCGGGTGTCAGCCAGATCGCCCGCACCGGCGGCGCGGTCCCCAGCTGCCCGGGTGTGCAGTTTGACACCATCGACCAGCCCTCCATCGCCGCCTCGGGCCACGTGGTCTTTACCGCCCGCCTTCGTGGCAGCGGCGTGACCGCGACCAACGACAGCGGCCTGTTTGCCTATCACGCCGGCACCGGTCTGATTCTTGTCAGCCGCACCGGCCGCGCCATGATGGCCGGTACTGCCAGCCGCACGCCTGTGGAGTTGCAGACGGTCATCGGCGGCGACGGCCGGGCCACGTGCATGACCGAGACCGGCAGCCTGGTGTATCTGCTTCGCACCTCGACTGGCGCGATGGCGGTTCGCACGATGCTGCCCCGCAGCCTCGCGGACATCGCCGATGCGTCGGGCCGCGGGGCCGACGGTGTGGTGGACCAGCGCGACCTGGCGGCGTTCATGACCGCCTTCGCTGCGGGCAGCCAGCTGGCTGACGTGACCGGCGCGAGCAACCCGACCCGCGACGCCCAGGTGACGCAGGCGGATATGCAGACGTTCATGAATTCGTACAACACAACGACGGTGAGCTCGGGCCGGTAAGGCCCGCTCGGGAAGACCTTCCGAGCCTGTGCGGAGGCCGGTGGGGATCTGCGGAGTGCTTCAGTACTTCCCCTGAAACTAATGTCTGGACAGTCCCCGAGTGTTCCACAATCCATGTTTAAGTCTGAAAACCGGGCCTTTGGCCCGGTTTTCTTCTTTTGGGAACGATAAAAAGTCCGCCTTCCGACGTCCGGATTGGTTGCAAAGTGCGGGAAATAGTCTATCTTGAACGGACTTAAGTTCTCGGCCGCTTCACCCACAGGCGTGCTGGGAATATACACGGAGAAGTGAGAATGCCACGGCTGTCTTGGCCGGGGCCGGAGGCTGACATTTCGATTTCCCAGCGGCACAGCCGCCGTGGAGCTCTCGTCAGCTCGCAGGTCTTCGTTTCATTGGGTTCAACGGTTCCTCCACCAGCGTTGATTTGTGACCGCTTAACGCCGCACCGCGGCGTTTCTTGCCATCGTCCACAGTGTTTCATCGCACGTGTCTCCGGCACCCCAACGCGGGGAATCGCCGCTTCAAACGCCCACCCCAGCACGAGCGGTCGATAGTGCGTCATCGGCCGTCCGTGGTTACTGCAGAGAAATGGAGTCCAAGAATGAGCCTCTTTCGTTCCCCTCTTGCGTTGATCGCTGCGTCTGGCCTGGTGTGCGTGGCCCCCGCCGCCGCCCAGATGGTCGTTGACATCCCGCTGGCCGTCGGCTTCCCCGCTCCCGGCCTTCCATCGGCGACGGTGATGAGCCTGCGGACCCCGACGACCAACGATTACTCCATCAAGGCCATGGTCGGCACCGTCGCCGGCCCCGGCATCAATACCTCCAACAACATGCTGCTGTGGCGTGTGGGCACCGTTGCCGAGCTGGTGGCCCGCACCGGCGGATCGATCGCTGGGCTGCCCTCGGGCGTAACGCTGTCGAGCATCGAGACCCCCACGGTCAACAACCTGGGCACGATCGTCTTTACCGGCACCCTGCAGGGTCCCGGCGTCAACGCGTGGAACAACCGCGCGATCTTCAGCGGTCGCCCGCGGTCACTGCGGGTCATCGCCCGCACGGGCGACGCCGCCCCGGAGCAGCCCGCCGGCACCCTGTTCTTCACCTTTGACGCCCCCCGTCTGAGCGACACCGACAAGGTCATCTTCAGCTCGACGGTCACCGGAGCCGGCACCAACCTGGGTACCAACCAGCTCGTCTGCTACGGTGATGCCTCGCAGCTTCGGGCCCTGGCCCGCACCGGCGGCAACGTTCCGGGCATCCCCGGTGCCCGCTTTGCCATCCTGGGTGACCCGGTCATCAGCCCCACCGGCACGGCCGCCTTCACCGGCGTGCTGACCAACTTCGTCGGCGGCGTTGATTCCTCTAACGACGTCGGCCTGTGGACCGGCGTTCCCGATGCGATGGTTCTTAAGCAGCGGGCGGGCGCCGGCGTCCCGGCCATCACCTTCCCCGGCAGCATCGACACGATGTCGCCCGCCAGCATCAACGAGGATTCCGAGATCGGCTATACGGCCTTCCTCAATCCCCGTCTGCCCAACAACTATCCCAACACCCTGCTGCTCATCGAGCGGGCCGGCGGCACCGTCGCCATCGCCCAGAGCACCCAGCAGGTTGCCCCGGGCGTTGAGATCGGCGCCATCGGCACCCCGCGCATGAGCGGTCAGGAGAACGTGGCGTTCATCTCCACGCTCTACGGCTCGGCCGTGGGCTCCAGCGACGACACCGCCGTGTTCATGAAGCTCGCCGGTGAGCTATCCATGCTTGCCCGCGAAGGCCAGCAGGCCGCCGAGTGCCCCGCCGGCGTCCGCTACGGCAGCTTCCTGGGCGTCATCGTCAACCGCAACGGTCGCGTCTGCTTCGTGGCGTCGCTGGTCGGCCCCGGCGTCGATGCGAGCAACGACCGCGCCCTGTTCGCCTGGGATCGCCTCAAGGGCATCGACATGGTCGTCCGCTCCGGCAGCTCCGCGTTCCTGAGCCCCACCGACACCCGCACTGTCGGCACCATCTCGGTGGTCATGGACTCGGGCAACCAGGACGGCAAGCCCACCTCGCTGGGTGATGACGGCGTGCTGATCTTCCAGATCCAGTTCACCGACGGCTCCACCGCCGTGGCCGCCCGCAACATCAACCGCAAGCTGGCGGACATCGTTGACGGTGGCGGATTGTCGCCGGCCGACGGCACCGTCGACGGCAGCGACTTCATCGCCTTCATGAACGCCTTTGCCGTGGGTGATACGACCGCCGATATCGTCAACTCCACCGGCGAGGAGCCGCCGGATGGCACCGTTGACGGCAGCGACCTGATCGCGTTCATCAACAGCTTCGCCTCGGACATGTGATTCCCCGCTCGCCGCGGCAGGTGCCGCAGCGAAACCCTGTTCTTTCAACGCCCCCGGCCCGCGCCGGGGGCGTTTTTATTCGTACCCGGCGGATGCCAGGTTCAGTCGGCACGCCACCGCCCGCCGGCCAATCATCACCCCTCATGCCCCGCCGCTATGACATCCTGGCCGTCGACATTGACGGCACGCTCATTGACCACAACAACCGCGTCCACCCGCGCAGCGTCGAGGCCATCGCCCGGGCCCGTCAGGACGGCCTGAAGGTTGTCCTGTGCACCGGCCGCGCCCTGATCGAGTGCAAGTCTGTCATCGCCCTGATCAACCAGACCGACCCGGTGATTGTCTCCGGCGGCGCGGTGATCAGCGAGCCCGTGACGGGGCGCACCATCGAGCGGTTCACGATGCCCCTGGGGCTGGTCCGCCGCATCGCTGATCACCTGCTCAGCCGCCGCCACCCATCGCTGCTGCTCAAGGACCCCGACGCGGCCGGCTTTGACTACCTGGTCATCTCCCCCTGGGGGCCTGAGGCCCTGGACCCCGCCAGCCGCTGGTGGTTTGACCACATGGGCGTCCGTTGCCGGTTTGCCGAGAAGCTCGAGGACGATGATCACCCCGAGCACACCGTGCGCGTCGGCGCGTACTCGGCCAACAACCCCGTTGCCGCACTAGCCACCGAGTTGCATGAGATGTTCCACGCCGAGGTCATGCTCCAGCACTTCACCGGCGTGCTGCTGCCCAAGGAACGCCGCGATCAGGGCATCGAGTCCATCCACATCGTCGAGGTCTTCAACCCGCTGGCCGACAAGTGGCAGGCCCTGTCACGGCTCGCCGCGACGATGGGCATTCCGCGTGAGCGCATCGCCGCCATTGGCGATCAGACCAACGACCAGACCATGATCGGCAACGCCGGCCTGGGCATCGCCATGGCCAACGCCCATCCGTCCGTCGCCGCCGTTGCCGGCCGCACCTCGCTGTCTGCCGAAGACGGCGGCGTGGGTTTTGCCATCGACGAGATCCTCGCCGGCCGCTGGTGATTCCCCTCCTTCTGATCCCCCCGCTTCTGCCCGCCTGAACCCCTCCGACCTCCCCGTGCAAACCCTCGCCGAGATCAAGCTGCTGCTGGAAACCGCCGGCCTCTCGCCGCGCAAGGCGCTGGGTCAGAACTTCCTGATCGACAAGAACCTGATTACGCGCCTGCTCGACAGCGCCGAGCTTGCCCCCGGCCAGAGCGTGCTGGAAGTGGGCCCCGGCACCGGCACGCTGACTGAGGGCCTGCTGGCCCGAAGCTGCCGCGTGGTGGCGTGCGAGCTTGACCGCGGCCTGGCCGCGATGCTCCGCACCCGCGTGCCCACCCTTGCCTTTGAGGGAACCCCGCCGGTGGCCGACCGCTTCACGCTCGTCGAGGGCGACTGCCTGGGCAAGCACCGCTCACTGAACGCCGATGCCGCCGCGGCAGTAGGACCGGGGCCGTTCAAACTGGTGGCCAACTTGCCCTATGCCGCGGCGACGCCGCTGATGATCACCCTGCTGATCCACCACCCCGCCTGCTCACTGCAGGCGGTGACGATCCAGAAGGAAGTCGCCGACCGCCTGATGGCCGCCCCGGCCACCGATGAGTACGGGGCGCTGTCCATCATCGCTCAGGCCGCTGCGGAGATTTCACTGATCGCCAAGCTCCCGCCCGAGTGCTTCTGGCCCCGGCCGGAGATCACCAGTGCCATGGTGCTTCTGCGGCGGCGGCCAACCCCGCTGACGGACAATCTCCCCGGGCTGCTGGACCTGTGCCAGCGACTCTTTGCCGCCCGGCGCAAGCAGATCGGCACGACCCTGGGGCGGGACGTTGCGCTGCCGGAGGGCATCCGGCCAGACCAGCGGCCGGAGCAACTCAGCGTTGAGCAGTTCATCACCCTGGAGCGTGCCCTGCGCACCGATGCGTCGCGTTAAGGCGACCGCAACGGTCAGCGTTCCCCGGCCCACCCCGCCCGGAGCCCCCTTCACCGCGGCATAACGTTGTACCGCCATGGCCAGTCCCTTTGACAAAGCGTACTACGACAAGCTGCGCGACTGGCGCACGCAGCGGACGCCGGATCTGGGCATCACCGGCATCATCCAGAAGATCGCCGACTCCACCCGCCGTCAGCAGCGAACCGGCGGCTTTGCCTGGTCGGCTCTGGACACGGCCTGCCCGCCGGAACTTCGCCGGGCCATCACCAGCGCGGTCGTCCGCCGCGGCGTGCTGACGCTGAGCATCCCCGATGCCGCGGCACGATTTCAACTGGATCGCTGGCTCCGCACCGGCGGCAAGACGGCGATTCTCACCGCCCTCCGCACGGCCTCACCGAGTTCACACATCCTCAACATCCGCGCCACCGGTTAACACACTCCGCCCCGCCCGCAACTTGATCATTTGGCAACTTGGCCCTTTGGCAGTTTGGAAGTTTGACCCGCCCCATGCCCACCCCCACCGTCCGCATCATCTCCATCGGCGCCCTGGCTCGTCACCCGATGTGGGACGAGGCCGGCCCGGTGCGCACCGGCCATGCCACCTGCACGCTCATCCGCTCCGGGGATGCCTGCATCATCGTCGACCCCGGCCTGCCGCCGGAGATCATCGCCGCCCGGCTCAACGAGCGCAGCGGCCTGCGTGCATCGGACATCACGCACGTGTTCCTGACGAGCTTCCAGCCCGACACCACGCGCGGGCTGCTGGCCTTTGAGAAGGCCCCGTGGCTGATCAGCAATCTGGAGCGCGAGGCCGTCGGCATCCCGCTGGTCGGCAAACTCAAGCTCGCTGTCGAGCAGAAGGAGCACGCCGTCCGCGATGAGCTGGCCCGCCAGATCTCGCTGCTGCAGCGCTGCAAGCCGGTCGATCGCGCCGGCGATGGCGATGCGGCACGCATGGCACCGGAGAACAACGAGCCCGATGCCGATGAGGATGATGACTACAACCAGGACGATGACTCCCGCGACGGGCAGGGCAGCGAGGCCGATGACCACGACCGCATCGCCGAGCAGTCACTGGCCCCCGGTGTGGACCTGTTCCCGCTGCCGGGCATCACCCCCGGCCTGTGCGGCCTGATCATCGACACCGGCGACCTGACCACCCTCATCTGCGGCGACGCGCTGGCCACCAGCGAGCACTACGCCCAGCGCAAGGTGCTGCCCCTGCCCTACAACCTGGAACAGGCCAAGGCCAGCTTCGCCGAGGCGATGCAGATCGCCGACATCCTCATTCCCGGCCGCGACAATCTGTTGATCAACGAGCTGGACCTGGGGCCGGGTGACGACGAGCTGCGCGGCCAGTAAGCCGCCTCCGCATCTTTGCCTGCACCGGTTCTCTTGCTTCTTCTCTCTGGTTTCTTTCACCTTTTTCTGCCTTCCTCCTCGCCCCATGGCCAAAGCACCCACCGCTCCCAAGTCGCTCCCCGGCACGCCCGCCGATCACGATTACTCCTTCCCGCCGGAGTTCGCGCCCCACTCGGGCACCTGGTTCAGCTGGCCGCGGCCGGAGGGAATCAGCTTCCCCGGCAAGCACCACACCGTGCCGGCCAACCTGGCGGCCATCATCCGGGAGATCGCCCCGCGCGAGACCGTGCACATCAACGTGCCCAACGACAACTGGCAGCGCATCGTCACGCTCCAGCTGCTCGAGGGCGGCGTCAAGAAGAAGCACCTGGGCATCGGCGGCACCAGCAAGGGTGATGAACTCGTTGAGAACGACCCCAAGGCCGCCGTCCGGTTCCACCACATCCCCACCAACGAGTCCTGGTGCCGCGACCACGGCCCGGCCTTTGTGCAGCGCCGCACCCGTGGCGGCAAGCTGGAAACCGCCATCGTGGACTGGGGCTTTAACGCCTGGGGCGGCAAGTACCCCCCCTACGACGCCGATGACAACGTGCCCACCCGCGCCGCCGCGGTGCTGGGCAAGCAGGTCAGCGGCGTGTTCTACCCCCGCGTCAAGGACCGCCCGGTCATCATGGAAGGCGGCGCCGTCGAGTTCAACGGCCGCGGCACGATCCTGACCACCGAGGCCTGCCTGCTGAACAAGAACCGCAACCCGCACCTGACGCGCGTGGAGATCGAGCGGACGCTCTGCGAGTACTACGGCCAGCGTCACATCGTCTGGCTGCACGACGGCATCGTCGGTGACGACACCGACGGCCACATCGACGACCTGGCTCGCTTTGTCAGCCCCAACACCATCGTCACCACGGTTGAGGATGACCCCAAGGACGCCAACTACCACATCCTCAAGGACAACCTCAAGCGGCTGGAGAAGGCACGCGACCAGGACGGCAAGCCGTTCCGCATCGTCACGCTGCCCATGCCCGGCGTTGTTGAGTTTGACGGCCAGCGGCTGCCGGCGACGTACGCCAACTTCTACTTCGTCAACGGCGCACTGCTGGTGCCCACCTACCGGCACAAGAAGAACGACAAGAAGGCGCTGAAGATCCTGCAGAACCTGCTGCCCGACCGCGAGGTCATCGGCATCGACTGCACCGAGCTGATCTGGGGCCTGGGTGCGATCCACTGCCTGAGCCAGCAGGTGCCCAAGCTGAGCTAAGCTGAGCAGCAACCAGCCGCACAATCCACGGTCCTGCCAAAACCAGCACCGCCCGCGTGCCCCTTCAAAGCACACGGGCGGTCGTTTGTTTCTTGAGTGTCGCGTACCCGACGATCGCGTTACCGCCGCCGGCCGCGCATCGACGCCAGCAGGCCGCCGACAGCCATCGTCAGTGCTGCACCCGGCGTCGGGATCGTCGCCACGAAGGCGATGTCCGTCATGCCGTCGCCCAGGGTGGCAAAGCCGGCAAACGAGCGGCCATCGCCCGACATCGCCGAGATTTCCATGTAGCTCCAGTCACCGGGCAGCTGCACGTTGGCAGCGGCCAGGTAGCTTTGCAGCGTGGTGTAGCCACCCTCGCGGGTCCACACCGTCTCGCCATTCTCGCCGTAGCCGAACATGACGCCGCCGTCATCACTGACCGTGTCGATGCGGCTGAAGCCGGGCATCTCGACAAACTGCGAGCCGACACCACCGGCGATGGACCAATAGCCGCCAACGGTCTGCAGGAAGGCATTCTCGTCGCGATACGTTGAGAAGCCAACCACCGTGCGGCCGTCGCCGGAAATCTTCCGCGCGGCGGACCAGTCGGCGTTCACGCCCGTCGGCAGCACGCTCAGCCCGGTCGTTGAGGTCCACACCGTCGGCGTGGGTGCCTCGTAGATCGTGCGGTAGAAGTTGATCGCCATCGAGGAGCCATCGCTGGAGACGGTGGTCACCATCGGGGTGCCCGCCGTCGGCAGCGTCGGCATGGTCATCACGCTGCCTTCATCCAGCCGCCGGGCAAAGCCGCCGCCGGTTGCCAGCGCGGGGTCAAAGCCCACCACCGACTGCCCGCTGGGGTTGGCGGCAATCGCCCGGAACGGCAGCAGTGTGGTCCCTGTGTTGGTGCCCACCGGCCCATACTTGGAGCCCGAGGGCAGCACGCCCACGGCACCGATCGAACCGATGGCGCGGACGCCGGTCAGGCCGTCATCGCTGACTGAGAGACCGACGGTGTAGTTATCAGGGTCCAGCACCATGCCGGAAGAATGCGAGAATGAGAACGCCCGCGGGGCCGAGTCGCCACCGGGGCCGTCAGAGACGACGTAGCCGGTGAACGCCGCACCAGAGGGCGAGAAGCTGTTGACCTTGCCGTAGCGGTACTGGGAACCGGGCAGATTGATCGTCGTCAGCTGCGCTGACGCGCCTGAAACACTCACCAGCACTCCCGCCGCGACAACCAGAGCACACATTCTCATCGGGAATCTCCAGTCCGAACACTCGCCGCGGCAGCACGCCAGTTCTGGCACGACACGTCGTGCCAGACCACCCGGCGGCGACCGCGGTACTCCAAGCCGAAGGGGGCAAACGCCCCATAGCGCTAGGACCTAGAACTAGATTATCACAGCTTTTCGGCCTGACCAGTTTTCCCCGGCAGTTCCGGCGCGGAAGCCGCACTTTTACCATCGAGTTCGCAGCAGATACCCATTTTATCGGACACGTTGTTCGTAAAATGTTACATGTCGCTATTGGGCGTGAACTTGCCCCACCGGGCATCCCCAGGAGGCCCCCCCCCGCACCCCTCGCCTTGCCCCAGGCAGACCGTTGGCCGATGCCGCGGTGGGGGCCAACATCCAAGCACCCTTCCTCCCGCGTTCCTGAGCCCTTGGCCCCCGCCCCTGACTGCCCATCCACTTACACTCCCGGCTATGACCGCCTCGAACAACCCCGCCCAACCCACCAACCCGGCAACAGCTGCTTCCGCTGCCGGCAACGATGCGCCCGCCCACCGTTACACCGCCGCCCTGGCCAACGAGATCGAGGCACGCTGGCAGGACCACTGGGACGCCAACAAGACCTACCAGACTCCGAATCCTGGTGAGCCCGGGTTCGACGGTTCCAAGCCGAAGCAGTACATCCTGGACATGTTCCCGTACCCCTCGGGTGCAGGCATCCACGTCGGCCACCCGCTGGGGTACATCGCCACGGACATTTATGCCCGCTACCTGCGCATGACGGGCCACAACGTGCTGCACGCCATGGGCTTTGACTCCTTCGGCCTGCCCGCCGAGCAGTACGCGGTGCAGACCAACACGCACCCGCGCATCACCACGGAGAAGAACATCTCCATCATGAAGCGCCAGCTGCGCCGGCTGGGCCTGGGGCACGATGCCCGCCGCGGCGTGAGCACGACCGATGAGCCGTTCTACAAGTGGACGCAGTGGATCTTCCTGAAGATCTACAACAGCTTCTTTGATGACAAGACCGGCCAGGCCCGCCCCATCGGCGAGCTGGTGATGCAGTTTGCCAGCCAGGAGCGCAAGACCACCAACGGCAAGCCCTGGCACCACATGAACCCCGTGGAGAAGGCCAAGGAACTGGACAAGTACCGCCTGGCCTACCTCGATGAGGTACCGGTGAACTGGTGCCCCATGCTGGGCACGGTGCTGGCCAACGAAGAAGTGACCGCCGACGGCAAGAGCGAGCGCGGCAACTACCCGGTGTACAAACGGCCGCTCAAGCAGTGGGTCATGCGCATCACCTCGTACAACGAGCGACTGCTGGCCGACCTGGACGGCCTGGACTGGCCCGAGCCCGTCAAGCTGATGCAGCGCAACTGGATCGGCAAGAGCGAGGGCGCGTTCGTGGACTTCCCCGCCGGCAACCGCCGCCTGCGCGTCTTTACCACGCGGCCCGACACGCTGTTTGGCGCAACGTACATGGTGCTGTCGCCTGAGCACGACGCGGTGGACCACCTGGCCACCGAGAAGTTCACCGGCACGCCCAGCGAGCCGGGTGTCAAGGCGATCTTCCCCGGTGCCGACGACCTGCTGGCCGCCGGTGCGGGCCCGCGCGAGCTCATCAGCGCGTACCGCACCTACGCCAAGGGCAAGACCGATGAGGAGCGCGGCGAGGGCCGCGACAAGACCGGTGTCTTCACCGGGGCGTACGCCATCAACCCCGTTACCGGCGGGCGCATCCCCATCTTCATCGCCGACTACGTGCTGGCCGGCTACGGCACCGGCGCCATCATGGCCGTGCCCGCGCACGATGACCGCGACTCTGCCTTCGCCAAGGCCTTTGGCATCAAGGTGATCACCGTCGTCCAGCCGGCCGATGGCCACACGCCCGAGGGCTGCTTTGCCGATGCCGGCATCGCCGTCAACTCGCCGGCCGCCGGCACTCCCTCCGGCGGCTTTGACATCAACGGCCTGCCCACGGCCGAAGCCACCGCCAAGATCGTCTCGGCCCTGGAACGCGCCGGCTTCGGCCGCAAGCAGATCAACTACAAGCTGCGCGACTGGCTCTTTAGCCGCCAGCGTTACTGGGGTGAGCCATTCCCCATCGTCTACGACGCGTACGGCACGCCCGTGCCGCTGCCCGAGGAGATGCTCCCCGTCGTACTGCCGGAGATGGACAACTTCCAGCCCGAGGCGACCGAGGACCCCGATGCGCCGCCGCGTCCGCCCCTGGCCCGCGCCAAGGAGTGGTGCACCGCCCGGCTGAACCTCGACGGAACCGGCGAGCGGCCATATACCCGCGAGACCAACACCATGCCCAACTGGGCCGGCAGCTGCTGGTACTACCTGCGGTACCTGGACCCGGAGAACAACACCGCCCTGGTCGGCAAGGATGTCGACAGCTACTGGATGAACTCCGGCAAGCCCGGCGGTGTCGATCTGTACGTCGGCGGCGTCGAGCACGCCGTGCTGCACCTGCTGTACTCGCGCTTCTGGCACAAGGTGCTCTTTGATCTGGGCTACGTCTCGACCAGTGAGCCCTTCCAGCGGCTGTTCAATCAGGGCTACATCCAGGCGGCGGCCTTCACCGACCGCCGCGGCATGTACGTCCCCGCCGCCGAAGTGACCGAAGGCCCTGAGACGAGCATCGAGGTCGACCGCCTGAAGCTGCCCAGCGGCGAAGAAGAGCCGGTGATGCGCTCGACGACGTTCTTCCACAACGGCGAGCCGGTCTTCCGTGAGTACGGCAAGATGGGCAAGAGTCTCAAGAACGCCGTCGCGCCCGATGAGGTCTGCGCCGAGTACGGCTGCGACACCCTGCGCGTCTACGAGATGGCCATGGGCCCGCTGGAGGCCAGCAAGCCCTGGAACACGCGTGACATCACCGGCGCGTACCGCTTCCTGCAGCGCGTCTGGCGCACCATCATCGATGAGGCCACCGGCAAGCCGCGCATCACTGATGAGCCGGCGGACATCGCCATCCGCCGCAGCGTGCACAAGACCATCCACGCCGTCCGTCGCGACATGGCCCAGCTGGGCTTCAACACGGCCATCGCCAAGCTCATCGAGCTCAACAACGAGTTGACCAAGGCCCTGACCGACAAGCCCTGCCCGCGCGAGGTCGCCGAGGCCCTGACGCTCATGCTCTCACCGCTGGCGCCGCACATGGCCGAGGAGCTCTGGCACCGCCTGGGCCACACCGGCAGTGTCGCCTTTGCCACCTACCCCGCCGCCGAGGAATCGCTCCTGGTTGACGACTCCGTCGAACTGCCCGTGCAGATCAACGGCAAGGTCCGCGGGCGCATCACCGTGGCGACCAATGCCGATGAGGAAACCGTCAAGGCCGCGGCACTGGCCAACGCCGAGGTCGCCAGGTGGATCGAAGGCAAGCCCATCAAGATGTGCAAGGTCATCAAGGGCAAGATGGTGACGCTGGCGATCTGACCGGCCCCGGAAAGTTCCCCGATCTGGCCCGCCGACCCGCGCGGTTGGGCCTCGCACGGGTCATTCCGTGGTTCGTTGCGCTGCGCTCACACAACTGCCGGATCGGTTGCCGGTAACATCATCCGGCAAGCCCCGTTGCCCACACGCAAGGGAGAGCTTCATGTCGGCCTTCTCCGTCCAAGGGTCATCCCCGTACAACGCCGGTTTCTACGACGCCCGGCGCGAGGGATCCCGCGCCTCGGCCAAGGCCGTGCTCTCGCTGGTGCTTGACTGGCTCTGCCCCGGCTCCATCATCGACATCGGCTGCGGCGAGTGCGACTGGCTCTCCGTCGCACAGTCCCTGGGCGTCACCGACATCACCGGGATTGACGGCAGCTACATCGACCGCTCCCGACTGCCGATCGACCCGTCGCGCTTCACACCCGTCGATCTCGTCCGGCCGTTTACGATGCCGCGGACCTTCGATCTGGCGATGTCGCTGGAAGTTGCCGAGCATCTGCCCTCAGACTCTGCAGACGGCTTCGTCGCCAGCATCACCGCGCTCGCACCCGCCGTGCTGTTCTCCGCGGCAATGCCCGGCCAGGGCGGCACCAACCACCTCAACGAGCAGTGGCCCGCGTACTGGGCCGATCGCTTCGCCGCCCGCGGCTACGTGTGCTTCGACGCCATCCGACCGCTGGTGTGGGCCGACGCCAGCATCGACGTCTGGTACCGTCAGAACGTCCTGTTGTACATCCGCTCGGATCATCCGCTGGCCGCCCTGCCCGCGCTGCGGCACGCTCGCACCGCAAAGCCGCTGGATCTGGTGCACCCGGAAGTCTTCAGCTGGGCCCGCAACCCCGGGCTCAAGACTTCCGCCCGGCTGCTCTACCGCGCTGCCACACGCAAGCTCGGCGGCTGAGGCCAAGCCGGTCAGTACGCGTTGCACTTGCGAAGCACCGCCGCGGCATGCCCGTCAGTCTTGCCCAGCAGCGCGGCAATCCGCTCGCCAGCTCGGCCGTTGCCGTACACCTTGCTCGGCTTGATCGTCCGCCGCCGCACCGCAGCAATCGCCGCGGCGATGGCACCGGCCTCCGCCCTGGCCACATCCACCACGTTGCCCGCACGCTCGCGCCCGGCTTGCCGCGGGCCCAGATTCACCACGGCCGTTCCCAGCGCCGCGGCCTCGATCAGCCCCGCCGATGAGTTGCCTACCAGCACGCCGCCCGATGCAGCAAGCCCTGCCAGCGTCCCCACAAACGCGCCTCGCGGCAGATGCTCGGCCAGCACCCACGGCACGCGGGCCTTGGCCGCGGGTGCCGCCATCTTTGTGTGCAGCGACTCGCTGATGCCCTCGCGCCCCGCGTCGTAGTTGGGCTCCAGTGCAAGCACACCGCGCTGCGCCGCACGGTCGCACGCCGCCACCGCCACCTTGGCCCACGCACGCTCGGCACGCTCGCCCAGGCCAGCAGGGTGCTGCAGCAGCACGATGTCCGGCATGCTCTCAGCACCGCTGTCGCTCTCCCAGCCCAGCGGGCCATTCGCCTTGGCGAGCTCGGCCAGCCCGTCAATCGCCGGCGAGCCGACGTTGTGCACGCGGCCTCTGGGCTCACCCATCTTCACCAGCCGCGCTGCGGAAGTCGCCGTCGCCGCGCAGTGCAGGTGGGCCAGCTTGCTGATGGCATGCCGCATCGCCTCATCGGCCACGCCCTCGGCTCGGTCGCCGCCATGGATGTGGCACAGCCCGTACCCGCCGATGCTCGCCGCCGCGGCAGCGGCAAACGCCTCGATCCGGTCACCCAGCACCACCACCCACTCGGGCCGGATGTGCCCGAACGCATTGGCAAAGCCGCTCATCCCCTCGGCGGTGTCCAGCGCGTCAAGCTGGCGCGTGCGCGGTGAGGCCTGACCCTGCATCGGCACCACATCGGCCACGTGCTTGCCGAACTCCGCCTCCACTTCCTTGCCCGTTCCCGGCGGCAGCAGGTGGCTGCCGGCGATGACAACCTGCAGCCGCAGCGACTTGTGCGCCGCCACCGCCCGCATCACGGGCCGCAGCAGCCCGAACTCCGCCCGCGAACCGGTCACAATGCAGATCGTTTTCTTTGCCAAGTCGCGGCGTCCTTTGTGCCTGTGCGGGAAAACCAACTCAACTCACAACTGCGAAACCAGCGCGATGAACTCACGCCCGCGGAACTCATAGTTCGCATACTGCCCCCAGCTGGCACACGCCGGTGAGAGCAGCACCACATCGCCCGCCTTGGCCCGCGCCGCGGCAGCCGCCACAGCACGCGACAGCACCTCACACACCTCCACGTGCCCCTTGCCGCCGGCGTGGGCGGCGATCTGCGGGCCCGTGGCACCGATGCAGTACAGCCCGGCCAGCTTCGGCGCCAGCTCACCGATGCACGTGAGATCGCTGTGCTTGTCGTACCCGCCGGCAATCAGGTGGATCCGCCCGTCGTCGGCGCCCTCGCTGAGCGCACTGATCGCCGTCAGGCATGCCTCCGGTGTCGTGCACTTCGAGTCGTTGTAGTAGCGCACGCCGCGCAACTCACGCACCAGCTGCAGCCGGTGCTCCAGCCCAGGGAACCCGCGGATCGCTTCGGCCAGCACCGCAGGGTCGGCGTCACGCCTGTACGCGGCGCACGCCGCCAGGGCCTGCGCCGCGTTGATCGCGTTGTGCCGCCCCGGCAGGGCGATTGTGCCCGCCAGCGGCTGGTCGTCAGTCAGGATCACCTCCGCCCCGGTCCTGCGTGCCAGCTCGGCCCAACTGGCTACCGACCGGCCCAGCACCGCCACACCGCCGCGGGCTGCCGGCGGCTGGTGCGCCAGGAGGTGCTGCTTGCTGGCCTGGTAATGGTCAAAGTGCTCGTGCCAGTCCAGATGGTTGTCGCCGATGTTCGTCACCACCGCCACGCGCGGGCTGAACTTCTGCACCTGGCCAAGCCAGTGGAGCATGAAGCTCGACAGTTCCAGCACCACCGTTGTGCGCTCGGTGATCGGGTCGCTGGCCCCCGCGCCCAGCCGCCCCAGCAGCGACACGCCGATGTTCCCGCCCAGTGCCACGCCTGCTCCGTCATCGGTGTGCATCAGCGCGTGGGTGATCATCGCCGTCGTCGTGCTCTTGCCCACCGTGCCGGTGATGCCGATGGTGTTCGCCGGGTTGGGCAGCCGCTCAACCATCAGCCCGATCTCGGTGTTGATCGGCACGCCCGCGGCTTTGGCCGCACTGAGGTACCGGTCATCCCACGGGTGCGGCACCGCCGGGTTGGCGATCACCAGGTCCGTCTTGACAAAGTCCTCATCGCGGTGCTCACCCAGCCGCAGCGTCACGCTGCCAGCGGCGATCAGATCACCCAGTTCCTCGGCCGGCTCCTTGAGCTGGTCGGCGGGCTTGGTGTCCGTGACCAGCACCTTGGCACCCTGCCCGGCCAGCCAGCGTGCAACGCCGCTGCCGCCGCCAAAGCGGCCCAGTCCCATCACCGTTACACGCGTGCCGGCAAAGCTCATCACCGAGCGTACGACCAGCAACGCCCGCGGGGCAGCGCCGAGAAAAATCTGCATCTGCTGACGGAACCGACGGCACGCTGCATCTCGAATGTCACCGCAGAAGACGTGAAACCGACCGCCAGGTTTTCCGGAATACTTCTGGCAGAGCCGGGCTGGTGATGGTGGATCAAGCAACAGATGATCTGCCGCGTGGGTCACCAATCGCATGGCTCCTTCGAGTTTGCGTCAGCTCGGGCCGCACATGTTGCCCCGATCCTGACAGGATGCCGCCGGCTTATCTCCCGGCTCTATCGCGCACTATCGGCCTGACTTCTTTCCCTCCGCCCCTCCCCTTCGCCTCCCACCGCGCACCCAAACGTTTAGATCTCTTTTCACCCGCGTGGCTGCCCAATCAGCGGCCCGCTGGGTTTCGCACGCCCTGTTGCCGCCGCTCCGCGGCAGGTTGCCGGGCTGCCCGCTCTCGTGATTGCCAAGAGGTGGAACGTGAAAACTGCCGTCCGCAAACTCCAGCCCCCTCGCCAGCGCGGCGACTTCACCGGCCGGCTCGCAGCCACCGCAGCGACACCCGCCAAGCCGTCGCCGATGCCGACATCCCGCCCGGCGATCTCGCCGACACTCCCCTCCGCCGAGACCATGATTGAAACGAAGCCCACGGGCGATGCTCAGTCCGCCCCCGCCCAGCGTCGGCGCGGACGCAGCGGCATCTCCCGCCCTGCTGCCGTTGCGCTCGTCGCGGCCTATGCCACGGTCCTGGCGCTCATCGCCGGCGGCTCGCTTGTTCAGGCCCCGCCCGTGCCGCTGCAGCCCGGCAACTCATCGCCAACCGCCAGCCCCGATCTCACCGCTCCCGAATCCTCCGCCCAGGAAACTGATGACCACCTCTCCGGCCTGAGTTCCACTCGGCCGACCTCGCGCATCTTCCGCCGCGGCGGCGCCAGCCCTGACGACACCCTGGCCACGGTCTGCGGAACCCCAGTAACCACCCCAGAACCTGCCGCACAGCCAGCCGCGGCTGCTGAGATCGCCGCTGCCAACCGCAATCACGTGGCGCTGGTCCGTGATGTGACGGGGAAGACCATCGCCCTCATCCTGACCCGTATCGCCTCCCCGGTATCCGCTCCTGTCGGCTCACCGACCGACACCTCGTGCCCCACTCCGTCCGCACCGGCCATTCCACAGCACATCTGATTCCGCCGACCCCCATTCCCCCATCGCCCCAGCCGCCGCGACAGGCCGCTCCAACTTCACCGCTGACCCCACGATCGGGCCGGGCATCACGCCAGTATGTGCTGGCGGCCCGGCTCGTTTTTTTTACCGTCGCCACCGTCCTTCGGGGCCGGAGATGAGCGAACCCCGGCCAACACCGATCTTTGTTATCGGACGATATGCATCCTCCGATGATTCCCCGGCGTGGAGGGCCAGTCCTGCCGCCACCCGCCAATCATCGCCCCGTGCTTGATGCCATCCGCCAACGCAACCCGAAGCGATCGATCCCCGCGATCCTCTTCTACGACTTCTGCCACACCGTCTGCTGGCTGATGCTGCTGATCTTCTTCCGCCTCCGCGTCTGGGGCCAGCACAACATGCCCAGGACCGGGCCGTTCATTGTCGCGGTCAACCACCAGAGCCACCTGGACCCGATGATCGCCGGCATGGCCACCCGCGGGCGGCACCTCAACTTCATCGCCCGCTCCACACTCTTTGGCAACCCGCTGTTCGGCAAGCTCATCGGCCTGCTCAACAGCGTGCCGCTGAACCAGAACGCCCCTGACACCCAGGCCATCCGCACGTGCATCGAGCAGCTGGGCATGGGCCGGGCCGTGCTGATCTTCCCCGAGGGCTCCCGCACCAAGGACGGGGCCATGCACCCATTTAAGAAGGGCGTCTGGCTCCTGCTCAGCCGGGCCAAGTGCCCGGTGCTGCCAGTCGCCATCGAGGGGGCGTACGACGCCTGGCGCCGCGGCGAGAGCCGACCCAAACTCCTGGGCCAGCGCGTCAGCGCCATGGTCGGGGCCCCCATCGCCGCTGAGACGCTTCTGGCCATGGGCCACGAGCAGGGCCTTCGCCACCTGCGGGCCACCATCGAGGGCATGCGCGTCCAGCTCGCTGAGAAGTTTGAGCAGGCCGGCCACCCCCTGACAACCAAGCCCGCCAGCGACCTGGACGAGCCGGATTGACCCCACCACACTCCAACCCCGCGCGCCCGGCCGCCACGGCGGCCAGCCGCCCGCCCAGCCCCCTGCTGCTCTGGCTGTGGCTGGTACCACTTGCCATCGTGGCCTGGTGGACGGCCAACTCCATCGGCCAGATCGGCCGCGAGCACATGGAGGTCGGCGAGCGCTTCCGCGATTTCCTGGAGTTCTACAGCGGTGCCGAGGCCCTGGTCAAAGGCACGCCGCTGTACGAAGCCGGCAAGCTCGGCTACATCTATCCGCCCCTGCTGGCGGTGATCATGAAGCCGATGGCCTTCCTGCCCATCGATCAGGCCGCCCTGATCTGGCTGGCCGTCAAGGTCATCGCGGTGCTGGTCTCCGTCTGGTTCGGTGCCCGCGCGGTGGCCGCCCGCTTTGATCTGGATCGCCACGCA
Source organism: uncultured bacterium (assembly GCA_903834785.1). Lineage (GTDB taxonomy): Bacteria > Planctomycetota > Phycisphaerae > Phycisphaerales > UBA1924 > CAILKP01. The sequence continues at coordinate 58,532 of CAILKP010000087.1, forward strand.
CCCCTTGCCCTCGTCGGCGGCGTCATCGCCGCCATCGGCACCGCGCTGCTGGCCGACAAACTCCGGGCCGAGTTCCGCATGCAGCAGTCCAACACCCTGCTGCTGCTGGGCTGGACACTGGCTCTGGTCTGGCTGGATCGCCGGCCGACCCTGGCGGGCTTTGTTCTGGGCTTCGCCGTCACCATCAAGTACGTGGCCCTCATCGCCCTGCCGTATCTGCTCATCCGGCGTCGCTTCCGTGCCGCGGCCGCGATGGCTGTTTCCATGGTCGCCCTCGCCCTGGCGCCCGCCCTGGTCATTGGCTGGCAGGAAAATCTCGATGGCCTGCAGCGTGCCCTGGGCGGCATCGGCTCCATGCTCGCCGGCAGCACGCCGCAGTCAGGTGAGGCCAAGGTCATGGCCCTGACCCGGATCGGCTGCTCCATCCCCACCGCCATGGCGCACTTCCTGGGCGAACCCGGCCTCTCGCTCCGCTCCATCGCCCTCATCGGCCTGGTTGCCGCCGCCACCTTTGCCGGGGCCTGGGCCATCTACGCCCGGCGCGGGCAAGCCATGTTCGCCACCCGCGGCGGCAGGAACGAACTGCCGCCCTACCTCGGCGGCACCGCCGATGCCGACCGCCTCCGCATCGTCGCCCTGGAATGGTGCGGCCTCATCGTCGCCGCCCTGTGCTTCTCACCCCAGACCAACAGCCCCCACATGGTGCAGTTGCTGCCGGTCTGCTTCGCCATCGCCGCCGCGGCTATCGCGCCGCTGAACAACTCCGCCAAGCTGCGCTGGCTTGCCATCGCCTCGGGTGCCGTACTGGTGGCCGGACTGACCCTGCCGCCGAGTTCAGCGTCCAACCGCGAGTTCGTTTACGCCGTCCACCGTGCCGGCTGGCCATGCTGGGCGATGCTGGTGAGCTACCTCCTTCTGCTTGCCGCGGCGTTGCCCCGAAGCCCGGCCCGCAAGGGCTGAAAAACTAGGGCATCCCCCAGAGCCCGAAAAGCTCTTCGATGTTCCAGAAAAAACCTGTTGTGGTGTGGTTTGTCCCCTGCAAACGGGGGAACTCACCGATTCCTGAGCAGTTTTTCTAGAATTCGGCCGTAAATTCCGGTATAGCACTACAGAAAACCTGTTTCAATCGAGAAGTGTTGAACTCAACAGTCCGAAATCGAAAGAGCATCACGTCTCCGGCCTCGCGACCAGTTTTTTCCTCTGGGAGTTGGGCATCCGTCCCCCAGGCTCTACCGCCCCATCGCCGCGATGCGATGAAAGGAACCGTCCATGACGATCAAAACCCGCCTCTTCCTCGGCTTTGGCCTGATCGCCGTCGTGGCTGTCTCAGCCAGCGTCTTTGTGTGGAACCGTGTCGACCGCATGGCCGATCGCGTCGCGTACATGACCAGCGTGCGGTACCCCACCGCCATGACAGCCGAGCGGATCGAGTCGGACCTTCGCGCCACCCGCGTCGACCTGCGCAGCTATCTGCTCTTCCACGCCGACGAGGCCCACCGCCGTCAGGCCGGCGAGTCCTTTGTTGCCCACTGGAAGGAAGTCAACACCGAAGTCGACCACCTCAAGTCCCTCTCCCAGCACTGGACCGTTCAGGCCAACAAGGACAAGCTCGCGGCGATGATCGACAAGCTCAAGCCCCTGACCGACGCCCAGCATGCGATCATGACCACCGCCGATGCAGGCAAGAATGACGAAGCCGTCGCGCTCATGCACGGCACCGCGCTGACACTGAGCACGGATATCCAGCAGACGCTCGACCAGATCATCGACGCTCAGCAGGAACTGCTCAAGGGCAACATTGGGGAGATGAACAGCGCCAAACAGATGGCCACCACCGCATCGCTTGCCTCCGCGGGCATCGTCGGTGTTCTGGGCCTGTTCATCGCCGGCTTCACCGCCGCCTCCATCCTCCGGCCACTGAACATCCTCCAGGCACGTCTCAAGGACATCGCCGAGGGTGAGGGCGACCTGACCGTCAAGCTCGACGAATCGGCCAAGGATGAGCTCGGCGAGGTTTCACGCTCCTTCAACAAGTTCGTCGCCAAGATCCGCGATGTGCTGCGCGGGACCATCTCCACGACCAACCAAGTCGCCGCAGCGTCCACTCAGGTCGCCGCCAGCAGCGAGGAGCTCGCCCGCACGGTGCAGACCCAGGAGCAGGCCGCGGCACAGGTTTCATCGGCCGTTACCCAGCTGGCCGCCAGCGTGACCGAGGTGGCCAACAAGAGCACCGATGCCAAGAACACCGCTGAACAGTCCATGAACGAGGCCAACCGCGGCGGCGAACTGGTTCGCCAGACCGTCGAACAGCTCGGCCAGATCGACACCCGCTTCAACGAGGTCGCCGAAGTCGTCGGCACCCTTGAAAAGCAGGGCGAAGAAGTCGGGCGCATCGTTCAGGTCATCCAGGACATCGCCGACCAGACCAACCTGCTGGCCCTCAACGCCGCCATCGAGGCCGCCCGGGCCGGCGAGCACGGCCGCGGCTTTGCCGTCGTCGCCGATGAGGTCCGCAAGCTCGCCGAGCGCACGACCCAGGCCACCGGCGAGGTCTCCAAGACCATCGGCGGCATGCGTGACGGCACCGTGATGGCCGCCGCGGCCATGAAAACCGGCCGGCAGACCGTGTCCCAGGGCCGCCAGATGGGCGGTCAGACCGGCGAAGCCGTGCAGTGCATCGTCCGCAGCCAGCAGGCCGCCGAGCAGGTCGTCGCCTCCATCGCCGCCGCCACGCAGCAGCAGGCCTCGGCAACCGAGGAGATCAGCCGGACCATCGAGCAGATGACCGCCTCCAACGCCGAATCGGCTAGTGCCGCCAACCAGGCCGCCCAGGCCGCGGGCAACCTGTCCCAGCAGGCCGAGGACCTCAAGCGGCTGATGACCCAGTTCAAGGTCTAAGCCCGACGCCGGCCCGGTCCGACCGGTCACCACATTCCAGTGACTCCACGCAAGCCGGGCCCAAGCCCGGCTTGCGTTGCTTTGGCTCGATAGACTCGGCGCATGGGCAAGCCCGCCACTGGCCAACGCACGACCTGCTTCCCCCACCCCCGGGCCGTCACGCCGGCCCTGCCGCCGACGCTGCTGCTGGCCAGCGGCCGATGCTGCGTTGCCAGCCGCACCGTCGCCGTACTGCTGGCCGCGGGTCTGTGCACGCTGGCAGCCGCCCAGACACCCACGTTCACCTCACCGCTGACTGATGCCGCCCCCCCGGCGCGGACCGCCTCCGGCCCCGGCACCGAGTTCAGCGGCCGCGACTTTGCCGGCCTGCGGCTGGGCATGCCCACCCAGCGCGGCACGCTCGCCCTGGCCGCGACCAAGGTCAGCACCTGGGCCGAGGATGCCCCCGGCCTCTCGGGCAGCCCCGCCGGCCAGACCGTCGGCGACAGCGTCCAGCGCCTGCTGCTCAAGGGCGATGTCCGCATCGACATCGCCGGTGGCAGCTTCTCGGCCGCCAAGGCCGCAGTCTGGATCGAGCCGCTGCGTGCCGGCACCTCGACAGTCAAGCCCCTCTGGCAGGTCGCCGTGTACTTCGACCGCGTCGGCGAGGCCGCTGGCGAGCACGGCGTGCAGCAGACCGGCGACCGCCTGCTGGTCACCGCCGTCGTCGAGGGCGAACTCGACATGACCGCGGCAAGCGTGCAGAGCGAGCGGCCCGAAGGCGACATCTTCCTGCTCGAGTCGGAACGTCGCCTGGCCCGGTATCTGGCAACGCTGGCCAGCGGCAGCGCATCAGACATTGAAGCCGGACCGAGCGCCAACATCCCGCCCGAGCCCAAGCCCTGGGAGATGGCCGGCATCGACGGCACCCGCAAGGCGCCGGTCGTGCCCGGCCAGTCCCGCCCGTTTGAGCCCGGCTCGCCGTTGATCGACCCGGTGCTGATGCGCCGCCGCGCCGAGGTTCCCGCTGCCACCGGCGGCCCTGCCCCGGCCAGCCCGCTGTTCAGCAAGTCCGGCATCATCACCATCGCCGCGGGTGAGCCCGTGCTGGTCCCCGGCGTCGCCGCGGGTGAGTCGGCACTGCTGGTCACCGGCGGTGTTGTGGTGCAGTACACCGAGCGTCGCAGCGACCGCACCTTGCAGCTGACCGCCCAGCAGGCCGTCATCTTCTTAGTCGGCGAGACCCCGCGCGAGCTGTTTACCACCTCGGCCGACAAGGTCCTGGGCGTGTACCTCGAGGGCGACGTCATCGCCACCGACGGCAAGTACACCATCCGCTCGCCCCGCGTGTTCTACGACGTGCAGCGCGGCACCGGCTCCATGGCCGATGCGGTCTTCTGGACCTACGACGAGAAGCTGAGCCTGCCGCTGTACGTGCGGGCCAAATCGCTGCGTCAGGTCAGCGCCGGCCGGTTCGAGGCCTCCGATGCCCGGTTGGCCACCAGTTCGTTCTTCACCCCGCACCTGTCCATCGGCGCCCGCTCGGTCACCGTCACGCGGGATGCCCCCGTCGCCGGCCCCTCGCAGATGCTCATGAGCGCCGAGGGCGTCACCGCCCGCTTCGGCGAACTGCCGTTCTTCTACTGGCCCGGCTTTGAGGGCTCCATGCAGGAGTTCCCGCTCACCGAGGTCGGCTTCAACGGCTCATCGAACACCGGCTACGGCGTCAAGACCCGCTGGAACATGTTCGGCCTGGCCGGCATCACCCCGTGGGACGGCGTCAAGAGCGACCTGCTCATCGACGGCTTCACCAAGCGCGGTGCGGCCATCGGCACCCTGACCACCGTTGATCGCGCCGACCTCCGCGGCAACCTGTTCGGCTACGTGGTGCCCGATGACCGCGGCACCGACGAGTCCCCCAGCGGCTCACGGCTCGACCGCTCCGGCGACTTCCGCGGCATGATCTTCACCGATGCCCGCGTCAACCTCGACAACGGATGGACCGCCTTCGTCCAGGGCTCGTACATCTCCGACGAGCGATTTGTCGACTCCTACTTCCGCCGCTATGCCGAGACCGAGCGCGAGCTGACCAATCAGGGCCTGCTCCGCAACATCTCCGGCAACTCCGCCTTCGCCATCACCGGCCGCTTCAGCGCCAACGACTTCATCGCCAACGACTACCTGATCCAGAGCCAGGGCTACTCGGTCGGCAAGATCCCCGAACTCACCTACGTCCGCGTCAACGACAACATCCTGCCCGATGCCGCACCCGGACTGCTGGGCTGGAACCAGGAGTACCGCATCGGCGCGATGCAGATGCGCTTCAACGAGCCGACCAACCGCGAGATGGGCCTTGACACCAACGCGCTGGCCCAGCAGGCCTTCGGCCAGAACGCCAATGAGTCCCTGGCCAGCCGCCTCCGCGCCCGCGGCTTTACCGATGAGCCCATCCTGCGCCTGGACACACGCCAGGAGGTGGTCATGGCCCTGGACTACGGCCCGGTCAAGATCGAGCCCTTCGTCACCGCCCGGGCCACGATGTACGACGACAACTTCAAGGACTTCGCCACCGCCGCGGGCTCACAGGATGATGACCCCCTCCGCCTCTGGGGCGCCGGCGGCGTCCGCAGCTCCACCAGTTTCCAGAAGGTCGACAAGTCCGTCAAGAGCGAGTTCTTTGACATCAGCGGCACCCGCCACATCGTCGAGCCCAGCGTCACCTTCATGGCCGCCGGCACCACGCGTGATGCACAGTCCCTGCCCGTCTACGACGACCGCGTCGAGAACCTGCTGCAGGGCAACATCGTTCGCGGCGGGGTGATGCAGACCTGGCAGACCATGCGCGGCGGCCCCGGCCGCCGCCACACCGTCGACTTCCTGAAGGTCAACGCCGACGTCATGTGGTCGCCCGACAGCACGCCCAAGGGCTCACCCATCGGCCGCTTCTACGACTATCGCCCCGAGTACTCCCAGGCCGGCAAGTTCGGCATCGTCGATGGCGTCTGGCAGGTCACCGACTCCACCGCCCTGACCAGCGGCATCACCTACGACATGGACCTGAACCAGCCCGCCCGCACCAGCGCGGGCGTCAAGCTCGATCACTCCGCGGACTTCTCAACCTTCGCCGAACTGCGCTACCTCAACGCCCGCGACACCACCTATGTGGACCTGGGCGGCCAGCTCCGCCTGACGCCCAAGTACGTCACCACCGGCTACGCCACCTACGACACCGACCGCGCCGAGGTCCAGAACGTCACCGCCCGCATCGACCGCGAGTTCCCCGACCTGACCTTCGGCCTGGGCATCCGCTACGACCAGATCACCGACAACTTCTCCTTTACCGTCGACTTCCGCCCGCTGGCCCAGGACTCACGCCGCGGGCAGATGGAACGCCTCCGCGGCAGTCGCATTGACCCGGGCCTGGGCGATATCCCCGAAGTGCAGTCACGCTCGGGCTGGTTCAGCAAGTAAGAAGGGCCGCGCCGCCGGCGTTCTGCCTTCGGCATCTCCCTCGCGACTCCCTTCCCTCCTACCCCGCCCGCGCCATCCGCTCCTTCAACGCCTTCAGGTGCCGCCGCGTGTACGTGTGGTACCCCACCAGGTACCGCATCACCGCACGGGGGACCGCACCGCTCACTGTCCCGCGCTCCGTCAGCGTCACGCGGCAGCCGCCGCCAGCCGGCTCAAGCCGATACGTCCAGCTCCCGCTGAACGGGCCGTTGTCATCACCAATCGTCCGCTGCAACAGGCCCTCGGCCCGCCCGCCCGTGCCCGGCGGCTCGCTCACCGTCGTCGTATTCACAAAGCTGTTGCGGCCCATCGTCAGCCGCCAGGCCTCCAGCTGCTCCCCACTGCCGCCGCGGCGGCCTTCCACGCGTTCCACCTTGTTCACGCCGGTAAACCACTGCGGGTACGCCGCCACATCCGTCAACACCGCAAAGACGCGATCCGGCGTGCCGGCAACCTCCACCGTGTCGCTGGCCTCGTGCTCCTCCGGCACGCCGCGGCCCACGAGAAACAGCACCGCACCCGCCAGCACGAACAGCACCACCACACCCAGGCCAGCCGCCAGAAGAAACAGTGAGATTCCCATGAGAACGATTATGACCGCTGCCACCGCCGCGGCAACAGCAAGCCCCGCGGCAAACCCCAAAGCCGCCATCAGACCCAGCACACCAAGGATGATGAAGAAAACAAATCCCATCGCCGCAGTTATAGCCGCCGCCGCGCAGAGCCACGCCCGCCGCCACCCCCCGCTGGCCGGACAAGGCCCAAGCCAGCACCAATCCGCTAGCACCCCGCGGCAAACGCAGCCATAAAGGCAACGAAGTCGCCACCATCAATCGTCCCGTCCCGGTTGAAGTCCGCCGCGGCATCGGCCGCCGCATCCCCGAGCGCAAAGGAGTTGACGAACGCCACGAAATCAGCACCATCCACCGTCCGGTCACCGGTCACATCGGCTGGGCAGACCGGCGCGGGGATGGGTCGCATGACGAAGGTGCTGAAATCGCCCGGTCGCTCACCAAATGCGCCGTAGCCAACCAAAACCCCGTCGGGCCCGACAGACCGGACCCGCTCAAGTTCCCGCCAACCGGTGGAGGCGAGTCCACCAGCGACCAATCCGGCAAGATCAACGAAGCCCAGATCAGGCCGGAACGCGAACGCGCGATCTCTACTTATCCCTGTGAGCGGTTCGATCACCGTGTACTGGCCGTAGAGAATCCCGTCGGCAGCGAGAGTGAAAGCACCGCTGTACACACGGTCTCGTGTATCGCTGCGGTACTCATCAACACCCCGCATCGGGAAGTAAGTCTGCATCTTGGCGGGGTCAAAGTACCACGGATCACGCCCCAGTTCAATCGCTCCACCGTCGTAGCGGGCCGAGGAACCGAACACGCAGCCGCTGGCGTTCTGGGCATGGACCTCGCTGTGCCGCGAGCCGTCGCTGCTGGTGTAGCGTGGACCCAGAAGACCAATCTCCATCGTGCCGTGACTGGACGCCCAAGCCCAAACTGACTGGCCAGTCTCGACCATCACTCCGGCCTGCCGCTGCGGATGCAGTCTGGCGATGCCGACGATCCAGCCCGATTCACTGGTAAAACGATACAAGTTCTCCTGGAGGCCGCTCGGCCCAGTGTGCTCCGGTCCGACCAGACCAATCCGCACAGTTCCACGGTCGGCCGTCCATACCCAACTGCTGATCCCGTTGAACAGGTCATCGTCACCGACTCGCTCCGACCCGCCCACCACCAATCCGCTCTGGCTGAGCCAGGATGACCAGGACGAACGTTGCCCGCCGGAGCCGAGATGCGCGGAATCGAGGAGGCCGACGGGTTGAGTTCCCAGCTGCTCACTCCAGACCCAGGCCGCGGCACCCAAACGCTGACACGCGCTGCCGAACAAAGCTGATGAGCCGCACACCATCCCCTGCTTGCTCTGGAGGTATGCCACGCTCTCCTGATAGCCATTGACCCCGATGAAATCGGGCCCTGTCAGTCCGATGGCCTGCGTGCCCGATGCCTCCGACCACGTCCAGGCGTTCACGCCGTTGTCGGTACCGTCAGGCGCATACCGGATTGTGGAGCCGATGACCTGCCCGAACTCACTCTGGCTGCTGGGGTAGGTGGCTCGGCTGCCGTATGGCCCGGTGTACGCATCGCCCAGTAGCCCAATCCGCTGCGTGCCCACCCGCCTGTTCCAAACCCAAGCGTCGGCGCCGATCATCCCGGATTCGCTGATGAACAGGGCCGACGTCCCGATCAGCTGCCCCTGGCTGTTCTGGGCAACGATTGAAGATTCACGTCTGCCCAGCGTGCCGGTGTGCTCAGGCCCTGTGAGCCCCACCGCCACCGTCCCGGACTGCGCATCCCAGTGCCAGGCAGACAGCCCATCTCCGATCACGGGCAGTTGTGGGAAAGAGGAGATGCCGCAGACGTCGCCAGCATCGTTTTGAAACCGAACGCTGCTGAACTGGCTGCCGTCCTCGTAGGTGTGGGCCGCATCCGTCAGGCCGATCCGAATCGCACCGCGGTCCGGCTTCCACACCCAGGCATGCCCCCCGCCGCTGGGTGTACCGCCAAGAACCCCCGAAACCCCGGCGACCTGCCCGCTGGGCAAGATCGGCAGCGTCCAACCCGCCCGATACCCGCCAACTCCCACATACTCCGGGCCGCTCAGTCCGACGGCGACGGTCCCACCCGCCTCAGTCCACACCCACGGCGTTGGGCTGAGATAGTCCCTCATCTCGAGTTGTGGCCTCGACCAGCCGAGGACGACTCCAGTTTCGCTGATGCCGAGTGCTTCACTGGATCGGAACCCCGAGCGCCCCGTGTACGCCGGCGCGGTCAGGCCGATTCGCTGCGGCTCTGACCCGCCCGACGAAACCCAGACGTCAACACCATTGCTCTCACCACCCGGGACGATCCGGCGTTCCGAGTACCCCACCACCAGCCCCGAACTGCCCGCAAACCCCAGGTACGACAGAATGCTGCCATCCGCGGCGGTGTACTCCGGCCCGTACAACGCAAGCCGCTGAATCGAATAGACAGGGGACCAATCCGCCGCTACCGGCACGCCCGCCGCCGCGAGCACAACCGCCGCCATCGCAATCGCCGTCGCCGGAACCGTCCGCACGCAATCACGATCACAACCGCTGCCCTTGACATCGACACTCATATCGACTCCTAAAAGCGCACCTCACACGAAACGCTGCGACGGACCGGATGACCGACCCTGCGATTGACTCACTCCAACAACCGACGAACGTGGATCACAACTCTGGCGACCAGCAAGCCAAAACGATCGCTCACGCGAGAGAGTACAAAGTTCGAGAGAACAGGCCTGCAGGGCGCCACCCCTCCCCCTCAGCACCCCGCGGCAAACGCAGCCATAAAGGCGACAAAGTCGCCACCATCAATCGTCCCGTCCCGGTTGAAGTCCGCCGCGGCATCGGTCGCGGCATCCCCCAGCGAGAAGGAGTTGACGAAAGCAACGAAGTCCGCGCCATCCACCGTCCGGTCGCCGGTCACATCAGCTGGGCAGACCGGGGCGGGAATCGGCCGCATGAGGTACGCGCTCGATCCAACTGCTCCATCGATCCTGCGGCCTGCACCGACGATGAACTCCATACTCGCCTCAAAGCTCGGCGTATCGAGCGATGCCCAGCCGTTGACGGCCAAGCCGCCGGGGATGAGCTCCTCGAGGTCGACGAAGCCGACATCCGGCCGGAACGCAAACGCTCGCGGACTGGGCGCCTCTGTTACCGGATCAAACCACGTGTACGTACCAAGCTGATAGCCATCGCGCGTCATCACCTCTGCGCGAGCACTGCGGGCACCGTCACTCGGCCTGCTTGCACCGGGCACACTCGCAGTCACGTTGTGCGTCACACCCGTCTGCGTGTCGTAGTACCACACATCTGTATTCACGAGTTCGCCGCCGCAGGCAATGCACACCGACATCCCCCCGATGGCCCGTGGCAGCGTCCGTTCCGGCACAACGCTCTGGTAGTTCGGCTGTTGGATGCTCCGCCGAACGCCTTCTGCCGTCTGGTAGAGCGGCCCGGTCAGTCCGAGCTCGATCGTCCCGGTCTGCGGCGTCCAGAGCCACGCATCACCCCACCAGTTCACGGCGTTGACGTACCGCTTTGAAGTACCGGTTGACCAGCCCACTCCACTGCTCCTGCCCTCGTGGTACTGCTCGCCATTGGGGCCGGTGTGCGCCGCATCAGTCAATCCGACAACGTGCGTTCTTCCATCCGGACTCCAGTACCAGTAGTTTGTGTTGTCTCGCTCATCCGTCTCCGGATAACGCCGCGACGATCCCCAAACGCCGCCACTCTCGTCAACTCGGTACACCTCGCTGGTCTGGAGCCCATCATCGCGGGTGTGCTCCGGCCCGAACAGGCCAAGCTCCCGCGTCCCGACTCCAGGAACCCACACCCAGGGGCGGCGCACAGTCGCCGCGCCCGGCACGCCGCTGCGAGTGCTCACACCGACCACCACTCCCGAGGCGTTGTTGTGCACCGCGTCGCTATACCGATATCCATCCGGCCCGGTGTACTCCGGACCGGTAAGCCCGATGAGAACATACCCCGTGTTCGGCTCCCACACCCAGCAGGTCAGCCCAATGGTCTGCCCATCTTCGGAGTATCGTGCCGCACCGCCGATCAGAAGCCCGGAATCGGTGATGCTGGCAATCCGTTGCTGCCGGTACCCGTCACTTCGGATGTGGACCGGATCGTCAAGGCCCATCCGCTGTGCGCCGCCTGCACGCGTCCAGATCCAGCCATCTTGCCCCATATCCGCACCAAAGCTATCCACACGCCGTGCAGATCCGATGACCTGTCCAGATGCGTTCTGCGTCCACGGCAGAATGGTTCGATAGCCCGTCGGCGACGTGTATTCCGGCCCGTTCGGGCCGATCTGCATCGTCCCTTGACCCGGCTCCCACACCCAAGCGTCGAAGCCACCGCCACCAGTCGCGGTACCCGTCCGCGTGGAGTGTCCGATGGCGCGGCCACCCGGCGAGAGATTCACAATTGTGTCGTATCTCGCTCCACGTGCGTTGATGTGCTCCGGCCGGTTCAGGCCTACGGCGACCGTTCCCGTCGCTGGACTCCACACCCAGCTCTCCCGACCGATGACCGAGCTGACCCCAGAAATCCGATTGCTCCAGCCGTACGCGAACCCGGCCTCGGTCTGACCCTGCAAGTTGGACAGTTGATACCCGTCCGAACCGATGAACCCAGGCCCCCAGAAGCCAATCTGCGTCACGCCGGTGTCGGCAGACCATGCCCAGCAGTCCTCGCCGTTGAGTGTCCTGACGCCTGTGACTCTCCAACTGCGCCCAGAGGCGACAGCCGTACCGCGTGCCGGAACGATGATGCTGGAGCGGAATCCCTCACTGCCCATATGAGCGGGAGTAGTCAGTCCGACCTGCACCGTTCCCTGCTCAGGGGTCCAGATCCACGTGTCAATTCCATTGCTTGCGATGTTGGACCGCGGACTCCGCGTCGAGTATCCACTGACCAGGCCACCGGGCCCGTTCAGCCGGCCGCCGACCGATTGCTCGGCACCGATGCCCACATACTCCGGCCCGTACAGGCCGATCCGTTCAATCGAGTATGCCGGCGCCCACTGGCCCAGCACGGGCACAGCCGCCCCCGCGACCGAAAGAATCGAAGCCGCCGCCGCACTGTTCAATCGCATGGACCGCTCCATTTGCTACAACCTCAGCCAACCGCCACCCGTCGGAGCGGGAACACCCGCCCTCTACTTACTTTCGTATCGACCCGGAGCGGCACTTCCGCTCAGTTTTTGCCTCTGCTTTCACATTCCTCCCCTGTTCCGGATGCACGAACGTCTGGCCCGGCGCAATCGCATTCGCATCCGCGACCTCATGAAGCCCCCCCCGTCGCACCGTACCATCCCCCGAATCGTGGCTACCCGCACCCCAACCTCAGTGCAAGCTCAGCCCGCCGGACCCTCAGCCCGGCGGCTGCTCCCCCACTTGTGGCACCACCGCTGGGGCCTCCTCCGCCTCACACTCTGCATCCTCCTCCTCGCCCTGCTCATCGGTGATTCGGCCGCACGCGTCGGCCGCATGGCGCTGGCCCGGCTGGATGATGCCGCCATCGCGCCGGATATCGATGCCCTCCGCCAGCAGGGCCGCTTTACCGAGGCGCTGCTTCTTGCCGACGATGCCCTCACCTGGCTCACGCCCGGTTCACCGGCGCACACCGCCGTCGTCGCCAGCCGCGCCGCGGCGGCGGAGGAGCAATCCTCCATCTCCCGCCGCCTGCGCGATGTCGGCCGCGGCGCACTGACCGGTGAGGGCGACTCACTCGAATCGCTCTTCGGCGCCATCGGCACCGACCTGTTCATCATCGGCGACATCCGCGACCTGCTGATCCAGGGCGCACGCTTCGGGCTCGACGGCAAGGCCGACCCGGTCATCGCCGCACTCTCGGCCGTCGGCATCGCCACCACACTGGCCCCGCAGATCGACTGGGCACCCTCGCTGCTCAAGGCCGCCCGCAAGCTCGGCACACTCTCCGCCCCGCTGGCCGAGCAGATCGTCAAGCTCTCCCGCGCCGGCACCGACCTGGCCCGCACCGGCCTGACCACGCTGTTCGGCGATGTCGCCACACTCGCCCGCCGCACCAGCCCCGCCGCAGCAGCACGCCTGCTCCGCTTCGCCGACAGCCCCGAGGATGTCGCCAAACTCGCCCGCTTTGCCGAGCGTCAGGCCGCCGCCGGCGCACCGGCCCGCGGCTTTGCCGCACTCCACCTCACCGGTGAGCCCGGGGCACGCCTGCTCAAGGAATCCGGCGAGGCCGGCGATGCCCTGCTGACCAGCGCCGCCAAGAAAGGTGCCGCCGGCTCACGCTTCCTCGCCTCGCCCACTGCCCGCGCCATGCTCCGGCCCCACCCCATCCTCGGCCTGCTCAAGGGCTTCTACAAGGGCAACGTCCAGCGGGCCATCCAGCACGCACTCGACCTGACCACCTTCATCGCCCCGTGGCTCATCGCCATCGCCGCGGCATGGCTGCTGCTGGAACTGCACCTGCTCCGCAGGCCGCGAGCCGGCCAAAGCCAGCCCGCCCCGCGCCCGAGACCGCGCACGGCGTGATACCGTCGCCGGCCCAGAGACCCCCTCCCCGACACGCTTGGCCACCACTTCTCCATCCCCGGCTGCCTCCCCTTCCGCTCCCGCCGCCAAGCTCCCGCTGTCGGTCGCCATCGTCTGCAAGAACTCCGCGGCAACCATCGGCCTCACGCTCCAGCGCATCGCGCCCTTCGCCAGCGAGATCATCGCCTTCGACAGCGGCTCGACCGATGGCACGCTCGAACTTCTGGCCCAGTACAACGCCACGGTCCACCGCGTCGCGTGGATGGGCTACGTCAAGACCAAACAGGCCGCGCTGCAGGCCTGCACACAGGACTGGATTCTGTGCCTCGACAGCGATGAGAGCCCCGAAGCCGATCTGGCCGCCTCGATCAGCGAGACCATTACCCGCGCCACCGCCAACCCCGCGCTGCCCGCCGCCTACGAACTCAATCGCAAGGTCTGGTACGCCGGCCGGTTCCTGAATCACGCCTGGCAGCAGGAATGGCGGCTCCGCCTCGTCCGCCGCGGCAGCGCACACTGGACCGGCATCGACCCGCACGACAAGCTCGAGCTGCTCGCACCGAACGCGCCCGTCGGCCGCCTCCGCGGCGACCTCCGCCACGACTCCATCGCCACCTTCGCCGAGTTCCTCGCCAAGCAGTGCCAGCACGGCCGCCTGATGGCCCAGGGGCTCCACGCCCGCGGCAAGCGCGGCAGCATCTTTCAACTGGTGACCTCACCACCGATGGCCTTCGCCAAACAGATGCTGCTCAAGCAGGCTTTCCTCGACGGCTGGCGCGGCTGGCTCGCCGCCGCCGCCACCGCAACAGCCGCAATTGCCAAGCACGCCGCACTCATCGAGCTTGACGCGCTGGACAACGAGAAACGTCGAACCTAAACTTGGTCTCAGGAAGGTTCGCGGGTCAACGGACGGTGCCACAGGGGCACGGGATTCACAAATTTCACCCGCACACAGCACACCGATCGCCCTCGGGCGGTCATCTTTTCCAAGGAGCAGCGACCATGGCTGACGAGTTATCCACTGCGCGCACCGAAACCACAAACAACTCCGTACTCCTGGTCGCGGGCAAAGGCACCGCCTCCAGACCGGCCGACACCGCCGAGATCTCCCTGGCCTGCTGCCAGCGGGCCGAAACCGCCGCCGAAGCCACCGACCGCCTCCGGCAGGTCATGGCCCGCACCATCGAGGCCGTCAAGGCCCTGAACCTCGCCGGTGCGAAGCTCCAGACCAGCTCCCTCTCACTGCGAACCGCCTTCCGCGAGATCGTCAGCGAAGTACCGCCGGAAGACGGAGACGCCCACCCGAACGCCAAACCCTCGTACAAGAAGGAGCAGGAGCACTGCGGCTTCGATGCCGCCTGCACTGTCACCGTCAGCCAAGTCAGTCCCGATGTCGTCGGCCTGCTCATCGATATGGCCGCCCGGCTCGGCATCACCACCATCTCATCGGTGGACTTCGATCTGCGCGATCCGCAGTCTGCCCGGGATGAAGCGCTCGAGCAGGCAACCCGCGATGCTCGGCGGCGGGCCACCGTTGCCGCCGCCGCCCTGGGGCTCCGCATCACGGGCATCAGCCAGATCAAACTCGGCTCGGCGAGTATGGATGACGATTTCCAGAGCTCGCACGTCCGCCGGCGTTCGATGCGCCTCATGCCCGGGTACGACCCCGAAGCATCCTGGATCGAACCGGGCGAGATCACCGAGGATGCCAGCGTGACCATCCGCTTCACGCTCGGAGCGGCCTAAGCCAGCGCACCAAACGGCCCAACGCCACCGGAGCGGGGAGAAATCGAATCCGCGCACGCGCTCAGGTCGTACACACCTCTGCCGGCTGCCGGTACCGCCTGACACGGAGCACCCGTGTCAGGCGGTACCATTCCCGCAAGGAGCTCGATCATGAACACCCTTTCCACCCGCCCCCTCCCCCTCCGCCCCCTCTCCACCCTCGCCCTCGCCGCCGCCATCGGGCTCTGCGCCATCGCACTCTCCGCAGCTGTCCGCCCCTCTGCCGCACACGCCGGCCAACCCGTTGAGCACCCCGCCCCCGCACCCGCCGCGGCAGCAACACCATCCACCAACCCCGCGCCGGTCCTGGCCGTCTCCGGCATTGGTGAGGTCCAGCGCAAGCCCGACTTTGCCATCGTGCTGGTAGGTATCGAGGTCCGCGAGCCCACCGCCGCCAAAGCCAGCGAGCGCGCCGGAAAGTCCATCGAGGCCGTGACCAAGGCCATCAGCGACCTCCGCCTCTCGGCCATGACCCTGCAGACCAGCTCCGTCTCACTGAGCCCCGCCTACACCTGGCTCCGCGACACCACCGGCAACGATGGCGACCGCCGCAAGCTCGTCGGCTACGACGCCACCAGCATCATCCGCGTCAAGGTTGAGGATCCCCGCTCCGTCGGCCGCATCATGGATGCCGCCATCGCCGCCGGGGCCAACCGCATCGACGGCGTCACCTTCGAGCTCAAGGCCGCCCTCGAGGCCCGCAACGAAGCCATCACCCTGGCCGCCAAGGCCGCCCGCCAGAAGGCCGACACGCTCGCCGCGGCACTGGGCATGAGCATCGAGGCCGTCATCGAGGCCACCACCAGCAACGTCGAGGAAGGCTGGCGCCAGCCCATGAGCCAGATGACCTCCAACCTCGCCGCCCCCGCCAGCGCCGCCCCCGAAGGCCTCGGCTCCTCCATCGAGCCCGGCATGGTCACCGTCAAGGCCGAGGTCAGCGTCCGCTACCGGGCCAAGTAACACTCCGCGGCGGCAAGGCGACCAGAACGAGGGACCAGGGAAACGGACCATCGCCCCTCCCTCTGGCCATTTGCCCCTTTGGCCATTTGGAAATTTGGCCATTTGGCCCTTTGGAAATTCGGACCCCCCCACCCCCCCTCCTACCGTGCCGCCGGAATGAACCCCACCGCCGCACTCATCGAGCCCGAAGTGCTTGAGCTGCTCCGCGAGAAGCAGTACGCGGAACTGCGTGAGGTCCTCCACGTCCTCCCCGCCGCCGATGTCGCCGACATCCTCTCGGGCATCGAGCCCACCGATGCGGCCATCGCCTTCCGCTTCCTGCCCCGCGATGATGCCGGCACCGTCTTTAGCTACCTCGATGGCGACACCCAGGAACGCATCATCCGCCAGCTGGGTGATTCCTCCGCCGTCACCATCATCGAGTCCATGGACCCCGACGACCGCGTCCGGCTCCTGGATGAACTCCCGCACGATGTCGCCCAGCGCATCATCGCGTCGCTCTCACCCGAAGAGCGCAAGAGCACCCAGGCCATCCTGGGCTACCCCGTCCGCTCCGTCGGCCGCCTGATGACGCCCGACTACGTCCGCATCCGCCCGGAGTGGACCGTCGCCCGCGCCCTGGACCACATCCGCCGCTACGGCCGCGATGCCGAGACCATCAACGTCGTCTACGTCGTCGACGACATGGGCGTGCTCATCGATGACCTCCGCCTCCGCCAGCTCATCATGGCCGAGCCCGACGCCACCGTCGAGAGCCAGATGAACCGCCAGTTCGTCACCCTGCGGGCCGACCAGCCCCAGGAAGACGCCGTCGAACTCCTCCAGAAGTACGACCGCGTCGCCATGCCCGTCATCGACTCCCGCGGCATCCTCCTGGGCATCATCACCCACGACGACGTCGCCGATGTTGCCGAGCAGGAAGCCACCGAGGACATGCAGAAGCTCGGCGGTGTTCAGGCCCTCGAGCAGCCCTACGCCGAAACGCCCATCCTGGGCCTGGTCAAGAAGCGCGCCCCCTGGCTGGCCCTGCTGTTCATGAGCGAGCTGCTCACCAGCAACGCCATCGCCTTCTTCGACGGTGAGATCCAGAAAGCCGCCATCCTGGCCGCCTTCATCCCCGCCATCATCTCCTCGGGCGGCAACTCCGGCTCGCAGGCCAGCACGCTGATCATCCGCGCCCTGGCCCTCAAGGAAATCGAGCTCTCCGACTGGTTCAAGGTCCTCCTGCGCGAGCTGGCCAGCGGCGCCATCCTCGGCCTGATCATCGGCGTCATCGGCATCATCCGCATCAACGTCTTCGGCCTCTTCGGCTGGTTCAACGATGCCCAGGTCGCCGAGCACTTCGTCATCCTCGGCTGGACCATCGGCTTCACCCTCGCCGGCGTCGTGCTCTGGGGCAGCGTCATGGGCGCCATGCTCCCGTTCATCCTCAAACGCTGCAAGCTCGACCCCGCCGGCAGCTCCACCCCCTTCGTCGCCACCCTGGTCGATGTCACCGGCATCGTCATCTACTTCACCATCGCCCTGGTGATGCTCAAGAGCACCATCCTGGCCGACCGCCCCACCATCGACGCCCTCCGCGGCAGCGACACCGTCACCGTCACCGCCGTCGCCGCCGCCGAGCAGGACGACAAGCCCGCCTTCCGCGTCACCGTCCGCCAGGGCACCGGCCCCGACGGCAAGCTCGCCGAAGTCATCATCGGCACCGATGCACTGCCCAAGGGCACCACCAAGCCCGAAGTCGGCCAGACCCTCCGGCTCGAGTTCACCCCCGGCCGCATCATGGCCGTCGAGGTCAAGTAATCGCACTCCGCTCCCTCCCCCTCGCGACTCAACACTCGCGACTCGCGACTCCTTACCCCTGCAGCAACATCAACACCCGCAGCGTCTCCGCCACGCTCCAGGCCTGCGCCGGGCAGCCCGCGGCTTCCTGCGGGTGCTCCGAAGTGCTTTCACCATCAAACACCTCGGGCAGCTGGCCCACGCACTCGCGGTCCAGGTCACCCAGCAGCCCGGCCAGCACCCCGCGCGCCTCGGCCTTTGCCGCTGGCGAGAAATCGCCGCACCGCAGCACCGCCTCGGCCAGCGGGCCCAGCAGCCACGGCCACGCCGTGCCGTTGTGGTACGCCGCATCGCGGTCGAACATGCGCCCGCGATACCGGCCCTTAAAGCCCGGATCGCGCGGGTCCAGCGTCGCCAGCCCGCACGGCGTCACCAGGTGCGTCTTGACGAGCTCCGTCACACTGCGACGCTGCTCGGCACTCAGCGGCGAGTACGCCAGGCTTGCGGCGAAAATCTGATTCGGCCGCACGCGCCAGTCCGCCCGCCAGCCGCCGTGGCCGTCGGGCGTCAGCACATCAGCCAGGCCGCCCGTCGTCGGGTGCACAAACGAGCGCACAAAGCCCGCCGCCGTCTTGTCGGCCATCGCGTTCATCTGCGTCCGCAGCCCCGGTCGGTGCGTGCCGCTGGCCGTCGCAATCGCCCGCACCGCGTTGTACCACAGCGCGTTGATCTCCACCGCCTTGCCGTGCCGCGGCGTGAACACCACACCGTCGCGCTTGGCGTCCATCCACGTCAGCTGCGTGCCCTCATCACCGGCAATGATCAGTCCGTCGGCCTCATCCATGCGGATGCCAAAGGCCGTGCCCTTGCTGTACGCCGTCACCACATCAATGCACGCCGGCAGCAGCTCGCGGTGGAACGTCGCCGTGTCCCCGGACTTCTCCAGGTACTGGCACACCGCGTGCACAAACCACAGCGACGCATCCACCGTGTTGTAGTGCGGCCGGCCCGTGTAATCATCAAACACATTGGGCACCAGGCCGTAGTACTCCGAGCCCTCCGGCCCGCGGTGGTGCGCAAAGGTCTGCAGAATCCGCCGCGCCTCATCCAGCCGCCCAGTGCTCAGCAGCAGCCCCGGCAGCGAGATCATCGCGTCCCGGCCCCAATCCGCAAACCACGGGTAGCCCGCCAGAATCGTCACCTGGTCGGCCGCCGCATCGGAATCAGCACTCCGCACCGCGCCCGGTGCCGGCACGCGCCGGGCAATGAAGTCATCCGCCGCCGCCGCCAGCGATGCCGCCGCGTCCCGGTCCTGCGGGCCCGTCTTGGCAATCATCGGGCGCACCAGCGCCTCCATCCGCTTGCGGGCCGCCTTCTCCACCGCGTCAAAGCTGTTGGGGTCAACCTCCCCGTTCACCGCCGCACTCAGAGTGACCGTGCCGATCAGGCCGTCTTCCTTGCCCCCCGCCTGCGGCCACGCCCACTCCGTTGAGAACGAACCCGGGTGCAGCAGATCCTCCAGGTAGTCGTACCCCCGCGCGTGCTCCTGCTCGTACTGAAAGTTGTACCACCACTGCTGCACATCAAACGTCTTGCCTTCGGAGACCACCAGCCGCAGCCGGCCCTCGGGCACACCCACCGTAATGGCGTGCGACTCGCAGTTGATTCTGTACCGGTCCCGCGCCGTCTCACGCAGGATCAGCCCGTGAAAGTCCCGCATCGCCACCAGCGGCCGCAGCACCAGCCGCACGCTCCGCACCGGCCTTGCGCCGGGCACCACCCGCGCGGTGTACCGGATCAGCGCACCGCTGCCGCTCCGCGTCGTCTCGCGCGTCAGGATCAGTTCCTTGAGGACCTCCACCGGGCCCGCCCGGTACGTCCACCGGCACGCCACATCCTTCTCGAAGCCCACCAGGTGCTGGTCACCCCGCGGGTGCAGCTCGCTGGGCCGGAACCGGAAGCACGCCAGGTCAAACCGCTGCTCCAGCCCGGTGTCGGCATCCAGCACCAGGCTCTCAGCCACCGCCGACAGCGCCATCATCCGCCGCACCGGCGGCTGCATCGAGGCAATCAGCAGCCCGTGGTACCGGCGGTTCATCACCCCGGCCACCGTGCCCATGGCAAATGACCCGTCGCCGCCGGTCAGCAGCCACTCCGTCTTGTCCGTCTCCAGTGCGGCACCCGCGCCCGTGGGCGCCTCTCCTGTAATCGCCAGCGCACGGCCATGGGCCGTCCGCCGATACACCGGGATTCCATCTTCTGTCAGCATGACGTGACCTTCCGCGTCATGATAATCACCCTGCGCCAGCGACAAGGCGGCCTGGGAATCTACACGCGTCCGGGGCAATGCTGACATAATGCTTCCTTTTGATTCAAAAACGCCGCTCGAAGGCGAATTATCACCACCGCCGCGCAGAACCCGCTCGGCGAAGAGGTAAATCTCCTCATCGGCACCATTGCCCATTGAGGTGAGCACAGTCCGCAATGTCCTGCTTGCCACCGCCCGCACGCGCCGCAGCGGCCCGGCTCGCACACGCCCGAGAACTCACACCCGCAGCGCGCCGCCCTCGCTCACGCCGCCTTCTTGACCGCGTGCACCCGCAGCGCACCACCCGCCACGCCCGCCCTGGCCGCCGCGGCAACCGCCGCGTTGGTCATCGCCAGCAGGTCGCCGGCTTCGGTGAACATGCTCCGCGTCGAGTCATCCACGCACACCACACCGGCCGACACACCGATCGAAAGCTCAAAGGGCACCAGCCCCGGCAGCTCGATCCGCAGCGCAGTCTCAGCCGCAGCGCGGCGGGCCTGGTCAACGCACCGCGTCGCCTCCGCCCGGTTCATCGTCGGCAGCACCGCACCGAAGCGATCCCCGCCGCACCGGAAGACCATCCCGCCCGCTTCCTCGATCGGCCCCCGGATGCGATCGGCCGCGCCACGCACCACCGCCGAGACCGTTGCCTCGCCGTGCCGAGCGCCGATCCCCGCCAGATCCTCGATCGCCAGCATCGCCAGGCTCACACTCCGCCCCTCACTTGCCTGCTCAAAGGCAACGATCAGGTTCCGCTTGAACACCAGTTCGCTGGGCAGGCCGCTGTCGGCATCCGCCTCATGCGGTTCGATCGTCGGCAGCTCCGAACCCGGGTTAAACGGCATCGCCATCGACACCAGCGCGGCCTTGGACCGGCCCAGCAACTCCTCGACGTTCTGCTTCTCACCCGGCGGCAGTGCCAGCAGCGTGGCCACCTCGCGGCTGCCGACGTTCACCGACCTCACGATCGCGTCGATCTGCCCCGGGCTCAGGTTCATCAGCTCCTGACCCTTCTCATACAGCCGCTTGAGCACAATCGCCGGCTCCGCGGCCGTCAGCAGGTCAGCACAAATGTTCCCCAGCGCAACTACGTTGCACACCGTCGCGTGCTCCAGCGGTGCCGCCGTCGGCCGCTCGTGGAACTTGATCGGCGCAATAAGCGCGGCCGGCAGCTTCCAGTTCGTCGCCAGCATCGCGCCCAGATCCGCGTGCGACGCCTCGTACCGCTGCATCTCCAGACGTGCCACACGACGGTGGTCCGTGCCCGCCTCCACCAGCAGCTTGGCGTACTCCTCACCCAGCGCCTGATACAGCGCGACCATCCCCACATCCTGCAGCAGCCCGCCCAGGAACGCTTCCTCATCACTGCCGCAGCGTGCCTCGCCGGCGATGATCTTCGCCGCAACGCCCGTCGTCAGCGCACGCCGCCAGTACACGTCGTAGTCAAACCCCGCCGCCTTGTCCTTGGCCAGCGAACTGACCAGCGAGAAGCCCAGCGCCAGCGTCTTGACCGCCGACAGGCCCAGCATCACGATCGCCTGATTGATGCTCGAGCACGGCTTGCGCAGCCCGTAGAACGAGCTGTTGACCGTTTTGAGCACCTTCAGCGACAGCGCCTGGTCATTGGCGATCGTGTCACCGATCATCTTGACCGGCACCCGCTCGTCCTGCGTCAGCTCAATGACCTTCAGTGCGATCGCCGGAAGCGATGGGAGCTTCTTGCACGAAAGCACTTTGTCCAGGAGTTCTGGCGTCATCAACGGTCTCGGTCATTCCGCGCAACAGGCGCGGTCGCGGGCTCTGGGGGTATCGGTTGCCCCCCGCGGCTGCTTGACCGCCCGATCCTGTGGGTTTCCCCGATTCCAGAAACAACCCGGCGTGATAACCCCACCCTCCAGCCCACCCCACCGGCACCACCGGCACAGACTCCAGCAAGCGCTCCCCGACCGCCCGCCACCGGCCCTGCTCCGCCCGCACAGCTTGACGCTACCGCCCCGTCGCTGCCGAAAGCTCCGGGAAGCAAAACCTGCGCGACAGCAACGGCTGGGCGAGCACATACTCCGCGTAACTCACCAGCAGCCGCGCCGAACGCCGCGTTTCCGGACCCTCGCCCACCTCGCCGCTCTGCTCAAGTGCCGCCAGCCGCCGCAGCGTCCCGGCCCGGACAGGCCACACCACCCCCGTCGTCGCCTCCGCCGCCCCGATCACGCCGCCAAGCTCAGGGCAGAACCGCACCGTTCCATCAACCGGCAGCACCGAACCGTCGAGCATCGCCCCGACCTCCGGCTGCCAGCCGCTCTCCCGAAGTGCGGCCCACAGCAGCCGCACCATCGGCCCGTCCGCCGATGGCTGCTCCCGCAGCGACGCCAGAAACTCCATCGCGCACCCAAACAACACCGCGTGCGGATCGCGATCAATCACCACCCGCTGCAGCAGCTCCGCGGCCAGCACCGCCCGGTAAAACCCGTCCAGCGACCGCCGCAGGTGCCAGAACGGTTCGGTCAGATCCCACTCTGTGCACGTGGCCAGCTCCGACTCCGGCCGCATCACCAGCCCGGCTGTCCCGGCCGTCAGCAGCTCAAAGCCGCCGGAGAACCTGGCCACCGGCCGCCGCGAGCCCTTGGCCAGCGCGCGCACCAGCCCGTGCCGCTCGGTCAGCATCACCGCGATCTGGCTGGTCTCCGACCAGTCATACATCCGCAGCACGATCGCCCGATCAAACGTTGCTGGCATTGACTTGACGCTCACGCGCACCGGACATCATCCGCCGGTCCGCCACACATCTCAGCAGCCGATGCTGAACGCGTTGATGAACTCGATGAAGTCCGTGCCGTCGATCGTACCGTCCGGCCCGCCCGCGGGCAGGGCCTGGTTGGTGCCGCCGGCAACATCCGCCACCGGATCAACCGTCACATCACCGATGGCAAACGAGTTGATGAAGTCGATGAAGTCCGAGCCGTCCACCGTGCCGTCACGGTTCATGTCCGACAGACACGGCGGGGCCAGTGGCGGGAAGCTGCTGCGGAAGTTCACATTCACCAGCGTGCCGAACGCCGAAGCGTTGTTCGTCACCGCGTTCCAGCCCGAGCTGCCGAAGTTCACGCCCGTGCCGTCCTGAGCCGTCACGGCAACCCAGTACACGCCGCCCGGCTGCAGCTCGCCGCTGTAGCCGTTGCGCAGCACCCCGCCCGGCAGCGGCTCACGCCCGGTTGCAGGCGCCACCGTCATCCCGAACGACATCTGCGCCATCAGCCCCGGGCCGCTGTTGTTGTCGGTCGCCACACGCTGCCCGAAGCTGTCGTACAGCCCCAGGAACGGATCGGTCGTAAAGAAGCTCGTCTCGGTGTCAATATCCAGCCAGTCCGTGCCCGACACCGCGCCCGCCGGGAACGTGAAGCTCATCCACGCCACATCGCCCGCAGCAAGACCGACCGACCGCGTCAGCGTCCCGCCCAGCGTCTCGATCTCCGCCGACGGTGTCGGGGACTCGCTGGCAATCAGGCTCGAGTCTGCCACGAACCGCACGTTCACACGCAGTACGCCGCTGTTGATCGCGTTGGAGTTCATGTTCCAGTCCGGGCTCGCGCCCTGACCGTTGTTGCCCCCGCGAACCGCCAGGTAGTACACACCCGCCAGCGGCATCTCACCGCTGTCACCGTTGGCACGCCGCGCCAGCGCCGGCGTCCGCAGCACCACCATCCCGTCGCCGTAGCTCAGCTGGCTGAGGTACAGCGAACCCTGATCCAGTTCCGAGCCGCCGAACACCTCACTGATGCCCGCCGAATCGTACAGCCGCATCGCCGTGTCATTAAACGGAGTCAGCTCCGAGCCCTCGGTGTCGATCACCAGCGCGCTGGCCGCAGTCGCCGATGCCGGAACCTCAATCCGGAAGAACGCGATCTGCTCGGACTCCAGCACCGTCGCCAGTGTCGCCGTACCGGCCTGCAGCACGCCAAAGTCACGCCCGGCGGCAACCACAGGCACCGTGCCCGCATCGCCCGTCGTGTCCGTGCGGTACCGCACCGTCAGCGAGACCGGGCCCGCGTTGTCCGCACCGCCGTTGATCACGTTGAAACTGCTCCCGCCGAATGTCGCCGTGTCCCCGGCCACGACCGCCAGGTAGTAGTTCCCCGCCGGCAGCGTCTGCCCGTCCTGGCCGAAGAAGTTGTACGAGGTCCCGATCCGCTGACGGAACCCGCCGCCGAAGCTCAGCAGCCCAAGTGAGCCCGAACCGCTGTCAAAGTCGATCGCCACGCGGTTGCCGTTGGCCCGGTACAG
The DNA here is from genome assembly GCA_903834785.1 of uncultured bacterium. GTDB lineage: Bacteria > Planctomycetota > Phycisphaerae > Phycisphaerales > UBA1924 > CAILKP01. The sequence goes on from CAILKP010000087.1 coordinate 83,154, forward strand.
CGCCAGCGAGCAGTCGTTGACCGGCTGCAGCTGCGAGCCCTCGGTATAGATGTCCAGCCCGCTGTCGGTGTCAATGTCCGTCGGAATCGTCAGCTTCACCCACGAGGTCACGCCCGCCTGCATCGGCACCGCGTAGTTCGTCGCCTGGTCCGCCGCCGGTGTGCCCACATCAATCAGCCCCGGCAGCGCATCGCCGCTCAGCGGCTGGATGTTCTGCAGCACCCGCACCCGCAGCGTCACCTCACCCGTCGCGTCCGAGTCCGTGATCACGTCAAAGCCCGGCAGCGCACGCTGCCCGCGACCCGCCGCACACACCGCCACCACATAGTTCCCCGCCGGCAGCGCCGCACCGTCACGCCCGTCATAGTTCAGCCCGTCGCCCTGCCCGTACAGCAGCGGCGTGCCGATCGTCAGCTGGCTGGTCAGCCCCGGGCCGTCATCGTCATCGCTCGGCAGCAGCGTCCCGTCCGGACGGAACAGCGCGACAAACGTGTCATCCACACCCAGCGGCGAGAACGACGGTCCCGTCAGCACCGAGCCGATCGTGTCAATGTCCAGCCGGCTGCCCGTCGTGATCGCCGGAATCGAGATCGAATAGAACTTCACCGCCCCCGCCTCCAGCGCCGCCGTCGCAACGCCCCAGCTCCCGTCGCCAGGCACCGCCAGCGGCAGGGTGTCCGGCGGCGGGCACGGTGTGCCCGAGGCCGTACCGCTCAGCTTAAACGGCAGATCCTGCGGCTCAATCGTGCCCGTCGTATTGTCACCATCCAGCGTCGGCCAGGCACCCGTAGCGGCAAAGCTGCTCGTGCCCACCGCGTTGTCAGACAGTCGGTTGGGCGTAATCGGCGGCATAAACGGCCCCGATGCCGGGATCGCCCCACGTGTCGAGAACGCGATCCAATACGTCTTCGGCCGCGCCGCATCACCCAGCACCGGCGAACCCGCCAGGTTCACCGTCACCTCCTGAACCGCCCGCTGCGAGTTGATCCGATACAGGAACGTCCCCGGAGCAGCACCCGAGACGTAGCTCGACGAGATCTTCCGATCCGTCAACAGGTCGCCCCAGATCATGCTCGTCCCCGGCGCACCCGGCTTGCCGTCAAAGATCGCCACATACGCTTCCGTGATCGTCGACGGGCCCAGCGGGTCCGCACCCGTCTGGTACACGAGAAACTTGGCGCTGTTCAGCGTCCAGGTCACCCCGCACGGAACCGTGAAGTCGTCGGCGCAGGCGTTCTGTGAATCAAAGTTCGTGCCGAACCCGTTGATGTTCAGCCCCTCCTGCACCACCGACAAGTCGCCCCCGTTGGGCCCGGTACCCACCGCAGTCACGATCGTGCCGTTGCTCAGCAGCTCGGTCCCGTCGGCCAGGGCCATCCCGCAGCAGGCAAGCACAGCAGCAACGGTGGAGAACAGGGTCTTGGTCATGCTCTTTCCTTTCCTTACAACCTGCGAAGGCACCGACACCTCTGATTCGCGCCATCCGCACCGACAGTTCCACAATCACCCATCAATGCGGCATCTCCGGCCCCGTACAGATACCACGCCGCTCGGGCTATTCCAGCCTTCCTGCCCCGCCAACCTCCCATCCTTGGCCCCCACAGCCCCCACGCACGCACGGTTTACCGAAACCACCACAGTTCATGGTTATGGGACTGCAGTTCCCGGACTTCTCCCGGCCCCTGCCACCGCCCGCCCCGCTGCACCCCGGCCACACACCCGCTCCGGAAAACGGGCCGGCCCCGTCAGGGGCCGGCCCGCATGAACTCAGAATCTCAGAACTTCACAATCAGCAGCCGGCGCCGAACGCGTTGATGAACGCGATGAAGTCGCTGCCGTCGATCGTGCCGTCGCCCGGGGCCGTGCCGCCGGCATCGACGATGTCGGCAACCGGATCAACCGAGGCATCTCCGATGGCGAAGCTGTTGATGAAGGCGATGAAGTCGCTGCCGTCGATGCTGCCGTCGGCGACGACGTCAGCAAGGCAGGCCGGCGCCAGCGGGGGCAGGCTGGTGCGGATGTTGATGGTGTAGGTATCCTCGATGTCAGCGTGCGGGTTGCTGACATCCCAGTTGCCGGCGCCGAAGGTCGGCGCGGCCGCCCAGATGGTCGCACCGATCCAGTAGGTGCTGCCCGGGGTCAGCACGCCACTGGCGCCGTTGCGGGGCAGCGCGCCCGCGAAGTTGTCGCGACCCATCTCGCCGCCGGCGCCACCGAAGGTCACCTGCGAGAGCAGAGCCGGGCCGCCGTCATCGTCTTCGATCAGGCGGTTGCCGTCGGTGTCGTACACCGCGATGATCGTATCGGTAGCCGCGGTGGTGCCCACGGTGTCGATGTCGATCCAGTCAGCAAACGTGGCCGTGGCCGGCCAGACGAACTTCGTCCAGACCACGTCCGCGGGGTTGACCACGAGAGTGTTCGTGATCGTTCCGCCGATGGCAGCCAGGTCGTACGAGGGCGTCGGTGCCTCGGAGGCCGTGATGTCAAAGACCTCGGGCACGTAGCGGATGCGGAGCGACATCGAGCCGGCGTTCAGCCCGTTGGCGTTGAGGTTCCAGTTGTTGACACCGGAGCCGCCGGCGTTGCCGGTGCGGACACCGACGTAGTACACGCCCGCGCCGGGGAACGCACCGTCACGGCTGTTGCCGCGCTGGGCCAGGGCCGGCGTGTTGAACACGAACAGGCCGTTGCCGAAGCACATCTGGCTCAGGAAGCTCGAGCCGTCATCGAAGTCCGCACCACCAAGGGTGGCCGGGCTGGCGCCGTTGGCATCGAAGATGCGGATGGCCGTGTCGTTGTCCGGGGTCAGCGAGGTACCCTCGGTGTCAATGATCAGCTGGCCGGTCAGCGAAGCGGTCGCCGGGATCTCAAAGCGGAAGTACGTCACAGTCTCCGCATCGACGGTGACCGTGCGGGTCGCGGTGCCGCCCGTCAGCTCGCCGAAATCAGCCTCGGGAGCAACCGTCGGCGTGGCGGCGATATCGCCGGTCACGTCCGTGCGGTAGCGAACCGAAAGGTTCACGTTGCCCGCGTTCAGTGCACCACCGTTGACAGCGCTGAAGTTCGATGCACCGAACTGCGAGGTGTCGTCGCCGATGACGGCCAGGTAGTAGTCACCCGCCGCCAGAGCCCCGCCGTTCTGACCCGTGAAGTTCCACGAGGTGCCGATCCGCGAGCGGAAGCCGCCACCGAAGCTCATCAGCGCCAGCGAACCGGAGCCGTTGATGAAGTCCGTGGCCACCAGGGCGCCCGTCGAGTTGTACAGACCCAGCGAAACATCGTTCTCGGGGGCCAGCGTGGAGCCCTCGGTGAAGATGTCCAGTGCCTCGGTCAGCGCGATCGCCGCCGGGAGCGTGAACTTGACCCACTTGGTCACACCGGCCGCAACCGGGACCGAGGCGTTGACCGTCGAGCCGGCCGACAGAGCCGGCAGCGTCTGCAGGCCGGGCAGGTTGTTGCCCGACAGCGCGGGCAGACCCGTCAGAACGCGGGCATTGACCGTGATCGAGCCCGTCGCGTCGGAGTTGGTCGTCAGACCGAACGCCGGCAGGATGTTCGTCGGGTTGCCGATGCCGCACACGCCGATGACGTACGTGCCGGCGGCCAGGGTGGCGCCGTCGCGGCCATCGAAGTTCAGACCGGTGTTCGTCGAGAACCCGATCGGCGTGCCGAAGCTCAGCTGGCTCATGAAGCCCGAGCCGTCATCGTCATCGCTGCCGATCAGCTCACCCTCGGGGCCGTACAGGGCCAGGATGGTGTCGTTGAGCAGGCCGGGACCGAACGTCGGCGCGCTGAGGTTCGAACCCTCAGTGGTGATGTCCAGACGGCTGCCGGCACCGATCGCCGGGATCGTGATGCTGAAGAACTTCACGTTGCCGGCGGCGATCGGCGTCGTCGCCGTGGCAAACGAGCCGTTACCGGGAATGGCCAGCGTCTGCGTGGCCGGGGGCGGGCAGACCGCGCCGCTGCGGGTACCGACCACCTTGAACGAAACGTCCATCGGCTGAACGCCCGCCGCGTTGGCGTTCTGGTCAACCTGGGGGAACGTCAGACCGCCGTCGGTGGACTGCACGGCGTTGAATGACGGGCCGGGGGCCACGCCCAGCGGCGGACCCCACGGGCCGCTGGCCGAGAGCGTGCTGCTCAGGCCGTAGGTGAACCAGAACTGGCGAGTACCGCCGCTGGCGTCCAGAACGATCGGCGTGGGCAGGTTGATCGTGACTTCCTGAATGCGACGCTGCGTGTTGTTCGTCACACCGGCCTGCACGCGATAGATCGCCGGGCTCGCCCAGGCAACCTGCGTCGCGGTGTCGGTGATCAGGTTCGTCGTCGTGTCACCGAAGACCACGGTCGAACCCGGAGCTCCCGGCAGACCGTCCCAGATCTGCAGCACCGCACCAGTGATCGTCGGCGTCGTCGCGCCGGTCTGATAGGTGTACACCTTGATCGAGTTGACCGTCCACGACCGGCCGCAGGGAACCGTGAAGTCGTCGCCGACCAGCACGTTCGCACCTGAGTTGGCGCTGATGCCGAAGATGTTCGAGTTCGCGTCAATCACGCTCAGCGCTGCGCCGGCGATCGGCGCGGTACCCACAGCACCCGCCGTGGCGTTCGTGCCGTTGTTAAACAGCTCGGTCTGGGCTTGCGCCAGGCCGGCAAACGCCAGCAGGGCAACGGCGGAGGGAACAAAGCAGTTCTTCATAATCTCTTTCCTTTCAAGGTTCGTCACGGAACCCCGCGGTTCCATCTCGCACGCAACTCGATGCCACACACATGGCATCCACCAGATCGGGATCACTCCGAGCCCGCGGGAACAAACCCGCAGCACTCAGGACCCGCCCGCTCGGCGCAGTCCCGAACCCGGTGGTCGAATTGAACGCTCAATCAGCCAGTTAAGATACCACCAAAACCGGGGCCGACCAGTGCATTCACTAGGTTGACCCAACATCGATTGTCTGATAATGCACGCAATATCCATCAGCCGCCCGGAATCTGGGCGGCCTGTGCCGATCCTGCCCGCACCTCAGTTATTCGCCTGACCCTACCTGTCCAATTCCGCAGCGATCACGTTGATCGATCCCAGAATCAGCACCGCATCGCTGACTAGGTGACCCTCCGTCAGCTTCGCCATCGTCGAGTAGTTAATGAAGATCGGCGGCCGGACCTTCACACGCCACGGCCGCGGCCCGCCATCGGCAACGATGAAATATCCAAGCTCGCCATTCGGCGACTCTACCGATGCATATGCCTCGCCCACCGGGGCCTTCCAGCCGCGGTTGCTCATGATCAGCTCAAAGTGCTGGATCAGACCCTCAATCGAGCCGTACACCTCGCTCTTGGGCGGCTTGACCATCTTCGCATCAGAGAACGTGTCGATCGGACCCTTGGGGATCTTCGGCAGCAGCTGCTCGATGATCGACACCGACTGCCGGATCTCCTCGCAACGCACGCAGAAACGTGCATATACGTCGCCCTCGCTGGCCACCGGCACGCTGAACTTCACGGCCTCAGCGCCCTGACCGTCCCAGTTGTCCGCATAGCACAGGTACGGGAAGTCCTTGCGGACGTCCCGCCGCACGCCCGCGGCACGCGCCATCGGCCCCGAGACCGACCACGCGATCGCATCCGCAGCCGTCAGCACGCCGATGCCCTGCGTCCGGTCCATGAAAATCCGGTTCCGCAGCGTCAGCCGCTCCAGCTCGTTGGTCGCCTGCGTGATCTCCTTGATCGCCCGGCGGCACAATGCAACGAACTTCTCATCATCCGGCAGGTCCTGCATCAGCCCGCCCACACGCGTCCAGTCCGGGTGGAACCGCTGCCCGCAGATGTAATCGCAGATGTCGTAAATGCTCTCGCGGGCATTGAACGACCAGATGAACGGCGTGAACCCGCCCATGTCCAGCACCGCCGCACCCACGCACAGCAGGTGGTTCAGGCACCGGCCCATCTCAAACATGATCGTCCGCAGCACCTTGCACCGCGGCGTCAGCTCAATGTCAAACAGGTGTTCCACCGCGTGGTGCCACGCAATGTCGTTGCAGATCGGGCTGCCGTAGTCCATACGCGACACCACCGTCACGTACTGGTTGTAATCCATGTGCTCGGCCAGCTTCTCAAAGCCCGAGTGCAGATACCCGATGTGCGGCGTGCACCGCACCACCCGCTCGCCGTCCAGCTCAAGCACCAGCCGCAGCGTCGTGTGCGTCGCCGGGTGCTGCGGACCGAAGTTCAGCACCCACCGCTCACCGGTGTCCACGTGCTTCTTGAGGTACTCGGTCGACTCGACATCAACGTCGAAGCCGTCATAAGGCTTGAGCTGGAACGCCATAGGGAACAGACTCCAAACCCCGGCCATCATGGACCGGGTTCCGATAGTAGAGACCCCACCCGCCCCCGTCAGCCCCCGGGCCGCCACACCCGCCCACCCACCGCCACCTCGAACCAAGCCCCTCCCTGTTTGGCAATTTGGCCATTTGGCGCTTTGGCCATTTGCCACCTCCTCCCCACTGCCAACATCACGGCGCTACCCATTTGACCATTTCCCAGTTTGACCATTTCAGTCCTGCTTCCCCAGCATCCCCACCACCACCCCCGCCATGATCAGCCCGAAGGCGACATAGTCCGTCCACCGCAGCCGCTCGCCGAGCACGAAGGTCGAGAAGACGGCAAACACCGCCAGCGTCAGCCCCTCCTGGATGATCTTCAGCTGGGGAGCCGAGAACGGCCCCCCGTTGCTGACGTGCCCCATCCGGTTGGCCGGCACCTGCAGGCAGTACTCAAAGAACGCGATCCCCCAGCTGGCCACGATCGCCACCGCGATGTGCCAGGTCTTCACCTTCAGGTGGTAGTACCACGCATAGGTCATAAACACGTTGCTGGCAGCCAGCAGCACAACGGTGGTGATCCAGACAGGCATGCCGTCAGCATACGGCCAGTTCACGCCGCCCCGAAAGAAGACGGCCCGCCCCATTTGCCTGGGGCGGGCCGCCGGATTCACCTGACACCCGCGGCTCGGCTCTCAAGCCGCCCGCTCACTTCAGCACCCCGCGGCAAACGCGTTGATGAACGCGATGAAGTCGTTGCCATCAATGGTGCCGTCGGTGATCACATCGGCAACCGGGTCCACCGTGGCATCACCGATGCCGAAGCTGTTGATGAACGCGATAAAGTCGTTGCCGTCGATCGTGCCGTCGGGGAACGGCCCTTCGGAGCTGGCCACATCGGCCAGGCACTGGCTCACCGCCAGCAACCCGGCACCACCCTGCCCGGCCCAGCCGCCCACGCGGATCCACAGCGTGGTGCCCGCCGGGGCATCAACCCGCACCAGCGAAGCGCGGCTGGGCAGGAAGAAGTCGTCGTTACAGGCGATCTGCACGCCGCCGCCGCTCGGGCAGCCGCTGTACACCGCCATCACCGTGTCAACACTCGACCCGCCCGTGGAGATCGTCACCGGCACCGCCGAGTCCGTGCTGGTGTACATGTACCACAGGTCACGACCCATCGGCTGGCCGCAGAGGCTGAACGTCGCCGCCGGGGTCGCCGCACAGTTGTTAAACGGCACCTGGCCAGCCGCCAGCACCGTCGCGAGCTCGCACTCGTCGTTGATGGTGTTGGCATCGTTGACGCGGATGCCGAAGCCGCCCTGGTTGTTGTTCCAGCCGGCAACCCGGATGGTGTACGGGATCCCGCCGCTGAGGCTGATCGTCAGCCGCGATGCAAAGCCGATCCCGCTGTCATCATCGCAGTCGATGGAGTTGGTCAGCGTCGCCGGGCACCCCGTGTGCACGCTCAGCACCGTGTCGAGCCCGCCCAGTGTCTCGATGGTGAACTCCCCGGTGCACACCGGCGTGAAGCTGAAGTACACATCCGCCGCCGAGTTGCTCTGGCACGTCGCCGCCGACTCGTTGCCCGCGGCAACGTTCGTCGCATCCACCGTCACATTCACCGGCAGCACGATCGGCGTCGCGCACAGGTCGTTCGGCGGAGCAACCTCCGTCAGCCGCAAGGTAAAGTCACCCGATGCGCCGTTAAAGCCCGACACCCGCACCGTCACCGGCACGCCCGCGGCACAGTACTGGCTGACAATCAGCGACAGGCTCCCGGCGCCCAGATCATCATCGCAGGCAATCTGATTCGCCCCCGTCGCCGGGCAGCCGCTGTGCAGGCTCAGCACCGAGTCATACGTGCCCGTCTCGATTTCAAACTTCACATACGCCGTGCGGCTCGGGGTGAACGTGTAATACACATCCGGGCTCAGCGAACTGGTGCCGCAGATCGAGCTTCCGTCAGCCGCCGCACCCAGCGTCGTGCCGCTGGTCAGCCCCAGGCCGATGGCCACCGCACCGCCGCAGTTGTCATTGGCCGGCGGCGGCGTCACCGTGTACAGGAACACATCGCTGCGGCCGTTGCCATCGCCAGCGACAATGTTCGTCGCCGCGGAATCAAACGCGATCCGCAGCCCGTCGCCGGAGATCGTCGGGGAATCACTGGCCCCGTTGGCCTGTCCCAGAGCCGCAGTCAGGCTCACGCGCCTGGTCTCCTGCGTCTGCTGATCAAACAGGAACACGTCGCGCACGGCATTCGTGTCACCGGCCACCAGGTTCGTCGCGTCCGAGGCGTACACGATGTACCGCCCGTCGGCCGAGATCGCCGGCGATGACGATGCCCCGTTGGCCTGCGCCCCGCCCGTGGCCACGCTCACTCGCTTGGTCGTTCCCAGCTGCCGGTCGCGGACGAAGATGTCCGCCACACCGTTGCTGTCACCGCTCACCAGGTTCGTCGCCGTCGACACAAACACCACGTACCGGCCGTCAGCCGAGATCGCCGGGCTCGATGATGTCCCGTTGCCCTGCCCGCCCGCGTTCGTCACGCTCACGCGCTCCGTCACCGCGTTGCCCGTGAAGTTGGCCACAAAGATGTCCTGCACCGCGTTGGTGTCATTGGCCACAATGTTGCTCGCCAGCGAGGCGTACGCCACAAACGTGCCGTTGTTGCTCACCGACGGTGTGTACGAATCGTTGTTCGTCGCGGCGTTGCCCGGCGCAAAGCTCACCTTGCTCATCGGCCCGCCGCTGACCAGCCGCATGTAAATGTCACGCCGACCGTTGAGGTCCGTCACGCCGAAGTTCGTCGCAGTCGACTCAAAGGCCACCTTGCTGCTGTCCCACGCCATCGCCGGCGCCTGGCTGTTGCCGTTGCCCGGCGTCCCGCAGAAGCCCCCCGCCAGGCTCGAGAACGTCGGCGAGTAGCTGCTGTTGTAGTAGATGTCGCTGAACCCGTTGCTGTCCGGGCACGCATCAAACCCGACCGAGTTGTCGCTGTTGTTCTCCCACCACACCGTACCCGAGTTGTTCACGCACATCCGGCTCGTCACGCCACCCATCGCCCGCGGGTTGCTCAGCGGCGGGGACTCAAAGTCGCCCCGCTGGCTCTGCCAGCTGATCGCCCCCGTGGTCAGGTTCTTGACCATGATCATCGGCACCGTGAACGCCGGGCCGCTGCCCGGCAGGTTGTTGGCGCTGGACAAAAACGCCACATACTGCCCATTGGCCGAGATCTGCGCATACCGGCTGTTGTCGTTGCCCTCCACCACCGGTGCCTCCCGCTGGCTGATCCGCCGGACCGTGTCGCCGTGAACCTGCGCCGCGGCAGACAAACCCGCGGCGGCGACCAGACAAGAAAGAACCGAACGTGTGCAACTGTGCTTCATGGGGTAATCTCGCTCAAAGGGGCCAGGTCTGATCGCCGCGTGGGCGGCGGTCGGTGTTCGAACGGGTTCTGCAACAGCAGCAGCAGCCCGAACCATCCCGTCCGTTCTCAGCGAGAAACACCTCCACCGCTGGACACCTTCGCCCCGACTTTCTCATCTCGTCTCTGCCAATCACCCCTCCTCACGTCACCGGCCCCCGACTCCTGCCTTTCCCGGCCGCGATGCCCGCCCTGCGGATCCGTATCGTCGCCCCCTTACCCCAGCAATCCTCATACGCTCCGGGCCAATGCCCGCCCCGACTCTCCAGCCCGTGACCCCCGGCGCATCCGCCACCCCCTCCCCCGCCGCCACGCTCTCCGCCAAACTCGCCCTCGCCGCGGCAGATATCAAGCTCTCCCACTCCGTCTTCGCCCTCCCCTTCGCCGTGCTGGGTGCGGTCCTGGCCCGCCCCGTTACCGAGTCCGCCGGCACCACCGCCGGCAAGCTCGGCCTCGTCGTGCTCTGCATGGTGCTGGCCCGCACCTGGGCCATGCTCGTCAACCGCATCGCCGATGCCCGCTTCGATATCCAGAACCCCCGCACCGCCCGCCGTGCTGTCGCCTCCGGTGCGCTCAGCCCCCGCGATGCCAAACTCCTGGCCGCCGCCTGCGTGCTCGGCTTCATCGCCGCGGCATCCGGCTTCGGTCTGTTCTTTGGCAACTGGTGGCCCGCCGCACTCAGCGTCCCCGTGCTGGCTTGGCTGGCCTTCTACTCCTTTGCCAAGCGCTTCACCGCCCTGTGCCACCTGCTCCTCGGCAGCGCGCTGGCCATCTCCCCGCTTGCCGCGGCATTGGCTGTCAACCCCGCCGCACTCTCACTCTCGCCCGTGGCCATGCCCGCGCTCTACTGCATCAGCGGCATGGTCACCCTCTGGGTCGCCGGGTTTGATGTCCTCTACGCCCTGCAGGATGCCGACTTTGACCGGCGCATCGGCCTGTTCAGTCTCCCCTCGCGCCTGGGCAATGTCGGCGCTGTCTGGCTCAGCCGCCTCATGCACGTCGGGGCGGCAGGCTGCCTCGTGCTGGCCGCCGTGCTTGATGCCCGCCTGCAGACCATCTTCCCCTTCGCCGTCGGCATCGCCGCCTGCTGCCTGGTGATGGAGCACATCGTGCTCGTCCGCCGCGGGCTGGCCGGGCTGCCCCTGGCCTTCTTCACGCTCAACGGCATCGTCTCGCTGGTGCTGGGCGCCAGCGGCATCGCCGATGTCATCTGGTAATCACACCTCTCGCCTGCTCACACACCAGTCGAGCCAAAGCCGCCCGCACCCCGCGCGGTCTCATCGAGCTCGCTGACGACCTGGAACTCCGCGTGGGCGTGCCGCGCAATGACCATCTGCGCCACCCGGTCACCGTGCCGCACCGTAAAGGGCTCGCGCCCAAGGTTGATCAGCGCGACGACCATCTCGCCGCGGTAGTCGGCATCCACCGTGCCCGGTGAGTTGGGCACCGTCACGCCAAACTTCGTCGCCAGCCCGGACCGGGGCCGGATCTGCGCCTCGTACCCCGGCGGCAGGGCCACGGCAAAGCCCAGCGGCACCTTGATGATCGCCCCCGGGGCCACCACCATCTCCTGCCCCTCATCCAGGCACGCGTGCAGGTCCATGCCTGCCGCGAGTTCCGTCTGATACCGCGGCATCATCGCCCGGGGCGACAACGCCTTGAACCGCACCACAGGACGATCGGTAACGAGATGGGAAGTGCTGGACATGGCGGTGAGAGGAAACTGGGAAACAGTGAGAAAAGAAAAGGCCACATGGCAGAGCCAGATGGCCAGAGTAGTAATCGCATTTGGAGCCCGACACCGAAAGCGGCACCCGCCGCTTACTCGGGCTTAAAGAACACCGGCAGCTCGCCCACCAGCGGCTTGCAGTACTCAACAAACCGGTCGGTCACATCGTGCCCGTTGGGTGCGATGAACTCCGGCGGCATGTGCCGCGTCTTGGCCGCCACATCGCTGAGCTTGACCAGCCGCTTCTCGACCTTGTAGGGGTGGTTGCTCAGCCGCTGAATGGCGATCGAGCCGTCCGGGTAGCCGCTCATCGCTTCCTTGGCGGCAAAGTTGCCCACCGCGCGGGCCTCGGTCGCATCAACGGGCGAGCAGTCCGGCCAGCAACGCTGCAGATAGCCGAGCGTGTCGGCCCGGACCCGCGGCGGCTTGCCGCTGGGGCTCTTGAACTTCTCCTTGATCAGGTTCGACAGCATGTCACCCAGCGCGCCCGAGCCCGAAAGCTGAGCGTTGCCGTGTGCATCGGTCTGCCCGCCGGCGATCAGCTTGGCGCCGATGTCCGTGCCTTCCTTGTCCTTGATGCCCTCGGAAACGGCAATCTGGCAGCGGCCGTACTTGCCCACCACGCCCTTGACATCCTCAATGAACTTGTCGGTGTCAAACGGCACCTCGGGCAGATAGATCAGGTGCGGCCCGTCGCTGGGACGCTGACGCGCCAGCGAACTGGCGGCAGTCAGGAAGCCCGCGTTGCGGCCCATCACCACGTTGATCTTGATGCCCGGCAGCGAGGCATTATCCCGATCATCAGCCATGAACGCCATCGCCACAAACCGGGCGGCAGAGCCGAAGCCCGGCGTGTGGTCGTTCATCATCAGGTCGTTGTCCACCGTCTTGGGAACGTGGAAGCACCGCATCTCGTAGCCGGTCTTCTGGCACAGTTCCGAGACAATGCGGCACGTGTCGGAGCTGTCATTGCCGCCGATGTAGAAGAAGTACCGGATGTCGTGCGTCTTGCAGGCATCGAAGATCTTCGGCCCGTCGGCCTCCGTCGGCTTGTTGCGCGATGAGCCCAGGTACGCCGACGGCGTCTTGGCCAGCTTGTCCAGGTCGCCGCTGGAGATCCCTCCCAGGTCAACCAGCGGCAGGCCCTTGATCAGCCCGTCGACACCGTGCCTCATCCCGAAGATCTTCTTGACCGACGGAAAGCCCTTGAGGCCCTCGATGACGCCGACGAGTGACTGATTGATGACCGCGGTCGGACCACCGGACTGACCGATGATCGCCGCACCTTCGGGGAGCCGACCTGCCATGACAATGACCTCCAGCAAGAGGGAGAGAAACCAGGAACCAGAACCGCGCGCAGCGTAGCCGACACCCCGCACAGAATCGTCCGCCACCTCGTTTCGGACCTGCAAAATGGCCTCATGAAACGATTACATCCCCCCCGGCAGCTGTGGTGCGGAACTGGCAGGGACACACCAAACAGGAGCCCGAGCGGAAGCGAAGGGACGTTGGATGTGGACGCGGTCGTCCAAGTACTCGCGCAACCGCAACCACCAACCCATCGCTCCCGCTCCAGGCTCCAAGAACGCACGCCCCGCCTTCCTCCTGCGCATCCTGTCCATCCATGTTCCCCTCTTCCTTCCACTGCCTTTCTCCGGTCCTCTGGTCCTCTGCGTGAGCCCCGTCTTCTGCCTTCCTCCGTTTCCTCCTCCCCCTCCGCGTCCTCCGCGTTAAAACACGCAA
>CAILKP010000088.1 GCA_903834785.1 uncultured bacterium
CGATGCGCTGGATCTGGAACTGGAGACCGACTTCGTGCTCAACAACATCAGCCGGGAGAAACGCCTGCTGCGTGGCTTCTTCAGGGCCACGACGCTGCGCGTGCCGGGGGTCACGACATGAATCGATCGTTCATGCAGAGAGCAGTAACAGGCAACTGGGATCTGCATTCACTGTGCTGTTTGCAATCGTTGTGGCATCGATCGTTGCCATCGTGCTTCACGTTTGGCTGCGGCACGGGTTTCAATGGTTCTCCCGAGCGGGAGCGGGGGTCGTGATGCGACTAGTCGGCCTTCTGTTGACCATGACTCTCGTATGGATCTTCGCCACATTGATGCAATTCGGTGGCGACGGTCTGGGGCCGTGACAGCCGATACCCTTGCCGGTACCCGTGCCTGATGAGCCCATCCAACCCGATCCGTCTCCGACAGATCCCGCGGCCAAAGCTGATGGCAGCACTGCGGATCCGGCGGCGTCGCGGCCGAAGCTGCAGACGTCGCTGCCGTTTCTGCTGCCGCGGTTGCCGAGCGAGTTGCTGCCCAAGTGGGGCAGCGAGTCGCGAGGGGCGAGGCTGGCGAGGCTGAACGAGAAGGCACGCGGGCTGAAGGATGTGCCCGGCGTGTACCTGATGCGCGACAGCGACGGGGCGATCATCTACGTGGGCAAGGCGGCCCGGCTGCCCGACCGCGTGGCCAGCTACTTCGTGCCCTCGGCCGACCTTGGGCCCAAGAAGCAGGGGATGCTGGACATCGTCCACGACTTTGACATCATCGAGTGCGAGACGGAGTGGGAAGCGCTCCTGACTGAGAACCGGATTGTCAAGGACATCAAGCCCGCGCCGCGCTTTAACGTGCGGCTGAAAGATGACAAGACGTTTCCGTACCTGGTCGTCACCGGAGGCGAGGACTTTCCGCGGGTGTACGTGACGCGCGACCCGACCGACCCGCTGGCCCGGGCGGGGAAGATCTACGGGCCGTTCGCCAGCGCGGGCTCGCTGCGGGATGCGGTGACGTTCATGCAGCGCGTGTTTAAGTTCCGCACGTGCTCGCTGGACATTGTGCAGGATGATCCGAAGAACAAGGTCTTCCGGCCGTGCATTCTCGCGGCGATCAACCAGTGCACCGCGCCGTGTGCCGCACGTATCGACAAAGCGGCGTACGGGGGCGACATCGACCGGTTCAAGCGGTTCCTGGATTCCAAACGCTCCGTCATGCTGCGCGAGATGCGGCAGGAGATGCAGGAGGCAGCCAAGGCGATGCAGTTTGAGAAGGCCGCCGCCCTGCGCGACCAGATCCAGTCGCTTGAGCGGCTCGATGAGCGGGCCAGCATCTCCGACGGGTACCAGCCGGAGACGGAGATCGCGTACATCGATCCGCTGAAGGGCTGCCGCTCGCTGGCCGACACGCTGGGGCTGGCCGAGCCGGTGCGGTGCATCGAGGCGTTTGACATTGCCCACCTGGCCGGCGGCGAAACCGTGGCCAGCAAGGTGTGCTTCGTCGATGGGCGGCCGTTTAAGGATGAGTACCGGCGGTTTAAGATCCGCACCGTCACCAACGACGACTTCGCATCGATGCGGGAGGTCATCAGCCGGCGCTTCCGCGAGGCGGGGCAGGGCCACGAGCTGTTCCCGGATGTGATTCTGATCGACGGTGGCATCGGTCAACTGGGTGCCGCGCTGGAGGCGTTTGCCTCGCTGCCGGTGCAGCCGCCGATGGTGATCTCACTGGCCAAGAAGGAAGAGCTGATTTACATTCAGGGCCGCAGCGAGCCGGTGAAGCTGTCGCGCAACAACGCGGGGCTGCGGATGTGCCAGGCGATCCGCGATGAGGCGCACCGGTTTGCGCAGGCGTATCACCACATTCTGCGGAGGAAGAAGACGCTGGGGGAGGAGTAGCCGGGTGGCTTCGTGCGACAACTCGTGGGTCGCTTTGGACCCAGCGGTTGTGCGGGCGTGCAACGGCGTTGGGCGACCACAAAACGGATGATGCGATTGAACATCGATGAACAGGATGAACAGGATGGAAAGGCAGGGAGTCAGGGCGGCGCGGAACTGATGTTGCCCGGTCTTCATCCTGTCAATCCTGTCTATCCATGTTCCAATCTTGCGGGAGCCATGGATTGAACATCGATGGACAGGATGAACAGGATGAGGACAGGCAGATGCAGCGCGGCACGTGCGCTGCGGCGTTCGACACGACAAGCTGAGCCGGTCTTCTGCTCACCGGCGCAGCTGATCAAGGCAGGGTGACTCGTTCCGTCAGTTACCGGTCGTCATGACTTGAGCACACGCGCTCCCAATCTGCACGGCGGGCGCGCCAGAGTTTGGCGAGGTCGGGCTTCAGTCGTTGTGCAGACTCAACCGCCAGCCGGAGCACCTCGGCGTGGTAGTCGGGGTGAACAAAGAGCGGGTACATGATCACCCACTGCCCGCTGCGGCTCATGGCGCCGATGGCCTCGGCGAGCGTGCTAAACGGCGGTGAGCTGAACTCCACCCACTCCTCGTTGTCGTCATCGTCCAGCGACATGCTGCTGCCGTGGAAGTGAAACGTGTAGCCGCCGCCGACCGCAGCGGTGCGAGAGATGGTCGTGCCGCCACCTTCGCAGCCGAACGACATGACTTTCTCTGCTGTAGCCACGGTGCATTCCTCCCGTCACACCACGCCGAAATTGCCCGTCTCGTGGCGGCCGGGCTTGATGGCTCCGGCCAGGTGGCTTACTGCCGCGGCGACATCGGTGACGACCACCATGCTCTCGGCGGTGGCGCGGGGGATGAGGCCTTCGCTGACGCCGCGGTTCATCTGCTGGAGCAGGCCGTCGAAGTAGCCATCCAGGTTCACCACCACAACGGGCTGGTGGTGGAGTTTGAGCTGGCTCCAGGCGACGATCTCGCAGAGTTCATCGAAGGTGCCGAAGCCGCCGGGCAGGGCGATGAAGCCGTCGGCACGCTCGGCCATGAGGGCTTTGCGTTCGTGCATGGTGCTGACCAGGTGCAGTTCGGTCAGGCCGGGGTGGTCACGCTCGATGCTGCACATGAAGCGAGGGATAACCCCGATGGCCCTGCCGCCGGCGGCCATGGTGGCATCGGCCACGCCGCCCATGAGGCCGAGTTTGCCGCCGCCGTAGACCAGATCGAACCCGGAGCGGGCCAGCAGGGTGCCAGTGTCGCGTGCGCACTGCATGAAGACGGGCCGGTGGCCGGGGCTGGAGGCACAGAAGACGCAGACGGTTGGCATGGGCTGTTGTAGGCCCGGCCCGCCTGCTTCGGCGTGCGAAGGATCTGGTCCTATGCCTAGCCGACTCTGCTGCTGCGTGATGACCGTTTCGCTGATGATCTCTGCCGGGGCTGCTGCCGCGTGGGCCAAGCCGGTCCAGGCACCGGCGGCCCGCACTGCTGCCGCGGCGGCCGAGACTTCGCTGGCGGTGACGGCGCTCAAGGCGTTTCTGGCGAACTCCGAGCATCGCAGCAAGCCGATGGCCGAACTGCTGCCCAAGCTCGGCGAGTCGTGGGCGACGGCACCGCTGACCTCCGCCGAAGCATGGGCGGCGGCGCGGGCCCTGCTGGCTCACGAGCAAACAGTGCAGGCCGGGATGCTCAAGGCCCAGTGGGATGCACGCGAGATCGCTGCCGCGGGCACGAAGATGAAGTTCACGGTCAAGCGATTCGGCACGGCGGCGGCGGCCGCACTTGCAAACAGTGAGAAGCCCGGCCGCTGGCCGCTGTACATCTCGATGCACGGTGGCGGCTCGACCACGGCGCGGACGAACGACCAGCAGTATCAGAACCAGATCAACTTGTACCAGCCCGCCGACGGCCTGTACATTGCCCCGCGGGCCCCGACGGACACGTGGAACATGTGGCACCAGGCGCACGTGGATGCGCTGCTGACGGCGATGATCCTCGCGGCGGTGACGCTGGACAACGTGGACGCGGACCGCGTGTACCTGATGGGCTACTCCGCCGGTGGCGACGGGGTGTACCAGCTAGCACCGCGGATGGCCGACCACTTTGCCGCCGCGGCGATGATGGCGGGCCACCCCAATGACGCCTCGCCGCTGGGCCTGCGGAACCTGCCGTTTGCGATTCAGGTCGGGGCCAATGACAGCGCCTTTGACCGGGCCAACATTGCCCGCAAGTTCGGCGAGACCATCGCCAAGCTGCACGAAGCGGACCCGGAAGGGTACATCTCGCTGACGAAGATTCACGAGGGCAAGGGGCACTGGATGGAGCGGCAGGATGCGCTGGCCCTGCCGTGGATGGCTGAGCACACGCGCAGCCTGTGGGCGCCCGGCGTGGTGTGGAAGCAGTCGAGCGTGACGCACAACGAGTTTTACTGGCTTGCGTTGCCGCCGAACGTCAAGCCGGTTGCCGGCTCGCTGGTGATGGCGGAGCGTGAGGACGACACCGTGACGATCTCAGCTCCCGAGCCGGCAGGATCGATCCCGTCGCTGACGATCTATCTTCGCGATCCGATGCCGAACCTCAATGAGCCGGTCACGGTGAAGCTGCACGGCTCGGACAAGCCGCTGTTTCGCGGCACCGTCAGCCGCACTATCGCGGCGGCGGCGAGCGCGGTAGCACGGCGGGCGGATTACGCGACGTTTATGGATGTGCCGGTGGCCGCGGTGACGGTGACGCTGCCGGAAGCCAAGGCGGGGGCACCAAAGCCCGATGCGCCTGCGGCGAAGCCGTGAGCGGGAAACACGTCAAACGCTTCGTTCGCAGGAAGGTGATCAGCTGCTGAGCTTGCGGAGCATGGCCTCGCGGATCAGCGCGGCATCGCCCTTGCCGGCGGCCTGCTTCATCGCGGCACCAAGAAGGCGGCCCAGGGCCTGCTGCTTGCCGGCACGAACATCCGCCGCGGCCTGGGGCTGCTCGGCGATGGCGGCATCGCACCAGCGATCAATCGCGGCATCATCGCGGACGACGATCATGCCGCGGGCCTTGGCCAGTGTCGCGGGGTCGGCCCCGTGATGCTCGGCCTCGCACAGCAGGCCGAAGAGTTCATCGGCCGCGTTGGAGTTGATCGCGCCATCCTCGCGGAGCTTGACCAGCCCGCCGAGCTGCGTGCCGGAAACACCAAGATCACTGACCAGAACCGCGGTGACGGATGACTCGCTGCCGCCGAGATCCTCGCCGGCCTCGGCACGCTCGGCGGCGCGGCGGCTGGTGCGCTCGTTGGCACGCTTGGCACCGGCCTGCAGGATGAAGTTGGCGGCCTGCTTGGCGGCACGCTGCGGCGGCACGCCCATCGCGCTGGCTGTCTGCATGGCCTGCTCGAAGAGCTCGCACACGGCGGGCTCATCGGTCAGCATGCCCGCATCGGCATCGGACATGGCAAACTCGCTGATGTAGCGGCGGCGGCGGGCCAGCGGCAGTTCGGGCAGGCTGGTGCGGAGCCGCTCGACGGTCTCGGCGGAGATGGTCATCGGCAGCAGGTCGGGATCGGGGAAGTAGCGGTAGTCGGCGGCTTCTTCCTTCTCGCGCTGCTCGAAGGTTTCATTGGCCACATCGTCCCAGCCGCGGGTGCTCTTGGTGCCGGGGGCGAACATGATGCCGGTCTTGCGCCAGCGTTCGGGCTGATTGGCCAGTTCGTAGGCGATGGCCCCGCGCACGCTGCGGAAGCTGTTGAGGTTCTTGACCTCCACCACGGGTGTGCGGACCACATGGCCATCGGCCAGCGTGAGCATGCAGTTGATGTTGGGCTCAAAGCGCATGTGGCCGCGCTGCATGACACCCTCGGTCACGCCCAGCGTGCGGCAGATGTCGCGGAGCATCTGGGCGAAGACCACGACCTGGTCGGCGGTGGTGAAGTCGGGCTGCGTGACGATCTCCAGCAGCGGGGTGCCGGCGCGGTTGAAGTCGACGATGGAGGCATCATCCAGCCGCAGGCCGCCGGGCAGCTCGTGCAGCAGCTTGCCGGCATCCTCCTCGAGGTGGGCGCGGATGATGCCGATCTTGCGGCCGCCGAGGGTGGCGGCGAAGTCGGCCTTGCCAGCATCATCAATCGGCGGGAGCGTGACGGCACCATCGAAGCACACCGGCCGGTCGTACTGCGAGATCTGGTACGCCTTGGGCATGTCGGGGTAGAAGTAGCTCTTGCGGTCCCAGCGTGTGACCGGGGCGATGGAGCAGCCCAGGGCCAGCCCCACGCGGATGGACGCCTCGATGGCTGCACCGTTGAGCACGGGCAGTGCGCCGGGCAGGCCCAGCGTCACGGGGTCGATGAGCGTGTTGGGCTCAGCATCGAAGCGGCTGGGGTGGGCCACGGAGCCCACGGTGCTGAACATCTTGCTGAGCGTGGAGAGCTCAACGTGGATCTCAAGGCCCACGACGAGCTGGACCTTGGTGATGGGCTGGGCCCGCATGGCCTCGGTGGCGATGGGGCGCGTGGCGGATGCTGCATCACCGGTCTGCACGCTGCTCATGGGCTTGCTCACAATCAACAACAACGGCCGCGGCCGGCAGAAGGAACATCACACAACTCCGCCTCAGCGCGGCAGGCCGACAATCGCCGCGGCGTTCTGGCCGCCGAGCGACCCGCCGGCGATGAGCACCCGGCGCAGCTTGGCCGGACGCGATGACACCGCACCGACGCGGAGCCCGGCGGGGACGTTGCCCGCGTTGAGCCGTGCCGGGAGCGTTTGGGTGGCCACGGCCTTGCAGCCGATGGCGAACATGAGGCCGCCGGCACCAGCCATGCACTGGCCGATAGCCGGGGCAACGGTGATGGTTTCCAGCGCGGCGAGCTTGTCACCGAAGACTTCGCGGAGCGCGCCGAGCTCGCCACCGTCGATCGACGCGACGCCGGCGCCCTGCAGCACCACCGCATCAATGTCCGCCGGGGTGCAGCCCGCATCGTCCATCGCGTTCTCGATGGCGTAGCGGAAGCCCTCATCGGCCTGATCGAACGGCGTGCTCTCATCACGACGGGGCGAGTGGCCCGCGCCGCAGCCGTAGAGCTCGACTTCGACCTTGGCACCGCGAGCTGTCGCGGCTTCCATCGCCTCGAGCACCACGATGCCGCCGCCCTCACCGAGCACGCTGCCCTTGGCGGTGCTGTCGTAGGGGCGGACGACGGTTGCGGGATCAACACCCGGGCTGGTGCGTGCCAGCCGGCCGGCGAAGTCGGCCCGGAGCACGCCCATCAGGTTGACCTTGCTCTCAGCACCGCCGGTGAAGCAGAGTTCCGCATCGCCGCGCTCGATGACGCGGCAGCTTTCGGCAACGCTGAGCAGGCCCGAGGCCTCGGCACAGGTGATGGTGTTGCTGGGGCCCTGGCAATCGTGGATGATCGTGACGTGGCAGGCCAGCATGTTGGGCAGGTACTTGAGCATCCACAGGGGCGTGAGCTGCTCCATGCCGCCGGAACCCCAGGCCCGCAGGTCTAGCGAGCCGTCGGTCGAGCCGGCCTTGGAGAGGGCAACGGTCAGTTCGTCGGCATCGGCCGCGATGAGACCGGCACCGATGTGGCAGCCCATGCGGGCGGGCTTGTAGCTGGTCGGGTCGGCCGAGTCCTCGGGCAGGGTGCCACGGGTGACCAGGCCGGCGGATTCCACGGCGTCCTTGGCCGCGGCGACGGCGAGCTCGATGTCGCGGGCCATGACCTTGACGGCCTTGCGGTAGTGCTTGGGCACGTGGTCCTTGGCCGAGAAGTTCTCGACCTCGGCGGCGAGGTCCGTTGGGAAGCCGGAGGCATCAAAGCGGGTGATCGGGCGGATGCTGGTGCGGCCGGAACACAGCCCTTCCCACAGCGCGTTCATTCCCACACCAAAGCCGCTTACGGCACCAAGACCAGTTACAGCAACGCGACGGGTAAGCATTGCGGAAAGATAGCGGCCGCGCGGGCCGTGCGGAACAGCCGGGCGAAGCCACGACCAGTGCCGGCTGGCGTCAGTTCTGGGCTCGGTCCCGGGCGGGACTTGGGCCGAGAATTCAGTTTGAATCACCCCGGTTGGCGACGTGGGCCGAGCGGCCCCCCACTTACAGAGCCACTACCCGTGCGATCAGGTCCAGTGCCCGGGCGACTCGCTGGAGTGCCTCACCGAGCCGGGCGGCCTCGTCCTGGGCGGCCTTGAGTTCCCGGTTGGCGGCCTTGAGCGCAGCCGTTGCAGCGGCATATTCCTCGCCTGCATCGTCGATCCGGATCGAGATGAGCCGGACGAGCTCGGTGCCCAGCTTGCGGTCCAGCCGGTCGAGCTCCTGCTTGCGGGCGGCCGAGCGCGTCTGGTCGTAAGCCTCGCCGAGTCGATGCCGCAGGGTCTCGAGTTGTTTGGCCAGTTCCAGTGTTGTTGCCATGGTTCATCCTGCGTGATTGGCTTGGGTGCGCGTACTTGGCTTACTTTGCCGTGCGGTAGAGCTCGATGGTGGTCACCAGTTCCTCGGCACGATCCAGGAAGCGGTCGATGGCGGGGCCGGTGATGAGTTCAGGGTCCTGCAGTTTCACCAGCAGCGTGTCGTGTGCCTCGGCCATTGCGCCGAGTGCGGCGACCAATCGCTGGCGGGCGGCTTCGGACTCGGTGGCCAGCACGCCAGCGCGGCTGACGAGTTGGCTGGCCGCCCCGCTGAGGACGGCAAACCGTGACGGATCAAGGTACACCGCGCCAGCCTCGGGCTGCTTGCCGGCGGCAACGGGGGCCATCGCGCCCACGGTGCGGGCCAGTCGCGTGGCCTCCTGGCCCTCGAGCCGGAGGGCTGCAAACCACTGGTATTTCTCCGGGTCAAAGTCGTCTCCGATGAGGCGCAGGAGCACGCGGACTGGCTCGGCCATGGCAATCGCCGCATCGCGTGCGGCATCCTTCCGCCGCGACGTCACCACCAGATTTGCGAGCTTTCCTGCCGCATCGCCGATGATGCCGCGTTGCGACTCGCTGACACTCGGTGACCAGGCCAGCAGCGCACGCGAGACGCGGCCTGCCGCGGCAGAGGCTACTGCGGGCGGCTCATCAGCGGCGAGCGCGCCGAGCAGGTCGGCATACTGCCGCAGCACGGCCATGGCCTGCAGCCGGATCTCAGCCTGTGCGGCCGTGACGCCAATATCAATGGCGACGGCCTCGCCGCGCTTGGTCACGCCGCCGGTGGCGGCATCGGCAGCAGAGTCGAGTTGGGATTCAATCGCCCGGCGCGTGGTCCGCAGTTCGATGACATCGCGACGGACCGAGGCGATGCGCTCGCCGGCGACATCGGCCACGGCTCCGGTGGCGCGGGCGAAGTTGACTGTTGCCGCGGCTTGCTGCGGGCTGAGCCCCGCGCACCCGGGCAGCACCCCCAGAGCCAGGACCGCCAGCAGGCACAGGCCCGCGATGGTGCCCCACCGCGCAGCGGGGGTGCGCGTGTGTGCCTGCCGCCCAATCAGAGTCCGTCCGTAGAGATGTCCTGTCACGTGTGCCTCCTTGCTCGTGGTCCGCCTTGATTATGCCTGCGACTCGCCGCCAGGGTTGCCGCAATCCGCGCGGCTGGCCCAACTTGTGCGCACGGGTTGGGCCGCCGTAACTGTTCCGCGGGGGCCAGCGGGAAACGGGTACCGCAATCGACAGATATGTTATTCGGACCTGCAACTCCTGCCAACCGGGGTCGAGGCATCTAAACTTTCGATTCGGAACCAAGTTTCGCGACTGCCTCCATGGTGAGGCGCATCCCGAACTAGGTTCGTAGTTTCAGAAAGTTTTGAAAAGGACGGTCGCTCATTATGGGTTTGCTTGCCAGCATTAGTTCACCAGCCGACTTGCGCAAACTCAGCATTGATCAGCTGCCGCAGCTTGCTGCGGAGATCCGCGAGGCCATCAGCCAGCAGGTCGCCAAGACCGGCGGGCACCTTGCCCCCAACCTGGGTGTGGTCGAGCTGACCATCGCTCTGCACTACGTGTTCGATTTCGCCTGGGACCGCCTGCTGTTTGATGTGGGCCACCAG
The DNA here is from genome assembly GCA_903834785.1 of uncultured bacterium. Classification (GTDB taxonomy): domain Bacteria; phylum Planctomycetota; class Phycisphaerae; order Phycisphaerales; family UBA1924; genus CAILKP01. Next base: position 9,907 of record CAILKP010000088.1, read on the forward strand.
TGCTACACCCACAAACTGCTGACCGGGCGTCAGCACCTGCTCGCGGGCCTGCGCACGGGCGCTGGCATGGCGGGTTTCCCCGAGCCGCGGGAGAGCAACTACGACCTGTTCAGCGTCGGCCATGCCGGCACGGGCATTTCGACTGCCGTTGGCATGGCCAAGGGCGACACGCTCAATGCCGAGGGCTTTGACCCGGCGACGGCTCCGAACGGGCGCCGCGCTGTGGCGATCATCGGTGATGCGTCGATCGTCAACGGCCTGGCGATGGAAGGCCTCAATGGTGCCGGCACGCTGAAGCGCCAGTTCCTGGTGATCCTCAACGACAACGGCATGTCGATCAGCAAGCCGCAGGGCGCGATCGCCCGCTACTTCGACCACCTCCGCGTGAGCCAGGGCTACGGCGGCTTCAAGTCCGCCGCCAAGGAAGTGCTTAAGGGCATGCCCGGCGGCGAGACGCTGCGGTACGCCTACCACAAGATGAGCGAGGGCATGAAGGCGTGCCTGAACGAGGACGCGTGGTTTGAGCACTTCGGCATGGTCACCGTCGGCCCGATCGACGGTCACGACTTCCCCACGCTGATTGCACAGCTCACCGAGGCCCGCAGCTTTGACCGGCCGCTGGTGCTGCACGTCAAGACGATCAAGGGCAAGGGCATCCCGTTTGCCGAGAAGGACGCCAGCACGTTCCACTCGCCACCGGCGTTCAGCATCATCACCGATCCGGACTCGGCCGTGCTGCCGGGCCTGGAGAGCGAGGGTTGCCGCGTCGAACTCAAGCGCGACGGCCGCAGCTTCACCAGCGCGTTCGGTGAGGCACTCGTTGACCTCATGACCCGCGACGGGAAGGTTGTGACTGCCACGGCCGCCATGCCCGACGGCACCGGCGTGAGCAAGGCACTGGCCAAGTTCCCCGAGCGTTCGTTTGACACCGGCATCTGCGAGAGCCACGCCCTGGACATGCTCGCGGGCATGGCCAAGACCGGGTGGAAGCCCTTCTTTGCCGTGTATGCCACGTTCCTGCAGCGTGCGTTTGACCAGTGCTTCCAGGAAGCGTCGCTGCAGGGCCTGCCCGTGCGGCTGTGCCTGGACCGCGCCGGCCTGGTTGGCGGCGACGGCGCCGTGCACCACGGCTTCTGCGACATTGCCATCCTGCGCGTGCTGCCCAAGGCCGCGATCATGGCCGCTCTGGACGAACCCTCGCTCCGCGCCTCACTTGAGTTCATGCGGACGTACGACGAGGGCCTGTCGAGCGTGCGTTACCCGCGCGACAACGTCAGCGAGCGCTTTGCCAGCGAAGCATGCCCGCCGTTTGTGCTGGGCAAGGCCCGCTGCCTGACGCCGACGTTCGACCTTGATGCACCCGGCAACAACGGCGCGGGCGTGCCCGATGTGGCCATCATGGCCTTTGGCACCTGCGGCATCGATGCCATGGCTGCCTCGGACCTGATCGGTGCTGAGAAGCGCGTGGCCGTGTACGACGCACGCTTTGCCAAGCCCGTTGACCGCGAACTGATCGCCAACCTGCTGACCCGCGGCGTGCCGATCATCACCGTTGAGGATCACTCGGTTGTCGCCGGCTTCGGCGCGGCCGTGATTGAGGCCGCCAGCGAGATGGGCCTGGATGCCGGCCTGGTCACCCGTCTGGGCCTGCCCGACGAGTGGATCTATCAGGACTCCCGCACCAAGCAGATGGCACTGGCCGGCACCGATGCCGCGGCGATTGCCAAGACCATCCGCAGCGTGTGCGCCAAGGTGACCCCGGCCCCCAAGGAGCCGGCCGGCGAACACGTGAAGGTGCAGGTTCGGTCGAGCAACCCGGCACGGGCGTAAGGCTGCGACGGTAACGACAAGCACGCGGCGATTAGGAACCCCCACGCGGCAGCGTGGGGCCGGTGATACCCGTACCCGCTCGAAGTGGTGGTGCCGGACACCTCGGAGCACCCTCAGCTTTGTGCATGCGGGCGGTGGCTGAGGGGTCGCTCGGTCACTGCCCCCAGCCTGCCGGCCTGGGGTTCCTATCCCGCCCTCCCCACCCCCTCCCGATCCCTCCCATCCCCCCCAGCCGCCGCCAGAGTTATCCACAACCCCGGGGGAATCACCCCAGCATGGGACAAAGAGATAGTAGATTCTGGGGATTGTCCGATGATAACTTCTACACTCGGACTGAACACGGATGTTCTACGCCCCCCGGAAGTGACCCCTTTCCGCCCGACGCCCGGCAGCCGCCTGTTCGGTATGCCTCAGGCACGGAGTTCCACGTGCGGACGATCGCGATCATCAATCAGAAAGGCGGCTGTGGCAAGACCACCACGGCCATCAACCTCGCGGGGCTGTTCGCCTCGCTGCAGCGTCGCACGCTGCTGGTTGACCTGGACCCCCAGGGCCACTGTGCCGCCGGTCTGGCGATTCCCGATCAGCGGATTGAACTGCACATCGGCGATGCGATGGCCACGCCCGCGGGCAAGCCCATTGACTGGCAGCGTCTGCTGTGGCGGGTTGGCCGCAACCTGGACCTGGCCCCCGCCAGCGTGCGTCTGGCCGGCCTTGAGGCGCCGGGTGCCGCACGGCAGGCCGAGGCCGCCGCCCCCGCTGCTGCGACCTCGACCGCACCGGCTGAAACGCCGCACCATCACAAGCTCAGCTCGGCCCTGGTTCGCCTGGCCGATGTGTACCAGCTGTGCCTGATAGACTGCCCCCCCACCATCGGCGTGCTGACGTTCAACGCGATCGTGGCCGCCGATGAGGTGCTGATCCCGGTGGAGACCAGCTTCTTCTCGCTGCAGGGTGCCGAGCGGCAGGTGCAGACGCTGCAGGCCGCGGCACGCAAACTGGGACGCGAGATCCACTACCGCCTGCTGCCGACGATCCATGATCCGGAGAACGCCCTGAGCCGCGATGTGCTGGCCCAACTGCATCACCGCTTTGGTGATCGGGTGCTGCCGGTGGCGATTCGCCGCGACGATGCGCTGCGGCAGGCCGTTACGTTCGGACAGCCGATCATCGACTTTGATGCCAACAGCGCGGGAGCGCAGGACTATGCCGCGGTGGCCCACGTGCTGCTGGCCGAGCCGCCGCCCTCGCAGGCCCTGCCCACGCTGGGCACGCTGACGGGTGACACGGGCCAGTCGGGTGTCATGCAGCCGCTGCAGGACCTTGGAGCCATTCGCACGAATCACGCTGCCGCCCGGGCACTGCTGGGTGACATTGCCCCGCCCACTGCCCCGGTGATGGACCGGCCGGCGGCACCGATGTACGCCGCGACGGACCGCAACGATGCACCCGCGCGCCAGCAGCCGGTCCAGCCGTTCCAACCGGTGATGCCGGAGACCAGCAACGCGGCAGGGTTCATCCCCGCCCAGCCGGGACCGCTGAGCCCGGGCCACCTGCCGGACCTGTCGGCGATTCTGGGTGTGCGGCCGACCAGCCGCGGCGTGCTGTTTGTGCAGCCGCTGCACCTGGGCCGCCACATGGAAGTGGCCGGGTCGTGGAACGGCTACTACCCCGTCGCGCTCAACCGCAATGAGCAGCTGGGCGTGTTTGAGAAGCTCATTGAGCTGCCCGCCGGCGAGCACCGCTACCGCCTCATCGTCGACGGCCGACTGGTCACCGATACGTACAACCCCTCAGTGCACACGGATCAGGGCGGCACGTTTAGCGTGGTCGCCGTGCTGGGTGCAGGTGGAGGAGCGGCGGGGGCTGCAGTCGGGGGTCAAACACCGGGTACGGATGCGGCCGAGCAGCCGCCCGCCGCGGTGGCCCACGCCGGGCACTGACGGGCCGGCAAGACGAACGATCGCGATGGGGAATACACCCCGTGCCCTGCTGAAACGAGCAATTTCCTGTCTAAAAAGCCCATCAAACTGCGCACTTCATTCCAGTGATCACCCGCACCCCGATCGACCTGCCGCCAATGAACTTCGGTCCCACGCCACGCCCGATGCAGAGCCAGCCCGGCAATCCGCGGAGCAGTGACTTTGACGCGCTGGCGGACCTGTTCCTGGCCGACCACGACACCCTGCCCACGCCCCCGTGCAGCAACCACAGTTGCCCGCGGATTGAGGCCGTGCTGATGGGCCACCTGCCCGTGCTGGCCGCCGCGTGGGCCGGGCAGTACGCCCGACTGCGGGCCCAGCAGTTGGCGGCACCCGTGGCCGTGCTGCGGCTGACGGGACAGTGGATCCGCGTTGAACTTGCCGGCTCACCGACGGCCCCGGCCGGCTCACCGGGAGCCAACATCGAATCGCTTCCGCGGCTGACCGAGACGGGCGACTTGATGTCGGCCCTGGCCACGGCGGTGGGCGGTGCGAAGGCGGGCGTTCCCGCGGCGGCGGGGGCGGTTGGCGCGGTCCTGGTGTGCACCACGGCATCAGATGAAGCCCGACTGATTGCCCACGACCGGCTGCATGATGTGACGCTGCTGACCAGCGCCGATGAGGCCAGCACGGTGGCGGCGTATCGCGTGATCAAGACGATTGCCAGCGACCGTCGCGAGAAGCAGGAGCGCGATTCGGGCTCGGCCTGGCGACCGGGCTTCCGCCTGGTGGTTGCCGGCAGCGACCAGCCCGCGGCGATTGCGGCCTGGCGGCGGCTGGGCGATGCGGCCCGCACCTTCCTGGGTGTTGAACTGGAACTGGCCGGAACCGTGCCGCAGATTGCCGCGGCTGTGCCGGCGGTGGTGCTGTACGACGGCCCGCTGACTGAGACCATGGAGCGTGTGCTGGCGGCGGTGCACATCCCCGGGACCCCACCGGCGGAGAGCACGCCACCGCTGAAGCTGCCCACGGTGCCCGCTGGCTCCGGCATGTCGCTGGGCGCGGCCATTGGCGCTTCACTGGCAGGATCACTGGCACCTTCGCTGGCTCCGGCCAGCCGCAGCGGCAACGGGCAGACGCACCAGCACGGCGCATCGCGTCCTGCTGCCGCGGCAGCACCGGCATCCTCAGTTCCGGCACCCGCAGCACCCGTGCGAGGCGAGCCCACCAAGGCAGCGCCGCTGGATGTTGATGATGCGGATGATGCCGACGACATTGATGATGAAGCCGACCGGATTGAGACCGCGCGGGCGCTGGCGGCGATCAACGCCATGCGTGGGGCCGGTGCGAGCAGTCCGGCAGCAGCGACGGCAGTAGCACCGACCGCAACGGCCGCAACGGCCGTGGCCGCAGCGGTGATGCCGAGCGTGGCTGCAGCTGAGGTGGCTGTTCCGGCCAGCCGCACGGCCGTTGCCGCACGCGGCAACACCACCACGGCTCGCGGTGATGAACTCAAGGCCCTGGGCCTGACGGCCACGCGGCTGAGCTGCCCGCTGGCGGCCGATGCCGCGTTTGCCACCGATGCACTCGGGACGCTGCATGTTGTTGCCGGTGCGGGCAGCACCGCCGCCGAGCATGAGGCGGCGATTGTGACGCTGCTGCGGGCCGGGCACTGGGCCCAGTCCAACGCGGCGATCATCGGCCAGTTGCTGGGTACTTCGTCCGGCGGCACCGCGGCACAGACGGCGAAGCTGGTGATGCTCTCACGGAGCGGACCGCTGGCGCGTGAAGCGTGCATCGCGGGGATTCACGTGTATCTGATGGCGGATGTGACGCCGGGCGCGACGACCGTGGCCATGGGGTTGTAAGCACTGGGGCTTCTCAAACAGCCAGAGCCGGCACGAGGCCGGGTCAATCCAACCAGCGCGAGACCCACACACGCTCCTCGGTCATCCGAGGCGATTTGCGTGTTGCCGCGGTGACTGCTGCGGTGAACTCTTCGGGGCGCAGCCGCTCGCAGGCGAGGACGAAGACATCGGCCGAGGGCTCATCGGCGGTTTCCTTGTCCGGCTTCTTGGCCAGCGCATCTTCGCTGTCGCTGGACAGGGCATCATCCATCGCCAGTTCGCGGGCAGTCATCAGGTTTTCAGCAGTCAGCAGCGACTCGCGGTAGCGCATGTCGCTTTGCTCATCGAGCACGCGGGCGATGCAGCGCCAGCCGGTCATGCCGAGCTCGGTGCCCTCGGTATCGACGTTGGATGCGGGGTCGATGTTGAGCTCAAGGCCCCACGTGTCGATGAGTTCCTCGACGATTTCCTCGCTGGTCAGCAGGTCGGGGCGGTCGGCCGGGGCTTCCAGCACGCCGCGGTGCTCGTGCAGCGCGGCATCGGCGCCAGAGAGCTGCTCGACTTGCTTGAGGTCGAACGCGCTCATCAGGGCCTCGATGCGGTCTTTGAGTTCGACCGGGACGCGAACGGTGACGATCTTGTGCTCATCAACGAAGACGTAGAAGAACGGCTCCTCGCTCATGGCGCCGAAGCCGACCATGCCGTCTTCGAGAAAGAACGACCGATAGCGGCGGACCGAGTCGAGGAACCGCTCGATGCCCACCAGGTCATAGGCGATGTACGGATCAATCTCGCGATACGCGTCGTTGCCAAGCAGGTCCAGGATCGGGTACACGCGCCCGGGGAGCATCGCCATGAGCTGGCGGATCAGCGACTCGACCCGGGAGGATTTGACGACGATGTCAAAGACGTACCGGTCGGGCCACTCGGCGGCCTCACCATCCTCACGATCCTCAAAGGTGGGCGGGGGCACTTGGTCAGCCTGCTCGAAGGCCATGGTGAACCCCTCTTTGGGTTGCATCGCCTCGACCGGGTAGACGCCCAGCGGGAAATCAAAGCCGTCGATCACCTGACGCTGGATGGAAGGGTCAACGCGACAACGGGCCATAGCGGGACTGTACGTAGCGGCCGGCGGATACGGGTAAAGCAACCCACAGAGGACCGACAACCAACCCACACTGCTGCATCGCACGCGCGGGCTCGGGTTGGCAGCGCAGCGGGATCGCCGCTTCGTCGCAGTTGCGTCGCGTCAGGGCTTCCACCGCTGCAGTGACGCCCGCGCCGAGCGGGCATGTGAACATGGGAAAGGTGTGATCGCGGGAAGCCGATGCGAGGGCCGCGGCTGCATGGGCACAGAGGCATGGATAAAAAAAACGTGGTCCCCTTGCGGGGACCACGCCATTCAGCACGTGAAAATCGCGTTTCGTAGCGGTCAGAACTTAGCGGCGGCGGCGGAAGGCGGCCAGACCACCGAGGCCCAGGAGGGCGGCGCCAGCCGGGGTCGGGACCTGGAAGGTCACGGGGGCGATGGCGTCCTGAGCGGTGCCCAGGAAGGTGTCAGCGCGGAGCAGGGTCGAACCCGAGGTCGCGTTGAAGCCGACGGCCGAGGTGTAGAGGAAGTTGGCGTTACCAGTGATGGTCACGTTACGGGCCGAGTCGGTACCCGCGTTCGGGCGGGGGTTGAACACGACGCGGTAGACGTTGATCCACTGGGAAGCCTCGCCGATGGCGATGCCGGTGCCGAAGTTGCCGGTCACATCGCCCGGGAGGGACGTGTTGATCGAGGCGTCGAAGCCGACGATCTCGGTGCGGCCCGAGGCGTTCTGAGCCTGGATGCCGTTACCGACGCGGCTGCGGGTGGTCACGCCAGCGGGCGAGCCAGCGATGCCGGGGAGCGACCAGTTACCAGCGCCAGCCTGGGCGTTGCCCGGGATGACGTTCTGACCGGAGACGGGGTTGCCGTTGGCAGCGTTCCAGTTGGAGGTGTTGGTGCGGGCGGAGCCGTATGCACCGATGAAGTTACGGAACTGGCTGGTGGCGCCGAACAGGGCGTAGCCGTCGGTCGCGACGACGCCGGTGCCGCTGCCCATGGTCGTCTGACCACGGGAGATGGCGCCGGTCCAGCCGTTGCTGACCGCATCGTTGTGGCTGATGCGGTTGTAGCTGTTGGTGGTGCCGAAGGACACACGGGCGATGCCGTAGTTGCCCTGGCCGGTCACGGCGGCGGGGATGGTCGGGTTCGCGCCCAGGGCGGTGAACCGAGCCTGCAGGGTCAGGCCGACGGCGGTAGCGCCAGCACCCGGCAGGAAGCTGGGGATACCACCAGCGAAATCGATCGGGTTGCTCGCCTGAGCGTTACGGCTGTCGCCGTCGATCGCCCAACGAACTTCCAGGGTACCGACGCCGGCGCGGGTGTAGCTCACCCAGCCGTTCTCGACGGTAACCTGAGCGACCTGGGCCGAGGCAACCATGGCCAGGCCAGCAACGGGCAACAAAGCTGCAATGACGTTCTTCTTCACGTGCTTCTCCTTCTTCCTACCTAATAAAGGTATGTGCTAAACGCGTACGTAAACGCGACGATGGCATCAAGATACACGACGATTCAAAGTCTGTCAAGGTGACTTCAACGAAATGCCCCACTTTTTAAGCTGAAAAACACCCCCTTTACCTTCCGTTATCGGACTCCGATACCCCGCTTTTCCGCTTTCCCTCTCAACCACCGCCCTTTTCCGCTGAAACCGCAGTCATTCTTGCCCCTCAACCTCCGGCGGCACCGTTGGTTATGGCTGGATCTCGTCCCGCTGGGGGTACTCCTAGTTCCAGCACCATGACAATCCCCGGCGTGACCCGCCGCAGCACCAGTCCAAGGTCGCCCCGACGCTCCGATGCACCAACCCCAAGGCAGGTGCCTGCACCCAGTGGCCGCACACGGGTCAGCCGGAGCCCGGCATCCCCGCTCTCCGACCGAGCACCCCCCCCTGCCATGAACGTCTGTGCATCCGATGGCTCCGCACGTTCCTGCTCAGGTACGCCAGCCACATCCAGCACCCACGCGCCTTGCGTGCCCGAGGCAATGACCGAGGCGTCGTCACCGCGAGCGAGCACCTCAACTTGCGGCGGCAAGCGCAGCACGCTGCCGGCGCGTCTCCCGTGAAGCCGGTACCGCGCATCGTCACACGATCGCAGCGGAACCAGCGCCAGGCCCCGCGCCGCGGTGCCATCACCCCATTGCAGCGGGCCCAGCCGCCACAGCGCTCCTGGTGAGTCGTCGAGCTCGTTGTGCGAGATGCCGTCGCGCATGCTCACAGCGCCGCCCCAGCCGCCGGTGACGGTGCGTGCACGCAGCGAGCCAAGCTCGACGCTGTAGAGCAGCGTGGCGCCGGCGAGATCGATCACGTCGGCCACCACGCGACCCGCCACCAGCCGCAGTGCGGCGACAAAGCCCGCATCGCCGCTGGGAATGAGCATGAAGTAGCCGCTGGATGCCGCATCGCTGCGGGCCAGGATCCGCTCCGCCTTGCCCGCGCGGCACAGCCACAGCACCGGCTGCTGCCCGGGCTCGCTTGCCGCGGCGATGAGCGTCTGACCGTCGGTGCCGATGGGCGTCCAGCACTGCACACCGACGGATGGCGGCAGCCCCGTGGCCACCGGCGTGATGCGGCCATCGACGCTCAGGCGCGCGGCCTGTGGCAACTGCGGCACAACCGGCGCGGCACCGGAAGCCGCTGGTGCCACGGGCACCGCCGGGTCGATCGCCTCGACGACGACGGGGAAGCCGCCGATCGATGAACCGTACATGAGGTCGATCGCGCCGCTGGCGCCGGTGATGCCGCGGCTGGTCCGCAGCGGCCTGGCGCTGGTGTCAACCAGCACGACGCCGGGGCCGATCTGCACGGCCAGCACCGCGCCAGCGCGGGAGACCCGGCGGATGCCCATCAGCGGTAGTTCGACCTCCCCGATGGGCCGCAGGCCGAGCTTGGCGGCCGGGGCGGAATCAGGAATGAGCACATCAACCCCGCCTGGCCGTCTGGAGAGCCCCCGCATCGCGTCGTCATCTGCCACGACGCACCCGGCCTGGGCCAGCAGCAGTCCGGCAAGCAGCAGCGACCCGGCGACAGCGGCCACGCGCCCGGGGGTGCTGCGGGTCAGGGCACCGGCCGGTACAACACGCCCCTGGGCAAAGGACGTCCGGTGCAGTTGGATTGGGAACTCGCACATGCCTTCGACGATATGGATGACAGGTCAAACAGGTGCACCAGAACGGGGGAGAATGCGGGATGCCTTCCTATGATTCGGCATGACGCAAGGACCTTGGCAAAACTACGGCGGCCCGGCGGGCCACAGCTCTGACGGCATCGTTGTTCCGGCCCGCACCAGCATTCTGGCGGTCTCTTCACTGGTCTTCTCGCTGGTGTGCTGCATCCCCGGCACGGGCGCGATTGCCGCGGCACTGGGCGGCGGCGCCCTGGTGCAGATCGGCCGCAGCGAGGGCCGGCTGACCGGCAAGGCGCTGGCGATTGTCGGCCTGATACTGGGCATGATCAGCTCGGTGGTCTGGATCGGCGGGGCACTTGGTGCTTCGGCGGTCTGGAACGGCCTGCGCATGGCAGTTGAGCCGGCGATCGCCTCCGTGCAGTCCAGCGATGTGACCAAGGTCAAATCGCTGCTGACGACGCAGGCTGCCGCGGCGGCCGGCGATGCACAGATCCTCAAGTTCAGCGCCGCCGTCAACGACAAGCTCGGCAAGTTCCAGGGCATCACGGCCAATCTGATCGACGTCGCCAAGTTCTACACATCGCTTAGCAGCATCATGCCTGCGGAGTATCTCCAGGAGATGCTGCTGGGCAAATCGGCGTTCTTGCCGATTCCGATCGACTTTGAGAAGGGCAAGGCGGTCATCTACTTCAAGCTGCCCGCCGGCAACCAGGCCACCGCGCAGAGCGGCAGCTTTGCTGGCGTGTTTACGAACATCATCATCGTGCTGCCCGATGGCACACGGCTGGTGATGCTCGACGAGGCCGCGGCTGGGGCAAACGCCCCGACCAATCCCGGCACCCCCCCGGCGGATGCACCGACTGAGGGCAAAGAACCCGGCAAGAAGCCCGGCTTCTGATGCCGGCTCATCAATCAGGACGATGACCAGACAAGTCCCGTCGGGCGGCGACCTCCTCTCCGCCCAACGGGACTTGTTGCATATTCACCCGTTTGCTTCCTTTTGAACACTTCACCGACCTGCAGCGAATGAACTTCGGACCGCCCGGTCTACCTTCAATATGGTGAGCGGGGCCGGCGGCCTCTGATTGGTCGCCCCGCTGGTCCGACGGTTTGTTTGATTCTCTGGAGCACTTGCCCATGTCCAACCCGAACAACTCCAGTCCCCGCCCCGACGCTTGCCAGAACGCCCGTCGCCTGGCCGTGCTGACGGCCTGCGGCACCCTGGCCGCCGTGCTGGTGCTGGCCCCGCAGGCGGCCCAGGCCCAGAATGCGCTGGGCACCGGCAACGCGCTGGATGCCAACCGCCGCGTCGGCTCGGGCGGCATCAATGAGAAGGGCCGCGACATCAAGGACACGATCCGGCAGCAGAACGCGATCTTCGACGGCACAGCCGGCGGCGGGCGGAGCTTCCGCGGCTCCAGCGTGGGCGGCTCGGGCTCGGAGTTCCGCGACTACCTGGGCGGGACACAGAACTACAACTTCCAGCGTGACGCCTCGTTTAGCGGCCTGGCCACGGGCCGCAGCCGCACTTCGGACCTGCTGAGCAACCAGTCCGCCTTGTACTCGGGCAACGTCTCAACCGCCGGGTTCGCCGACTCGCTGAACCCCGGCCGCTACGGAGCGGCATCGTCAGGTGCGGCGCTCTCCTCGCTGCGAAGCAGCGCCCAGCGCGAGTGGGACAAGTCTCGCCAGCCCTCGGTCCTCGGCGAGGTGCGTACCTCATCACTGACCTCCACACCGGTGATGTACCAGCCGCTGCGCGGGCTGAGTTACGGCGAGCGTGACCGCTCTGATGTGCTGCCCCTGTCGCCGCTGGAGCGGCCGATGACCGGCTGGAATGTGCCTGGTGACCTCGAGCTTGAACAAGCCGAGGCGCAGCGTGCCGCGGCCAACGGCAGGATCGACCTGTCCGTGCCGGCTTCCGGCAGCGGCGGGCGGAACATGACAAACCCTGCCACCGCGCCAGCCGGCGGACTGGGCACTGGATTGGGCACCGCGCCGGCAGGCAGCTCGGTGGTCAAGCCCGGTGCATCAGCCAACCCGTTCCCCGATGACCGCAAGCCGGGCTCATGGATCTCCACGCGGTACGACGAGGTGGAAAGTCGCTACCAGCAGACTCGCGCGGCAGGCGGCCGGAAGGACAACGCCGCCACTGGCAGCGACCCGACCCGCCCCGCCAGTGATGATGCAATGAACTCGCTGCGCGACATGCTGCGGGCCCGCGATGCGGGACGCCCGGGCGCCGCCCCGTCACGCCCCGGCCAGACGCCCACTGATACCGCGCGGCCGGTCCCCAGTGCTGCTGAGCGCAACGCCTCGCCCGTGCCGAAGGTGACGCCCGCGGTTCCGGCCAACGCCGCATCCGCCGTTGACACCCTGCGGGCCATGACCGGTGCCGATCCGATCCGCGGCCTGAGCGAGCGGCCGCGGACTGAGGACGACTGGTACAACATTGTGATGGATCGCGCGCAGCAGCTGATGAGCCAGGGCCGCTACTTCGAGGCCGAGGAGGCCTACACCCGCCTGCTTGCCGCCAAGAAGGGCGATGCGATGGCACGGCTGGGTCGCGTGCACGCCCAGCTGGGGGCCGGGGCGTACATGACCGCCGGCAAGGGCCTGACCGAGCTGCTGCGCGACAAGCCGCAGCTCATCCCCGTCCGCATCATCGAGCGCGGCATCGTGCCGCGGGCACTGGTGGACGGCGTTGCCAAGGACCTGCAGGGCGAGCTGACCAAGCCGATGAGCCCGATCCGCGATGAGTCCGGCGTGCTGCTGGCGTATCTGGGCTATCAGTTCGGCGAGAAGCAGTGGATCACCGATGGCCTGAGCGTGGCTGACAAGCTGGTTGATCCGGCCAACGGACCGCTGTACACGCTGCTGGGCGAGGTGTGGACCAAGCCGCCGACTGAACCGGCGGGTGCTCCGCTTCCCGCAGCGGCACCGGCACCGGCCCCAGCTCCTGCCGCGGCTCCGGCGACGCCGGACATGAACAAGTAACGATCGATGTCAAAGTGGACATTTTGCACGCAGCGGGAGTATTCAATAGCTCCCGCTGCGTTGTTATTGTGACACAGGGTTTGATCGATCGGGCAACCGCCCGAGGCGGATATTCTGCGGCGACTTACCCGGACTGCGGGATGGTTAAGAGCATGTCAAGGCGGCCGCACCAACCGGGCGATTTCGCCCGGTTTCACCCGCAATTCATGGGCAACAGGCGACTTTGGCACTATTGTTAAGACCTTGTGTTGACCTGCCCCGCTGCGGGCGAGAGATCGAGAGTCTGAACATAAACCGGAGTCCTCACTATGAACCGCGTGCACGCTTTGCTCGTTGTTGTTGGTCTTGCCACCACTGGTGCGATGGCCCAGCCCGCCGCTTACACCGGCACCCCCTACACCGAGAGCTTTGATTCGCTGGCCAACACCGGCACCGCCAACACATGGGTCAATGGCTCGACGCTGGCGGGCTGGTACGCGTTCCGCCTGACAGATGCCTCCAACATCATCCGCGCGGGTGCCGCTTCCGTGGTCACCGCGATGCCGAACTATCGCGCTGACAACGGGACGTCCAACAGCGGCGCGGTGTACTCATTCGGTGCAACCGGCAGCACCAACCGTACCCTCGGCACGATCGGCTCAGGTACCCCGCAGGATCAGAGTTTCGCCTTGGTGCTCCGCAACGACACCGCGACCACGTACAACGCCATCGACCTGAGCTTTGTCGCCCAGCAGTGGCGCAACGGCGGCAACACAACCGTTCAGACCGTCGAGTTCGATTACGGCATCTTCGATGGCGCCTCTGACCTGACCACGCTGACCCCGGGCAACAACATCACCGGCTACACCGTGGTGCCCGATTACAGCCTCGTCTCGATCGTCAATACCGCTACCGCTGGTGCGCTGGACGGCACGCTGGCGGCCAACAGCGCGAATAAGAGCGGCACCCTCACCGGCGTGAACTGGGCCCCCGGACAGGTGCTCGTGCTTCGCTGGTACGACAACAACGACCCGGGCAACGACCACGGCATGGGCATCGACAACCTCCGCGTCGAGGCTCGCGTGGCGAACACCCCCAACGTCACCACGGTCATCACCGACTCGCCCGATCCCGTGCAGATCGTCGGCGGGCAGCTGACCTACACCATCACCCCGAACAACGGTGCCACCAACGTCGCGACCAACGCGACGCTCACCTTCACGCTGCCGAGCAGCGTGCAGTTCATCAGCAGCTCGCTGCCGGTTACGAACGTGGGTCAGACCTACACGATCCAGCTCGGCGACCTCGCCTCAGGCCCGGCCAGCCCCTTCCAGGTTGTCGTGCAGCCCAACGTCGAGTTCCCCGCCGCCGCCCCGCTGAACGTCGCGTTCACCGCGGCCCCGGGCAACAACGTCACCAACGTCTCGACGACCGTGATCAACTCCGCTGACCTGAGCGTCGGCGTGACCAGCGATGCGGCCTGCAACACCACGATCGGCCAGACGATCAACTACACCGTCTCGCTGGGCAACAACGGCCCGGCCAGCGCCGCGGGCACCGTGGTCACCGCCACGCTGTCGCCCAACGTCACCTATGTCTCGAACACCCCGTCGGTCGGCACCGTCACCATCGCCGGCTCCACGCTGACGTGGAACCTAGGCGATGTCGCCAGCTTCGGCAACGCCACGCTGGGCATTGCCACCACCGTCGCCAGCGAGGGCGGCCAGCTGCTGCGGGCCACGGCGACCAGCCTCACCAGCGACGCGGTGACCACCAACAACACCGCCACCGTGCAGACCGTCACGCTCTCGACGGCCTCAACCCTGAGCGCCGACTTGTCCAGCGTCTTTGGTGCCGCCACCAACAACCTGCCCGTCATCGACAGTCCGTTCCCGGCCACGCTGGGCTCCGCGGGCGGCGCCTCGACCCTCAACCAGTTCGCCATCAGCCGCCCGCACGCCTCGCCGGACAGTTCGAAGTTCGTCTTCGTTGCTGACACCACCAACGCCGGCAGCTCCAACACCTACCTGGTCGTGCATGACTCGACCGGCTACCGCGCCATCGCCCAGGAAGGCGTGACCGTGCTGGACAGCACCAGCGGCGAGACGCTGGGCATCCTCGACCCGATCTTCGATCGCATCCAGGCCATCAACAACGCCGGTGAGATCGCCTTCACCGCCCGCACCAACGCACCGGGCACCCCCCGCGTGCTGGTCAAGGCAACCCCCGCCGGCGCCGGCTACAGCTTCGCCATCGTCGCCCGCCAGGGCACCCCGGCCACCGTGCTGGGCCTCACCGGCACCGGCGCCGCCATCAACTACGGTGCAACGATGTCCGTCGCCCGCGGCGGCATGCTGGCCGATGGCACCGTCGCCTTCAGCTACCTGTCTGACACCGGCATCCGCGCTGCCGTGACAAACAACGGTGCCACGCTGCTCAGCCGCACCGGCCAGGCAGCGTACTCGCCGGCTGGCCAGGCCAACGGCACGACGGCCAACATCTCCACGTTCCGCGACAACACCGATCAGGACGGCAACACCCGCGGCTTCTCCATCACCGCCGATGGTCAGTCCTGGATGCTCGAGTCCACCTTGACCAACGGCACCGGCATCACCGGCACGCAGGACGAGGTGCTGGTGCTCAAGAGCGGCTCGAGCGCCCCGACCGTTGTGCTCCAGGAGGGCTACCCCGCGGCCGGCACCGGTCTGACGCAGACCGTCGGCAGCTACACCCACTCCGAGATCGACAACGACGGCCAGTGGATCTCGCTGGGCTCGTTCAACCTCGCCCCGCCGGCCGTCCGTGCTGAGGACTTTGTCCTCCGCAACGGCAACGTTGTCGCCCTGACCGGCCAGCCGATCATCACCGGCTCGACGGAGACCTGGAGCGATGCCGTCTTCGCGTCCACCTTCTTCATGGCCACGGCCCGCGGCAACGACTACGTCGTCGGCGGCCTGACCAGCAACGCCGACAGCACCAGCGACTCGGTTCTGGTTCACAACGGCACCACCGTGCTGCTGCGTGAGGGCCAGCCGATCAACGTCGGCACCGCCGAACTGCCCCAGATCGCCTACGCCGGCCCGATCCTGCGGAACCACCGCAGCTTCATCGATGCCGACCGCGTCCTGTGGACCGTGCTGGACGTTCACACCGATCAGTGGGCCTGCAACCCCGTCGGCGCCGTCACCGGCCTGGCCCTGATCAAGATCGCCCTGCCCGGCCCCACCACCCCGGCCTGCCTTGCTGACATCAACGGCGACGGCACACCGGACGGCTCCGACTTCATCGCCTTCATCAACAGCTTCGGCATCGGTGACGCCCAGATCGATCCGGCCGCCGATGTCGCCGGCGGTGGCAACCCCAACCTGCCCGAGGGTGGCCCGGACGGCACCATCGACGGCACCGACTTCATCGCCTTCATCAACGCCTTCGGCGCCGGCTGCTAAAGCCGGAGTTCGCGGAGTGTGAGACAGCCTGAGTTCAAAAACAACCGCCCCGGCCACACTGGCCGGGGCGGTTTGTTTTTGGACGGAGGGGATGAAGGAGGCGTTTCCTCACTCGAAGCGTGAGCAGCCGTTCACGCCGCGCAGACTAGAGCACGAATGAACAAACCCACGGCGGGCTCACTCTCTCGCGTCGTCACTCGACATCAGTTCACCTCTTTGGCAGTTTGGCCATTGTGCACTTTGGCCATTTGCCCCCGCCCACACTTACCGCATGATCCATCGCTCTTCTTCAACCTTCAGCGCCGTATCGCGCAGGTTGGTCAGCTCACCAGGGACGGCGAACCGGATCATCTTGGTCTTGCGGAGCACAGCCTTGCCCGAATCCTGACCCGACTTCGCCGGCTTGGCCGCGGCATCCACCTTGGCGTCCTTGCCCGCGGGCTTGGCATCAGCCTTGGTCGCCGCGTCCTTGTCCGCAGCTTTCTGGTCGCCCTTGGCCTCGGTCTTGGCCGGGGCCTCAACCTTGGGCAGCTCGATGATCGCTGTCTCGCCGCTGAAACCCGCGGCATAGACCGTCAGCGACTCGGGGGTGAAGTCTTCCAGCGGCCAGATCACGATGCCCTCGCGGGCGTTCTCGCGGCCGTGCTGGATGGGGCCCAGAATACCGATCGGGTCCTGCAGCATCGGGTTGCCCAGGTGCTCGACGATCTGCTTGGTCACTTCCACCGGCACGCCGCGGCCGGCACGCACCACGTTGCCGTCACCGGTCGCCAGCTCAAAGCCGACGGCCAGCGTCTGCTCCTTGCCGGTGGTGTTGGTGACCTTGTACGTCATGTAATAGAAGGGCCGTGCGCCCACGCCCGGCACGTTGGCGTACGCCACCGCCAGCGGACGCGTCTCGACGCCCAGCTCCCAGCGACGCGGGACCGGATCGGGCTCAGGTGCCGCGGCGACGAGGGTCGAGCCGGCAAGGCACACGATGGCGACGGTCGGCAGGGCGTAGCAGGTGCGGAAATCGAGCATGGACAACGGTCCTTTTCAATCGTGTGACATCCGGCGGCGTGCGGACTGCACGCACCGCGGCCCCGATCCACAGCGCGGGGCCGGGAATCGGAGGCCTCGATGATACGGCCCAAACCCGCCCCCCGGTTGCCTGAACCTTGCCGGTTCGGCCCGATCGACCCCCGCAACGGGCCGCCTCCGCCGGGTGTTCCCCCGGCGGCAGCTCGGTTCGCCCCCGCCCGCCAGCTTGCCAATCATGACCGGTCCGATGCCCCCCCCGCTTTCCAGCCCGGCCCGCCTGCACCCCACCCCTGCCAGCCCCGATTCTCCCGGTTCCGGCGGTGCCTTCGGTGGCCCACCGCCCCTGCCAATCCCCGGCCGGATTCCCAACCCGCCATCCCCGCTGGTGGTGCGCTGCCTAGCGACCCTGCCGGAGTCGCCGGATCAGGCCGAAAGCCGCCGCGCCATCGCCGCGTTGCTGGATCGCCCGGCGGCATCACCCTTTGTGACCGAGTTCACCGCCGCGGCAGAGTCGGAGTCTGTCTCGCTGGACCTGGTCTGGCTGGCCGAACCGCGCCTGGCCATCGGCCCGTGTCCGCCCATGGCCGCCCTGGCCGTCCCCGGGGCCGGTTCCACGGCGATGGTGTTTGTCACCGGCGGCGAAATGCCGATCATGGGCCAGTCCGACGGCTGCGCCCGCCTGAGCATCGGTAACGAGCCCGGCTGGCTGATCGAGAACCGCTCCGACCTGCTCCGTGCGGTAGCCAATGACATCGCCGGCGGTAGCGTTGAGGCCTGCCGCGGCGTCGCGATGCTTCAGGCACTGGTCGACCCCGAGCAAACCGCCATCGCTGGCTCGTATATCCAGGCCGGATTCACCCGACTGGCCCGCCTTGGGTACTACCGACGACCAATCCACGCCCGCCGCGGCGAGAACATCACCTGGCCCGCCGGGATCCGCCTGGTCTCCATGAATCGCCTGGCTGATGGCGAGGCCATGCTGGCCCGCGCACTGGACCGCAGTTACATCGACACACTGGACTGCCCGGCCCTGTGCGGCCTTCGTCCGGCCTCGGATGTCATCGAGAGCCACAAGTCCGTCGGCACCTTTGACCCCGCTCTGTGGTTCATCCTCTTGTTAGGTGACGAGCCGGTGGGCTGCATCCTGCTGTCGGTGTGCGACACCGAGGGCTCGGTGGAACTGGTGTATCTTGGCCTTGGACCGGAGGTTCGGGGCAAAGGCCTTGGCCGCGGCCTGCTGGTGCACGCCCTGGGCGTGCTGGCGGGCATCGGTCGCACGCTGGCGTGCGCGGTAGATATGGATAACGCGCCGGCGCTGAAGCTCTACGAGCAGCAGGGCTTCCGGCGGTTTGCAGCGCGTGATGCGTTCATCCTGCCGCTGCATCGCGCGGCCAGGTGACCGCAACGCGGTCAAGCGGACGTGGACATAATCGCGGCCAACAACGTGTCAGAAGCGATGTCGGCGACATCGGGCCACAACATCTTGTGTCACCGCGGTGCCGCGGCACAAGCCCGCGCGGAGGAACATCCCAAATGCCTGTGGGTACCTTCCGGACAAGAAAACCCGTGCGTGACCGGTTGATAAGTTCTTTCCGAACGCAAGTGTCGCTCATCGGCCACTTGGGACCGCGCAGCAAAAATCAATTCGTTCACCGCGTTGCATCGCGCAAAGAACGTGTTATTGTCTGAGCGGTCACGGATTGACCGTCCGGCACGCTGCCCGTTGCATCACCGCGGCACAAACCACGGAATCATCGGGAAAGCAAGCAGGAAAGTGAACGGACTCGTTCTCGTTTCCATGACAACCCGCCTGGCGGGGAAGCTGTAAGGACGTGCCGGTGCCCACCACCCACGCTGCTGTCACTCCGCGCGAATCTGTCGCGCACTCCGTGAACTCTAACTCGACTGCCGTCCCGATCTCCGCGGCCGCCGCCGCGCCTGCCGGAAGCCACGTTTCCTCCGCCCCCGATGCCGCCGCACGCGAGATGCTGATGCGGCACCCCGCCACGCCCGGCACCATCGCCGGCGCGGTCCGCACCCACCTTGGTGCAGAGCGCTACTCGCGGTACTTCGTCCTGCCCTGGACCATGAGCGCCGGCGGCTGGCTGGAAATTCCCGTCGCCAGCCCGCTGCTTGCCCAGCTGTGCCAGCAGCACTTCATGCCCGTGGTCACCAAGGCCGCACGCGAGGCCGCCGGCCTCATCGACCTGCCCGTGCGCTTCGTGGTCGTGGCACCCGAAGTGCCGGTCAACCACGTCAACTCCGTGATGCAGAACCCCGGCTTCGCGACACCCGCGACCGAGCAGGCAACCGCCGAGAGCCGCCTGGCCCGCCACCTGCCCCCGCCGGCACCGGCCGGCAGCCAGAGCGCACCGGCAGCACAGGCCCAGCAGGCCCCGCTGGCCCGCGGCGGCCGCAGCACCTCGCGTCAGCACGGCGGTGCCAGCCCGGCAACCAACACACCGCGCTACCGCATTGATCAGCTCGTCATCGGCCCCGGCAACCGCATGGGCGCCGATGCCATCGGCCGCGTGGGCCTTCGCAACGGCGAGGGTCTCTCAGTTCTGGCCCTCCACGGCGCGTGCGGCACGGGCAAGACCCACCTGCTGCACGGTGCAGTCGAGTCCCTCCGCGCTGCCCGGCCCAACGCCACCAGCCGCCTGATCACCGGCGAGACGTTCGTGAATGAGTTCCTCGCGTCGCTGCGGGGCAAGAGCGTTGAGCAGTTCCGCCGCTCGCTGCGGGGCCTGGACCTGCTGTGCATCGACGATGCCGATTTCCTCGCCGGCAAGTCCGCCACGCAGATCGAGCTTCAGCACACGATTGATGCCATCACCAGCCGCGGCGGCTCGGTGGTCATCACCTCCACCGTGCACCCCGGCAAGCTGTCGGACTTCTCGCCCGCACTGGTCTCTCGCCTCAGCGGCGGGCTGTGCGTGGCCGTGCTGCCGCCGGATGATCAGACGCTCCAGCGTCTGGTCCGCGTGCTGGCCGCCCGCCGCGGACTGGTCATTGAGGAGCAGGCGATCCCGGTGATCATGGCCAGTGCCGGCCCGGCCGGCAAGCACGTCAACATCCGCGACCTGGAAGGTGTGCTGACCAAGCTCGACGCCGTCTCGCGTCTGCTGGACACCGCGCCGACGCGCTCGGGTAACCATCGCATCGTCGGTCTGGTGGCCGTGCAGAAGGCCCTTGGCCACTCCGCCCCGCGTGACACCCGCCGCGCGGTGCGCATGGAGGAGGTCATCCGCACCGTGTGCTTTGAGCTGTCAGTCTCGGCCACGGAACTGGCCGCCAGCGGCCGCCACCCCCGCGTGGTGCTGGCCCGCGCCCTGTGCACGGCAATCGCCCGCCGCCTGACGGACCTGAGCTACCCCGAGATCGCCCGCTCCATCGGCCGGCCCAACCACAGCACCGTCATCACCGCCCACCAGCGGCTGACCGGCCAGATCGAGGCCTGCCAGAGCCTGGATGCCGGCCCCCGCCACGGCGTGCTGGAAGTCGGCCTGCTGCTGGAGCGCCTGGTGCGGCTGCTCAACGGGTAAACCTGGAGCGGACGAGCGTGAGCAACACGCCGGTAAATGACGAGTTAACCAGCGCGATCATCGGTTGCGCCTTCGAGGTTGCTGCCGAACTGGGCTCAGGATTCCTTGAATCCGTGTACCACAACGCGCTGATGATCGCCCTGCACCAGCGCGGCGTGCAGGCTGTCAAGCAGCACCCCATCGGTGTGAGCTTCCGCGGAGCACACGTCGGAGAGTTCATCGCGGATCTGCTCGTGGCCAACCGAGTCATCGTCGAGCTCAAGGCGGTCAAAGCGCTGGCACCCGAGCATCAGGCCCAAGTCATCAACTACCTGAAGGCGACCGGAATCGAGGTCGGACTGTTGATCAACTTCGGCAGCCCGCGGCTCGAGTACAAGCGCCTCACGAGAACTCGCACCAGCCCGTCAACGCCGCCGGGGGACGACACTCCACCTGGCTGATGCCTCCCATCCTGCCGATCGATGTTCCATCCACGACTCCCGGAAGAAGGGAACATGGATAGACAGGATGGACAGGATCAAGACCGGATCACACGCAAACCCGAGCCGACCTGGATCCCTGCCTTCCCATCCTGTTCATCCTGTCCATCGATGTTCAATCCATGGCTCCCGGAAGAATGGAACATGGATAGACAGGATGGACAGGATCAAGACCGGATCACACGC
>CAILKP010000089.1 GCA_903834785.1 uncultured bacterium
CGATTCCATGGGTCTTGAAGCTGCCGTTACCGCCGACTCCTTTGCGACCACCCAGCTGCGGCGCGTCATCAACTGGGCCCGGCGGTCGTCGCTGTGGCCGATGCCGTTTGCCACGGCCTGCTGCGGCATTGAGCTGATGGCTACGGCGTGCAGCCGCTACGACATTTCCCGCTTCGGTGCTGAGGCCATGCGGTTCTCACCCCGGCAGAGCGACCTGATGATTGTGGCCGGGCGGGTGAGCACCAAGATGATGCCCGTGCTGCAGCGCATTTATCTGCAGATGAGCGAGCCGAAGTGGGTCATCTCCATGGGTGCGTGCGCCAGCACCGGCGGCGTGTTTGACACCTACGCGGTGGTGCAGGGCATCGACCAGTTCGTGCCCGTGGATGTGTACATCCCCGGCTGCCCGCCCCGTCCAGAGCAGCTGATGGAAGGCATCATGGCCATCCAGCGGATCATTGATAACGAGGGCATCCCGCCGCGGATTCAGGGCGGCAAGCGCGTGGGCATGGGCATCGCCCTGCAGCCCAACTACGAGCCCCGGCCGCAGCCGGTGGGCATTTCGCTGGGTTAACTGAGCGATGAACTGACGGGCCGCCGCAGGCGGCGAGGTGTGGAGTGCCAGGTGAGGCGAGCACAATTGAGGTCTTGGTCTGGCTGATTCGCCCGCTGCTGCTGGCGTACTGCTGGTACTTGGGTGCGGCGAGATTCGTGTCGCTGGCTCGGTCGATGGGGATGAACCCGGAGCAGGAGCGGGGGATGAAGCGGGAGGCCTGGCGAGTGCTACTGATTGTGCTTGCGGCGGGCTGGCTGAATCTCATACACGTATGGTGTTTTGGTCGGCCAAAGCCGTTTCCCGAGTTCTTTGAGCATCCGCCCGTTTTGTACCTGATGTTCATCATGGGCCAGTTCCTTCTGCCGCTGTTGTTGGTGGTTGGTGTGCGGGGGCTGCGGCCGTGGGCGAACTCACCAACGGTTGCTTCGCGGCTGCAGTACTGGCCGATCGCCGCTTTCCTTGCCATCGGTATCGCTTGAGCGAGGGTGGGGGCTGGTGGTCTTCGGCGGCATAGTCCGAATAACCACGGCTCGACATTGTGCATCCGCCTTTCCGGGTGCCTCTATCCTTGAGCATGGCGAAGCTCCCTCGTCGTACAGCGCGGGTCTGGCGGTGGACTGCGGCAGCGGTAGTGCTTGCCGCGGGGTTGGCTGTTGTTCCGGCTGTTGCCGACACGCCGGCTTCCATGGTGGGTGCGGGCGGGGCGGGTGCGGTCACGACATTGGAGCAGCTCGTCGGCAAGCTCAACAGCGAGTCGATCGCGGAGCGGCAGGCGGCGGGGGATGCGATCAGTTCGAACGGGTCATTCACGCTGTCTCAGCTTGAGGCGATGCTCAAGCGTCCGGGGCTGCCGGTGGAGTCGCGGCTGCGGCTGCTGCCGATTGCGCGGGCGCGGTTTGATGAGCAGCCGCGGGCGGCGCTGGGTGTTGAGTTTGACCTCAGCACAAGCCGCTCGGTGATCCGGCGGACGATCGCGACGTTCCCGGCGCACGGGATTCTGCAGCCGGGCGATGAGATTGTGAGCGTTGAGGGCCAGCGGGTTGCGACGACGGCGGAGGGGCGGGA
>CAILKP010000090.1 GCA_903834785.1 uncultured bacterium
ACTGGATGCAGATGAGCTGGCCACATCGGGTGCGCACCAACACCTGACTGGAAAACGCTTCGTTGAGGGATATGAGATCGCCGCCGGCCGTTTGCGAGCTGTGGGTGGACGACGACGGAACCAGCGACGACGTGGCACCGGAAGCATCCGGCGAGCCATCCGGCCGGACATGCGGGCCGATGTTGTAGTAGGAGCCGGTGTCGACGATGAACCTGTCGCGGACCTTGGCAGCAGTTGCCAGGAATGCGACACCAGAACCGCCAGGCAGGTCGGCCGCTAGAGCCTCAATGTACACGTCCCACAGTCTGAGGAGATCACGATGGTAGTGGAGAGGCCTGCCATCGCCGGAGACGGACCGGGCAGCCTCAGCGCACGCGGCGAACGCCAGTTCGTAGCCGTCGAGTGCCGCCTGAAGGGCATCGAGACGGGCCTCCTCCGCAGAGATAGGCTGGACGTACGGTTGTTCGGGCTGATGGGCGCGAACGAAGGCCGATATGGCCGCGGCATGAAATTCAACGGGTCGGACAACCGCATCACACTCGCCGACATCGGCGGCCTCCGGGCGGGTAGCCGGGGCAGACGGCCTGCCGGGCCTGAGCTCGGCAATGTGGGCCTGCACGACCGCGGCCTGGGTGGTACGAACGGGAGGAGTCGGAGCGGGAGCCGGCAGCACAGACGCCGGCATCACCACGGGCTTCGCCGGTGGAGCCAGCAAGGTCGCGGCGAACTCGGCGCGGATCTGCTGCATCATGTTCGCATATTGATCGGAAGCATGCCAGAACCAACACTTCGCCGCCACGATTGGCTTGTTGGGGTTGGCCGGGTCCAGCTCGAGGACCGTCCGGCGACACTGGAGACCCAAGTTGCACATTTGCTTGCCCGGGGGCGGTTCCGCGGTCGGGCCCGCGACAGCCGATGGCCCGGCAGCCGGCAGCTGCTGGCGAGGCTGTCCCTTGCGAGCGGCAGGCTTCGGTGGCTCCGGCCCGGGTCGCACTGCCGCAGCCGCCACCGCGGGCGGCCGGGGCGTAGGATGCACATGCAAGACCTTGGCCAAGCCGGCCGGGTCGGTAGGTGTGTACGAGCCGGTAAGCCGCACGTTTCGGTACTTCTGCACAACTGCGCGCAGCTGGAGATCAATTGCGTCGAGATCCAGATCGCCATCGGAGCCGTCCTGCATGACGGCTTGGGTGAAGTCCATTAAGACGGCCGCACGGTTGCCACCGGTGACCCCGGGCAGGCCAGCCAGGGCGAGTCGCTTGGCTTGGTCAACGAGATCAATCCGCTGCGAGTGGTGAAGGCGTCGCAGGAGGTCGAACTTAATGATGTCTGCAAGCTGCTCTGTGGTCAAGTCGGAGACGCCGCCGTGTGTGTCGTACCGAATGCAAGGACCATAGGCATTTTTATAGCGACGATCCCGATCCTGATCAAGGCCGTGGCCAGCGGTCTGCAGCAGAGCCTGAATGGCACCGAAGAAGGTGCGCTGAGCGTTGAAGCCGTCATAGACGGCACTTCCAGGCGGAGCGTCGATCAAGTGGTTGAGATGGGTGAATAGCATGCTGTCAATGA
>CAILKP010000091.1 GCA_903834785.1 uncultured bacterium
AACAGGATGAAGACAAGAAACAGAGGGTTCAGGGGTGAGTAAAAAGGCAAAGCCAAAGGCAGTGCCCCACACAGCGGACCAGAGAGCCAGAGAAAGGCAGGACGGAAGCAACAACTGCTCCCATCCTGCCTTTCATCCTGTTCATCCTGTCCATCCATGTTCCCTTCCCCTCCTTCCCCTTCTTCTCCCGTCTTCCTCCGGTGCTCTGGTCCTCTGCGTGAGCCCCTTCTCCCGCCTTTCCTCCGTTTCCTCCTCCCCTCCGCGTCCTCCGCGTTGAACGACTGAACCCCGCGCTTCCGCGTGAGCCTCTTCCGCCTTCCCGTCTTCCCTCGCGACGCGCAAGCCACCCGGGCCCACCGGCGATACCCTCCCGCCTATGGCTGTCCCCCGGATTACGATCGGTTCGCTTCGCAAGCTGGCGGCTACTCCGGGGGCGGCTCCGTTTTCCTCGCTGACGTGCTACGACGCCACCATGGCCCGCTGGCTCTGCCGCGCGGGTGTGCAGGTCCTGCTCGTCGGTGACACCGCCGCCGAAATGGTCCTGGGCCACCAGCGCACCAGCGACATGCCGCTTGATGTGCTCCTCGCCCTGACCGCCGGTGTCCGCCGCGGCATCACCACCGCCACAACCGCCACCGATGCCCCTCCCCCCGACGGCACCGTCGCCCCCCTGCTCATGGGCGACATGCCTTTCCTGAGCTACCACCTCAGCGAGGATGAGGCCGTCCGCAACGCCGGCCGCTTCCTGACCGAGGGCCAGGCCGATCTGGTCAAGCTCGAGGTCGATACCACCTTCGCCTCCCGCGTCGAGCGGATGAACCGCGCCGGCATCCCCGTCTGTGCGCACATCGGCAGCCGCCCGCAGCGGGCCGCCATGACCGGCGGCTACTCCTCCGCCGGCCGCACCAAGGAAGAAGCTGCCGCCATCCTGCACGATGCCAAAGTCATGCTCGATGCCGGCTGCCCCATGCTCCTCATCGAGGCTGTGCCTGATGAGCTCGGTCAGGCCGTCACCGCCCTGTGCACCGCGGCCAAGGTCCCGCTCATCGGCATCGGATCCGGCATCAGCTGCCACGGCCAGGTGCTCGTGCTCACCGACCTGCTCGGCCTGACCGACAAGTCGCCCTCCTTCGTCAAACGCACCGCCAACCTCGGCTCGGCCGTCGTTGATGCCGCCCGCCAGTGGGTTGACCTCGTCGCCCGGCGCGAAGTCGGCAACAGCCCCTACACCTCACGCTGAGCCGCCCCGTCCGCGCTACGCACCGGACCGCTCGGTTCTCGGACCGCACTCATGCGCATCGGTTGGGGTTTCCCACCAGCCCTCACCCAGCCAGCCGCGGCCAAAAACGGCCGAAACACTCCCAACTTATGCCGCGTCGCCCGTTCCACTTGCCGCGCTATTCCGTGTTGGCCTCGCTTCCGCTGCTGGCCATGTGCCTGGCCATCGGCGTCCCCGCACCGGCCGCCACCGCAAAACCCGTCCCGCCGAACGCCAAGCTGCCCACCAAGCCGCAGGATCCCGCGTTTCTCCCGCCGCTGCCGGACACACCGGCCACACCGGTGGCACCCGCAGGGACACCTAGGCCCGGCCAGAGCAAGCCGGGCGCACCGGAACCAACACGCCTCCAGCAGTCCCCCTTCGCCCGCGCCGTCATCGCCAACTTCTCACGCTGGGACACCGACGCCGACGGCCTGCTCAGTGCCGAGGAAGTCGAGCAGCAGGTGCTGAACCCCGAGAACACCGGCCCCGTCGCCGCCGCGGTCGCCGCACTCCACGGCCGGTTCTGGCGTGCCGAGGGCGAGGCCCGCAAGCCGCTGTCCCGCGCCTTCTTCTCCGAGCTCGCCAAGCCCAAGGCCCCGCCCGACCGCGCCAGCAAGCCGGCCGGCATCACCGTACTGCCCGCCTCAACACCATCGGCCACGGCCCCCGCCACCACGCAGGCTGCCACATCACCCGGCCGCGCCCCAGGCACCGATGACGATCAGGACTCCGAGAAAGACCTGGAGATGCGCTACAGCCGCGCGGTCCAGCAGATCCGCACCGCGCCGCGATCACTCTACAACGGCGGCACGCCCGACCTGCCCGACTGCCGCCAGGGCGCCATCGGCAGTTGCTTCGTCATCGCGCCCGTCGGTGCCTTCGTCCACCGCAACCCCGCCGATGTCACCAAACTCATCGATGCCCTCGGCGGCGAGAAACTCGGCTGGTATCGCATCCAGTTCGCCTCCGGCGATGCCGTCGAGATCCCACCCTTCACCGAGGCCGAACTCGGCCTGGCCGGCGCCTCCACGCGCGGCGGCCTCTGGGTCCGCGTGCTCGAAAAGGCCTTCGGCACACGCAAGCTCAAGCCCGAAGACCGCGAAGATCAGGTCGCCCGCGACGAGATCGGCAAAGGCGGCAGCGGCGCGTCAACCATCCGCATCCTCACCGGCAACCAGACAGTCAATATCCGCCTGCTCGGCGATTGGACCAAGCCCCTGACCCCCAAGGACGAAACACCCCAGGCCAAGGCCGAGGCCGACAAAGCCAAGGCCGACCTGGACAAGGCCCTCTCGCAGCTCCGTAACCAGCTGCCCGAGGCACTGGCCGCCAAGCGGCTCATCGTCACCGGCACGCCCGCAACCAATGTGCCCACCAGCATCAGCCCGCGCCACGCCTACGCCGTCTTCGCCTTCGATGCCCAGGCCGACACAATCACACTCTGGAACCCCCACTCCAGCAACTTCACGCCCAAAGGCCCCGAGGGCCTGGCCAACGGTTACGCCCGCAAGGACGGCCTGCTCACGCTCCCGCTGACCGACTACGCCCGCATCTTCCGCGGCATCAACATCGAGACTGACAAGCCGCTGACCGCGCCGGTGAAGTAACCCAGTCACATCCCAGACGCCGGCGGACACTCCGCCGCAACGAACAACCCCCCAGCGCGCCGTCAACCAGACCGCCCAGAGCTGCCGCGAGCTGACCGAGCGTGCCGAGTCTCTCCGCCTCCTCGTCGCCCGCTTCTCCGTCTGACCGCACCGCGGCGGCACACGCCAGGCCCTTCACCCGTTCTCGGACCACCACCCCGAACGACCCGCCGGGACGACCAGCACTTTGCGCACTCGCCGCTGACTCCGGGCAACCCCGCGCTTGGGCCTCGCCGATAGCACTGGTCTCCCGTATGGACCAGGAACGTCCACAAAACCATGCATCCCCAAGGCAGGGATCCGGCGTACCCCGACCGGTCCGTGACAGCATTGCCGCCGCGGTGATCGTCCTCATCGCCGGAATCGCCGCTGTCATCCTGGGGCTCGTTGAGACCCGACGGCTCCTGGAGGAGGGCATGGCCACCAAGTTGGGCCACCTCGCCGCGTCCATCGCCAGTCAGGTCGACGGCGATCTGCACTCCAGGCTCACTCGAGCCGAGCAGACCGACTCGCCCGAATACGAGCGGTGCATCGCGTCCATGCGCCGCGCCCACGCCGTGCTCCCCCAGCTCAAGTTCGTCTACACGCTGGTCAAGGACGACGAGACGTTCCGCTTCGTGCTCGATACCTCCAAGCCCGGTGATGCCGACGGCGACAACGTCGAGGACCGCTCCAGCGTCTGGGATGAGTACGCAGAGATCAGCCCGGAACTCGCCACCCTGGTCCGCACGCCCCCGCAGGGCGGCACCGCCGTCACCACGCCCATCTCTGACCGCTGGGGAACATGGATCAGCGGTTACGCACCCATCCGCGACGCCCAGGGGGCCATCGTCGCCCTCCTGGGCATCGACATGGACGCCAGCGGCTACGTCGAACGCATCGGCCGCGCCGATCGCACCGCCGTCGCCGGTCTGGCACCATGCGTGCTCGTGAGCATCGTCGTCGGCGGCATCGTCTTTGCCCTCCGCCGCCGCGAACTGCACACCATGGCCGAGCTCCGCTCCGCCACCGTCATGGCCGAGAACGCCAGCCGCGCCAAGAGCGCTTTCCTGGCCAACATGAGCCACGAGATCCGCACCCCCCTGACCGCCATCCTCGGCTACGCCGACATCCTCCGCGACCCCACGCTCAGCCAGCCCGAACGGCTCCAGCACGTCGGCACCATCCACCGCGCCGGCAGCCACCTGCTGGAGGTCATCAACGACATCCTCGATGTCAGCCGCATCGAGGCCGAGAAGATGACCCTCGAAACCACCACCTTCACCCCCGCCGACATCGTCGACGATGTCCGTCAGTTCCTGGCAGGTCGCGCAGCCGAGAAGTCCGTCGCCCTCCACTGCCAGTGGAACGGCCCCACCGAGCTCCGCACCCTGGGCGACCCCCTCCGCCTCCGCCAGATCCTCGTCAACCTCGTCGGCAACGCCATCAAGTTCACCAGCGAGGGCGATGTCACCTTGTCCGCAGGCGTCGACACCGAATCACCCGCCTCGCCCGGCAACGCCCGCCTCCGCTTCACCATCACCGACACCGGCATCGGGATGAACCCCCAGCAGATCGGACGCCTCTTCCAGGCCTTCAGCCAGGTCGACAACTCCACCACCCGCAAGTTCGGTGGCTCCGGCCTCGGCCTGATCATCTCCAAACGCCTGGCACAGATGATGGGCGGCGACATCACCGTCACCAGCGAACCAAACGTCGGCAGCCGCTTCACCGTCACCATCTGCCTGCCGCTGGCCGCACCGCCGCCGCCCGCCGACAGCGCACCCGGCAGCCCGGCACCCGCTTCGACCGACCGCCGCCTCCCCGAACCCTCCGACCAGCCCGACCCGCTACCCAGCGCACGCATCCTCCTGGCAGAGGACACGCCGGATAACCAGCGCCTCATCCGCGTCTACCTCAACGGCCGCTGCGCCGAACTCGTCATCGTCGGCGATGGACAGGCCGCCGTCGAGGCCGTGCTCCGGCGGCAAGCCGCACCGCACGCCCCCGAGTCCGCCGCCGCCACGCCCGCCCAGTTTGACGTCGTCCTCATGGACATGCAGATGCCCGTCGTGGACGGCTACCGCGCCACCGCCGCCCTCCGTGCCGCCGGATTCACCGGCCCCATCATCGCCTTCACCGCCCACGCCATGACCGGTGACCGCGAAGCCTGCCTGGCCAGCGGCTGCGACGACCACCTCTCCAAGCCCGTCAGCCGCCCCGAACTGCTCGAGCACCTCCGCCAGATGCTCTCGACGCGCAACCGACAGCAGTTGGCCACCCGCCTGCGGCCCTAGTCACCGCCCGCAGAGCCCGCACCGCCCCCAGCTTCACACTCCACTCGTTCACCGGCGCCGCGACCGCTCCGCTCCCGCCGGACGCTCATGAAATTTCTGTGTCCGCACCGCGCCGGGCAGCCCCGCGGCCGCCATGCCGCATCTACAGTTGCCTTCGGGAGTTCGCCGCTCCCGCCGGTGCGCACAGATCGGTCATTTCCGCCGCACGTCGCTGCTCCCCACCACAGGACCCGCGGCGGCAGCGACCTGACCGGGACAACGCCCGAGTGCAGATGGTCCGAACCGCTGGGCGACGGGCGCTTCGGACGTTTCGTGCAGGTGAGCGCGGCAGCAGCCGCCCCCGCCGAGCAGTCGCCGCGAGATGCCCCGGCTTGCCACGAGCCACGCACAACGGGGGACAGATGACCAGCCGGATCTCCGGCAAGTGACCGACCATGGCAACAGTGACGACCCCGAAGAACGCGTTCCTCCACGGACGGTGGACGATTGAAGAAGCCGCAAAGCTCTACGGTCTGGCCGACTGGGGCAAGGGTTACGTCGGCGTCAACCAGGCCGGCAACGTCACCGTCCTGCCCACCAAGGACCCCACCCGCCAGATCGACCTGGCCGAGGTCATCAGCGGTCTGCGCGAGCGCGGCATCCACACGCCCGTCCTCCTCCGCTTCAACGACATTCTCGAGCACCGGCTCCGCGAGATCCGCAAGAGCTTCGATGATGCCATCACCGAGCAGCAGTATACCGGCGGCTACTGCTGCGTGTACCCCATCAAGGTCAACCAGCAGCGCCACATCTGCGAGCAGGTCGCCAACCTGGCCGTCCAGCTCCAGTTCGGCCTCGAGGCCGGCAGCAAGCCCGAACTCCTGGCCGTCCTGGGCCTCTCAGCCGTCGCCGGCGGCCCCGGCGTCAACGGCATGCCGATCATCTGCAACGGCTTTAAGGACAGCGAGTTCATCGAGACGGTGATCCTGGCCACCAAGCTCGGCCGCAACATCATCCCCGTCGTCGAGAAGTTCAGCGAGCTCGAGCTCATCGTCAAGCACGCCAAAGCCTACGGCGTCCGCCCGCGCATCGGCCTGCGCGTCAAGCTCTCCAGCAAGGGCGCAGGCCGGTGGGAGTCCTCCGCCGGTGTCCGCAGCAAATTCGGCCTGTTCATCAGCGAGGTCATCACCGCCGTCGAGTACCTCCGCAAGCACGAGATGCTCGATTGTCTGAACCTCCTGCACTGCCACGTCGGCAGCCAGCTCTTTGACATCCGCGTGCTCAAAAACGCCATCAACGAGCTCACGCACATCTACTGCGAACTGTCGAAGATGGGCGCCGGGCTCACCATGCTCGACATCGGCGGCGGCATGGGCGTCGACTACGACGGCTCACAATCCGCCTGGCACAGCAGCATCAACTACACCGTCCAGGAATACGCCGCCGATGTGGTCTACCGCATCAAGGCCGTCTGCGACGATGCCAAGGTCACTCACCCCACCATCCTCACCGAGTCCGGCCGCGCCATGGTCGCCTACGGCTCGGTCCTGGTCATGGACGTCCTGGGCACCAGCCGCTTCGAGGCCGACCCCGACATGCCCGCCATCGAGGCGGCCATGAAGCTCGAGCAGGAAGTGCCCCAGCCCGTGCTGGACCTGCTGGACACCTACGTCAACCTCACCGACCGCAACCTCGTCGAGGCCTTCCACGACTCGACCCAGGCCCGCGATGAGGCGATGAGTCTGTTCTCGCTGGGCTACATCTCACTGCAGATGCGCGCCGCCGCCGAACGCCTCTTCTGGGCCATCGGCCACAAGATCCTCGAGCGTGCCAGCAAGAAGAGCGAACTGCCCGATGAGTTTGAGAGCCTCCCCGAGTCGCTCTCGGACATCTACTTCTGCAACTTCTCCCTCTTCCAGTCCATGCCCGACAGCTGGGCCATCGACCAGCTCTTCCCCATCGTCCCCATCCACCGCCTCAATGAGCAGCCCACCCGCCACGGTGTGCTCTCGGACATCACCTGCGACTCCGACGGCAAGATCGACCACTTCGTCGACAAGCGCATCGACAAGAAGACCCTCGAACTCCACGAGGTCAAAAACCTCCCCGGTGACGAGATCGGTGTCGAACCCTACTACATCGGCGTCTTCCTGCTCGGTGCCTACCAGGAAATCCTCGGCGACTTGCACAACCTCCTGGGCGACACCCACGCCGTGCACATCTCCCTGGGCGAGACCGGCTGGGAAATCGATGAAGTCATCGATGGCGACACCGTCGAGGAAGTCCTGCAGTACGTGCAGTACGACATCGCCGACATGAAGCGGGCCATGCGACTGGACATCGAAGCCGCCTGCCGCCAGAACCGCCTGACCCTGGCCGAGGGCAAGTCCCTCATGAAGTACTACGACGACGGCCTCGAGGGCTACACCTACCTGGAAACCTGAGCGAGCAAGCTTCCCCTCCCGCGTGGGATCGCCCTTCCGGGCGATCTGCCTTCCTGCCTCTCCCTCGCGTCTCTCTACTTAGCACTCACAACTCCCTCACACCCCTCCCCGCCGCGGTACCCCGCGGCGGTTTTAGTTCCCGGGTGCCACTGCTTGCCCGGCGTGGGATCGCCCTTCCGAGCGATCTGCCTTTCTGCTTTCTGCCTCCCTGCCTCCCCCTGTCTCTTTCATCTTTCATCTTTTCTCTTTCCGCTCCCTCCTCCCCCCACCTCCGTATATTCCGCACTCATGATGCTACTTCTGGCCGCACAGGCCTCTTCCAGCATGGCTTTGGACCTGCTCAAGATCCTCGCCGCAGCCGGGCTTGTCGGCCTGGTCCTCCGCCGCCTGCGGCTGCCGCTCATCCCCTGCTACCTCATCACCGGCGCACTCATCGGCCCCGGTGCCTTCGGCCTCATCGGGTCCGATGACAGCATCTCCTCCATCACCGGCCTGGCGATGGTCATGCTCATGTTCACCATCGGCCTGCACCTGGATCCCTCCTCCGTCGGCTCTGGCGCACTGCGCTCCCTGGCCGTCGGCGTCGCCTCCACGCTGGCCGTGGTGCTCACCGTCTGGTTCCCCGCCTCCCTGCTCGGCGGCTCGTGGGCCTCGGGCCTGGCCCTGGCCATGGCCGTGAGCATGTCCTCCACCGCCGTGGTGCTGCAGATCCTGCAGACCAACCGCGAGATGCAGAAGATCAACGGCCGCCTCTGCGTCGCCGTCTCCATCGTTCAGGACCTGCTCTCCCTGGTCTTCATGGCCGTGCTGCCCGTCATGGCCAAGATGGGCGGCATGACAGCCCCCGCCGGCGGCGGCAGCATGCCCGCCCACGGTGTCGGCTTCCTCCCGCCCGAATGGCCCGCATGGCTCTCCGCTGCCGCCGGCATCGCGGGCATCGCCGGTCTCATCGTCATCGGCCGCCGCGTCATGCCCCTGCTGCTGCGCGAGGCCAGCCGCGGCGGCGTCTCCGAACTGCCCCTGGTCATCTCCGCAGCCGGCGCCCTCATCGCCGCGGGCTTCGCCGCCGGCCTGGGCTTCTCGCCGGAACTCGGCGCGTTCCTCGCCGGCTTCCTGCTGGCCAACACGCCCTTCCGCCACCAGCTCGCCGGCCAGCTCTCGCCCATGCGCGATCTGTTCATGGCCATCTTCTTCACCGCCGTCGGCCTTAAGCTCCAGCTCGCCGTCCTGCCCGGCCAGCTGCACCTGGTCCTCGCCGGGCTGGTCATCGTTCTGGCCGCCAAGTCCCTGGTCATCGCCCTGTGTTCGTGGATCGCCGGTGCCACCGCCCCCAGCTCCGTGCTCGTCGGCCTGACCCTCTGCCAGGCCGGTGAGTTCACCATCGTCGTCATGACCGCCGCCGCCGCGGCCGGCCTCATCAGCGATGAGGCCGGCTCGGTCACCATCGCCATCGTCGTACTCTCACTCATGCTCACGCCCAGCATGTACACGCTCGGCAAGGCCCTGGGCCCCCGCCTCTCCCGCGTCCGCCCCTGCGCCATCCTCGCCCCCGGCGCACTCACCGAAGCCCCGCACGAGCCCGACGCCCTCGCCCACGTCGATGCCCCCGATGCCGAGGATGCCCCCGCCGAAGCGCCCGCTGCTGCCGCAGATGCCGCCGCCGGCACCGAGCCCGCCGCGGCAGTGCCCCCGCCACCCCCCAAGCGCCGCAAGCTCGCCAAGTACATCATCATCGCCGGCTACGGCGTCGTCGGCCGCTCCATCGCCGATCGTCTGGCCGTCCAGAAGATCCCCTTCTGCATCGTCGACATGAACCGCCAGACCGTCGAGACCCAGCGCAAGCTCCACGGCCGCGCCGTCTACGGCGACATCTCCAACCCCGAGGTGCTCGAGTCCGCCGGCATCGAGCACGCCGATGCCGTCCTGCTGACCATCCCCGATGATGATGCCACACTCCGCGCCTGCACCGTCATCCGCAACGCCCGGCCCGACATCTTCATCTCCGCCCGCACCAGCTTCCTGTCCAAGGCCTTCATCGCCCAGCAGCTCGGGGCCGATCACGTCGTCGTCGAGGAAGTCGCCACCGCCGAAATGATGGCCCGCGAAGTCATGGCCCGCCTCGAGCGCCGCGCCGCTGGTTTAAGCTGATCCCCCGCCCCCCCGCCCGCCCGCGCTCACGCGCCCTCAGTACCCGGCGCTTCCTCACCCGCGTGCGGGCCAAACGTGATCTTGTTCTTGCCCGCGCGCTTCGTGCTCATCGCCAGGTCGTCGGCGTGCGCCACCAGTTCGGCCACCGTTCGCCCGTCCCACGGGTACGTCGCCAGCCCGCCGGAAACCGTCAGCTTGCCCGGTGCCTGCGGCCCAAGCTTGGGGAACCGCGCCTCGGCGATCTGCTTCTGGAACCGCGCCGTGATCTGCTCAATGCTCTCCAGCGGCTTGCTCCCGCTCTCACGCGGGCCCGACGGCTCGTAGAACACCACCGCCAGCTCATCACCGCCGATGCGGCACACCCGGTCCCCCGAGCGGATCACGCTCTTAAGCAGCCGCACCGTTTCCTTAAGAATCTCATCGCCCGCGGCATGGCCGAAGCGGTCGTTGAAGTACTTGAAGTTGTCGATGTCGATCACCAGCACGCTCAGCGTGTGACGCTGGCCCTGCGCACGCTCAATGGCCGCCTGCAGGAACCGCTCAAAGTACCGCCGGTTCCACGCCCCGGTCAGATCATCCACCAGCGCGGCACGCCGCAGCTCAAGCTGCTGGTGCGACAGCGCCAGCCAGCCCGCCAGCCAGTCCGCCTGGTTCTGCAGCACCGGCAGCAGCAGCACCGGCAGCGTCAGCGGCCCGGCCAGCCAGCCGAAGATCCGCTCGCGATGCCGCACCTCAGCCCGCACGCCGCCCGTCGGCTCGCCGGCTTCCACCGGCACAAACACAACATGCTCAGCCGCCTGCGCCCCCAGCCCCGAGTTGCCCAGGTGTGCACGCAGCACCTGCATCGCCGGGGCCAGCACATCGCGCCCCACCAGCGCGGCCTGCACCAGCGCGGTATCCAGCGACACATCCACCCCCGCCGTCATCGTCATCGGTGGCAGCACGCCCGCATCATCCATCGGGTCCATCGATGCCGCGCTGGCGCTCGCCGCCGCCGGCTTGACCTCGCGGAACGCCTGCACCGGCTGGGCGCCGTTGCCCGCACCGCCGCCAACATGCTGAGACTGCTGTGTCTGTTGCGCCTGCACCTGCGGCGCCGACTGCTGGGCCGACTGCTGAGCCGCGCCGGCCGAAGCCGCGCCGCCCGACGCACCCTGCCGCACCGGAACAATGTGCGCCCGCCGCAGCAGCTCGCGAACCGTCTCGCTGCTGGCCGCCGGATCAATGATCCCGTCAAATCCCTTGCTTTCCATCTGCGAATCGCTCCCAGCCACCAGCATCACGCGGGCAGACGGATCCACCAGCCGCACCGCAGTGACAAATCGCCGAATGTCCAGCCCCGGCTGCGCATCAGGCGCCACCAGCACCAGGCTCTCACGCCCCACCGGCCCGTCCGCCGGGTCTGAAAGCTCACCAATCGCCTGCAGCGTCGTCCGCGCGCGAACAACCTCGATCCGTGCGTCCGCTCGCAGCGAGCTCTCAAGCCCGGTGCGGCCGACGACGATCACGCGGAGATCAGGTTGATCCACCGGGTGGGCCACTTGTTCTCTCTCAGGCACGCTGGACAACGAATCCAACGTCACGGACGAAACCCCGATTGCTTCCCGGGATGACGCCCGTTTCCGCTCTCATTCGCGCCCGGCCGCGGCGACGCTGCCTCACCGGCCGGCGCATCAGGAATCTCCGCTAGTAACATAGCAAGTTCTTGCGGAGAGAGTACCTGATTTTGCGAGAGAGTGTTCACTTTCTGGATCTCGGACGGCAGCCACTGCTGGTTATCGGCGGGCTGTCTTACCCAGTTTGACAGCCGCAGCGAAGAGCCGGACAAATCCTCGCGCTGGCCCGCGGCTCGGCCTGCCGTGGCCTGGTCTGTTCCACCCACCAGTTTCATCGTCCTTTCATCCGCCACCGGTCGCCCAGCGGATGCCCCATCCACGCCGCGCCCGCCCGCTTTGGGGCGTTCGCCCCCTGCCTTCTTACCCGTCTCCCCATCATCCTCCAACGCACCAGCCCCCTCAACTTCCGGCAGTTCCAGCGGCTTGAGTTCATCCCCACGCAGCCCGCTGGCCGCCTTGAACTGCCAGCACACGCACCGCGGGCAGTACTCACGCATCAGTTCAGCCAGTTCCGCAAGCTCCGCGTGCCGCTCCGGCTCACAAATAATCAACGCCAGCCCGCCCACCCGCTGCCGCACCATCTGCCGCTCCGCCAGCGTCGCCTCACGCGACAGTGCACACACCCGCGCCACCGCATCGTGCGGCTCAAGGCACACCAGCACCTCCACGTTCCGCCGCTGCAGGCTCGCCATCAGTTGCTTGCTGGGCACCCCACCGTGCGGCAGCAGCAGCACGCAGCGGTCACTGCCACGCCGCCCATCCTCACGCCGCACCGTGCTCGCAGCCGCTCCCGTGTGCGCGGGGTCGGCTAACTTGCTGGAAATGCTCTCGGGCGACTGGCTCATCGCACGCTCACTGTGTGACTTGGTTCGTTCGCCTTCCTGACCCGAAGTCCGCGCATCCATCGGCGCCGGCTGCTTGCCCGGCCCGCCGCCGATCGGGTCCCCGTAAAAACCGGCCATCACCACCCCAGTCAAAAACGGCCCGGCGACCATCGAGTCGCTCAGCGATCCCGCATACCCCGCCATCTCAAAGTCCGCCGGGCCTGACCCAAGGTCCGGTGCGGCGATGCTGGTCAGATGATTAAAGGCTGCTTTTGCTTCCCTGCTCGCAACCGACGTGGGCTCGTCCATGAGGTTTAAAGCGTAGCAAGAAAATCACCGCGCCAGTCGGATATACCGTTGTTTTTGACGCGCCAGGGCCCCTGAAACACACCCTCGCGTTCCACAAGGGCATTCCCCTATCTGCCCACCTTTCGCCCTGCATCCACCGCCCCGGGCACCCCGAAACGCTGACGCCCCTCCCGGCCTGCAACTCAAAGGAACGCCCATGTCGACTCCCCCCTTCGTTCCCTCCACCGGCGGCAACTTTGCCGGCCGGTCCTACCTCGTCATCGGTGCCGCCGGCGGCATCGGCTCGGCCCTCTGCCGCACCCTCGTCGCCAGCGGTGCCCGCGTCCTGCTCGCCGGCCGGACCGAGGCCACCCTCGCCCCGCTTGCCGCAGAACTCGGCCAGCCCTTCCACGTTGCCGATGCCGGCAGCTTCGAGCAGGTCGATGCCGCCTTCGATGCCGGCATCGCCGCCTTTGGCAAGCTCGATGGCGCGGTCAACCTGGCCGGCTCCATCGTCCTCAAGGCCGCCCACCAGACCACCCAGGCCGACCTCGAATCGGTCCTCAAGCTCAACCTCGTCTCAGCCTTCGCCACCGTCCGCTCCGCCGCCCGCACCATGCGGGGCAACGTCGGCAGTGGCGAGCCCGTGCCCAGCGTCGTCCTGATGAGCTCCACCGCCGCCCGCGTGGGCCTGGTCAATCACGAGGCCATCAGCGCCGCCAAGGCCGGCGTGATCGGTCTGTGCCAGTCCGCCGCCGCCACCTACGCGGGCATCGTCCGCATCAACACTGTCGCCCCCGGCCTCACCCGCACGCCCATGGCCAGGCCGCTGCTGTCCAGCGAACTGGCCGAGAAGGCCTCCGTCGCCATGCACCCCGCCGGCCGCATCGGCGAGATCGCCGACATCCTCCCCGCCCTCCTCTGGCTCCTGGACCCCGCAAGCTCCTTTGTCACCGGACAGGTCATCGGCATCGATGGCGGCCTCTCCACCGTGCGGCAGCGGGCCAAGGTCTGATCCCGCCGCCTTCCCTCCAGGCTCTCGGCACGCGCTTAAGGCAAACACCGGCGGGGCACGGGCCGCCCGGGGTGCGAATCATCCGGACGTGAAGACGCCCCCGATCGCCCAGCCCCTCCCCGCCGCCCTCCCCGCCGCCGCTCCCACCGCCATGCCTCCGCTGCTCCGCCAACCCGCTCGTTGTGCCCGCACCCGGTCCGCCGGTGCCGCCCTCTCACTGGCCGCCGCGGCAATGCTCGCCCTCAGCGGTCTGGCCCACGCGGCACCGGCAACGCCGCCCGCGCCTGCTCCGGCTCCCGCTCCGGCGGAGCCGGACCCCGCCCAGCCCGCGCCAGCCGCCAAACCGCCGGCATCCAAGAGCCGCCCGGTCATCGCCCCGACCACGCCGCCTAAGTCTCCTCCGCCGCTGCCGGCGGATCTGAAGGCCACCACCCCGCGCCCCGCCACCGCCGCACCTCAGGCCGGTGGGTTCGCCAATCTCGCCGGCAAGCGTGCCGCGGCCAACCGGCTGGACGTAGCCCTCGAACTGCTCAAGCTCGAACAGTCGCTGGTGGATGCCTCCCGCGCCGGCCGCCTGGTGCACATCAAGCTCGCCGACGTCAACCGGGCCTTCGACTCGCTGACCGGGCTCTTCTTCGCCGGACGCAACGCCGAGGCCATCGAGAAGCTCCAGCAGCTCGAGGAATCACTCGCCGATGCGCCCCGC
Organism: uncultured bacterium; assembly: GCA_903834785.1. Classification (GTDB taxonomy): domain Bacteria; phylum Planctomycetota; class Phycisphaerae; order Phycisphaerales; family UBA1924; genus CAILKP01. The sequence goes on from CAILKP010000091.1 coordinate 14,204, forward strand.
AGCGACCTGCAGAAGGCGCTCGATGCCTGCAAGCTGGAGATCGACCCGCCGCTGTGGACCACCAGCTTCCCCGCCCCGCCCGAAGTCCCAGAGGGCAGCGAGCCCAAGCCCGCGCTGGCCTTCCGCCTGCGGCAGCTCCACGAGGGTGGAGATGTCAAACTGCTCGCCGGCCGCACTGTCCGCATCATCGCCGAGCCCGCAACCCCCGGACCGGGCACACCGGCCCAGCTGGAGCTGGGCACCATCCGCATCGCCGAAACCGTCGGCGAGACCTTCCGCTTCGAGCAGCGTCTCGATGCCGCCGCGGCAGGCAAACTCGTCACCGACCTGCTGGCCAAGACTCCGGCCGACAACCTCCGCATCGGCCTGGTGCTCGAGGGCACGCCGGTCCGCCGCAGCGATGTCAACCGCGTGCAGTTGCTTGCCGAGCCGCTCGCGGCCGTGGGCCAGCGGACACGCGCGCGGCTGGAGAAGATCAGCCCGGACACCGCGCACGAACTCACCCGGGCCACGCTCCGCAGCCGCATCGCGCTGGCCACGCGGGCCCCGGCCAGTAACGAGGCCGGACGCAGCCTGCTCTCCCTGGGCGCACTCGCCCGCGAGATCGATGGCGAGCTCACGCAGATCGCCGGCGGCAAGGACCCGTACGCCGATCGCACCGGCACGTGGCAGTTCACGCTTGATGATGCCGACGGCTCCCTGCCGGTGTGGGTGCACGCCGGCAAGCGGCAGGCCCAGGCCCCCGGCCTGCTGATCGCGCTGCACGGTGCCGGCGGTGATGAGGCCATGTTCCCCTTGTCCTACGGCGCGGGCGCGGCACGCGAGCTCTGCGAGCGGAACAACCTGGTGCTGGTCTCACCCAAGACCGAGCCGCTGATGAGCACACCCGCCCTGCTGGACAAGGTCATCGCGCGGGCCTCGCACCACTACGGGATTGACTCCACCCGCATCTACGTGCTCGGCCACTCCATGGGTGCCATGACCGCCGCCTCACTGGCCACGCAGCGCCCGCTGACCATCACCGCCGCGGTGTGCATCGCCGGCGGCCCGCTGGGCAGCGTACCGACCTCACTACTGCGGATGCCGCCGATGCTGGTCATCGGCGCCGAACTGGACAACCTGGTGGCCCCCAGCCGCCTGCGACCCGTGGCCGAGCGCTGGGCCGCCGCCGGACTGCCGGTGACGTTCAAACTCTCCGGCGGCACGGGCCACACGCTGTGCGTGGGCTACGAACTCACCGGCGCGATCAACTGGCTCACCCGCCAGCGCATGCCCGGCGCAGTTGCGGGTTCTGAACAGACCAACACCGAAGGAAGCAAGTGAGCACACCCAAGCCCTGGATGACCTGGTGGATGCTGGCCGCAGGCGTGTACAACCTGCTCTGGGGCGCACTGGTCGTGCTCTTCCCCAAGGCCCTGTTCACCTGGCTCGGTGTCGAGCCGCCCCCCGGCCTGGGCCTGCCCATCTGGCAATGCGTCGGCATGATCGTCGGCGTGTACGGCATCGGCTACCTCGCCGCGGCAGCAAACCCCCTGCGCCACTGGCCCATCGTCCTCGTCGGCCTGCTGGGCAAAATCTTCGGCCCCATCGGCTTCGTCGACAACGCCCTGATCAAAGGCACCTTCCCCAAAGAGTTCGGCTGGACCATCCTGACCAACGACCTGATCTGGTGGATCCCGTTCACACTGATCCTGCTGGCCGCCTGGCGCGGCAGGCACCTGCGGACGGGGTGAGGTTGGAGGGGAGTCGCGCAATTTGAGCCCGCTCATAGGAGCCCGAGCGGTAGCGAAGGGATGGTGAGTGGTGGACGCATTCGTCCAAGTGATCGCGAGCACGAAGGTGTGTTGTGCCTTGCGAGCACAAGAACCTTCGTGCAACTGGCGAGTGCTGGGAAAGTGCCTTTGTTTCACCAGCCCGCGCGCGTCAGGTTTCATCCGGGCATTTCACAAAACCCTCGCCAGAGAAACCTGCGAGAGTGACCTGGCTTGACTTACTCGCCGAGGGCAAAGCCGTTGATGAACTCGATGAAGTCGGAGCCATCGACGATGCCGTCGCCGCCGCCGTATTGGCCGCCGGTGACATCGGCCGCCTCATCGCCGGCAAAGTTACCTCTGACTCAGCCCGCCAGTTCACCGCCGCCAAGCTCGCCGCCGCCCTCAAGCCCATCGCCCTGCCCAAGTTCCCCTCTTCCCAGCGTGCCCCGCGAACCACCACCAACACCACCCCGCGCAAACGCACCACCGACGACCGCCACCCCGACTACGCCCACTGTGTGGAAGCGGTGAATCACGTCAACCCCGTCAACTTCGTCGACTTCGCCCCCGCACCAGCAGTCGCGCCGCTCCCGCCAGAACCTCCCAAACCAATCGACCCGGCCGAGATCCCCGATCTCACCGCCCAGGTCGCCAAGCTCGAAGACCTGCTCACAACCTACACCCGCCAGCTCGGCTGGGACCGCACCGGCTCAACAGTTGCCGAGAACCCCGCCACGCGCGAGTACCTCCGCAACCGCGCCGACGACATTGAGTCCAACTACCTCCCCGAGTTCCGCCAGGAACTCGCCGAAACCAAGGACCGCCTCGCACAATCCATCGCCCTCCGCGACTCCCTCGCCGCGGCCAACGCTGCCGCAAGCGAACCCGCAACGACCGTGCCCGCCGCGACTGCCATCAGGGCAGCCGCACCTGCGCAAGTCGCCACCGCGACCACCGCCGCACCAACCAACACCACCCCCGCGCCCGCCACTGCCCCCACCGCAGCAGAGCCCGCGCCAACACCCGGACCCGAGCCCGCTCTCCCCGCCGACCCCGAGGCCACCGCCCGCGAAGCCGCCGCCCTGAAAGAGGAATGGGCCACGCTCGAGGATCTCCGCTTCGGCATCGGCAACGAACTGGCCGCGCTGCAGCGCCGCAAGCGTCACGAGTCCCACACCCCCGCCTGGGCCGCCCAGGCCCAGGACCTCTTCGACCGCTGCGTCCGCGAAAAGCTCGACCCCACCGTCATGCGTCAATATCACATCAGCCAGCGCCTCGCCCAACTCGGCCACAAGCTGGAATGACGCGCCAGTAAGAGCCCGCGCGATAGGAGCCCGAGCGGAAGCGAAGGGACAGTGACACCAAGGCCCTCACCCCAAACTCCCCACTCGCACGAAGGTCCTTGTGCTCCCAGAGCACAACCACTTCCGTGCCCGCGATCAATTCCGCCTCCGCCTCTCCCTTTTCTCTTTGATCTTTTCTCTTTGATCTCTTCTCTTTGATCTTTTCTCTTTGATCTTCTCTCTTTCACCTCTCACCCCACCTTCGTGCCCGCGATCAATTCCACTCACGCAAGATCGCTCACCGTCCCTTCGCTTCCGCTCGGGCTCTTATCTGATTCAGCGTCTCGCCCAGCGGAGTTTGGCGGAGCGGGCGCGGGGGTTGCGGCCGGCCTCATCGGGGGTGGCGATGAGGGGTTCGTGGCTGATGTCGCTGTAGAGGCCGTCTTTGAGGCCGTCGCGGAAGGCGTGTTTGACGCGGCGGTCTTCGCCGCTGTGAAAGCTGATGATGGCGGCGATGCCGCCGGGCTTGAGGATGGTCGGCAGGACCGTCAGCAGGCGGTCGAGGTTGGCCAGTTCGCGGTTGGTGAGGATGCGCAGGGCCTGGAAGGTGCGGGCTGCGGGGTGGAGTTTGGCTCCCAGTGCCCGCTGGGGCGTGAAGTCGCGGGCCTGGCAGACGATGTCGCTGAGCTGCTCGGTGCGGGTGATGGGCTCGATGGCGCGGCGCTCGATGATGAGGCGGGCGATCTGGGGGGCATCGGTTTCGTCGCCGTAGTCCAGCAGGGCGGCGGCGAGTTCCTTCTCGCTGATGCGAGCGAGGATCGCCGAGGCGGGCTGGCCGCGGGTGGGGTCCATGCGCATGTCCAGCGGGCCGGGGCGGCGGTAGCTGAAGCCGCGGGCGGGGTCATCGATCTGCGTGCTGGCCACGCCGATGTCGGCCAGCAGACCATCGACCACGCCGGCACGGGGCTGGCCGGCTTCATCGAGTTCGAGCACGCCGGCCTGGATGAGGACGGTGGGAAGCGCCGCGAAGTTGTTGTGGTAGATTTCGAAGGGGGCCTTGACCCATTCCAGCCGCTCGCGGGCGATGGCGATGTTGGCGGGGTCGAAGTCGATGCCGATGAGCTTGCCGCGGGGCTGGGCGGGCGATTGGTCAGCGGCTTTGCCTGCGGCGGCTTTCATGTGCCGGAGCATGGCCTCGGAATGACCACCCAGGCCCAGGGTGCAGTCGACGATGAGCTGTCCGGGGCGCGGGTCGAGCACGGACAGGACGTGATCGAGCAGGACCGGGATGTGCCGCGGGTCTTTCTTCATGCAGCCGGGCATGGTACCGGCGCGGGGCCGCGGGGCCGGGAGAGCGGGTGAGGCGGGGGGAGCGTGAACGATGAAACGGTTTCAGGGATCGGGAGGATCGCCGGCACGGGTGGCTGGCGGGGTCGGGCGGCGGGAACGGGTGTTTATGCGGTCCAAAGTGGGCCGATTTTGTCCCGATCTTGCGCCATCCCCCATGCTTGGGAGGCGGATCCGGCCACCGCGGCGAGGGGGTTCCCGCTACACTCCTCTCCCTCGTCGTTCGTCCCGGTTCTCGGGATTCGTTCGCACCTTTGTTTCGCAGGATCTGCTCACCATGCCGCTGACTGTCAAAGGCCTTGAAGGAATCGTCGCCGCCGAAACGAACATGTCGTACATCAACGGCGAGAAGGGCATCCTGGAGTACGTCGGGATCTCGATCGACGACCTTGCCCGCAACAGCACGTTCGAAGAGACGACGTACCTGCTGTGGAACCGCAAGCTGCCGACGAAGGCGGAGCTGCAAGCGTTTACAACCGAGTTCCGCGCCAACTACGACCTGCCCGCGGGGATGGTCGAGCGGATCCAGTCGCTGCCCAAGACGGCCCAGCCGATGCACGTGCTGCGGACGATGGTCTCGGCTTTGGCGATGCACGATGTCGATCCGAACGCCAACGACCCGGTCTCGGCCCGCAAGAAGGCACTCAGCGTGCTGGCCACGACGCCGGCGATCATCGCGTGCTTTGACCGTTACCGCCGCGGGCTGCCGTTTGTGGCTCCGCGGAAGGACCTGACGTTTGCCCAGAACTTCCTGTACATGCTCAACGGCCAGGTGCCGACCGAGGCGGTCGCCCGTGCGTTTGACATCTGCATGATCCTGCACGCCGACCACGGCCTGAACAACTCGACGTTCACCTCGCGCGTGATCATCTCGACGCTGAGCGATGTGTACTCGGCCCTGACCGGTGCGATCGGCTCGCTCCGCGGCCCGCTGCACGGCGGCGCCAATGAGGAAGTCATGGAGATGCTCGGCGAGATCGAGGCGCTGGCCAAGAGCCAGGGCAAGAACGCGATGGATGTCGTTGAGCCGTACATCATGGGGCGCCTGGCCAAGAAGGAGCGCATCATGGGCTTCGGCCACCGGGTGTACAAGACGATCGACCCGCGGGCGACGTTCCTGAAGACCTTTGCCAAGCAGATCGCCGCGGATACGGGCAACCTGCCGCTGTATGAGATCTCCAGCAAGATCGAGCAGATCATGGCCCGCGAGGTCGGAGCCAAGGGCATCTACCCGAACGTGGACTTCTACTCGGCGACGACGTATCACTCCATCGGCCTGAAGCTGGACCTGTTCACCCCGATGTTCGCGATGAGCCGCAACGCGGGCTGGTCGGGCCACATCATCGAGCAGCTCTCAGACAACCGGCTGTTCCGCCCGGCAGCCGAGTACGTCGGCCCGCACAACTCGCCGTACATGGCGATGGACAGCCGCTGAGGCGGCTGGGACAGATGAGCAAGACAAACCCCCAGCACGATGCGTGTCGGGGGTTTTTCGTTTTAGAGGGAGGGGGGAGGGGGGGTGGGAGGGGTGGGAGGGGTGGGAGGGGTGGGAGGGGTGGGAGGTGAGCGGAGTTTCATTCGCCCCCGCCGGTGCGGGGAACTTTCGCCGGCGTTTGTCAGCTCCCCGACACGCGTGCCGATCTCGGCGTGTTTTCACCAGTATCTCCTCTGTTCTCGCTCGCGCCCAATGGCTCTGCTCCGGGCCGTCTTGCTGGCAAGCGGTGGCACAACCATCAGGGCCTCGGCTTCTGCCGCAAGCAGCGGCATCCGGTTAACGAGGAGTCTCGAACCGCGGTCGACCGGGGAGTCACGCGCCCTTTGCGTAACAAGTGCATGTGGGCAAGGCCGATCCGCGGTCCCACCCGACCGAGCGTCAGGTGCGGGCATCAGCGCAGATCCGCGTTGAGAGCGAGCACGCAGGCGCAGGACAAAACAAAGTCTGCAACTATGGGCATCGCCGCGGTGGAGCCATCCTCGCGCGGGGTCACGCAGAGGAGGCAGCGAACCAGACTGTCGCTGTTGCCCGCTGAATTTTGCACCCCGGCTGTGCCGCATCGTGCCCCGCGGCGCGTTCGAAACAGGCGGGGTCCTGTCACATCCCGTCGCCTCAGAAGTGTGCGACCATCGCGCCGTATCGCTCGGCAAGATAGTCGACGATCACCTTCGTGTCGGTGGAGTGGAGTCGCTCGCCACAGCGGTGGAACCTATTCACGTTCACGAACTTATGGTTCGCGGGATCAAGGATCAGGTTCGGACACCCTTGGTGGGCGTCGCCGACAAGCGCGACGATCTCGGGGCGTGGCCTTGGGTACGCGATGTACCGGATCTCAAGCTGCGTTCTCAAGGCAGGGCAATAGCCGAGCACGCCTTCGACGAACGCGCAGTCCGGGCAGTAGTAACGCTTGCCTACGTCATCCCTGGCAATGTCGGTGAAGTCGGGAGCGAGCAGGAAAAGAATGTCCATCGGTATTCCTGGAACAAAGGGAGTGAGATTGCGACAACACGATGACGCGCCAGAGTACTCCGACCAACTTCCGCATGGGACCTGACGATCACAACTCATGGAAGATCCATGCCGCGTGGACGTACTGCAAGAGGTGTGCTTCCGCAGATAATTGGCGTACTGCCCGTCTTTATCAGCACCCGCGACGACACTGTCGGCCCGGCGCCGGGTTGTGAGGCGTCGCAGAACCAGGTCGAGGTTGCGACCATCGAGCACGTCCGCGGTCTGGGGGCCTCGGCTCGTTGCGGCTCAGCGGGGCGTTTGGAGCGAGGGCGGATACGACCGTGGGATCGAACGAACGCCCGCGCCGGATCTCCAGGCGGTCGCCCCGGGCGGCATCCTGAAGTTACTACTGCGCACGCTCGGGAGTGCTGGTGAGCAGGGACGCTCCACTCAGGGGCAACGCTCCTGCCCTCGCCGACGTTCCTTGCGATCGCGACCTCATGCTGAAAGTGGCCCCGCTCAACGTCCGCCTTGCGAAGCAGCCCGATGAGCTGACCCGCCAGCTTCCGCGTTCTCGACCGGGAAGATCATTAGATTGACACAGGCCGAAGCATGCCGCATGCCAACCTGGTCTGGAGGAGGCAGGTCATGCATCTGACATCGAGGCCTGGGCGCCCTGTGGAGCCGCAGCACGGCCGGATAACCAGAGAACGGTGGGCGAAAATCCGTCTGCGCTTCGGATTCTGGCCTTTGAACAAGTTCTGATCGGGGAGTTTCCTGCCGATCCTGCGCCAGCCTGCGTCTGAGAGCGATCTGACGAGCGTGTTTGCGTAAGTTCCGCCGACCCAGCGAAAGTCGACGGACTCCAAACAGTCGCGGCCCGCGCTCGATGCGGTTGTCGGCATCTTCGGGCTTGTGCCCCGCGTGCTCGTGCGCCCAGACCCGAATCGTGAACCATCCGTCCGGGCGGCGGAGTCCCCGTCTTGCCAGCGCCCGCCGCTATTTTTCTTCTTGTGAATCCGCCCCGAAGACTCGAACCGAAATGGACTGCGTCTCAGCCGTGCGAGGTGGACTGCTTTGGGCAGACCCCTGCGACGCGGCGATCACCCCTTTGTCCAATCAAGGACCACGCAATGCAACTCTTCTCGAATCCGCTCTCTTTGGCGGCAACTATGTTGCTCGCCTCGACCGCTCTCGCGGCCGCCCCGCTTCAGGTTCAGGTCCGCGCAGTCGGCGGAGCACCCGCCCCGCGTGCCACCGCGACCGCAATCAAGGACATCATCGACACAGCGACCGATGCGAAGTTCAAGACGCTCGTCGCCGCGATCAACGCGGCGGGACTCACCGACACGCTCAAGTCGGGCGGCCCGTTCACCGTCTTCGCACCGACCGACGAGGCCTTCGCTGCGCTGCCGAAGGGCACGCTCGAGTCGCTCTTGCTTCCTGAGAACAAGGACAAGCTGCGCGCGATCCTCACACATCATGTCGTGCCGGGCCGCCTCGTCTCAATGGAGATCGCGAACATCGAGGACGCGCAGATGGCGCGCACCATGGGCGGCGGTCGCGAGTCGATCGCAGCCGACGGACGCGGGTTCCGCTACGGCGAAGCGAGGGTCGTAGACGGCGACATCCGCTGCACGAACGGCGTGATCCATGTGATCGACCGCGTGATGCTGCCGAAGCCGACGCGCTCCGAAGGCTCGATGGGCATCTCCATGAAGGAGGCCGCGCCCGTCAATCTCATCGAGGCGCTGCGAGCGGTTCCCGATGGACGCTTCTCGACCTTCATCGCCGCCGTCGAGGCGACCGGCGCAGACCAGGATTGGGCGAAGCCCGAGCCCGACGGCAACTGGACGCTCTTCATCCCGACCAACGACGCCTTTGCGCGGCTCTCCGAGGCGGAGCGCACGGCGCTCCTCGACCCGAAGAACCGCGAGATGCTTCGCGCCGTCCTCGACTGGCACGCGCTTCCGAAGCTGCAGACATGGAGCTTCGACTTCGAGGACGGCGAGCGCGGTCCCACGATGATCTCCGAGAACAACGACCGCTTCGTGATCGACATCATCGCGAACGGCACGGTCTTCGTCTACCGCATGCGGTCAAACCCCGACCGCTCGATGGAAGAGCCGTTCAAGGCGCGCATTGTGGCAGGCGACATTCCCGTAGGCGGCAGCGTGGTGCACATCGTCGACCGCGTGATCGTGCCGCCGCAGTTCGAGAACAAGACCGTCGCCTCGCAGGCCTACCGCGAGAAGGACATCAAGGAGTTCGTGATGGGAGGCGATGCGCAGTTCAACGCGCGATTCCTCGTCAAGGGGATGCTCGAGCAGGCGGAGTCGCTCGACGATGCCGGTGCGATCGCGCTCTACAAGACGGGCCTGCGCATGCTCGAGGAAGTCGTGCCCGTGAACCGCAGGGGCGTGATCATGACGATGGACGACCGCGCTCCGGACCAGCGCGCTGTGCAGCGCGAACGCCTCCGCGCCCGCGCCGGGGAACTCGACCGCGTGTGGTACGCGATGTTCATGAAGAACTCGCCCACCGCGACGACGCTGGCTGCACCGCTGTCGAGTGCCGTGCCTGCGGCGCGCACAGTCGGAATGAACGCCGCGCCCGCTGCAAAGACTCCTGCGACCACCGTCGCCGTGACCACGACGGCCGTGACGGCGGTTGCGGCCGCGCCTGCGGCTCCCGCTGCCCCCGCTGCAACAGCGACCCGCGCTCCCGCGACGCTCGATTGGTGCGAGGTGATCGAGAAGGATGTCGACGCGAAGGTCGTCACGGATGCCGCGATGCGCGACGCGATCGCGAAGACGGGTCTTCCGTGGCGAGTGCGCGACAAGGCCTCGGGCATCGAGATGCTGCTCGTTCCGTCGGGGCAGTTCATGATGGGCAAGAGCGCTGGCGACGCAGAAGCCCTCGCCAACGAGATTCCCGCTCACAGCGTGACGCTCACCGAGCCGTACTATCTCGGTCGGTATGAAGTCACCCGCGAGCAGTGGACGAAGGTGATGGGCGCGGGCGCGAAGTCCGGAGCGGAGCGCGCACAGCCTGGCGTCGAAGGCGCCGAGATCGAGGTCGGCGGCGGTGCGACGATCGTGGTCAGCGGCGGCGTCGAGCTTGTCGATCAGCAGGGAAACAAGATCGTCACCCGCCAGACGGCGGTCGCCGGACCCGACGGGGCCGTGACCTTCACCACCACCCCGGCCGGCGACCAGCCCGACCCCGCGCAGGACTCGCGCAGCGGGCTTCCGATCACGGCCGGGTTCACGAAGACCGCCGACTTCTGCAGCAAGATCGGCATGCGCCTTCCGACCGAGGCCGAGTGGGAGTTCGCATGCCGCGCAGGCGCACAGACCCCGCGCTACGGCGAACTCGACGCGATCGCGTGGCACCGCGGGAACTCCGACGGCCGCAAGCAGCCCGTCGGCACCAAGGCCGCGAACGCGCTTGGCTTCCACGACATGATCGGCAACGCGTGGGAATGGGTGAACGACTGGTACGGCGATTACACCCGCAGCGCGAAGACGAATCCGACCGGCCCCGCCTCGGGCACCTCGCGCATCGCCCGCGGAAGCTTCTTCAACTTCGAGGATGGGTTCAACCGCGCATCGCGCCGCTATCAGATGCAGGTGGTCGAGTCCGGCGGCACGGGTTTTCGCGTCGCGCGTCATCCGTGAGCGGTTGGGCGCGTTGTTCCGCGTTCATGGCGGGTTCAACTCAGCCGCCGCTCCGCTCGTCGGTCTCTCCGGGACCAGGGAACACCCGAATCAAGGGCCCTGACCCGACCCAGCAACGGTGGACACATAGTTGTTGTCAGACTCGGCTCGCCTCGAACTGTTCGGGGCCGACATAACCGAGTTCACGAGCGGGTTGACCGAGAACGGTCAACCCGCTTGTTCATTGATGCGGGCTGCGGAAACATCGATCCTGCCGCGCTGGGGGTATCTTTCTGCTCTCTGCCGCTCGCTCGGGTTCTCGCATCAACCCTGCTCGCGTCGGTTCGTGGGTCCGTCAAGTCGCGCGGCGGCATGATTGCTCTCACGCGCTCTCTGCTTTCGGTGAAGAGGTTTCGGGGACATCTGCCGTCTGATGAAGCCCGCGGCCTGACAAGGGCAGCCCGGAACAGGCGAAAGCGAAACGGCCAAGCGAAGCATGCACCGTCGACAACGCCATGACGCGGCATTATCGTTCGCACGCGTCGCGCCCCTCCCAAGGCAGGCGACTTCCTCCTGCCCGCGCGTTTCCTTCCCCGAGACCTCGAGGGCCACAAGTCCTTCACCCGTCCGGCGCCTCACGACCTACTGGAAGATCGAGGCGGGCAATGCCGTGTTCATCCCGGCGCTGGCTGTCTACCTGGTGCTCAAGTCGGGCGGCAGGATCTCGGTCGCGCTGGTGCTGTCGGGGCTCGCGTGCTCGCTCCTCCTCTTGATCGGCACCATCGTTCTGCGAATGTTGCTTCGCAAGGCGCGTGGTGAGGCGAACGCGACCGCGGATCGGATTCCACTCCTCCTCCGGATGCGCTGGCCCGCGATCGCGCTGTGCGTCGCCGCGGCGGGCGCAAACGGGGCCGAGTGGCTCAGCGGCAGCCTACAACTTTTGGCGCAGTACGTGGCACCTGCGGTGCTGCTTCTCCTGGCAGTGCTCGACTACGTCAACTACTACCACGTCCAGTTGCAGCACTTCAACCACGCGCCCGACTGGCAGCGGCTCATCTCGGGCCGCGGGTTCCGGCGCTCGCACCTCGCCCGCGAGATCGAGTGCTGGAAACGTGAACGGCCCCGCGGCGCGTGAGAAGTTCGGTCAGCCGAGAGCTTGAATCTATAGGCGGGTGCCCGAAATGGCGGGATCTGGGTGCGGAGATCATCGATCGCCGCGTGGGACCTTGACCCATTCGAGATGATGCGGGTTTCAGCGAGGACATGCATCTGACACGGCACCGAGATCGAAACTGTCTGTCAGTTGGTGAGCACTAGTGCGCTCGCGGCGATTCCGGTCGTTTGCCCTCCCTCCATCTTCGAGAGATCCATCCATGGTAAGTCCAATGCTTCGCATCTGTCTGAGCTTGAGTGCAACGTCAACGCTGCTTACCTGCTCGTGTTGCGCTCCGAGCAGTACTTCCGACACAGCTGGTGATGCCACCGGTTCCGTAGCGGCCGGCGCGGCGGTCGAGGCGGTCATGCCGCGCAGAGAACTGGTCAACAGTATCGGAATGAAGCTGGTGCGCATTTCGAAGGGTGAGTTCGCGATGGGCTCGGCTCGCGGCAATCCCAGCTCCGACGGAGACGAGCGCCAGCACGCCGTCACGATCACCCGTGACTACTTCCTTGGTGCTTTCGAGGTCACCTTGTCCCAGTACGAACAGGTGATGGGCCGCAACCCGAGCCTGGTCAAAGCCGACGGCGAGAACCGTCCGGTTGACCGCGTCTCCTGGAACGATGCCGTCGCGTTCTGCGAGCGCCTGTCGCAGCTTCCCGAGGAGAAGGCGGCGGGCCGCACGTATCGACTGCC
>CAILKP010000092.1 GCA_903834785.1 uncultured bacterium
GCACAACCCCTCGTCCAAAGCGACGAGGGGATTGTGGCACGGGGGAGAGGCGGGGACGGGAGCGACGCAGGGAGTTGCTCGACGCCAAAGGCACACAACCCCTCGTCCAGAGCGACGAGGGGATTGTGGCACGAGGGGGAGGCTGGGGCGGGAGCGACGGAGGGAGTTTCTCGACGCCGAAAGGCGCACAACCCCTCGTCCAGAGCGACGAGGGGATTGTGGCACGGGGAGATGCGGGCGGGAGCGGCGGCGGAAGTTACTCGACGCCAAAGGCACACAACCCCTCGTCCAGAGCGACGAGGGGTTTGTGGCACGGGGAGGGGCTGGGGCGGGAGCGACGCTGGGAGTTTCTCGACGCCGAAAGCACACAACCCCTCGTCCAAAGCGACGAGGGGATTGTGGCACGGGGAGATGCGGGCGGGAGCGGCGGCGGAAGTTACTCGACGCAAAAGTCGCACAACCCCTCGTCCAGAGCGACGAGGGATTGTGGCACGGGGAGATGTGGAACTGGGAACTGTGACACGGGGAGATGTGGGCGGAGACTTGGTTCTGTGGAGGGGGCGTAGCATTCGGCGGAGATGCTCCATTTCTGCACCGCTCTTTGAGAAGGACCCTTATGACGCATGCGATTCTCGTTGCCACGGTCGTTGGATTGTGCTTTGCGGCTGGCGGCACTGCCGCGGCGGTGGAGGTGAAGACGGAGGGTGCGGAGGGTGTGGTGGCCAAGGCGGCGGCGCCGATCCGGACGCTGCTGATCACGGGGCACAACAACCACAACTGGCAGTTCACCAGCCGGCTGCATGCTGAGACGCTTGAGGCGAGCGGGCGGTTTGATGTGGACATCACCGATGACCCGGCGGCGACGCTGGCGGATGCCAAGAAGGTGGCGGGGTACACGCTGTTTGTGCTGGATTACAACGACTACCACGAGCCGAAGCGCTGGGGCGATGCGGCGGAGAAGAACTTTGTGGCGGCGGTGGAGAAGGGTGCGGGCGTGCTGGCGATTCACTCGGCCAACAACGCGTTTAAGGGCTGGGAGCAGTACGAGGCGATGCTGGGCCTGCTGTGGCGGGACGGGGCATCGCACGGGAAGTTCCATGCGTTTGATGTGAGTTGGGCGGATGCGAACCACCCGGTGACCAAGGGGCTGGAGCCGATGAAGGCGCACCCCGATGAGCTGTACCACGGGCTGACCAACCCGCGGAACACGAAGTACACGCTGCTGGCACAGGCGATGAGCAGCAAGGAATCGGGCGGGACGGGCAAGAACGAGCCGATGGCGATTGGTACGACGTTTGGTGCGGGGCGGGTGTTTGCCACGCCGCTGGGGCACGTGTGGAACGGCGATCAGGGCAACAAGCGGTCGGTGCTGAATCCGGCGTTTATGACGCTGATCTGCCGCGGCGGCGAGTGGGCGGCGACCGGCGCGGTGACGCTGCCGTCGACGTTTGCGGATGTGCGGACGCACAACACGCTGAGCAGCGAGCAGGTGGCGGCGGGCTGGGAGTTGCTCTTTGACGGGACCAAGAGCACGCTGCGCGGCTTTAAGAAGGAAGGCTGGCCGGCGGAGGGCTGGAGCATTGATGCCAAGGCGGGGACGATCAACCACATCGCCGGCAAGGGCGGCGGCGACCTGGCGACGCCGAAGGCGTACGAGAACTTTGAGTTCAGCGTGGACTGGTGGGCGGCGCCGGGCGCGAACTCGGGCATCATTTACCTGGCCACTGAGGACCACAATTACCCGTGGGAGACGGGCTTTGAGATGCAGATCCTGGACAACGAGAAGCACCCAGACGGCAAGAAGCCGCAGACCTCGGCTGGCGGGCTGTACGACCTGATTCCGGCGGGCGCGGATGTGGTGCGGCCGGCGGGCTCGTGGAACACCGCGATGGTGCGGGTGACGGCGGGCAAGACGGGCAAGCGGATCGAGCACTTCCTCAACGGCATCAAGGTGGTGGATGTTGAGGTGGGCAGCGAGGCGTACAAGGCCGCGTTTGCCAAGAGCAAGTGGACGGGCATGAAGGACTTTGCGACCAAGAACAAGGGCCATATCACGATTCAGGACCACGGCGATGATGTGCGATTCAGGAACATCATGGTGCGTGAGGTGAAGTAAGTCGCGAGACTCGAGTGAAAACAGAAGAGAACGCGGAGTTCGCGGAGGGGGGAAAGGCAAGGAACGCGGAGGAAGGCGGGGGAGGGGGCGGGGAGGGGCAGGTGGGGAGGGGACGGCTGGGCGGGGGTGGTGCTGAGCGGGGTTGTGGGGGCCTACTTTGGAAGCATGGCCAAAGCAAAGAACGCCGGAACTGCTACGCCCGCACTTCAGTGGCTTGCCGCGAACAGAGCGGCGGCGATCGGGCGGCTGGTGGAATGGCTGAGGATTCCGTCGATTTCGACGGACCCGAAGCACGCCAAGGACTGCGTTGCGGCGGCGAAGTGGGCGGGCGAGCAACTGACGGCGGCGGGGCTGAAGGTGGAGATCTGCCCGACGGGGACGGCCGGCAAGCCGGGGCACCCGATTGTGCTGGCGACGGCGGGGGGTGATGCGGACTACGCCGGGCCGCACGTGCTGTTTTACGGGCACTATGACGTGCAGCCGTGTGACCCGCTGGAGCTGTGGGAATCGCCACCCTTTGAGCCGGTGATCCGGCCGGCGCGGAAGGGTGAGAAGGGCGGGGAGCGTGTGGTGGCGCGCGGCGCGGTGGATGACAAGGGGCAGGTGCTGATGTTCATCGAGGCGCTGCACGCGGCGCTGGCGACGACGGGCAAGCCGGCGGGCGGGGTGAAGCTGACGGTGATGCTTGAGGGCGAGGAGGAGAGCGGCTCGGCGAATCTGGAGCCGTTTGTCAAGTCGCGGCAGAAGCAGCTCAAGGCGTGCGATGTGTGCGTGATCAGCGATACGGGGATGCTCGACCGCGGGCTGCCGGCGATCACGTACGGCGTGCGCGGGCTGGCCTACACCGAGGTGCGGCTGCATTCAGCCAGCCGCGACCTGCACAGCGGCCAATGGGGCGGGCGGTGCCCGAACCCGATCACGGAGCTGGCCAAGGTGCTGGCGCAGCTGCACGACAAGGACCGGAAGGTGACGATTCCGGGCTTTTACAAGGATGTGCTGGCACTGTCGAAGACCGAGCGGGCGAACTGGGCGAAGCTGAAGTTCTCGGCCAAGGCGGCGCTGAAGGAGATCGGCCTGCCGCCGGCGGCGGACATCGGCGAGAAGGGGTACACGGCGACGGAGCGTGAGTGGGCGCGGCCGACGGCGGAGATTAACGGGATCTGGGGCGGGTACACGGGTGTGGGCGCCAAGACGGTGATTCCGGCGTACGCGACGGCGAAGGTGAGCTTCCGGCTGGTGGCCAACCAGGATGAGACGCGGATTCCCAAGATGTTCTTTGAGTGGTGCAAGAAGCACACGCCGCCGGGGTGCCGGTGGGAGTTCACGAACCTGCACGGCGGGCCGGGGGTGACGTGCGATGTTGACTCGCCGTACCTGCAGACGGCGACGGCGGCGATCAAGGATGCGACGGGCAAGGCGGCCGCGCTGATCAAGACCGGCGGGTCGATTCCCGTGGCCGGGATGCTCAAGACGCGGCTGGGGATCGACACGATCTTCATGGGCTTTGGCCTGGATGATGACCGCGTGCACTCACCGAACGAGAAGTTCGAGCTGGAGTGCTTTGACATGGGTGCGCGGAGCCACGCGTGCTACTTGACGCGGCTGGCGGCGATGCGCCGCTAAAGAGTGTGCAGCGAACTTCAAGCAAGAACAACCATGCCAAGCAGGACCACGCGGTACCGGTTTCCGACACGTCATGAGCTGTACGAGGCCTCGGTGCAGGAGCCCGAGGCGGAGGGCGATTTCTTTGACCAGGTGTACGGGGAGTACAACGCTGGGCGGCTGCCGCTGAGGCTGCGCGAGGACTTCTGCGGGACGGCGGCGATCTGCCGGCACTGGGTGCAGCGGCGGCCGCCGAATGTGGCGGTTGGGCTGGATCTGGATCCGGATCCGCTGGCCTTTGCCCGCAAGCGGCTGGGGCAGATGAGTGAGGATGAGGCGGGGCGCGTGAAGCTGGTGCAGAGCGACGTGCTGGCACCGCCGGCGGGGCTGGGCAAGTTTGATGTGATCTGCGCGTTTAACTTCTCCTACTGGATTTTTCAGCAGCGTGAGACGCTGGTGAAGTACTTTGCGACGGCCAGGAAGTCGCTGGCGCCGGGCGGGGTGTTTGTGGCGGACTTCTTCGGCGGCAGCGACTGCCTGAAGGAGCTGCGGGAGCAGCGGAGCAAAAGGCTGCCGCGGATTGTGGGGGAAGATGGGGAGGTGGAGAATCCGGGCGGTCGGTTTACGTACATCTGGGAGCAGGCGAAGTTCAATCCGGCGACGGGGAACATCGTGTGCAAGATCAGCTTCAGTGTGCCCGGGCCGGCGGCGGGAAAGGCCAAAGCGGCCAGGCCGACGCTGGTGAAGCACGCCTTTACGTATGACTGGCGGCTGTACACGATGCCGGAACTGGTGGACATTCTGCGGGATGCGGGGTTCAAGACGGTGCGGACGTACCTGGAGAAGGAGACTCGCTCCGGCGAGGGCACTGGTAAGTACTTCGCCTCAGACAAGGCATCGGCCGACCTGTGCTTCCTGGCGTATTTGGTTGCCAAAGATTGAGGCCATGGTCATCCTCGGCATCGACATCGGCGGAACGAGTACAAAGGTTGTGAGTGCACGCGCTGACGGGGAGGCGACACTAGAGGTGCTTGCCGTGGCACGGAGCGTGTCGTATCGCAAACCGACGGTGCGGGAACTGACTGCCGCGGCGGCGGGGGCGATGGCGCAGCTGCTGGGGACGAGTGACTTACTGACGGCTGCGGCGATGGATGGGACGCTGCGGCTGGGCGTGTGCGTGCCGGGGATTGTGGACCCGGAGACGGGCGTGGTGAACAGGAGCGTGAACCTGCCGAACCTGGTGGGGCACAGCATTACGGACTTGCTGCGCGGCGTGGTCACCAAGGCGGTCAAGGGGACACCTGCGGGTCAGATGCCGGTGGTGCTGGTCTCCGACGCGCTGGCGACAGCGCTGGACTGGCACCATGGGCATGCGGGCGAGCAGAAGGGGCGGACGCTGTGCGTGGTGCTGGGCACGGGCGTGGGTGCTGCGGTGCTGGATGATGGTGTGCCGCTGACGGTGACGGGCAAGTCGGCAGGGCACATCGGGCAGATGGATGTTTCGCTGAGCGATGAGCAGCCGGTGCCGGTGGGGCCGGATGGGGGCGAGGGCTCGCTGGAGGCGTACATCGGCCTGCCTGCGCTGCTGGCGGCATATGGGCCGAAGGTGCGTGAGGCGGCGGTGAAGTGGGACGGAACGGAGCCGCCCGTGCGGGCGCTGGTGCGGGCGATACGCATCGGCATTGCGATGTACCGGCCGGAGCGGGTGGTGCTGATGGGTGGTGTGGGGCTGCTGCTGCGGCCATTGCTGCCGCGGATTGATGCGGCGGTGCACCTGCGGCTGACGAACCTGGCCAAGCCGAACTGGAAGCTGCTGGTGGCGGATGATGACCTGCACGCGGCGCGTGGTGCGGCGCGGGCGGCTGTTGAGGGGTGAGGCGGGGCGGGTTGGTGCGGGAAATGAAAAACCCCCGCCACGGTTGCGGCGGGGGTTTGGATTGTGAGAGCGGGACTGGCGAACCGGCCTGGTCAGCGGGCTGACCGGGGCGGGGTTACTTGCCGAGCCACTTGGTCCAGTTCTTGGCGTATTCGTCGGCGTTCTTGCCGGTCACGGGGACGAGCTCGGCCTTGACGATGGGGTCCTTGGGGGACTTGTTGGAGACGATCTTGTCCATGAGCAGGGTGACGGCGGTGTGGCCGTAGTCGTAGACGGGCTGAGCGAGGAGGACCTCGACTTCACCCTTCTTGACGTACTCGATCTGGGCCTGGAGGGCATCGGCGGCGACGACCTTGGCCTTGCCCTTGACCTTGTCCAGGGCGTTGGCGGTCATGAGGGGCCAGCCACCGACCATGGCCCAGCCGGTGATGTCGGGGTTGGCGGCCTGGACCTGCTCGACGGTCTTGACGGAGTCCTGGGGGTTCTCGGGGTGGTAGTATGCCTCCTTGACCTTCATGTCCTTGAACTCCTTGGAGATGACGTCGCGGACGCCGCTGACGCGGGCCTGGAGGTTCGTGGCAGTCTGGTTGCCGGCGAGGATGGCGATGGTGCCCTTGCCGCCCATGGACTTGCCGAGCTCGCGGGCGATGGACTGGCCGAAGCTGAAGTTGTCAACACCGACATAGGCGAGGCGCTTGGAGTCGGGGACATCGGAGTCGAAGGTGACGATCGGCACGCCCTTGGCGGCGGCGGAGTCGACGGCGGACTTGAGGATCTTGGCATCGGAGGCGGCCAGAGCGATGCCGTCGGCGCCGGAGGCGACGAGCTGCTCGATGGCCTCGGCCTGCTTCTGGGCGTCCTCAGAGACGGGGGTGCGCCACTCGATCTTGATGGTGGTGCCGAGCTTCTTGCCGAGCTCGCTGGCGGCATCGAGCGCGCCGGTGTGGCTGGGGGCGAAGAAGGGGTTGGACTGGCTCTTGGCGATGACGCCGATGGTGTAGGACTTCTTGACCTTGGGGGCGGGGGCCGCGGCGGGTGCCGCGGGCTTCTCACCGAAACCCATTGAAACCGCGGCGATACCGACCGCGGCAACCAGCGACGCCAGGACTGAGAAACGCTTCATGAAAGACTCCAAAGGGGGTATTGGCTCAATAACACACCACGACTCCCTGCCGCCCCTGACTGCGTGAAGGCGACTTCGCCGGCGGGGGGCCGCCGGATTCTGCCGCCCGGAAAGCCGGATTCAGCGACGCGCCCCGGAGAAGAGGCGGTGCTTGGTCTGATCGACGACGACGGCC
Organism: uncultured bacterium; assembly: GCA_903834785.1. GTDB lineage: Bacteria > Planctomycetota > Phycisphaerae > Phycisphaerales > UBA1924 > CAILKP01. The sequence continues at coordinate 6,893 of CAILKP010000092.1, forward strand.
AGGACGATGGCCAGGCCGATGACGATGTTTTTGTAGTTCTGATCGATGGAGAGCATGAGGATGCTGTTATCGATGAGCTGGATGACGATGGCGCCCAGGACGGCACCCAGTGCGCTGCCGCGGCCGCCGGAGAGGGAGGCGCCCCCCACCACTGCGGCGGCGATGACGTTGAGCTCGTAGCCCTGGCCGGCATCGGACGAGCCCGCGCCGTAGTAGCCGAGGTAGGCGGCGGCGGAGAGGCCGGCGAGCATGCCGCAGATGACGAAGAGCTGGACCTTGGCCCGGCCGACGGGGACGCCGGCGTACTTGGCGGCGACCTCGTTGCCGCCGATGGCGTAGACGCGGCGGCCGAAGACGGTTTTGCTGAGGATGAACCAGCCGATGGCGGCGACGGCGAACATGAGGAGCATGGGCACCGGGGTGATGCCGAAGATCTCGAACTTGCCGAAGGCCTTGATGTAGTTTTCGGGGAAGGGGCCGATGGTTTGGCCGCCGGTGGTCACGAAGGCGATGCCGCGGTAGACGGCCATGCCGCCGAGGGTGATGATGAAGGGGTGGACGCCCAGGCCGACGGAGGCGAAGCCGTTGACAAAGCCGCAGGCGGCGCCGACGGCGGAACAGACGGCCACGGTGACGAGGATGCCGAGCATGAGGCTGGCACCCTCAACTGGTGCGCCGGAGGTGCCGACGACGGCCTTGAGGGCGAAGGCACCGACGACGGCGGCGAAGGCGTAGATGGAGCCGACGGAGAGATCGATGCCGCCGGAGACGATGATGCCGGTCATGCCCACGGCCATGATGGCGATGAAGCTGGCGGCGGTGAGGACGGAGAGCAGGTTGGCGGCGTTGAGGAACTTGTTGGCCTGGAACTTGCGCATCACGATCGCGCCGTTTTCGATGGCGCGGTACTCGTAACCGTCGGCCTCTTTGAAGGTGAGGACCTTGGGGCTGCCGCCGGTGGCGGCGGGGGTGGTGACGGTGAAGCCGTCGGGGAGATCGGCCACGACGGTGCCGGCGGCCTGGTAGGTGGTGCGGTCGACCTGCTCGATCTGAGGGGTGGCGAAGTAGAGGCCGACGACCAGGGCGAGGATGACGGCGACGAGGCCGGTTTCCTGGGCGGAGACGACGCGGATCCAGAGGGGGCGCGTCACCGGGGCCTTGGGACCGGCGGCGGAGGAGGGGGCGGGGGGAGGGGCGGATTGCGGGGCGGCCTGATTCAAGCACCAACTCCTGAGCGTGCTGGCTGGGGGGGGAGGGCCCTGCGACAGCGCGGCGAACAGACGGACGCAAAGCGGCCAGAGCAGGCCGTTTGGAGACGACACAACCGGGTGCGGCCAGCCGCGGGAAACCGGTTTCCTATACCCGGGGAACCCTGAGGGCGTGGGGCAGGAAGGGGCGGATGATAACCCGACTGCTGAAGGGTGTTGGCGGGGCGGCGGGGATGAAACGGATTCAGAGCAGGGGCGGTGGGCGGGATGGGGCTGAAGTTGGGAAGCCGGGACCGGTTTGGGCGGTGCTGCGTGGCCGGGAGCCGCCCGCCCGGGCGGGGATGGGGAGAACGGGGCGGGAAGGCGTGCGGGAGCTGGTGGCGATGCGGCTGGGTGAACCCCCGGCGCGGGGTGGGCGCGGGATCAGCTTTGCGGGGCGGGTCGTACAGTCAGCAATGCGGATTCCAGGGATGAAGGTGTATCGGGCGTTTCCGGAGTTTGACCGGTTTACGGATGAGCAGTGCCGCCGGATCCTGGCAGCGGACCGGCCGTTTGATCGAACACGGGTCACTCGCGAGTTGAAGGTGTGCGGGTTGGCGTTCGGCGCGGCCGCTCTACCGGCGATTGGAATCCACCGGCTGGTTGAGTGGCTGCAACCTGCGCTGACCCGCTCTCCAAATCTCGCAGTCGTGGTGGACGGAGTGGCACTGACAGCACCTTGCCTGCTTCTCCTCGGTCTGACGCTGGGGTTCCGGGACTGGCTGGTGAGGCGGGATCTGCGGCGGCTGATCAACACGCGGGGGTCGTGTGCCGCGTGTCGGTATGTGCTGCTGGGGTTGCCGGCTTCGGAGGAGAGCACGGTTGCGTGCCCGGAGTGCGGGCTCATCAGCCAGATTGACCCAACGCTCGGAGAACTGGCGGTCAGCAATGGGACAGATTGGGCTGCGGGTACGGCAGGGACTGTCGTGCGGCGGTTTACGCCGAAACAACTGGTGGAGAAGCCGGAGTTCTGGACGACCAAGCGGGTGGAACGGCTCAAGCGGTGGGCGAAGCGGGGTGCAATCACTGCGCTTGCCGTCGTGGTCTTGGGCGGCGGGTTTGCGCTGTATCGGTTCATCATCGCGGATCTGGACGCCTCGGCGGCGAAAGCGATGTATGACTCGGACAACCTGATGATGCGGCATATCCGGTCGGTACAGCCCGAAGGGACGCTGGCCACGGAGCCCAATGGGTGGGATGTGGTACTGAAGGTATACGAAGAGATGCAGGCGATCGATGCGAAGGTTGTGGCTGAGTTCAATGCCCGACTCAGCCAGGACGAACTTCCGGCATGGACGTTCGTGAATCTAATGCTATGGAACGCAGAGCGGGTTGCGGTGCCCGCAAAGACAGCTTCGCAGAGCGATAGCGACCTGAGTTCGAAGAGAGGCTGGAATACGGAGATTGCGCTTGCCCGGGAGGCATTACGGCGGTACGAGCAAGCCGGACTTTTCCGGCAACTCGACACGTTGGGTGAGTCCACGCGCTACGAGCCAGCGATTCGGCAGGCGGACTGGATGCGGCGACCAGCCAGCCGGGGCGACGAGCGGCAACTCAAGGACCTGTGGACACTCGGTGTGACACGACTTCGCGCGGCGATCGAGATTGGAGATGAGGCCGAAGGACTCCGAGCGGTCAAATCGCTCATGTCGCTTCACCGGCGAATGATCTGCGGAATTGGCATGTCTGACTTCTCGATAGGTCTAGACGCGATAGCCATGCTGAACACGGCGATCGGACCCTTCCTGGCAACCGCCAGCGGCTCGACGCTCGCGGAACTGGCTTCAACGGCCGCAATGGATGACCTCTCCGCCGCGATCCGCAGTGCGTGCGACGGACACGTCGTGTCTCTCGGCCAATGCACCGCGATGGTGTTCAGCGAAGCAGCCAATACGCGGTGGGGGCTTCTGAGTTTGCAGGGGTTCACCGGGCGCGACGTGAGTGTCGAGCGTTGGCTTGAGTCGAGATCCCTCGGAGGACTGAAGTACAACCTTGATGAGACCGCGGCCGCCGCAGCGCGGTTCGTGGCACTTTCTGGGCATCTTCCGCGAGATCGACATCCGACAGGTGGGAGCGACTTACGCGATGACTGGATCGACGAGAGCGGCATTCGCTTTGGGGAACGCCAGGTGAAGGGCCTGCTGTGGATAATCGATGAACTGAGACTCCGATGGACGGGACTGGAGACCCGGATCGCGCTGGAGCGTTATCGGCGACTGCACGACCACTACCCGCCGACGCTTGATCGATTGGTGCCGGACTTCATGGCGACTGTGCCGCAGGAGCCTTGGACTGCCGGTGCGGTTCAATACAGAGTCCTGCTTCAACCGGATAGGCACGGACGCCGCTACGTGCTGTATTCATTCGGCGATGACGGTATTGATGAAGGGAGACAGATGAAGCCGGATGCAGGGCGGGAAGGTTTCAGCGAGTTCAACAGTGGATTTAGTCGCCATCGTGGCGACATTGACCTGAATCCTGCGGATGTGCCGACGAAGTTCAATCAATAAGACAACAATCCCATTTACTGAGCCTTGAACCGTGTCCGGGAGTTTCGTTCGCCGCCCGTGAGAAGAAAGCCCCGCCCATGAGAATCCCCGGCACCAAGGTGTATCGAGCGTTTCCGGAGTTTGACCGGTTTACGGAGGAGCAGTGCCGGAGGCTTTTGGCAGCGGACGGGCAGTTGGATCGGACACGGCTGACGCGCGAGCTCAAGGTCTGCGGGTTGGGGTCCATCGTGACGATAGTGGCGGGAGTTGGGCTCGGCTGGGTGCTTGAGCAGCTGAAGCCGGCGCTGGCTCGTTCGCCGAGTCTCGCGCCCGTGGCGGACGGCGCGGCTCTGGCGGTGCTTCTGCTGCTGGTCTTCGGGTTGATGCTGGGGCTGCGGGAGTGGCTGTTGAGGCGACAGCTCCGGACAATCCTGCGGGGGAAGACCGATTGTCAGAAGTGCGGGTACCCGCTGCTCGGGCTGGCGATCCAACCGGACAGAACGGCCTTGTGTCCGGAGTGTGGAACAGCAACAGCGGTCCGCGGAGCCCGGCTGGACCTGTCCGGGAGGCCAACCGCTGCGCCGGAGATTGTCTCCGCCGCCCGTGACCTCCGTTTACTGGGGCGGCGGCGATGGCGATTGCTGGGTCTACTCATCTTTCGGACGGGGGCCACGGCCGGGGCAGTTCTGCTTGCTGGGGCGCTGTTCGCGGGATACTGGTACCTTCGATCGGAACGAGATGCGGCGCGGGCAGTTGTCGTACTCAGCGATACCGGGCCGACGGCGCGGCTGATCGCTGCGCTGCAGCCGAGCGGAGGGGGTGGAGCGGCGGAGAACGGGATGGCGATACTGGCCATGGCGGAGCGCGACCGGGCGAGCATCCAAAGGGATTTCGAGGCCAAGTTCTACCAGAGCCTTGAAGATGCACGGACGGACTTCTGGATTCACAGCGCGGGCGACCTCATTGCCGCGAGACCACAAGCCGCCGCAGAGAACGACAAAGCCACACTGTCGGCGAGAGCGACACGCTGGAACCTTGCCATTTCGCTTTCGCACGAGTGGGTTAAACACCTTGAGGTCTCCGGCTACTTTGAACGGCTGGACCGCGTGACGAGCGCGAGGAGATTTCTGCCGCTGGACAATGAGGGGATCAACGAAGACGTTACCGTGTTTGCCGGCCGTAGCGCTCAGCACTTTCACCTGTCAGCATTTGAATGCAATCAACAGCGGCTTCGCCTCGCGGTCGTGCGGAGCGACTGGGGCGGTGCCGTGCGGGCACTGCGCACCACGGTCGGCATCGCGCGGTCGCTTGGAATCGGAATGGATGTGTACACCACCGCGGCGGGGAGAGCGATGGTCGCGACGAGTGCGACCACGATGGCCCCCCTGCTCCGGCAAGCGGGAGAGGCCGAGCTTGTCGAGGTCAAGGGCCTTCTGGAAGAGGCAGCATCGGATCTGTCGTTCGCGAGGGCCAAAGATGGCATGTGCGTGCACGTGGCGATGCAGACGGCGTGGGCGTTCCGGACGCCTGAGGTGACGCGGTGGGGCTCCTGGTCGGTCTTCAAACTGGTCAATCGGCGGGCACCCACGCTGACTGAGTGGTACACACTGCCTGCGATCGGCACCTACGACGGGACACTGAAACGAGCGCTGGATCGGGTCGACCGGTTCTATGAACTGGTCGGGATGCTCAGCCGCGATCGAGCGGCCATCGGGCAAGCAGCCGCGGCCAGGGACCTGCTGCGGCGGGTCGGACAACCTTCCGATGAAGACCTGCTGGCCTGGCTGGAGGTGGCCGATTCCATCAACCTCGGTGAAACAGCGATTGCAACCAGCATTGCCCTTGAGCGATATCGTGCGAAGAAAGGGCGGTACCCAGAATCACTCGTGGAGCTCGTTCCAGAGTTCCTGGCCGCGGTGCCGCAGGAGCCATGGCAACCCGGGGCCCTGAAGTACAGGCGGCTCGCAGCACCAGATGCCTTCGGCCGCGGGTATCTGCTCTATTCGGTGGGGCTTGCGGGAGTGAACGAACCGGAAAGGGGCACCGCGCTGCGTGCTCTCATGCTCCAAGGTGAACTGTCACTGCTGCCGCGGGAGCCGGTCTCATTCATACTCAATCCCGCGGATGAGCCGCGAGCGTTCCGTCCATAGCCACCACCGCCCGTTTTTTCGGGCATACTCAGTCTCCTGAAGTCTCGTCCCCCGCCACCGTGTAGAAAGCCCGCCCATGCGAATCCCCGGCACCAAGGTGTATCGAGCGTTTCCGGAGTTTGACCGGTTTACGGATGAGCAGTGCGAGCGGTTTCTTGCCGCGGCGGTGCAGCTGGGGTGGCGGCGGGTGCTGCGGTGGGTGATCACCGGGGCGGCGGGGGTGGTGCTGTTTGTGGTGGCTGTGGTGCCGAGCTTGTTTGCGCGGGTGGCACTGGAGAAGCCGCTGGCGCTGTCGGGGCTGCTGACGTTTGTGGCGGACCTGCTGAGTGTGCTGGCGCCGAGTTGTGTCGGGGGCTTTGGCGGGGTGCTGGTGCGGGATGTGCTGCTGCGGCAGCATCTGCGGCGACTGATCAACACGCGGGGGTCGTGCTCGGCGTGCGGGTATCGGCTGCTGGGGTTGCCGGTTTCGGAAGCGAACACGGTGGCGTGCCCGGAGTGCGGGCATGTCAGTGAGGTGGATCCGTCGCTGGGAGAGTTGACGATTCGCGAGGGAACGGAAGGGGTGGCTGGTGTTGGAGCGGGAGCGGTAGGCACTGGGAAGGTCGAGCGGCTGTTTACACCGAAGCAGGAGGTGGTGAAGCCGGGGTTCTGGACGGCCGGGCGGGTGGAGTGGCTGAAGCGGTGGACGAAACGCGGTGCAATCACTGCGCTTGCCGTCGTGCTGGCGGGCGGAGGGTTTGCGCTGTACCGGTTCATCATCGCGGACTTGGATGCTTCGGCGGCGAAGGCGATGTACGACCCGGACAACTTGATGACCCGGCACATCCGGTCGGTGCAGCCGGAGGGGACGCTGGCCAGTGAGCCCAACGGGTGGGATCTGGTAGTGAAGGTGCATGAAGAAAAGCAGGCGATCGATGCGCAGCTTACCGCCGAGTTTACGGTCAAAGCAAATCGGATTGACCCGGGACGCGGGCTTTGGGTGAATCTGGCGATGTGGAGTGCGGAGCCGGTCGCGTTACCGGTCGCCAGCGATCCACAGACAGGCCTGGATATCAGGCGGGAACAGACATGGAACCTTGAGATTGAACTGGCGCGGGAGGCGGTGCGGCGGTACGAGAAGGCAGGGTTGCTGGAGCGGCTGGATGGGTTAGGCGGGATTCGCCGGTATGAGCCGGCGATTCTCCCGGCGACGGTGACCGCCGGATTTCCGGCCGGTCGGAGTGATCAGACGCCGCTGCGAGAACTCTGGCAGGCGAGCCTGGCACGGCTTCGGCGCGAGCACGCGGCGGGTGACCGGGCGGCGGTGGTCCGGACGGTGGCGACGCTGATGTCGCTGCAGCGACGCATCCTCAGCGGGATTCACACCTTTGACTTTCAGTACGGCGGCGATGCGATGTGGACGCTCAATACGGCGATCGGACCGGTGCTGACCGCAGCCGATGAAGCGGCACTTGCCGAGATGGCCCGACTCTGCGCGATGTACGACCTGAGTTCAACGATTGCGACGGCAATGGCGGGCGGGGAACTGTGCCTCAATCAGGCGACCGCGCTGCTTTACAGCGATGCGTCCAAGACGCGGTGGGGATTGCTGAGTCTTGATACCACATACGGCCTCCCACTGACGCTCGCGACGTGGATGGAATCCCGCTCGCTCGGGCGGCTGCAGTACAACCTTGATGAGAACACGACTGCGTTCAAGAAAATGGCCTTGCTGGCCAACCTGCTGCCGCGGGAGCGGCCGATTCCGGCCGGGCTGAACGCGCCGCCGGACCTGATCGATTCATCCTGGGTGCGACTGTCGGACCGGCACGCGCATGAAGGTGTGAAGACGATTGATCGTCTCAAGCTGTCTTGGCGTGCCCTGGAGACACGAATCGCCCTGGAACGGTACAAGCGACGGCACGGGAGCTATCCCGGCACGCTGGATCTGCTGGTGCCGGAGTTCCTGGCCGGCGTGCCGCAGGAGCCGTGGAGCGCGGGTCCGCTTCACTACAAGGTCTTGCCGACACCGGATGAGTTTGGACGGGGCTACACGCTGTACTCAGTCGGCGAAGATGGTGTGGATGATGGAGGTAAGATGCAACCTGACCCCGGGCGACCGCTACCCAACGGGTTCCGCGCAGACCCGAGCAGGCAGACCGGTGATCTGGACCTGAATCCGGCGGATGTGCCGGTGAAGTTCAACGAGTAGCGACCTGATGGACTGCAGATAACCAGCGGCAGCGACGCTTGGCGAGGCAGCGAAATCGGCACCGAACCGGCTTTTGAGGCCCGGAGCCGGGGTGGTTTTGCCTCTACACTTCCCCCCTTCCTTCCGCACGCCCGTTGTGACTGTTTCCCATGCCCATCCTTACGGCCACCAACCTCAAGCACACCTACAGCCACCGAACCATTCTGGACGGGATTTCGCTTTCCGTTGAGCCGGGGGAGCGGATCGGCATTGTGGGCCGCAACGGCTGCGGCAAGAGCACGTTCATCAAGTGTCTGGAGGGGATCATCGCCCCCGACTTCGGCACCGTTGCGCTGGCCAAGGGCATTCGCTCGGGCTACATGCAGCAGGACCCCAAGTTTGAGCCGGGGGAGACGCTGCGGTCTGCCGCGGAGACAGCGTTTGCGGAACTGCACGAGCTGCACCGGCAGCTGGATGCGGTGTACCGCGAGATGGAGACGGCCGATGGCGACCTGCTGGACAAGCTGCTGAAAAAGCAGGAGCGGCTGGAGCAGGCGATCAACGCGGCCGGCGGGTACAGCGTGGATCACAAGATCGACAGCATCCTGCACGGTCTGGGCTTTACCGATTCGCAGTTCAGTATTCCTGTCGAGAAGCTCTCGGGCGGGCAGCGGTCGCGGCTGGCGCTGGCCATTGCGCTGCTGCAGGAGCCGGACGTGCTTCTGCTGGACGAGCCGACGAACCACCTGGACATTGAAGGTCGCATCTGGCTTGAGAACTTCCTGAAGGATCAGTTCCCGGGCGCGGTGATCATGATCAGCCACGACCGGTACCTGCTGGACAACGTGGTGACACGGATCATTGAGATCGAGGACGGGCGGCTGATTGACTACCCGGGCAACTACGAGGCGTTCCGGGAGATCCGGGCGCAGCGGCGGCTGACGCAGCTGCGGGCGTTTGAGAATCAGCAGACGTACTTCAAGAAGGAGCAGGCCTTCATTGACCGGTACCGGGCGGGCCAGCGGGCCAAGCAGGCGCAGGGCCGGCTGAGCAAGCTCTCGCGCATGCAGGACCAGCGGTCGCTGGACCGGCCGATGGAGATGGACTCCATGCGGCTGAGCCTGCCGAAGGCCGAGCGCACCGGGGACATTGTGATCGCGGCGCGGGGCATCTCCAAGAGCTACACGCGCGATGACGGAACGACGCTGAAGCTGTTTAACGACTTTGACCTGCTGATCGGGCGGGGCGAGCGCTGGGGCATCATCGGCCCCAACGGTGCGGGCAAGACGACGCTGATCAACATGCTGCTCAAGGAGCTGGCACCCGACGGGGGCACGGTGGTGGTGGGCTCGAACGTGAAGGTCGGGTTTTATCGCCAGACGCACGGGCACCTGAACCTGGAGCGGAAGGTCTATGAGTACCTGCAGGATGTGATCCTGAAAGAAGTGCCGGGAGCGGGCTTTAGCGAGCAGCAGGCGCGGGACCTGGCCGGCGCGTTCCTGTTCAGCGGCAACGAGCAGGAAAAGCAGCTCAAGGCACTCTCGGGCGGTGAGCGGGCGCGGGCGGTGCTGGCAGGGCTGATTGCCTCGGCCAAGAACGTGATGGTGATGGACGAGCCGACGAACCACCTGGATATCCCATCATCTGAGCGGCTGGAAGGTGCGCTGCTGCCGCCGGATGAGGAGGAAAAGCGGCCGGGCTACGAGGGCGTGCTGCTGCTGATCTCCCACGATCGTGCGCTGATTGATGCGACGTGCGACCACCTGCTGATCCTGGACGGCAAGGGCGGGGTGGAGGCCTTTACGGGCAACTACTCGGAATGGAACGAGAAGCACCAGGCCAAGCTGAAGCTTGCCGCGGCGGGTGCGGCAGAGGAAAAGGCCCGCGTGGCGGAACAGGACAAGCGCCGCAAGCAGCAGGAGGCCGTGAAGGCGGAGGCGGCCAAGGCACGCGAGCAGGCCAAACCGGCGGAGAAGGCCGGGCAGGCGGACAAGGCCAAGCCGGCAGAGAAGGTCAAGAAGCCGAGCAACCCGCTGTCGAGCTGGTCGGTCGAGCGGCTTGACGAGCGGATCAAGCAGATCGAGGCGCGGATCAAGCAGATTGATGTGGAGATGGGCAGCGCCGATGTGTGGCGCGACCCGGCCCGCTGCGACAAGCTGGGTGCGGAGCGCACGCGGCTTGCCGCGGAGTTGGAGCCGCTGGAGTACGAGTACCTGGCGCGGACGTCGTAAGGGCACCGGGGGGCTGGGCAGGCCCATATCCTCGGGGGCGAGGACCGTCGTCCGCCGCGTTTGCGGGCCTCAGGCCCCCCACTGCTGACCCTGCCGTAGAAGCTCCATGTCTATCGCCCGCCTGTCACTTCATGCCGCTGCTGATGCCCTTGCCGCACTTCGTGCCGATGAGGCGGCGATCGGGATGATCGACACGGTCGGCAGCGACCTGGCGGCGGCGATTGCCGGTGGCGGGAAGCTGATGATCTGCGGCAACGGCGGGTCATCGTGCGATGCGAACCACTTTGCCGAGGAGCTGACAGGGCGGTTCCGGGACAACCGGCCGCCGCTGCCGGCGCTGGCGTGCACGGATGTGGGGCACATCACCTGCACGGCCAACGACTACGGGTACGACCACATTTTCTCGCGGTGGGTTGATGCGCTGGGCAACGCGGGGGACCGGCTGATTGTGCTGAGCACCTCGGGCAACTCGAGGACGATCACCAACGCGGTGCTGGCGGCCAAGGCGCGGAAGATGCGGACGGTAGCACTGCTGGGCAAGGACGGGGGCAAGTGCAAGGGGCTGGCGGACCTGGAGATCATCGTGCCTGGGCACACGACCGACCGGATTCAGGAGCTGCACATGCTGATCCTGCACATCTGGTGTGAGATGCTGGAGCCGGCGCGGCGGTGAGGATGGCGGCTGGCGGAGGGTTCGCGGTTCGTGCTTCGCGGGCTGGGATCAGCGGGCGGCGACGGCGGCGGCAACGGCGGAGCGGAACATCAGCAGGCCGGGCGTTTCCTTGGCACGGACGGTGCGGCTGAGGCGGGTCCAGTAGGGATGCCGCGTCCAGTCGAGGTAACGCTCCGGGTGGGGCATTAGGCCGAAGATGCGGCCGGAGGGGTCGCAGATGCCGGCGATGGCATCCTCAGAACCGTTGACGTTGTCGGTGTAGCGGACGGCGACCTGGCCAGACTGCCTAAGGCGGGCGAGGACCTCGGGACCGGCGGTGACGAAGCGGCCCTCACCGTGGGCGATGGGGAGCTGGAGGACATCGGTGCGTTCATCGGCGGCGAAGGCCTCGGTCAGGCCCTTGGTCCAGACGCAGACGGAGGCGGGGTCGTAGCTGACGGGGAGCCAGGTATCGATGAAGCGGCCGCCGATGTTGTGCTGGAGCGTGACTTCCTGCGCGGGGGGCTGGGCGGGCCAGTTGCCGCCCTGGGCACCGGGCAGGAGGCCGGCCTGGACGATGACCTGGAAACCGTTGCAGGCGGCGATCATGACGCTGCCGCGGCTGGCGGCGGCGCGGAGC
>CAILKP010000093.1 GCA_903834785.1 uncultured bacterium
AACCCAGATGCCGCGCTGGTGGTGGGGCCAGCAAACAACATAAATCGCTCGGAAGCAAGCACGCGAGCCGGTTGCTTGCACCTGTAAACTTCGATTCCGACTCCCAGCGACAGAAAGCCGGGTTAGATCACAGGCCCCAAAGGGCCAAATCTGCAAATTGCCAAATTTGGAAGTGCAGGTGCTGGTGTTGGCGAACTTGGTCGTGGAACCGGGGTGGCTGCCGCGGCGAATCGGTGTGTATGCGAGTGATCGAAACACCCACCGCCGGGCCATGGTGCTGGACGTGCAGGCAGGATCTCTCCGGGTTGCCGGATGCGGGGTGCTGCCCTCGCTGCGGCGGGCGGTACAACGTGGCTATCGGCCGGGTGCTGCGGCACGGGTTCTGGGCCCGGACACTGTTTGGCAAAGATCGGGCCGGTATGGTGGCCAGCCGCAGCGAGCGGGTGGCGATGTCGAGCCGGGTGTGGGTGGTGCTGATTACGGTGCTGGGCAGCAGTGGGATCGTGATCACCTTCGGTGTGCTGGGGCTGCGGGCGGCGTTTCCTGAGTTGTTCGGGTAGGCGGTGAATATGAAGTGGAGACCGCCAAGTGGGCTTGGTCTTGAGGTGCCTCGTCAATGCGCCGGTTGCTGCTTGGGCGGATTGATTGCCGTTGCAGGCGGCGGCGATGAGAGCGGGACTTTCTCAGTGATATGGGCCCAGAATCGCTCGTAGAGGGGCGCGGTCATGGAGCAGCTTGCGTTGAGGATGAAAAGCGTGCGGATCTGTGTCCGGGGCGGTGCGGCGGGTGTTTGTGCTGTGGCTGGTACTGGTTCGATGCAGATGGTGCCGCGAAGGTCGTACTCGCCGGGGTGCTCACCGAAGATCAGCGGCGGGACGCCGCTGCCGCCGCCGATGATCTGCATGCCGATGGCGGCGGAGACAAAGGCGACATTGCCGATGGTGGCGGCGGTGGCCTCTCCCTGATCTGTCCATTGCCGCCAGACCGAGGTGTACTCGGGATGCAACTGATCGGGCATGGTGCCCAGGCCCATCTTCGTGGTGGCGTACTCAACGGCGGCGGCGGTGGTGGCCAGATCTGCCGAAGCGACACGGACTTCCAGGTGCTCGTCCATCTCTGCCGCGGAGGGTGACCTAGGCATCATCGGGGGCGTGTTGCAGCCGCCGAGCAGCAGTGTGGCAACGAGCAGTGGGGCGGCGGGCAACCACGAGGCGTTGTATGCCGCGGGGTGCTGGGGGGGAGGGAGAAGAGCGGGCGAGGGCGGAGCGACGGGTGCACGCAAGGTCATGGTGCGACTCCTGATGCGGAATGCTATCGGGGACCGGGCCGTGGCGGCCTGCCGGTGGCACCCGCATTGGGGGTGCACTACTGTTAAGCGACAGGGCTGGTAGCTCAGTTGGCTAGAGCATTCGCTTTACATGCGACAGGTCCCGAGTTCGAGTCTCGGCCGGCCCATTTGGCGGGAGGATGGGGTGCGGGTGCTGCGGGGTGTTGCGGCCGCAGCTGCGGAGGCTGAACGATGCTGCGAGCGTTGTATGTGACCGATGTGCACGGTGATGAGCGGGCGTATGCCGCGTTGCCGGGGTTGTGTCGTGCGGCGGGGGCGCAGGTGCTCATCAACGGTGGTGACATGCTGCCCAAGGGCGGGGACATGATGGCGAGCCAGCGGGCGTTTTTGAGTGAGGCGATGCCGCGGTTTCTGGATGGGTGTGCTGCGGCGGGCGTGGCGTTCTATGGCTTGGTTGGCAATGACGACTTGCGCGCGGTGCACGGGCAGTGGCTGGACCTGGTGCGGGCGCGGCAAGCGGCCGGTGAGGCCGTCTTTGATGTGACGCAGGGGTGGTACCCGTTGCCGGGCGGGCTTTGGATCGGTGGGAGTTCGTTTGTGCCGGACTATCCGTTTGGGCTCAAGGACTGGTGCCTGCGGGATATGGCCGAGAGCCAGCCGGTGCCGCCGCTGGTGCCGGGGCGGGGGCGGCCGGTGGTGACGGGGCCCGGAGGTGTGGAGGTGATCGGGGATGTCCGGGCGTTCTTCGCCGGGCGGCCGACGATTGGTGAGCATCTCGATGCGATTGGAGCCGAGGCAGCGCGGGCCGGGGCGGCGATGGAGCGGAGTGTGCTTGTGCATCATGCGCCGCCGGCGGGTGTGGGACTGGCGACGCTGTGGAGCGATGAGGATGTGGGGTCGCTGGCGCTGCGGCGATGGATTGAGCGGAGGCAGCCCCTGCTGACGCTGTCCGGCCATATCCATGAGAGTCCGGATGTAGAGGCGCGGGAGCGGGGACAGCCGCGGCATACGGCCCGCGTGGGGCGGACGGTGTGCCATCAGCCGGGGCAGGTGTTGCCGCGGTTGCTGGCGTACAGCGTGCTTGAGGTGGACCTGGAGGCGCCGGAGGCGGAGCGGGTGCGGATTGACTGGCGGCGGGAAGCGGTGTGAGTCGCGGCGTGATGGAATCGCGTTACCCCCCCTGAATAGGGTGGCATGCATTCGCTTTTCGGGCTGTGGGTGGGTAGTTTGCCGCGGTTATGTGTGGGTACTTGGCGGCGGGCATCGAGGGTGGGGCGGGGGTGCTACTTTCGCTGCTCGCCCGCTGGCCGCGGGTTGTGGAGTTTTCCCGCCGCGGCTGGTTCTGTAGAACTCAATGGCCACACTGATCACTGGTAGCAAGCGCCCAAGGGACCTTCACTGGTTTCACGCGGGGCCGCTGCTGTTCGGGGACTGGGGCACGAGCCGTCTGTATGTGCTCGGGCTGGCGTTTTATTACACGGGGCATGCGTCGCCGCTGTATCTGACGGCGATGTCGCTGATCATGATCGCGGTGGCGTGGGCGTATTCGGTGATCTGCCGGTGCTTCCCGGAGGGTGGCGGCGTGTATGCGGCGGCCCGGCAACTGTCGCCGACGCTTTCGGTGATTGGTGCGACGCTGTTGCTGTGCGACTACATCGTGACGGCGGCGCTGAGCGTGGTGGAGGGGTACCACTATTTCAATGCGCCGCACGGCTGGGTGGTGGGGCTGTCGGTGGTGACGATCTTTGCGATCGGGATCATCAACTGGCTGGGGTCCAAGAGCGCGGGGCGGTTTGCACTGGGGATCGCGGTGGCGGCGATTGTGCTGTCGCTACTGATTGCGCTGATGTGCATTCCGATGGTGCTCGAGGGCATTAAGACGGTAAGCACGGGGCATACGAGCATTGCCGACCCCTGGACGCGGTGGGAGAACCTGGTTCGGGTGATTCTGGCGCTGTCGGGGCTCGAGGCGGTGGCCAATATGACGGGGCTGATGAAAGAGCCGGTGGCCAAGACGAGCCGCCGGACGATCTTTCCGGTGCTGATCGAGGTGGTCTGCCTGAACATGATCTTCGGGCTGGCGATTAACGCGCTGCCGGACCTCAAACCGGTGGAGATGCCGCACTATGTGCAGTATGAGCGTGGTCAGAACACTATGGGCGAGGGGAAGCAGCCGAAGTTCTTTGACTCCTCCGAGATTCCGGAACATGTGCGGGAGTACCGGGATACCGCGATGCGGCAGCTGGCGGATGTGTCGACGACGCGGCTGACGGGCTCGGAGCGGGCCGGGCAGATCATGGCGATTGTCAGCGGCATCATTTTTGGGTTGCTGCTGATCAGTGCGGTCAACACGGCGGTGATGGCGATGGTGAGCGTGAAATACGCCATGGCCAACGACGGGGAACTGCCTCAGGCATTTAAGAAACTGAACTATTCGGGTGTTCCGTGGATCGGGCTGATTGTGGCGTGCATTCTGCCCGCGGGGCTGCTGATGATCAACGCCGACGCCAAGTGGCTCTCGGAGCTGTACGCCATCGGCGTGGTGGGGGCGATCGCCATCAACGTGCTGTGCTGTGCGGTGAACGGGAAGCTGGCGATCACGGTGTGGGAGCGGCGGGGCATGTGGGTGCTGGGCGTGTTCATGGCGCTCGTTTTCGTGACGATTGTGATCGCCAAGCCCAACGCGTTCATGTTCGCGGGGATCATGGTGGGCTCGGTGCTGATCGCGAGATTCGCGGTCCACGTGCACAAGTCGCGCCGGAAGGAAGAGCTGCCGGGAGCCATCAGCTGGCTGGCGGAGGTGCAGCGCGAGCCGCTCAAGCTGGACCCGGGCAAGCCGCGGATCATGCTGGCGGCGCGTGGCCGGGACCAGGCGGAGTTTGCGGTGGACCTGGCCGGGCAGCGGAACGCGACGCTGTTTGTGATCTTCATCCGCACGCTGCGGCTGCTGAACGTTTCGGAGGGCGCGACGCCGCGCATCGAGGACGACCCCGATGCGCAGGAGGCGCTGGGTACGGTGACGATGCTGGCGCGGCAGCGTGGTGTGGCGTGCGTGCCGATCTACGTGTCGAGCCCGAACATCGCCGAGGAGATTCTGGACTACACCGTCACGTTCGGCTGCGACACGCTGATCATCGGCCGGTCGAAGCGATCGGGGCTGTCGCGGTCGGTCGAGGGCGACGTGGTCAGCGAGATCAAGAAGCACCTGCCGACGCTGGTGAACCTGATCGAGCGGGATCGGACCGGCCCGCTGCACGCTGACGGCACGATGCTGCCCGATGCGCCGACGAGCGGGGATGTGGGGCAGGGCGAGAAGAAGTAGTTCGGCTGGCGATATCGTCAGCGAGCAAAAGTGAAAACGCCCGCCGGTGAAACGTCACCGGCGGGCGTTGTACTTTGGCGAGGGATTCGGGCCTGGGCTTACTCGGTCTTCGGAGCGGGCGGGGCCTTTTCCTCGCGGGGCAGGAGGGTGGGGGCGCAGGCAAGGCGATACGCGGTGATCGCGGCGTTGGTGGAGGACTGCATCAGGTACTCTGGAATGGCCAGGTCGAGGCGGTCGTTCTGGGTGTGCCAGCCGTAGCCATAGTCGGCGCGGCCGACTTCATCCCAGAAGAACCCGGGGATGCCGACGGCGTTGAAGCTGGCGTGGTCGCTGCTGCCGCCGCGGGGCATGCTCTTGACGGTGCGGACGTTGACGTTGAGCGGGGCACCGTCCTTGGAGTCGAAGAACTGGTTGTTGGTGGGGGCGGTGGCGGCGGCCAGAAGCGGGACCATGCTGGCGAGAGCGGGGAGGCCGCCCTCGTAGTTGGTGCCGCCATCGTCGACGAAAACGGCGGAGTAGCTGCCGAGCGTGCCATCGGCCTTGCGGGCATCGACGTAACCCTTGCTGCCCAGGAGGCCCTGTTCCTCGCCGGTCCAGTGGATGAAGCGGATGGTGCGGCGGGGCTTGGCGCCGGAGGCCATGAGGATGCGTGCGGCTTCGAGGGTGACGGCGGTGCCGGTGCCGTTGTCGGTGGTGCCCTGCGAGCCGGGGCCGTCCCAGCTGTCGAGGTGGCCGGAGACGACAACGACTTCGTGGGCCAGGTCGGTGCCGGGAATCTCGGCGATGGTGTTGTAGACGGGGATGGGGCCGGCGGTGAACTTGTGCTGCAGGTCAAACTCCAGCTCGATGGGTTCCTTGTCGGCCAGGCGGGAGTTGATGAAGTCGTAGTCGGAGAGGCGGATGGAGACCTGGACATCGGGCGGGATGTCCTTGAGTTCACGCTCGCGCCAGCCGGAAGGGGCGCCGGTCCAGACACGTTCATCGCGTGAGGTGCCGACGAGGCCCGCGATGCCGTCGAAGATGAGACGCTCGCGGATGGGGAGTTCCTCGGGCTTCTTCTTGCCTTCGGCGACGGCCTTGCGGGCTTCGATGCGGGCTTCCATGTTGGCTGAGGCGCGGCTGCGGACACCCCGCTGGCCGACGGCGGGCGGGGCCTCCATGAGCACCCAGGCGCCTTTGAGCTCGCCCTTGTCCTTCAGGGCCTTGTACTCGGCATCGTCCTTGGGCATGCGGATGACTTTGCCGCGGACGGGGCCATTGGTGCCGGGCGTCCAGGAGAGGGTCGTGAACTGGAGATCACGGGCGGGGTCGTATTTGGTTTCGGAGGGATCGGAGCGGGAGGCGGAGACGTAGAAGATCTTGCCTGAGGAGGGGCCGCGGTCAAAGCGGGTGGCGACGGTGCCCCATTGCTCGGTGTGCACCTTGGCCAGGTTCCACTTGCGGTAGTTCTCCTGAAGCCAGGTGCTGGCCTGTTCGATGCGAGTCGAGCCGGTCAGGCGGTTGCCGATCTTCTCGGACAGGTACGCCATGTGCTGCATGACCTGGTTGCGGGTGCGGCCTTCTTCCAGGATGCGGCGGATGGTGGCGGGGTCACCCATGGAGCTGCTGAGCGACTCGTCGATGGCGGCGGGTTTGCCGTCGATGATCGCCGTCCATGTGGCCTTGGCCGGGGTGCCGGCGGTGCCGGATTGGCCGGTGCCGGACGGAGCGGACTGGTTGGTGCAGGCGGGCAGGGCCATGCCGCAGCAGAGGGCCAGAAGCAGAGCGGAACAGCGGGGGGCGTGGATGGGCACGAGATGCTCCGGGAGGAGACGGACGGGAGGGAACGGTGCAGCGGCGGCCGAGTGTGGCGTGCGCGTACCGACAGAGGGGCGGCCGGAATCGGCCGCAGTTCATGTACTGCTAGCGCAGGGTTTGGTTGCAGGCTGGGTTAAGCGCGAGCGCGGTTGCAGCCGGGGGGTGGCTGGTCAGCGGAGGAACAGGAATATGAACGCGGCGATGACCAGCAGGGCCATGAGCAGCATGGCACCTGCGATGAAGTTGGACATTCTGGCCTTTTGCTTGATCATGGGGATGATCTCCGGGGGAAGCCCAAAGAAGCGTACCCCCGAACCCCCGTGCCGGCCAAGGTTTACTCGCCGGGGATGTAGCTGATGGCCCCTTCAAAGGGGGAGCTGGCCGAGGCGTAGAGCTTGCGGGGAATGCGGCCGGCGAGGTAGCTTTCGCGGCCGGCCCAGGTGGCGTGCTTCATGGCGTGGGCCATGAGGACGGGGTCCTTGGCGTGGGCGATGGCGGTGTTGAGCAGGACGCCGTCGGCCCCGATCTCCATGGCGATGGCGGTGTCGGAAGCGGCGCCGACGCCGGCATCGACGATGACCGGATAGGTGGGATCGCCCTGCTTGAGCAGTTCCAGGCAGAGCAGGATGTTGCTGCGGTTCAGGACGCCCTGACCGGAGCCGATGGGCGAGCCGGCGGGCATGACCGCGGTGGCACCGGCCTGCTTGATGCGGAGGGCGGCGATTGGATCGTCAGAGGAATAGGCCAGTACCTCGAAACCCTCGGCAACGAGCTGGCGGGTGGCCTCGACAGTGCCCATGGGATCGGGAAGCAGGGTCTTCTTGTCGCCGAGGACTTCCAGCTTCACCCAGCTGGCGCCGGGGTTGCCGAGCTGCTCGAGGAGTTCGCGGCCGAGCCGGGCGACGCGGATGGCATCCTCGGCGGTGAAGCATCCTGCCGTATTGGGCAGGATGGTGTATCGCTTGAGGTCGATGGCATCGAGCAGGGACTGCCCCTTCTCGTTGTACAGGCGTTCGCGGCGGACGGCGACGGTGACGACCTGGCTGCCGGAGGCGTCCAGCGCGGCCTGCATCGTCGGGAAGTCCTTGTACTTACCGGTGCCGACGACCAGGCGTGAGGAAAAGCTGCGCGTGCCGATGACCAGCGACGAGGCGGAGGTGGGGGAGGCGGAGCTGTTGGAGGCGGCGCTGGACATGTGAGTGGGGGAGGGAGCGGTGGGCTGGGTGCGGTGGGTTGTCGTCGCTGATCGAGGCCTGGGGCCTCAGCCGCCGCCGACGAGTGTGACGACTTCGATGGTGTCGTTCTCGCGCAGGGCGTGAGCGGCGTGGGAACGCTTGGGGACCAGGGTCTTGTTGACCTCGACAGCGCAGGGCTGGCCGGTCAGCTTGAGGTGGTTGAGCAGGTCGACGACGGTTACTGAACCCGCGCCGTCGACGGGGAGGTCAACCCGCTGGCCGTTGACGGTAAGGGTCATTTCTTGGGATCCGGCTTGGGGTTGGCGTTGCGGGACGCGGGCTTGGCCGCTGGTGGGGTCTCGTGCTGGACATCGTCCGCCGCGGCGGGCTTGACGGGCGTGCGGTGCTGCGGGATCTTGTCGGTGGCGGGCCGCTCGAAAGGGTAGAGGTCGATGGCGACGGGGTAGTGGTCGGCGCAGTAGTTGTCGGGAGGCGGGGTGGTGCGCCAGTCCACGCCGGCCGGGCGGGTGATGGTACCGAGCACGAATCGGCTGTCGAACACAAGTTCGCCGGAGAGCCCATTGCTAAAGAGCAGGTGGTCGATGGCCCGGTCCGATGAGTGGGTCATCGTCTCGGTGTCCTTGGGGTTGCGGTCGGCAAAGATGTCGTGCCAGCCGGCTCGGTAGAGGATGGCCAGGGGCTCTTCGTTCTTCTGGCTGTTGAAGTCGCCGGTGATGATGATGTTGCGATCCGGAGAGGTCTTGAGCAGGTCTGCGGCGAGTTCTGCGGTCTTGCGAGATTCGGCCTCACGCCAGTATGCGCCGGGGCGACCGGACTTGAAGTGGATGACGAAGAGCGTGACTTCGAAGGGCTTGGGATTCGCCGCGGCGTCGGTGCCGATGGCTCCGGCGGCCTTGGCGAAGGTTGCGGCCTTGTCGGCGGGGACCTCGGCGGTGACCTGAAGCGGCGAGCGGCGGAAGGTGATGGGCTTGCCGGCTTCGCGGTTGGCCTCGTTGCCCCATTTGTCGGGGTGGGTGCCGCCCAGGGGCATGTCCTTGAAGACCTTGGCATCCTTGAGCGGGAAGCGCGAGAGGACCGAGCATTCGATGCCGCGGCCGTCTCCGGAATCGATGGAGACGATGTGGTCGTAGCCCAGGCCCTTGAGGTGGTTGTCGCGGAACCAGGTCAGGGCCTCGAGTGATTCGATTTCCTGCATGGCGATGATGTCGGCATCGAGGGCCTTGATTGCGGCGGCGGCGGCCTGGCGGTGGGCCAGGGGTTTGGTCATGTCTTTGTCATCCTGCTCGCCGGAGAGCGCGGGATCGTCCTTGTCATCGAAGAGATTCTCGATGTTGTAGGTGGCGATGCGGATCGTGCCGGGTGTGCGTGGCTCGGGAGCCTTCAGGCCGTGGCGGACGACGCCGGGAGTGGGCGAGGCGGTTGCCGCGGGGGTAGCTGCGGGCGCCGGCGTGGTGACGGGCGTCGCGGGCTGGAGTGTGGCTTGCTGGGCAGTGGCAAGTGAGCCGATGGCCAGCAAGGTGACTGAGGCGAGGAGGAGATGGATGGCCGGGCGGGATCGGGGGAGCATGGTGCGGGTTCTCAGAGCCGGGCGGGCGTGGTTGAGGACGGGAGGATTGCAAGGTTACGAGGCGAGCGCGGGCTGGGCGGGCAGAATGCCGCGGTAGCCGGGGCTTGTACTATCAGATGGCGGCCGCAGGCCGAGTGCGAGGGTCAGGAGGCCCGGTGCCAGGGAGGGGGACAGCAGCGACTCGGGTGAGAGCCCGAGGAAGGCGGCCGCGGCGATACGGCCGCTGCGGACGGCACCTTCCATGGTGCTGGGCCAGCCCGTGTCGGTGTAGTCGCCGGCGAGGATGAGCGAGCCGGGGCCGGCGGTGGCCGCGGGGCGGTGTGCCTCCATCTCGGGCGTGGGGGCGATGGTGGCGAGCTTCTCCTTGACCGGGCGGCAGGAGAGCAGGCGGGCCTGGGCAGCCCAGGGCATGCAGCGGCGGATGTCTGTGAGGATCTGACTGGCGACCTGCTCCTCGGAGAGCTGGAGCCATGCATCGGCGGCGGAGATGACGGCGTGGACGGCGCGGCCGTCGGTGTGGCCGGGGGCGGAGAAGAGCCACTGGGTGGGCTGGTCGACGAGCACGGCGTGCGGGGTGCGGAGGACGGGACGATCAAACCTGAGGTGGACGCCGAGGATGGGGCTGGTGCCGAAGGTGCGCATGGCGGCGAAGCGGGCATCGGCAGCCTGGATGGTGGGGTCGATGATCTGCAGTGCTGACGGGAAGGGAACCGCGGAGATGACGGCGGGGGCGTGGAGCGTCTCGCCGGTGCGGGAGAGCGTGACGGAGGTCGTCGTGAGCTGGTCAACGGAGCAGCCCAGGCGGATCTCGCCGCCGCGGGACTCGAGGAGCGTGGGGAGATTGCGGTAGAGTTCAACGAGCGGGATCGAGGGGATCCCGATGCTGGCGGAGCGGCGGTGGGCGAGGAAGCCCTCTTGGAAGACGTGCAGTGCACTGGAGGCGGCCACGCGGTTGCACGGGAGGTTGCAGGCCGAGGCGATGACCGGTTCCCAGAAGCGGGAGATGAGACGGTCGGTCTGTCCGCTGGTGCGGAGGAACAGTTCGAAGGTGCGGTCACGCCAGCGGGAGCGGTCCGTCGAGAGGATGTCGAGGATCCCGCGCGAGAGGATGACCTTTTCGCCGAGGGTCAGGAAAGTCGCTCGCAGAAGGGAGGCGGCGTAGTGGCCGGGCGCGGGGGAGAGGCGGCCGAGACCGTTGGCGGTGATGATGCTCATGCGGCCGCCGGGCTCGAACCAGTACTGATCGTCGTACCAGGTCAGTGCGGAGGCGGTGCCGATGGAGCCAAGGAAGTCCAGGAAGTTGGTGCAGCAGCCAAGAGCGACGTGCTGGCAGTTGTCGAGCACCTCGGCGGAGCGGACATCGGTGAAACTGGTGGCGCGGCCGCCGAGCTTCTTTCGAGTTTCCAGCACCAGTGGGCGGACACCGCGTGACGCCAGAGCCAGTGCGCAGGCCATACCGGCGATGCCTGCACCGACGATGATGACATCGTGCCGGGGGGAGCTGCGGGTCATGGGGTGTGTGTGCTGGAGGATGCGGGGGCAGCGGCGGAGGTGGCCGCAGCGGGCTGGCAGTCCGTCGGCCAGTAGTTGGACTTGCTTCGCACGAAGGCGGTCAGGGCGATGGAGGCCTTGGCGGTTGTTGAGAGGCGGAGGCGAGGTCCGCGCACGACGCGTGCGGGGTCGGTGGCGATGAGGTCAAGCAGGCCGCGATAGATGCGGGTCATGCCCCAGAGGCTTCCCGCGCAGTCGGGTTCGACGAGGTCCTCGAGTCCGGCTGAGGCGTCGTAGAAACGCCGGGCCTTGTCGATGTACTCGTCGAGGAGTCCCATCGCGCTGGCGGGTTTGCTCCAGCTGCGGAGTTCGGCGGCGGTGATGCGATGGCGGGCGAGTGCGGCGGCGGGCAGGTAGCAGCGGGTCGGCGAAGCGTCGAAGTCCTCGGCAATGTCACGGAGAATGTTTGTCAGCTGGAAGGCCTTGCCGCGGGAGATGGCCTTGGTGTCGGCGATTGCGATCGTGCTGTCGCGTGTTGCTGCATCGGTGAGAAGATCGGCCCGGAGCCCCCAGATGCGCAGGCAGCTGAGGCCGGCGGTGGACGCGACGCGGTAGCAATAGCCCTCAAGCTCGGCATCGGTGGGGTAGACAGCGGGGGCGAGATCCTCAGCCAGTCCGGCGAGCATGGCATCGATGATGGGACGCTCGATGCTGTAGCGGGCGACGGTGTGGGCGAAGGCGGGCCAGTAGCCGCCAGCGAGTTCGGGATCGGCGGTGTGGTTGCCGGCGAGAAGTTCGCGGGTAAGGTGGGCGAAACGCTGGAGCTCGGCAGCTGCCGCGGCGGGTGAGATTGCGTTGTCAACGCGGTCGTCACCATCGCGCATCCAGGAGTAGATGGCGTAGATGGCCGAACGTTTGGGTTCGGGCGTGAGGCGGAGGCCGTAATAGAAGTTCCGGGCGCGGTCCTTGGTGACCTCGCGGCAGCGGGCGAAGGAACGTTCAAGCCGCATGGCGGCGGATTGCTGGCTGAGGGCCAGCTGGCGGGCTGAGGGAGGTGGACCGGGTGAAGGGGGCACGGCGGTGGCGAGATCTGAGGCGGTGCTCATGAGGTGGCCTCCGCTGGGGCGGGATGGCGGCTGGGAGTGCTGGCGTTTCCGGCGCGGCGGGAGCGGAGCCAGGCGCGGCCGACAAGCAGAGCCTTGCTGAGTTTGCTGAGCTTTGGCCGCTGCCACAGCGTGGTGCAGCCCGTGGACTCAACGCGCTCCAGCACGTGGCGACCGCCGGCGGCGAAGAGCCAGATGACCGGGGCGAAGCCGGGGTGGACGTGATCGGGCAGTGTGGCGGCCTGATCGAACATCTCGCGGGTGCGGTCCACCAGCGGGCGGACAGCGCGGATGTAGCGGATGCGTGTGGGCGAGTCCTCACCCTTGTCGAGCCACAGGCGGAGATCGTCTGCGGTAAAGCCGGTTTCGTCGCTGGGGAGATAGACGCGGTCCCGTTCGACGAGATCACGGCGAACGTCCTGCCAGAAGTTGGTCAGCTGGAGTGCGGTGCAGACCAGATCGGAGCAGGCAAAGAGGCCGAGGTCCTGGCCATTGACCGTGGCGATGGCGGGGTCGCGCTCCGGCCGATGGCCGGCGAGCAGAAGCACCAGACGGCCGACGGGGTTGGCAGAGTTGCGGCAGTAGCCCAGGAGCTGATCCCACGTCTGGTAGCGGGTCACGGTCTGATCCTGGAGGAACGCGGAGATCAGAGCATCGAACGGCTCGATGGGCAGGCTGTGGCGGCGAATGGTTGGGGCCAAGGCAACGAAGATGGGATGGCGGGGGTGACCGGCGAAACAGGCCTGCAGCTCGCCGCGCCACCAGTTCAGCAGCATGACCGAGCGGTCGCGGGCGGCCTGATCGGCCCCGGTCTCGTCGCCGAGATCATCTGACCAGCGGCAGAAGGCGTAGATGGCGGCGAAGTCGGGCCGGACGGCGGTTGGTACCAGCGAGGAGAGTACCGAGAAGTTCTCGTAGTGTGAACCCGCGAGGTCCTGAACGTAACGGAGGCAGTCGGCCTCGGACGGGGCGGCCTGTGTTCCGGCAGCCACGGCGGCGGTGAACTCCGGGCCGAAGCGGGCAAGCGTCTGGACAACGCTCTGCCGGGCGTCGGGAGCTGGAGAGCCGGGAACGTCGTGCTGGGCCGGGGGAGTGGACAAAGGGTTCGGAATGCCTGTTGCTTTGAACTGGGGCAACGGTATCGTCGCTGCCGGGGCGTTGGGGTGCAGATGGCGGGCCGAGACGCAGATTTTCAGCCCCGGAGCATGGTGTGATGGTCCGAGGGCAACAGGGCCGCCTGACCGGTTGGAAATGTGGGGTTTCGGCTGCCGCAGCAGGGCGGCGGCGGGCGGCAGGGGGTGGGTCGCGCTAAACTAGCGGCGATGCGGATAATTCTTGCCAATCCTCGTGGTTTCTGTGCCGGTGTCCACATGGCTGTGGACGTTGTTGACCTGCTGCTGGACATTGCCGCTGGCAAGCCGGTGTACGTGTACCACGAGATTGTGCACAACAAGCACGTGGTGCAGCGTCTGCGCGATCGCGGTGCGATCTTTGTCGAGGCCTTGGAGGATGTGCCCGAGGGGTCGCTGGTGGTGTTCAGCGCTCACGGCGTGAGCCCCGCGATCCGCGAGGTTGCCAGGCAGCGGAACCTGACGGCGGTGGATGCGACGTGCCCGCTGGTGACCAAGGTGCACTCGGAGGCGATCCGGTATGCCCGGCAGGGGTACCAGATTCTGCTGGTCGGACACGCGGACCATCAGGAGATCGTGGGCACCCGCGGCGAGGCGCCCGATGCCACGCAGGTGGTGGAGTGTCCTGAGGACATCCCGTCGCTGGTGATCAAGGACCCCAACAAGCTGGTGTATCTGACGCAGACGACGCTGAGCACGGATGATGCCCAGATCATCATCGACGCCCTGAAAATCGCGTTCCCGAACATTAAGGAGCCGCCGGGCTCGGACATCTGTTACGCGACGACGAACCGGCAGATGGCAGTGCGGCAGATCGCACCGGAGTGTGATCTGGTGCTGGTGGTGGGGAGCAAGAACTCGTCGAACTCGGTTAGGCTGACAGAGATTTCGACGAATGTCGGCACGCCGGCGTATCTGCTGGATGATGCCCGGGAGCTTCGCAGCGAGTGGTTTGCGGGGACGCCGGGTGACGGGCGGGATGCCGTGGTGCTGGTGACGGCGGGTGCCAGCGCACCGGAGGATCTGGTGGCGGAGCTCTGCCGAGAAATGCTCGAGAAGTACGGCGGCGAGCTTGAACAGCGGGACATTGTGCCTGAGGATGTGGAGTTCGGCCTGCCGCTGACGCTCAAGAAGCTGATGAAGGGCACGGGTGTGGACCCGGACAGTAAGAAGATTCGCGTGGGGAACTGGCAGATCACCAAGGAGCGCTACGGCGCGGTGCCGCTGACGGTGAGCGGGCGTCCGAGCGGCGGCAAGGCCTGAAGCGGTTGGGTTGAGCGCGGCGGGTGGCTGGGGGCGTGTGCGGGCTGGCCCCGACGGCTGAGGGGCCTTATGCTCTGCGGCGATGGATATCGGACTGATCCTCGACAACCTGCTGAGCCCGCCGATTCTGTTTTTCGGGCTGGGGATGCTGGCGGGGTGGCTCAAGAGCGATCTGGCGATTCCGGAGGCGGTGACGAAGCTGCTGTCGCTGTATCTGATGTGGGCGATCGGGATCAAGGGCGGGGTGCAACTGCGCGCTGCGGGCTTCACGCCCGAGGCGATTGCCTCGCTGGCTGCCGCGGCGCTACTGGCGGTGGTGGTGCCGGCGTATGTGTATCCGCTGCTGCGGCGGGGGCTGGATGTGGACAATGCCGCGGCGTTGTGTGCGGTGTATGGCTCGGTCTCGGCGGTGACGTTTCTGACGGCGGCGGCCTTTCTGACCCGCAGCGGGGTGCCGTACGGCGGACACATGGTCGCGGCGCTGGCGCTGATGGAGTCGCCGGCGATTCTGATGGGCGTGGTGCTGTCGCGGATGGGGGCCAAGAAAGCGGAGCAGGCTCGTGGTGGCGGGGGCGAGCTTGAGCGGGCCTATCCATCGCTGGGAGAGAGTCTGCGGGAGGCGGCGCTGAACGGTCCGGTGGTGCTGCTGACGGGCAGTATGGTGATCGGGGCGATCAGTGGTGACAATGGCTTTGCGATCCTCAAGCCGCTGTGCCAAGATCTGTTCCAGCCGATTCTGACGTTCTTTCTGCTGGAACTGGGGTTGCTGGCTGCCAAGCGGTGGCGTGTGCTGCGGGTGGTGTCCTGGGGCCTGATTGGCTTTGGCATCATGGCGCCGCTGGTCAGCGGCACGATGGCGCTGGGGCTGGCGTGGGTGTTGAATCTGTCGGTGGGCAACGCGTTCCTGCTGGTGGTGCTGGCGGCTTCGGCGTCGTACATCGCGGCGCCGGCGGCGGTGCGGCACGCGATCCCGAAGGCGAGCCCAGGGCTGTACATTCCGCTGGCGCTGGCGGTGACGTTTCCGTTTAACATCATCGTGGGGCTGCCGCTGTACTTTGCGATTGTCAAGCTGCTGTGGCCGGCTGCACAGTGAGGCAGCGGAAGGGCGGCAGGGTGAAGCGAGAGCAGGCGGGGTCCGGGAACGCGGGCATGTGGCGGGATTGTGGGGATCCGAGGGCGTGCCGGCGGACGCGGTTTCCTACGCTTGAGACTAGTGCAACACCCGCCGCTTCACATCTTTGAACAGACCCCTGAAACCCTGGGAGACTGGTGCGAGAGCCAGTCCATGCCGAGCTATCGCGGCAAGCAGATCATCGAGTGGGTGTACGAGAAGGGCGTGACGGATCCGGCGGCGATGTCGAACCTGTCGAAGGGGGACCGGGAGAAGATTGCTGCCGGTATCGTGTTCGGATCGGGCACGGTGATCCGGCATCAGCTGGCGACGGACGGCGTGCAGAAGCTGCTGGTGCAGTGGAAGGATTACGCGGCGGGGGTGGAGCGGGCGGCGGGATCGTTGATGTCGCTGCCGGTACTCGGGGCGGGGGCTGCGGGTTCGGTTGCTGCCGAGGTGCCGGTGCCGCCGCCGGGGATGCCTGGCGGCGTGGTTGGGGCGCTGACGGAGCCCGAGGACACGAGGCGGCAGACTGAGTGCGTGCTGATTCCGACGGATGATCGGGCGACGGCGTGCATCAGTTCGCAGGTGGGGTGCCCGGTGGGGTGCAAGTTCTGTGCCTCCGGCATGGGCGGGCTGGATGCGAACCTGTCGACGGGCCGGATCGTCGAGCAAGTGTGGCGGCTGGGGAAGCTGCCGGGCATCCGGCGGGCGAGCAACGTGGTGTTCATGGGCATGGGTGAGCCGCTGAGCAACTTTGACGCGGTGACGGGGGCGATCCGGCAGATGAACCAGTTGTGGGGACTGGGCATTTCCGCACGCAAGATCACGATCTCAACAGTGGGGCTGCCGAAGTACATCAAGCGGCTGCGCGATGAGTTTGAACTGCCGGTGACGCTGGCACTGTCGCTGCACGCGACGACCGATGAACTGCGGCGGCAGCTGATTCCGTGGTCGGAGTTCACGACGATTGAGGACCTGCTTGATGCGTGCCACGGCTGGTTTGAGAAGACCGGGCGCGAGATCACGCTGGAGTACACGCTGCTGCGGGGCATCAACGACAGCCCGATGCAGGCGGCGCGACTGGCGGAACTGGCGCAGTCGCTGCGGGCGAATGTGAACCTGATCCGCTACAACGAAGTGGGCGGCATCCCGTTTGAGCGGCCGCGGACGGACGATGTGCTGATGTTCCAGAAGGTGCTTCGGAACCGGAACGTGAATGTGCACATTCGGGCATCACGCGGGCGGGACATTGCGGCGGCCTGCGGGCAGTTGCGGCATGAGGCGAGCAAGGACGGGGCGAAGGGCTAAAGGCGGAGAGGCGCCAAATCGCCAAAGGGCCAGTTTGCCAAATGTCCAAAGGGAAGACGATTTCGCTTATGGTGGTTCGGCACGAGATCAGCGGCGGTGGGCTGCGAGGGGAGGTCCTGCGGTCGTCGGCGAGGTAGGGGGCGTGGCCGAGGACCGGTACCACGAACGGGTGATGCGAGCGCGGCGCAGCCCTGGATGGTGAGTGGAGGCGGACAGAGATAGCCGGACACTGCACGCTGACGAATCCGAGACTAACGCCCAGTCCATCGCTCGACAAGGTACTGCAGCCGCTGGCTTGTCAGCGGGACGGGAGAGCGGACTTTGACCACGCGCGAGTGTCCCGGGACAAGGGCTACGGCTCCGCCGAGATGGAGTGTTGGAGGGGCGGAACTGCTTCCCAACGCCGTGCCCGGGAACAGCATCAGCACGGCCGACGTGCGTTCGAAAAGCAAGGTCTGTACGCAAAGTTGGGCAGGACGCGGTGAACTGACCTCGACTTGCTTCGGATCCGGATCGGTCGCATGATCGAGTGCTTGCGTCGACGCATTCCGACCGGCAACTTCCGAAAGCCAGTGGTCTGCGTTGACAACGATTACCGCTGGGTGATACCCCGCCTGATACTGGGACAGCCATTCCTGGAAGGCTGGTTTCCATCGCGTGCGACCAAGTGGCCAACTTCCCACCGACTGATCGTACCAGACAAGGAAGAGCTTTACAGCAGCACGGCGAGCCGAATCGGCTTGTGAGTCGATCAGCCGCGTGTGGGTCTTTCTGACGTGGGCTCGCACCAAGACGAACGACACGGCACTCAAAACGCTCATCGCACCAACTGTGGATAGATCCTGCTTCGTGACCGTTCCGATGCCAAAAACAAGCATGAACAGGTAGCGAATAGCGACAACGGCCGTTATCGGAATCAGAAGGTAGACCCCCATTCCAAACATGTTCAGTCGTGTAAGCACCTCACGCGGGAGATGCAGTACGAGAACCTCATCTTGGTGCCCGACGGCTGGTCGTTCGGCCTCCGTCATAACTTCCCCTGTCCGTGGAGTGTGCAGATCGCATCTTTGCCGACGCGTGCTCGCGCTAAACACGACCTAGCTAGTCCGGGACGGCTTGAGTTACTGCAGCGCAGAGATCGTGCTGTTCAGCGGCTTGGACTCAGTCACGCGGTCCTGGGGCATGGGGATGTCCAGGCCGAAGGCCGAGTGGATGGCGGCGGCGGCACGCTGGCCGTCGGCCTCGGTGACGATGCAGGAGATCCGGATCTCCGACGTCGTGACGTTCTCGACCTTGATGCCCGCGGAGGCCATGGCTTCGAAGAGTCGGGCGGCGACGCCAGAGCTGGTACGCATGCCCGCACCAACGGCGGAGACGGTGACCAGGCCGGTATCGATGCGGACGGCCTGGGCGTTGATCTCCTGGGCGACGCGATGGATGATGGGCGAGGCGTCGCGGATGTCACGCTTGTCCATGGTGAACGTGACGTTGATGGTGCTGGGGCCGTCATCTTCCTGGATGATGT
This sequence comes from uncultured bacterium, assembly GCA_903834785.1. Taxonomy (GTDB): domain Bacteria; phylum Planctomycetota; class Phycisphaerae; order Phycisphaerales; family UBA1924; genus CAILKP01. The sequence continues at coordinate 18,105 of CAILKP010000093.1, forward strand.
CATCGACAGGCAGGTGGGCCAGGGCCAGGGGCGAGAAGATCTCGCTCTGGATGCCGGTGCGGTTGGTGACCCCGCGGAGGGAGACACGGGCCACATCCTTCTTGACGACAACGCCGCTGACGACTCTGGCTTCCATGTGCTGACTCTCAGAAACGACCCATGTACCGACGGGTTCATTGCTCGGGCCGAACCCGGGCAGGTGGCTGTGGAGGACGCGGACCTTGACATCGTACTTCTTGGCGAGTTCGACGGCTCGGGGGTGGATGACCTGTGAGCCCAGTGCCGCGGCTTCGAGCATTTCCTCGTAGGTGACCGTGGGGAGACGCTGGGCGGAGGGGACGAGGCGCGGATCGGCGGTGTAGACGCCGTCGACATCCTTGAAGATCTCGCAGCGGCCGCCGAGGGTGGCGGCAAGTGCGACGGCGGTGGTATCGGAGCCGCCGCGGCCGAGGGTGGTGATGTCACCGGTGCGGGTGACGCCCTGGAAACCGGCGACGACGGGCACGTTGCCGCGGTTGATGAGTTCCTGCAGGCGGGAGCCGTCGATGGCCAGAATGGTGGCGCGGCCGTGCACATCATCGGTGGTGATGGCGGCCTGCTGGCCCGTGAGGCTGACGGCGGGGATGCCGCTGGCCTTGAGGGTCATGGCCATCATAGCGATGGAGACCTGTTCGCCGGTGGCCAGAAGCTGATCGAGCTCACGCTTATCCGGGCCTTCGGCGACGGACTCTGCGAGCTGGATGAGGTCATCGGTGGAGTCGCCCATGGCGGAGACGACGACGACCGGCTGATCACCTTGGGCGATTGCCTCGGTCACGCGCTGTGCGCAGCGGCGGAACTTCTCGGCATCGGCAACGGATGAGCCACCAAACTTTTGAATGACGATTCCCACCGGAAACACTCCAAGAAAGACCAAGCCCCGCATCCATGCGGAGGCTGAGAGCGGAGTATATGCGATTGGGCGGGATGAGTACAGGTGGAGAAGGCAATGCAATCGATGGCTTTTCGCAGCGGATCGAGGCTTGTTCTCAGACGTTGGTGTTATCGGGCGTTCTGGCGTCCGTGCTGGTGTGTCTGGCGGTTGGGTGGCGCGAGCCGCACTCGGGGCAGGGGGCGGCGGGCGCCAGACCGGCAAGCTCGTAGCCGCAGGAGGGGCAGGTTCCGACTGGGTGGCGGCGGGTGAGCAGCAGGGCTCCACCGGAGATTGCGGTGGTTGTCGCGATGAGGGGCAGGAGGTTGAGTCCGGCCCAGCCGGTGCCGTCGGAGGCGATCGTGTTGGTCAGGATCCAGCCGAGCGAACCTGCGGGCTTCTCGCTGGTGAGGCTGGGCTCGAAGGTCCAGGCGGGTTCGAGGTGCCAGCCACGCTCGTCGGGCGGGTTAGCTGCTGTGCCTGCTGGCGACTCGCCGCGGCCGAGGATCACGATCGCGCCGCGGGTGAGCCAGAAGTCGGTGGAGGCACCGCGGTAGTGTGGCGAGCGGAGAAAGCTGAGGGCGATGAGCGCTGCAAGCAGGCCGCCGGTGAGGAACGCTGCCGCGGTGATGCTGCGCCACCGGGGCGGGATGTGCCAGCTTGGCAGGGCCATGTGCGAGGTTACGCGGCTGGCCAGGAAAGGGCTGACTACACGTTTGCGCCGACCTTCTGTGCCGCGGCGATCCAGCGGCGGCAGGACGGGCAGCTGCCGCAGGCGGGGGCGGGGCTCTGGCGGCAGAATGCGGCAAGTTCGAAGGGGACTCCGAGATCGGCGGCCAGGTCGGCGATGGCATCGTCGGAGAAGTCCAGCAGGGGGGTATCGATGGTGGGCACGCCTGAGGGAGAGTCCATGAGCAGGAGCTGCTCGATGAGCAGCGTGCGGTCAAAGGCGCGGGTGGCGGCGGCGAGCCCTTCGATGCCGGCGGTCTGCAGCGGCCAGATGATGCGGCCGGCGGAACGTGCCATGGCGATGAGGGTGGCACGGAGCAGCAGGAGCGTGGTGTCGGCCCGGGCGGGGCCGCCGGCAGGGATGCGATAGGCGTCGACGGGAGTGTCGATGATGAGCTGGGCGTTACAGAGTGTGGCGATGGCCGGAGCGCGGTCGGCCAGACGCGGGGCATCGGCGGCGGGGACAAAGAGGATCAACGGGCTGGCACCGTCCGGGCTGGTGTGCTGGCCGGGGGTGATGGAAGCGGCTGCCCGCCAGGCGGCGACGAGGGAGGGCATTGAGCCGTCGAGGATGACGAGGGTGTTGGAGGGAGACTCGGGGGTAGTGGCCATGTGGAGACTCGATGTGCTGGGGGCTGGGAGCGGGTGTTAAGCGGCGACGGCGGCGGCCGATTCGGGCGGGCCGATCAGTGCGAGAGACTCGACTTCCACACCGGGGACGATCTCGTTGTAGCCGAGGACGACGGCCGCGGGGAACTGGTTCTCGAGGAGTTGGCGGACGGTTGCGCGAACCTGTGGCGAGGCGAGCAGGACCGGCTGGCGGCCGGCGGTGAGCAGGGTTTGCACACCGAGGCCGAGTTTGGCGACGACCTGCTGGGCGATGCCGGGCGGCATGGTCAGCACGGTGCCGGAAGCGGAGCGATCGATGTAGGAGTTGATGAGGTCCTCGAGCTGGGGATCCAGCGTGGCGCAGCTGAGGCGGAGGCGGCCGAGCTCATCACGCACGCTGTAGCGCTGGCAGATGGAGCGGCGGAGTGCGTTGCGGACGTACTCGGTGAGCACGTCGGTGTCTTTGGTCTTGGGGCACCAGTCGCCGAGGGTTTCGACGATGGTCTCCAGATCGCGGATGCTGACACGCTCGCGGAGGAGGTTCTGGAGGATGCGGTGGAGGTCGGCGGGCTTGACGATGCCGGGGATGGTGTCGTCGACGAGCTTGGGGGACTTGGTTTTGAGCTGGGCGACCAGGTCGCCGACTTCCTGGCGGGTGAGCAGCTCGGGGGCGTGGGTCTTGACGAGTTCAGTGAGGTGGGTGGTCAGGACGCTTGAGGCGTCGGCCACGGTGTAGTTCATAGCCTCGGCGGCTCCCCGCTGGGCGTCCTCGATCCACCATGCATCGAGACCGAAGGCGGGATCTCGCGAGGGGATGCCGTCGATGGGGCCGGTGGTGACACCGGAGTCGATAGCCAGGAACTTGCCGGGGAACGTCTGACCGACCGCGACGGGAGCACCCTTGATCTTGACGCGGTACTCGTTGGGGGCGAGCTCGAGATTGTCGCGGATGCGGACGGGCGGGAGGATGAAGCCCATCTCGACGGCGAGCTGGCGGCGGATGGCGGAGATCCGGTCGAGCAGGTCGCCGCCGCGGGAGGTGTCGACGAGCTGGACGAGGGAGTAGCCGACTTCGAACTCGACGGTGTCGAGCTTCAGGAGGGTTTCGGGAGCGGGCGGCTCGGGGCGCGGGGGTGCTGCGATGGCCTGAGCCTGGGCCTTCTTGCTTGCGGCTTTGGCCTGTTTGCCGAAGCCTCCGGTCAGGAAGTAGGCGCCCATGATGAGGGCTGCCGCACCAACGAGCAGCGGAAGGCTGGGCAACGGGGTGAAGACCAGGAGGAGGAGGAAGGCCGCGGTGATGAGCAGGCCCTTGGGGTTGTTGGCGATCTGGCCGGTCATCTCGGTGCCGAGTTCGTCCTGGGCGGAGGCACCGGTGATGATGAGGGCGGAGGCGATGGCGATGATGAAGGCGGGGATCTGCGAGGAGATGCCGTCGCCGATGGTCAGGAGCGTGAAACTCCTGAAGGTGTCGCCGATCTCCCACCCTTTGACCAGAGCACCGATGGTGATACCGCCGACGATGTTGATGGCGGTGATGATCAGGCCGGCGACGGCGTCGCCGCGGACGAACTTGGAGGCACCGTCCATGGCACCGAAGAAGTCGGCCTCGCGGGAGATCTTGTCGCGGCGCTTGCGGGCCTCGGCCTCGTTGATGATGCCGGCGGCCAGGTCGGCATCGATGGCCATCTGCTTGCCGGGCATGGCGTCGAGGGTGAAGCGTGCGGCGACTTCGGAGATGCGGGTGGCACCCTTGGTGATCACCATGAACTGCACGATGATCAGGATAATGAAGATGATGACGCCGACGATGAGATTGGATCCGGCGACGAACGAACCGAATGCCGCGATCACGCCGCCGGCGACGGTAACAACCTCGCTGGCGCTGGAGGCATCGGCGGTGAGGACCAGGCGGGTGGAGGCGATGTTGAGCACCAGACGCAGGAGCGTGGTGCCCAGCAGCAGGGAGGGAAACGCGCTGAACTCGAGCACGTTTCGCATGTACATCGTGGTCATCAGCATCATCACCGAGATGGTGATGTTGGCGATGATCAGCAGGTCCATCAGGACCGGCGAGATCGGCACGATGATGACCACCAGCAGACCCATGAAGCTCACGGGCACGATGAGGCCCTTGTGCTTCTGGAACGTCATGACCCAGGCGGGCATGTTCGGCGAGCTGGCGGGGGCATCGGCCATAGGTAACCGGGTGGGCGGCTGGCGCGGAAAGTGCGCGGGGTCGGGCGGTGACGGTCACCGGAGCGGCAACATCGGCCGGAGGTTCGCGCAAGCGTGAGGGTGCGGCACAGGGTGGATCGCCCAATGCGGCTGCATGGCTGGGTAGGAACTGGGAGGGGGCAGGGGAGCGGCGGAGCCGCAGGAGGCTGGCGGGCTCAGACTGCCTCTGCCGTTGCGTCCTGAACCAGTTGCTGGGCCTGCTCGGCCTTGCCGCTGATGCGGTAGACGTAGGCGAGCAGCTCGGCGACAGCCTCGTAGAACTGGCTGGGGACCTCGCGGCCGACGGGAACGTTGTGGTACAGGGCACGGGCCAGCGGCGGCTTCTCGATGATCGGCACGCCGGAGGCGGTGGCCAGTTCGCGGATGCGGAGGGCGACATAGTCAGCCCCCTTGGCGATGACGATGGGGGCGGCCATGGTCGCGGGGTCGTAGCGCATCGCGACGGCGAAGTGGGTCGGGTTGGTCACGACGACGTCGGCCTTGGGAATGGTGCTCTTGAGCCGCTGGGTGATCATCTCGCGGCCCATGTTCAGCCGTTTGGCACGCATGCCGACGTCACCTTCGGCGGCCTTGGCCTCGTCCTTGACCTCCTGCTTGGTCATCTTGAGATCTTCGGTGTGCTGCCAGCGCTGGTAGAGGTAGTCGGCAACACCCATGAAGAGCATCACGGCCAGGACCCAGGCGAGCAGCTTGATGATCATGGCGAACATGATCTTGGCGGCCCCGGTGAGTTCGAGGGCGGGAAGGCGGGCCATCTCGTGGAGGTGGGCTGAGGTGAACGAGAAAACGACCATCGTGACGATGGCGAGCTTGAGGCTGTTGATGACCGTTTTGACGCTGTTGCGCTTGTTGAAGATCTTCCCGAAGCCGGTGAAGATGTTCAGCCGCTCCCACTTGGGCTCCAGCGGCTTTAAGGTGAAGTTGAAGCCGGACTGCTTGAGCTGGATGCACAGCAGGAAGACGGTCATGACGACGAAGAACTTCCAGGCGGAGAGGAAGCCCTTGATCAGGGCCCAGCCGAAGAGCCGGATCGCACCGTCCTGATCGAGTGGCCCGGCCGGTCCCCCGCCCTCGAGAAGGGTCTTCATGACCTCCATCAGACCGGTGGTCAGGTCGCCGCTGAAGTACCAGACGACAATGGCCGCCGCGATGAGGTCGAGGGTGCCGGTGAGGTCGACGCTCTTTGGAATCTGGCCCTTCTCACGGGCATCCTGCAGGCGTTTTCCTGTCGGCTGCTCTGTCTTGTTGCCCATGTCGTCGGCCATGATGAGTCAGCAAGCGGTGCGATGCCCGGTACGGGCAGGCAGTGGTCAGAGTGAGAGCCAGACGGTGAGACGGTTGAAGGTGTCGGCGATGTGTTCGCCGACGATCTGCTGGATGCTGATCAGGGCTCCGGTGAGAGCCATGATGCCCAGGATGACCTTGAGACCGAAACCCAGGGACATCACGCTGAGCTGCGGCATGGTCTTGCTGACAAACGCGCTGGCGATGGTCTCGACGAGGATGAGGCACAGGACCGGAAGCGCGATGCGGATTGCCAGTTCAGTTCCGGCGGTCAGGACTCCAACGACCAGCGATAGCGGTGCTGCCGAGAGCGAGAAGCCTCCTGGGCCGATGGTCTTGAAACTGCCGGCGATGATCAGGAAGAGACGCTCGAGGCCGCCGAAAGAGAGGAAGACGCCAAGGGCGAGGTAGAGCATGAGCTCGCCGAGCACATCCGAGTCGGTTTCCAGTGCGGGGTTGTAGACGGCGGTGAGGCCGAAGCCCATCTGCTGGCCGAACACGGCAGATCCGAGCTGCACGGCGACAACGGGCATGAGGGCGATGAGGCCGATGATCGTGCCCAGGGTGGTTTCGGTAAACACGATATAGCCTGCCGTGATGACGTCGGGAACTTCCACAAGGCGGAGATTGCCCGGAAGGCCCAGCCAGATGATCAGCGACATGGTCACGGCCAGAATGGCGCGGATGCGCATCGGCACGGTGACGCTGGCAAGCAACGGGGCAAAGACGAACAGTCCGGCCACGCGGCTGAAGACCATGAGCAGGCCGCCGAGTTGAAGCTCCAGAAGCGACATTCGAGAGGAGGTGCGTCCAGGACGAGGGGAGCGGGGCGGGGCTCGGTGCGGCGATCAGTGGAGGATGAACATCTCGTGGGTGAACGAGACGACGCGGTTGACAAGCCATGGCAGCGTCAGGGCGGCGACGAGGATCATGACGACGATCTTGGGAACAAACTGCAGGGCCTGATCCTGGATGCTGGTGACGCTCTGCAGGATGCTGATGACCAGACCGATGACCAGTCCGGCCAGCAGGATGGGACCGCTGATCTTGAGCGTGACGATCAGGGCGGTGCGGACGAGCTCGAGGATGGATTCGTCGTAGTTCATTGGAGCGGTACGGTGGGGCGGGTTCCGAGGGCAGGATGCGGGGTGCTTACACGAAGCTCAAAGCGGGGGTGATGTTCACGGCCGCGGCGAGTATGTCTGCGGGACCCAGATGCCAGAGCTGCTCGGCGTAGGCGATGGTGGGGGCCCGCTCGGTGACAAAGCTCTGCATGAGCGAGCCGCAGACCAGCTGCCAGCCGTCAACCAGCACGAACAGCAGGAGCTTAAAGGGCAGCGAGATGAGCACCGGTGGGAGCATCATCATGCTCATTGAGATGAGCAGGGCGGAGATGACCATGTCGATGACCAGGAAGGGCAGGTAGACGCGGAAGCCCATGAGGAATGCGACCTTCAGTTCGCTGAGCACGAAGGCTGGGATCAGCGTGAGCATGTCGACGTTGGCACGGGTGAGGTTCTCCGACTTGGAGATGTCGATGCCGCGGTAGTTCATGATCATGTAGAGCGACGACCAGTTGCGGCTGTGCTCGATCTGGGCGAACATGAAGTCGCGGAGGGGCTGCTTGCCGAGGTTCCAGAGCTTCTCGTAGTCGTTGACCTCGCCCTTCTGGTAGGGGACCACCGCCTCGGCGTGGATGCGATCGATGGTGGGGGCCATGACGAGCATGGTCATGATCAGCGAGAGGCCGAGCATGACCTGCGAGGGCGGCATCTGGGCGGCGCCGAGGGCCTGCTTGAGCAGGCCCAGGACGATCACGATGCGCACGAAGCAGGTGCACATGAGCATGATCGAGGGGACCAGCCCGATCACGGTGAGGACAACGACGATGTTGACCGCGGTGGACAGTCCGCGCTTGCTTCCGTTTGAAGTTGTCGAGCCGTTCTGGCTGCCGGGCATGGCTTCGGCGGCCGCGGCGAGCATGGAGACCGGGTTGATGCCGTCACCGCTGTCGGTGACGCCGGGCATGGCGATGGGGTCGGGCGAGAGCGGGCGGACCGCATCGACCGGGCCGAGCTGGGCGAGAGCAAGCGGCGAAGCGACCAGGAGTACCAGGCAGGGCACAAGCCGCACCGCGGCAGACAGCAACGGTCGAATCAGCTGCAGCAGCTTCATGAGCGGCCTCCCTTGGGACGGCGGAGAGCTGCGCCGAGACCGTCGATCAGCGAACCGGTGCGAGGTGCGGGACGCTGGGTCTGCGGGGTGACCGTGTCGATCATCGAGCTGAACTCAACTCGATCCGTACCGGCATCGCTGGTGCCGGAAGCTTGTGCCGCAGGTGCCTGACGTTCCATCTGCTGCATGGCGTCGTTGAGGTAGCTTTCCATGCTCTTGCCCTCGGCCTGGTTGACGCGAAGGAGAATGGACGCGACATCCTCGGGCTCGGTGAGCTCGGCCAGGGTGGAGAAGCCGGTGCCGTGCTTGCCGAAGGACTGGCTGAGCAGGAGGACCCGGCGATCCAGCCGGAGCAGGACGAAGCTGTGATTGCGAGCGACGGGGTAGCGGCCGAGGACCTCGAGCACGCCAGCGGGTGAGCGGCCGCCGGCACCCATGGCGGCGACCAGGCCGGGGTCGCCCTTGGCCATCTTGCGGACGAACCATGCCGCACCGAGGATGATGGCCAGTACGACGACCAGCGGCCAGAGTTGCGACAGCGTGGACCCCTGCAACTCGGTGATGGCTCCGGGAGTGCGATCGATACCGGCGGCAGTGGGGGCCGGGCCGAGCGGCAGCGACTCGTTGGCGTTGCCGATGGTGGGAGCGGTGCGGACCGTTTGGAGTGAGGCGGGTGCGGCGGCGGAGCCCGCGGGTGCCGGGACAGAAGCCGTCGGGGTCGAGGGCGCGACAGGGATGTTGTCCGGACCTGACGCTGAGGCGGTGGACGCCGCGAGAATGGTCGCCAGCAGCAGCACCAGGATCATCAGCAGCCGGAGCAGCGATTCTTTGTTCATGGTCTCGGCGTCCTTGCCTGTGTGTGCGTTGCGAGCGAGCGGGGCGGTGAAGGGAGGCGGTTACTGGCCATCGAGCAGCGAGGAGTCCAGGATCTCGTTGATGCGGACGCAGAAGTTGTCGTTGAGAACAAGCACCTCGCCACGGGCGACGGGGCGGTTGTTGACATACACATCAACCGGGTCACCGGCGAGCTTGTCGAGTTCGACGACGGCGCCAGCGGTCAGCTTGAGGACGTCTTCGATGAGCATCCGGGTGCGGCCGAGCTCGATCTTAACGTTCAGGTTGACATCGCTGAGCAGATTGATGCCCTCGGGCAGCTGAGCCGAGGTGCGGGTGGCGAAGTTCGGCAGGCTGAACGGCGCGGGGTTGGACGTGCTCGCAGCGGCGGCGACGGCGGCGCTGGCGCCAACGGAGTGCGAAGCGTGGCCGGCGGGCTGGCTCATGGCCTCGGCCATAGCGGCCGCAACGGGGTCGTTGTCTGCCGCCGCGGCGGCAGGGGCTCCGCCACCCATGGCACCAGCGGCGGCGATGGCGGCCTGCACGGCAGCGAGTGCATCGAGTGCGTTCTGGTCGGGTGCGGGCTCTGGCGGGGAGCCGGGTGTGGAACTGGCTGCGGGCTTGGTGGTTTCGTCGGCCATGGGGCAACAGATCGGCCTCGGCTCGTTTGACCGATCAGCAAATGTGGCCTGCTAGTGTGAACTCCTGCGCGTTTGAGTCAAAACTGCGCGAGCTGTCGAGCGGATGGGGGGCAGGCTCGGACTGGTGGCGGCGGTTGAAGTGGGGGCGTGGTATGTGACGGCTGTGGGGTATTGACCCTGCCAATCGTGGCGGGTGCATACTCCGGCGGAGGGTGGCGGCGAGTTCGGGGGCCGACCTGACTCCGAACTTCTTCTTCACGTTTTTGAGTACCCCCTCCGATACCATTGCACCGCTTCCGGACCGGCGTACACCCGGTAGGAGCGTAAGGAAGTACGACCATGACCACCGCGATGCCCGGTTCAGCCAGTGCCCACGCCCACGCCGCCTCAAGCCCGCGGACGCTTGGCGATCAGCTTCACGCCTCACCTGCAGTGGCCGCGGCGATTTCAACCCTGGTCGGCGAGTACGGGGCGAAGGGGGCGCAGCTGACGGATGCCAAGCCGGGTGATCCTGCGCTCAAGGAGAGTTACGAGGCGCTGATGAAGCGGGCGGGCGATGTGCGCGGCCGCGGGCTGCTGTATCCGTACCTGGGGACCGGCGTCGGTCGAGGTGCGCTCGTGGAGCTGGCTGACGGCTCGGTGAAGTGGGACATGATCACCGGCATCGGCGTGAACTTCTTCGGTCACGGCGATACGGACATGCTGGCCACGACGATGCGGGCCAATCTGGCGGACACCGTGATGGCCGGCAACCTGCAGAGCAACTTTGACCACTACAAGTTCGGCGAGACGCTGCTGGCGATGGCCAAGAAGCACAGCCGGCTGTCGCACGCGTATCTGTCGACTTCCGGCGCCATGGCCAACGAGAATGCGGTGAAGGTGTGCTATCAGAAGCACGCACCGGCGTCGCGCGTGATCGCGTTTAAGGACTGCTTCATGGGGCGGTCGGTGACGATGAGCCAGATCGGCGATGCCGCGGCCAACCGGATGGGTGTGCCGCTGTCGACGCTGGTGGACTACATGCCGTTCTACGACGCCGTCGCGGCGGAGCGTATGGGCAAGAAGAAGTACATCGACATGTCGGTGTGGCACCTGATGCAGTACATCGAGCGGTACCCCAAGCAGCACGCGTGCTTCATCTTCGAGCTGATCCAGGGCGAGGGTGGGTTCAACGTTGGTGACCGGGACTGGCTCAAGACGCTGATGGAAGTGTGCAAGGCGCACAACATCGCCGTGTGGGACGACGAGATCCAGTGCTTCGGCCGGACGGAATCCATGTTCGCCTACGAGTACTTCGATGTCGGGCAGTTCGTCGATGTGTTCTGCGTCGGCAAGATGACGCAGGTGTGCGCGACGCTGTTCACGCCGGAGTACAACCCCGGGCCGGGCCTGCTCTCGGGCACGTTTACGGGCGGTGCGGTGCCGTTTGCCGCGGGTACGCGGGTGCTGGAGCGGCTGCGCGACGGTGACTTCTACGGAGCGGAAGGCAAGTTCGCCAAGAGCTTCGGCCACTTCAAGAAGCACGTCAAGGAACTGGCGGCCAAGCACCCGGCATGGTTCCCCCCGGTCATGGGGCCGTTCGGGCCGGCCGTGGAGGACATCGTCGGCGGCATCGGCGGCATGATGCGGTTCACGCCGTTTGGCGGGAACAAAGAGAAGATCAACAAGGCCTGCAAACACTTGTTTGATGAGGGCGTGATCGTGTTCTACTGCGGTCACGGGCCGTACCACATCCGCATGCTGCCGCCGCTGCCGGTGTTTGATGATGCCGACTGGGGCAAGGTGTTCGCGTGCGTTGAGCGCGGGTTGGCCAAGGCGGCGAGCTAAAGCCGCCGCCACGCCCAGGCGAACTGTCCGAGCGGGTCGGCAGGATCCTCTGGCTCTAGAACCAATACTTGATCCGTCGGGCACCCCCTGAATGCGGGGTGCTTGTCGCGTTGGTCGATGCTAGCATTGGCAGTCCGAGAACGCCGAGGGGACGTCTGCCGCGGCGGAGCTTGGAGATTGGAAGGAACTCATCGAAATGGATGTCACGCTCAACGCTGTAGCTCAGGGTCCGCTGGTTCTTGGTTTGACGCCGACGCTGGCAATCGAGGGTTGGCAGATCGCGCTGCTGGCCGTGGTGCTGCTGGTCGCGCTGGTGGTGGTGGTGATTGTGGGGCAGTTCTTCAACCTGTACGTGCAGGCACTGTTCAGCAACGCCAAGGTCACCATGATCGACCTGATCGGCATGCGGCTGCGGAAGGTGGACTCGCGGATCGTTGTGTATTCGCGGATCCGTGCCGTCAAGGCTGGCCTTGAGTTGTCGACGGCTCAGCTTGAGTCGCACTATCTGGCCGGTGGACGCGTGTCGCAGGTTGTGACGGCGATGATCTCCGCCCAGAAAGCTCGAATCCCGCTGACCTGGGATGCGGCGACGGCGATTGACCTTGCTGGTCGTGACATTCTTGATGCGGTGAACACGTCGGTGAACCCGAAGGTCATTGACTGCCCGGCTCAGGACGGGCCGCGCTCGACGATCGATGCGGTGGCGCAGGATGGCATCCAGCTCAAGGCCAAGGCCCGCGTGACGGTGCGGACGAACATCGCACGTCTGGTCGGTGGTGCGACGGAAGAGACGATCATCGCCCGCGTCGGCGAGGGCATCGTCACGACGATCGGCTCAGCCCGCAGCCACAAGGAAGTGCTGGAGAACCCGGACAACATCTCCAAGACCGTGATGGCCAAGGGCCTCGACGCGGGAACGGCGTTCGAGATTCTGTCGATCGACATCGCGGATATTGACGTCGGTGACAACATCGGTGCCCAGCTCAAGACCGCTCAGGCCGATGCCGACAAGAAGATGGCCCAGGCCGAGGCCGAAAGCCGCGCTGCGAAGGCCCGCGCCCTTGAGCAAGAGAACAAGGCCAAGATCGAGGAGAACAAGGCGCTGGTCGTGCTGGCCGAGGCGGAGATTCCGCGGGCGATTGCCAACGCGTTTAACAGCGGCAACCTCGGCGTGATGGACTACTACCGCTTCAAGAACCTGCAGTCCGATACGCAGATGCGGTCGGCGATAGCCGGTGGCGGCCAGCAGACCGCCCCGCACTGAGTGCGTGATCGTTGATCGCAGACTCCTGCGGTTGACGCATGAGTTGAGTGCATGAACAACGAAGGCCCGGTACACCGTGTTGGTGTACCGGGCCTTGTTATTTTCTACGCCCCTGCCCCCCGCAGGCAGGGGAGACATACCGGACCGGCGTTTGCCGTGGTTCGGCGGCTGCGGCGTCCGCGGCCGAGCCGTACGCTTTGACATGCCATGGACCATTCGAGCGTTGCAGCTGATCAGCACCCTTTCACTGGCGATCTGGACGGGGGTGCTGGTGATGACCGGTGCCGCGGCAGGGTTCACCTTCGCCACGCTCAAGGGGCTTTCACCGGCGATCAGCGGTTACGCGGTGCCGCCGGCTGAGCAGTGGCAGCTGGTTGGGGGTATGGTCGCCAATCGCTTCTTTGTTGCCGCGGATGTTGTGGGATACATCTGCTGCGGGCTCGCGGCGGTGTCGCTGGCGTTGCTGTTCGGGCTTCGCCGGCTCATGGGCATCAGTCGCCCGCACCTGATCACCCGGGTGCTGACGGTGGCGGCGGTGCTGATGATCTTCAGCTATCAGCTCTTTGTGCTCGGCCCGCGGATGGCCGAGAACCTGTCGGCGTACTGGGATGCCGCGGCGAAGGGAGATCAGCAGGTGATGGCCACCCGCAAGGCGGCGTTTGATGCGGACCATCCGGTGGCTAGCAAGGTGCTTTCGGCCCTGGCTGTGGCAACTCTGCTGGCGGCCAGTGCCAGCGCGTGGCCGAGCCAGCGTGAGGGGACGTTGTAGGCGGAGTGCTGCCTTGCGGCCGTCGTGCGGATTCAGCCAGCGATCGCCTTGCTTACAACGATCGCCACCCCGATGATGACTGCGGCGGCGACAATCGCGACGGCGTTGTTCTTGTTCTCAGTGAGTTCTTTCTGCACGTCGATCTTCGGCGTGACCACGTCAAACGCCTTGAAGCCCAGCAGCACCAGCACCAGGCCGACAAGGCCGAACGCGGCGGCGGCGAGCAGCGCCTCGCCCATGGTCTGGGCTTGCCATGGGACGTGCGGTACTGAGGTGGGGGCAACACCGAGAAGGAGCGGCAAGAGAGAAGATGCGTGCATCAGAGAGGTTCCTTTGGCATGTGGCACAACGGAGACGTTGCCGGTTGGGATGTGGAGTTAACGGGTGAAATAGTGGGGGATGAACGCGCTGAGGTTGCTGGTGATCCGGGACTGGTCTTCGCGGATACCCAGGCCTGAGGCCTTCTCGCCGATCATCCATGCGCCCATAACGGGTCGCATGCCGTCGAAGCTGGGGAGTTCGACAGCCTGCTGCCAGATGTACTGCGGCGTGGCGCCTCCGGCGGTGGTGCCGTAGGGGCCATCGGACTCTTCGACAACCTCGCTGCCGCGGCTGATGCGGACGTTGGCACCCTCGCGTGACCGCAGCGGTTTGCGGACGACGTGGCCCGGCAATTCATTGAAGGCGGCAGGCAGGATGTAGGGCGATGAAGGGAACAGCGTGTGCAGGACGACGAGGATGCCCTTGCTGGAGAGGATGGATTTCCACGCTGGTTCCAGCCAGCGCGTCGATCCGGCCTGCAGGTTGGCACCGAACTGGTCGGTGAAGATCCACTCCCAGGGGTAGAGCTTAAAGCAGGTGGACATCGGGCGGGACTCGGTGTCGACGAACATGTTCCGGCCGCGGTCCCAGCCGATCTCGCTCATGCCCATCTGCTCGGTCACGAAGCCCGCCTGCTCTGCGGTGTCGCGCAGGTAGCCGCAGGTCATGATGTCCTCGGTGGTGTCCATCGATGCAAAGTGGATCAGCCCGCCGCGGAGCAGGCCGAACTGACCCCAGCGGGCGATGAGATCCTCGTGGATGCTGTTGAACTGATCCGTGTTGGGATACACATCTTTCATCCAGTACCACTGGGTGACGGCGGATTCGATCAGTGCGGTCGGCGTGTCCGCGTTGTACTCCAGCAGCTTGGGTGAGTTGCTGCCGTCATAGGCAAAATCGAACCGGCCGTAGAGGTGCTTGTCGCGGCGCTTCCAACTCGCGGTAACGAGGGGGCGGTACGGTTCCGGGATGCCGACCATGTCCCACAGGCCCTCGCTGACGACTGCATCAACGGCCTGCATGCACATGGCGTGGACCTGCTCGGCGGCCACGGCGATCTGCTCGATCTGTGTGCCCGTGAAGCGATAGCAGGCCGACTCGTTCCAGAGGTCGCAGTCATCGACCGTGCGGTAGACCAGGCCTTGCCGTGTGACGGTGTCCTGCCAGCCGTCGCGGGGGGTGATGAGTTCGCGCTTCATGGTTACGACCCTCCACCGCTGGCGTTTCCTGACCCGCCGAAGCCGCCACGGCTGACTCCTGAGTTGCTGGGCGCGGAGGCTGGAGGTGAGGATGGGTTGCCGCCCGACATGAAGCCGGACCGCCCGCCGAAGAACGGGATAAAGCCCCCGCCGCCATAGCCGCCGCCGGTGCCCGGCCCGCTGCACTGACTGACCAGCAGGGTGGCACCGAGGGCGGCTGCGAGTCCCGCAGTGATGACCAGAGGAACTGCCGCGCTTGATCGCCGCTGATTGGGATCTCCGAAGTCCATGACGGAGTGTACCGAGTGAGGCGGGCCGGTCCAGCGGCGTCCGTAGCGTGTTATTCAGTAAAAAACGCCACTATGCGTGGCGTTTGGGAAGCGTTGCGGCTCCAACAGACAGATGAATCAAGCGTTTGAACCGGCCGTTTCAGGGGGCCCCAACAAGCTGGCGATCCGACGACTCGGCCTTGGCCTGCGTCTTGCCCGGCACAGAGATACCGAGCTGCACCAGCGGGCCGTGGGGCTTCTTGGCCTCCTCGGCGAGCATCTTTGCGGCTTCGGGATCGACGTAGCTGGAGGACATCATGGCCTTGACGGTGTCGAACATGCCGCGGAAGGAGCCGAAGGTGTAGTCGTTGGCGGTGGTCTCGTAGCCGCAGTGAACCATGCACTGCTGGCAGGCGGTGTTGCCCGAGGCGCGGCCGTAGTTCTTCCACTCGGTGGTCTCGATGAGCTCTCGGTAGCTGTCGACGTAGCCGTCCTGCAGCAGGTAGCAGGGCTTCTGCCAGCCGAAGATGTTGTACGTGGGCATGCCCCAGGGGGTGCACTCAAAGTCGCGCTTGCCCATGAGGAACTCCAGGAACATGGGGCCCTGGTTGAACTTCCAGTGCTTCTTGCGGTTGCTCATGAGCATGCGGAAGAAGCTGTTGACCTTCTCGCGCTCCTGCATGAAGCTCTTCTGGTCAGGGGCCTTGGGATACGCGTAGCCGGGGCTGACCATCATGCCTTCGACGCCGAGCGCCATCATCTCGTCGAAGAACTCGCGAACGGCGTTGGGATCCGCACCCTGGAAAAGTGTGGTGTTGGTCGTGACGCGGAAGCCCATCTTCACGGCCAGGCGGATGCCTTCGACGGCTGTCTTGAAGGTGCCGTCGCGGCAGACGGCGAAGTCGTGGTGCTCCTCAGAGCCGTCCATGTGGACGCTGAAGGTCAGGTACTTGCTGGGCTTGAACCAGCCGGCCTCAAGTTTCTCCTTGAGCAGCAGGGCGTTGGTGCAGCAATACACGTACTTCTTGCGGGCAACCAGGCCCTCGACGATCTCGACGATGCGGGGGTGGAGCAGGGGCTCGCCGCCGGGGATGCTGACCATGGGTGCGCCGCACTCCTCGGCAGCCTTCCAGCACTGCTCAGGGGTCAGTTCACGCTTGAGGATGTGGGCGGGGTACTGAATCTTGCCGCAGCCAGCGCAGGCCAGGTTGCAGCGGAAGAGCGGCTCGAGCATGAGCACGAGCGGGTAGTGTTTGTTGCCGGAGACCTTCTGCTTGACGATGTAGGAAGCGACCGTCCACATCTGCGAAATCGGAACTGCCATAGGGGGCAAGGTTAGCAGGCTGGTTGGGTTGTGGGCACCCGTTCCGGTGCCTTTTTGTTTGATCGCAGCGTTGATTCTGGGCAAAAACAGGGGATCGAACTGTCACTGCGCCGGCCCCTGTCGCGATCGGACGAGCACTTCCTCGGGGCGACCTAGGGGTGCGGCGAATCCTGATCTCTGGCTCCGGCGAAGTCGCGACCGTACCATCGGCCCCTCTGAGTCTGGCGGTTGTGAACCGGGGATCTCCCGGTTCCGGCTTCCCGCGTAGCTGATCCTGGTCCTGTATTCCCTTTTCTGGAGCTGAACTGAAATGAACCACAAGTGCACGCTGATCGCCGCCGCTCTGGCCCTTCTGGGCGGTGTGAACGGGACAACTCTGGCCAAGCCCGCAACCCCGGCTCCCGCTCCGGCGGCACCTGCCACAGCTCCGGCGAAGCCCGCAGCTCCGGCAGCAACCCCGGCCGCCAAGCCGGCCGAAGCGGCCAAGGACGCGGCCGTGGAGAAGGTCGTGTACGCGGTTATTCAGACGAGCCTGGGTGACATCGTCGTCGAACTCAACGGCGAGAAGGCGCCGATCTCGACGAAGAACTTCGTTTCGTACATGGACCGCGGGCACTACGACGGGACGATCTTCCACCGCGTGATCAATGGCTTCATGATCCAGGGCGGCGGCTTCACCGCTGACATGAAGGAAAAGGGAGCTGATGCCCCGATCAAGAACGAGTGGCAGAACGGCCTGAAAAACAAGCGCGGCACGATTGCCATGGCCCGCAAGGGTGACCGTCGCCCCAACCCTGAGACCGTCAACTCAGCGACCTGCCAGTTTTACATCAATGTGGTTGACAACAACGGCCTGGACCAGCCGCAGGCCGACGGCGGTGCCTATGCCGTGTTCGGGCAGGTGATCTCCGGTATGGAAGTGGTCGACAAGATCCGCGCCGTCAAGACCGGCCCGAAGGGCGGCATGGGCGATGTTCCGCTTGAGGCGGTGACGATCAACAAGATTCGCAAGGCGACGGCCGAGGAAGTGGCCAAGACCAAGACGCCGGCTGCCGCTCCCGCTCCGGCCGCAACCCCTGCCCCGGCGCCCGCTCCGGCCCCGGCCGCGGGCGACAAGCCCGGCAAGTAACTGCGTTGGGCTGGAGGCAACGATGTACCCCCGGACCGGTCGCCCGGTCCGGGGTTTTCTTTCTGGTGTCAAGTACCTGTGCACACGTCCGGCCAGAGTGGCCGGGCGGAGTGCGTTTTTAGGAAGTGAGATTCAATTGATTCATGTTGTGATGCAGACAAGCCACGGTGAGATCGTTCTTGAACTCAATGACGAGAAGGCGCCGATCAGCGCGGCCAACTTCATGTCGTACGTCGCCAAGGGCCACTACGACGGGACGATTTTCCACCGCGTCATCAGCGGGTTCATGATCCAGGGCGGCGGGTTCACCGCCGACATGGTCCAGAAGCCCACCGATAAGCCGATCCGCAACGAGTGGCAGAACGGCCTGAAGAACACCCGCGGCACGCTTGCCATGGCTCGTCTCGGCGGCAATGCGGATTCCGCGACGTGCCAGTTCTTCATCAACGTCGTGGACAATGGGTTCCTTGACCGCCCGCAGCCAGACGGTGCCGCGTACGCGGTGTTCGGCCGCGTCGTCAGCGGGATGGAGGCTGTCGACAAGATCCGCGCCGTGAACACTGGCTTTAAGAAGGGCATGGGCGATGTTCCGACCGAGACGGTGACGATCCTCAAGGTCCGAGCGGCGACCGATGCTGAGGCTGCGAAGTTCAAGAGCTGAGCGGCTGGCCGGCAGCGAGATTCACGTTGAGATCACTTGCCGCCCGGCGACTGCGATGCAGTCTCCGGGCGGTTTTCGCTTCGGGCCGGGCCATCGTGATGACCGCCATGCTGGCCGGCCGCCGAGTCCTTGCGCCACAGGAAGATGGCCAGGATGCCGATGCCGACGAGAAGGATGGCATCGGCCACGTTGCTGACGTACGGCCAGACGGCACCATTACCGCCGAACGGATCGAGTCCGAAGGGGAACTTCACCCCCGGCAGCGGCGCGATGAAGTCGCGGACGCAGGCGTAGACCCACCGGTCATACAAGTTGCCGATGCCGCCGCCGATGAGCAGTCCCAGCGCAACGTGCGCCCAGCGATCGCGGCGGGTCGTCCACTTCAGGAACATATAGAGCCCGAAGGCGATGGCGAGGGTTGTGAAGAAGATAAAGAACCAGCGCTGACCGGCGCCGATGCCAAAGACGGCACCTGGATTGAGTACCAGTGTGAAGTTGAGCAGCTTGGGTGTAACCACGACGGGCTCGTGGGCGGGGATGAGTGACTGGAGCGTCCGAAGGCCGTTTGCCTTGGCCTCGAGCACCTGCTCGCGCAGTACGGTGACCGGGAAGCCGGCGACCCGCTCGAAGGCGAGTTCTTTCGTCCAGAGATCCGCGACAACGGAGACCGTTGCCACGCCCAGCATGCTCGCCCACTGCTTTGGGCCAACGGGTTTGTGCTGCGATGAACCGGCGGCCGTGCCCGACGATGTCGGAGCGGTCAAGGAAACGGTGCCGCCGGAAGGTGGCGGCGGGGCGGTGCCCTCCGCGCTCACCGTGCGGCCCCGCCCGGGATCATCCGCTGACGCTCGACGATGCGGGCACCCTCGATGGAGTATCGGGTTGCCGGGAGTTCGGCCAGACGCTCGAGATCGATCGGCTTGCGGGTGACCTCGCAGATGCCATAGGTCCCGTTGTCGATGCGCTTGATCGCCTCATCGATCTCCTTGATCAACTCGCGTTCCTTCTGGGCGAGGCGAAGACTGTTGTCCTGGTCGAAGGTATCGGAGCCCTGTTCGGCAACGTGCTGCGGGGTGTGGCTTGCGCCGCCGCCAGAGGCGTTGAGTGCCTCGGCTTCCATGCTCTGGACATCCCCGGCTACCTCGGCCCGCTTCCGGACGAGAATCTGGCGGTACTTGTCCAGATCACGCTTGTTGAACACGGGCTTGAACTTCTCGCCTTCCTTGAGCACTCCCGGACCGGTGAACGCCGGCGGGTTCTTGGGACCAGACGGGATCAGCGGTGCAGTCTTGCGTGCGCCCGGCTTGAAAATCGATTCAAACTTGGGCATCACCAGTTCGGGCTTCTTGATCTTGGGCTTCTTGCCCTTGCCCATGGCCGAGAGGCCGCCGCGAGGACGAGGCCGGTTCTCGCCGAGCACCGGATTGCCGGCGGCATCGAGCAGCGGCGGGGCGATCGGAGGTGAAACGATGGATTCGGGGATTGCGACCGGTGCGGGCGCCTTCGGCGGGGCAGCCTTGCTCGGGGCCGGCTTGGCCTGGGGCGGTTTTGCCGCAACAGGCTTTGCGGGCGCAGGGGGGACCTTGGCGCGGGGCTTCTCGGCCGCCTTGGGGGCAGGTTTGCTTGCCGGCTTGGTGGTCTTGGCGGAGCTCTTGAGTGCGGCCGCCGACTTCACTGCCTTGGCCGCAGGGGGCTTGGTCGCGGTTGTCTTGGCCGACTTGGCAGCACCAGGGGCAACTTTGGCCGTTGGTTTCACCGCCGCGGCCTTCGCCGGCTTGGTGGCTGGCTTAGCGGGGGCGGGCTTCGCTTTGGACTTTGTAGGCTTGGCCACGTGATGCTCCACAGGTTCGGATTCTGTAAGGAATCCCGAAACAAGTGGGCAAGGGTAGGCGCGGGGAGTCCGAAAATCCTCCAAATAGATCCCCTCCAAAGCCTATCTTGGGGAGCAAGGTCAGCGCGGTCCGGGGGGCAGGCCGGGAGGAGTGAGGTGATCGATTGGTATCTGTACGTAGGTTTGGCTTGGCGGTGAAACGCCTTACAGCGTCAGGCCCGCACTCTCGGCAACCTGCCCGAGCTTGCGGAAGCGCTGGTACCGCTGTTCGACGAGTTGTTCGCCGCTGAAGCTCTTAAGCTCCGCCAGCGACTCGATGATCCAACGCTCCAGATTGGCCGCCGCCTCTCCCGGGGCTCGGTGGGCACCGCCGAGGGGTTCGGTGATGATCCGATCAATGATGCCCAGGTCGATGTTGTCCTGAGCGGTTAGACGCAGGGCCTTGGCGGCGGCGGTGTTGGTCTGCTCGTTTGCCTGCTTCCAGAGGATGGCTGCACAACCCTCGGGGGAAATGACCGAGTACCAGGAGTGCTGCATCATGGCGACCCGGTCGGCCACCGCGATGCCCAGGGCGCCACCCGAGCCACCCTCGCCGATGACGATCGAGACGATCGGTGTCTTGAGGGTACTCATGTCGCGCAGGTTGACGGCGATTGCTTCGGCCTGGCCTCGCTGCTCGGCACCGATGCCGGGATAGGCCCCGGGAGTATCAACAAATGTGACGATCGGCAGCTTGTACTTGGCGGCCAGTTCCATCTTGGCCATGGCCTTGCGATAGCCCTCCGGGTGAGCGCAGCCGAAGTGGCAGGCAATCTTCTCGCTCGTTGTGCGGCCCTTGTGGTGGCCAATGACCATGACCCGGTGCGGCCCGATGCGGGCGAAACCGCAGACCATCGCCGGGTCGTCACCGAACCGGCGATCGCCGTGGAGTTCGCAGAAGTCCTTGCAGAAGACCTCGATGTAGTCGCGGGTCTGCGGGCGTTTGGGGTGGCGGGCAACGCGGACGGTGTCCCAGGCCGTCAGCTTCCCGTACAACTCGCGGAGCATCGCCAGCCGGTCAGCCTTGAGCTTGTCAACTTCGGCGGCCAGATCGGTCGCCTCTGGGGGCAGCAGGGTCACGCCGCCGGCCGCGGGGGCACTGGCGACCAGTGACTTGAGCTTGCCCTCGACGGTTTCAAGCTGGCTTTCGATGGCGTTCAGCGGCTTTTCAAACTCAAGCTGGTAGAAGCTCATGGGATGGCTTTGGGCGGAAGGAAGGCGGCTGCATGCCGCGAAGGGACGTACGAACCAGAGGTGAGGATAACGGCCGGCCGGCGAAAAGGCGAGCGGGGACTCCGAGGCCGGGGAGGTTGGCCCCGGCGTCAAGACGTGCGAACACAGCCATTATCGGGTCCAGGCGTAACGACCAGCCAAGGATCACGGTTGGGAGGTACCGTCCGGGGAGTATCTCGGCCGGTGCCGGAGTGTCGTGGAGGGGCCCGGAGTTGCCGGCGAGCTTGATTGAGACCAGACCATGGCGAACGCAGACACTGGTGGTAGCGATGCAGGACGGGCGGGCCAACCGGGCGACACGGACGCCTTTCTTATCGGGCGTTTGCAGGCCCTCCGAACCAAGCTGTTGGATCTGACACTGCGCAACCGCCTTGTCAACTTCCGCAACGGATCTGGTGCGGGCAAGCTGCTGCGAGTCATCGACGAACTGCCAGATGTGCTGGCGGCCAAACTCGATGGCGGTTCGGTCCTCATCCTTGAGGGCATCTCGGAAGGCAAGGGCCGCAAGCGTGCCGAAGACGAGAAGCTGGATGCCGCCGTGCGGGAGGCAACGCGGAGTGACGAGCAGTATCTCGCGGCGTTGGAGCGGTTGCAGGCAGGTTCGCCGGACGGGCCGAGTGAGCGGGAGCTTGACCGGTTGGCCGAGGAGTTGCGCAAGCGGGTTGCCGATGAACTCGGGATCAAGCTCAGTTCGAAGCCGACGCTGGAGGAACTGGCCGATGCCGCCGGGGTGGATCACCGCGTTGATTTGCCGGAACCTGTCCTGCCGACGGCGGAAGACGGAGTGCAGGCAAAGGCGGACGCCTCCGCCGGAACTGCAGAGAAGTACCGGGACAACAAGGTGCGGGTTCGAGCAGCCGCATCGGCCCTCGAGACGGTCGCAACGGATCTGTTCCGTCTGGCGAGGACCTCGATCGAAGAGCGTGGTGTGAACAACCTCTTCCTCTGCTTCGGATTCCTGGAGTGGTACGAGAGCGAATCATCAGACAAGGTGATTCAGTCGCCGCTGCTGCTGCATCAGGTGGTGATGGAGCGGCAGCTCAAAGGGGCTGGATACGTGTTCACGGTGGCCTCCACCGGAGAGGGTCTTGCGCTGAATGTCACGCTGGTCGAGCGTCTCAGACGCGACTTCGGTCTGGTGCTGCCCGAGCCGCTGGAAGAGGAGAGTCCGGAGGCATATTTCAAGCGGCTTGGGCCAGTCCTTCGCGATCGGCCCAACTGGAAAGTCCGCCGCTGGATCACTCTCGCGCCGCTTGCGTTTGCGAAAATCGCCATGTATCGCGACCTGGATCCGGCAAGCTGGGCCGACCCTGCGGCCGCGATACACCAGGTGCCGGTGGTGCGGCTCGTGCTGGCCGGTGAGCGCGATGCTGGTATCGCAGAGGAGTTCCAATCGGAGGCGGTGACCAGTGCCCCGGATCTGGACACGGATGCACACCCGATGGCTGATCGGGTTGCGATCGTCTCAGATGCGGACAGTTCGCAGCTCTCGGCAGTTCTGGATGTGGTGGCGGGTCGAAATCTCGTGATCGAGGGACCTCCGGGTACCGGTAAGAGCCAGACGATTACCAACATCATCGCCACGGCGCTGGCCGAGAACAAGACAGTGCTATTCGTCGCTGAGAAAATGGCCGCGTTGGAGGTAGTGCAGTCGCGGTTGACGGGCGTGGGGCTGGGGGCGTTCTGTCTCGAGCTGCACTCCGGCGGCAAGGCCGCGGCGATCGAGTTGCTTCGCAAGCGGCTTGAGCTCCGCGGCGCGGATGCTTCATTGGTCGCCGAACTTGATGCCAGGAGGAAGCAGGACGTCGCCCGGCTGCGGAGCACGGTACAGGCGATGCACGAGCCCAGGGGGGCGATCGGACTGAGCGCGTTCGAACTGGTGTGGCGGTTGCAGCGTGCAAGAGACAACGGTCCCGGAGTCGATGCCCGGGTGGAGGATGCTCCGGTTGGGAACGCCACGGAGCTTGGAAGGGTTGCGTTATCACAGCTGCTTGCGGACTCAGCTGCGCTCGGTGAGCTGATCAACCGTGAACGCGAGGAGTTTGGCAGCTCGCCGGGCGATGCGCTGGGCATCGGTGGGAACCCTTGGGAGGGAATCGCCGATTCGGAGCTGTCAAACCTTGCGATCAGTGATCTGGTCCGACTGTCAGGCCAGCTCGGGGCCGCGCTGCGGGCTGTGGAGCAGGCGGCGGCGAGCGTTGCGGAAATGACGGGGTGGAGATCGGTCACGATGGCCGATTGCTCAGGGTTCGTCCGCGCGGTCGGGACGCTCCCTGAAGTTCCTGCCGGCGTGCGGGCTGAACTGTTCACGGCCATGGCCGACACGGGGTTTGCAGAGGCTGCGCAGAGCTTCGTGACGGCTTGCCGCACGCGGCGATCGCTGGCACAGGAACTCTCGGGAGCGTTTGGTGGCGCTCAGGCGATGGCAGATGCGGCAGCCGCCGAACTGGAGCGGCTTGCGGGGGCGGTGGCAGCCGCAGGGGCTGGCGAGATCAACGCCGGCCGGGCGGCGGAGTTCGCCGCTGGCCGGGCGGCTGAAGTGACGCAGAGCGAATCGCACGCCGCGATGTTAGCGGAGATTGCCCGGCTGCTCGGATTGGCGGCTGATCCGCGGTCACTGGATGCGGACACCGTCGCGCTCGTGCGGAGCGTGGCAGCGGTCTGCCGCGGGCTGGAGGAGCGCGTGATCTCTGCCCGTCTTCCCGGGCTTGTCGATGCGGAGTCGCAGCGTGCCCTGGCCGCGGCGGCAGAGCAGGCATCGCGGCTGGAAGCCGAACGCCGCGAACTCGGCATGTTGCTGCGTCTGGACGGGGCATTGGATCCTGAGGCTCTGCAGGCGGCGGCGAAGGCCCTGCAAGGCGCTGGGTTGCTCTCGTTCTTGAGCGGGACATATCGGCAGGCCCGCTCGATGTATGCGGGGCTGGCGATCAGTTCCACTGAGAAGGTGGCTCCGGGCGAGCAGGGCAAGCGGCTGGAGCGGCTGGCTGCACTTGCTCGGGAGACGCGTCGTGCGAACGAAGATACTCGACTCAAGGGGTTGCTCGGCCGGCTGTTCGAAGGTCCGGCATCGGACTTTGGTCGTGCGATGGCGGTCTGGAACTGGTCTGAGTCGGTCCGTCAGGCCGTCCCGGCGTTGCATCCCCAGGCGGCCGCGGTCCGTCGAGTCCTGCTCGAAGGCGACGCTGATGTCCTGAGGCGACTGGCCGCTTTGGCCGGGCAGATCGGCGAATCCAGCTTGGCCGTTCTTGAGGCGGGCCTGATGCAGCTTGGCCCCGCGGCGACAATGGTCGATCTGCTGACCAGTCGCCGTCAGGCCGCGACCGCGGCAAGTGAAGTGCAGCAGTTGGTGGCGCGACTCGGGCTCGCGGCTGATGTGCTTCTGGAGCGGACGATTGATCTGGCTGAGGTGCGGCGACGGCTCGACGCGGCCGAAGCATCCCTGCGGGTCAGCGAACCGATTGCCAGGGTGCTCGGCGCGGCGTTTCAAGGTGAGCAGACCGACACCGCTGAGTTGTCGGCTGCGATTCGCCTTCGGCAGGAGTTGCTGGCCGCCGGGCTTTCCCCTCAGGTCACGGCATGGATGCTCTGGGCCGATGTGTCAGTCCGCCGCAGAGAGCTGAGCGACCGCGGCAAAGCGATCGGGCAAGTGCTCGATGAAGTGTCAAGGCAGCGAGATGCGATGGCAAGGTCCTGCAGCGGCGGCGTGCTCGATGAGCGGGCGTTTCTGGGCGGCCGGCTCGACGATGTGCCGCTCGCGGAAGTGGCCGCACGATTTGCAGGGGCCAGCCGCTTTGCCGATGGCCTGCAACGTCGAGTCGATCTGCTTCGACTGATGGAGTCGCTCTCGGAAGCGGGCGTCGGTGAAGTGGTGCGGGCCGCGCTCCGGTACGGTGCCCCGACTGCGGAGCTGCCCGCGGCAGTGGAACGGGTCGTGCTGGCCGGCATGCTCCGGAAGGTTGTAGCGGGGGCTCCTGAACTTCGTGTGTTCTCCGGAACTGCCTTTGCAGAACTGCGGGCCCGTTTCGCAGATGTGGACCGCCAGTGGATCGCGGCCCAGCGGACGCGAGTGCTTCAGACGGCACTGGGTAGACAGGCACCGGCCGGGGTGCCGGGGCCACGCGTCGGCGATAAGACCGAGCTTGCGCTGATCAATCACGAGGTCGGCAAAACACGCGGCCGTATCTCGATGCGTGCTCTGCTGCGACGCTCGGCACGCGCGGTCCAGGCGTTGTGTCCTTGCTTTATGATGTCCCCGCTGTCGGTGGCGGAGAATCTTGACCCCAGCGGGCTGCGCTTTGACCTGCTGGTCATCGATGAGGCCTCGCAGTTGCGACCGGAGGAGGCACTCGGGGCCATCGCGCGAGCCAAGCAGGTGGTGATCGTCGGTGATCCCAAGCAGTTGCCCCCGACCTCGTTCTTTGAAGGCGGCGGCGGCGAGGTGTCGGAGGAGGATGAGGAATCGATCCTGGACCAGGCGATCAAGCAGATCACGCCGCCGCGGCGGCTGAAGTGGCACTACCGCTCGCGGCATGAGTCGCTCATCGCGTTCAGCAACCGGCAGTTCTACGACGATGAGCTGGTCGTGTTCCCGTCGCCCGTGCGTGACGGTGCGACGGGGTTGTCGGCCGTAAAGGTCGAGGACGCCGTTTACGCGGCTGGCCTGAATCAAGTGGAGGCGCGGCGGCTTATCGAGACCGCGGTGGACCATGCCAGAACTTCGCCGGGCCTGACGCTCGGCATGGTGGCCATGAACAAGCAGCAGGCAGAGCTTTTGGCGGATCTCTGGGACCAGCAGGTCGCTGCCGATGCCGAGGTCGCGGAGTTTGTCGCGCGCCACGCGGGCACGCTGGAACCGGTGTTCGTCAAGAACCTGGAGAACGTGCAAGGTGACGAACGCGACGTCATGCTCGTTTCGACGGTCTATGGCCCGGATGCGTCGGGCGCATTCTTCCAGCGGTTCGGGCCGATCAATGCCGCGGGGGGGCATCGCCGACTGAACGTGCTGTTCACCCGCAGCAAGCGTCGGATGGTGATCTTCACATCGATGGATCCTGACAGGATCGTTACCAGCGAGAACCAGCGGGGGCCCGAAGCGCTCAAGGGGATGCTCACCTATGCGCTGCGAGGGCAGCTGGACACAAACTGGATCAGCGTCGGGGAGGCCGAGAGCCCCTTCGAGCACGCCGTACTCCGGCGGCTCAAGGACCGCGGGGTGCTTGTTCAGCCGCAGGTCGGAGTGGCGGGATACCGGATCGACCTCGGGTTGATCGATCCACAGCGGCCCGGCCGCTTTGTACTCGGCGTGGAGTGTGACGGGGCCACCTATCACTCGGCCAAGAGCGTGCGGGATCGCGATCGGCTCCGGCAGGAGGTGCTGGAACGTCTGGGATGGCGCATCCACCGGATCTGGTCGCTGGACTGGTGGAAAACGCCTGATCAGGAGTTTGAGCGGCTCATGCGGGCGTTTGAGCAGGCCAGGCAACACGCCGGTGGCTGAGGTGGAGACAGACAGAGGGTTGTGTGGCATTTCTGCCTCTGCTTGCCCGTCAGGATGAAGCCGTGCGTCAGTGAAGATGGCGTTGACATCCTAACAGACGGGGAATCTGTTGCCATTCGGCGACAACCGGCGAAAGTCGGGCTCCGGGAGTGTCGATGCACCGCGACATATGGAGCGGCATGGAAAGAAGCCTGTAGCACGCACGGTACGACTCAAATCACCACCGGTGGATCCGACGATTGTCAGCGATCGGCTGGGTCAGCTTGCGCACGAAGTGAACAACCTTCTGGACGGCTCGATGCGGCAGGTCGGACTGGTGCTCCACCGCGTGGAAGCCGTGCAGGCACACGTGTCGGAACTGGACGATCTGGACCGGCGGCTGAAGTCCGTTCTAGTCTCCATGCAGCAGATGGGACGGCTGGTGGAGCAGGCGGGCAACAACCGCGTGCCGATCGGCGGCGACATCGGCAACGCGTTGTCCGTCGATGAGGCAGTTGAGCACGCGTGCGCGATGTTCGAGCAGCGTGCCTCGGTTCACGGTATCTCCATTGCGCGTCAGGTGGAGCGAGACGCACGCGAGTTGCCCGCAGCCACGCTGCCCTGCGTGCTGCTCAACGGCGTCAAGAACGCGATTGAAGCGATGACGAGGCGGCCGAACCCAGGGGTGATCACGCTCAGTGCAAGGGTCGGGCAGATGGCGGGTGTTCAGCGTCTGGTGCTGGAGATAGCCGACGAGGGCCCGGGCCTGCCGCTGCCGCTGCTGGGTAAGGACGTCTTCTCGCCAGGAGTCACGAGCAAAGCCAGCGGGCTGGGTATCGGGCTGGGCATCGTCAAGCAGGCGGTCACGGAAGTCGGCGGGCAGATCGAACTGGTGCCGCAGGGTGGCGGCACGGGCATGGTGCTTCGTGCCATCGTGCCCGTTGACCGGCTCTACGCCAGGGGACTCGATTCAGTCGTCGGTGGCGGGCCTAAGGGACCGAAGGCCGATCCTGATCGGAGCGGCACGAGCGGGGGTGGATCGTGCGACTGACACCCACGCGAAGTTCAGGTTCGACGCTCTCGCAGCCACCTCTCTCGCCGCACCCCGGGACCCGGGTGCTTGTCGTTGATGACGATCCGATCATCAGTGAGTCGCTGGCGGAGTTCCTGCGGGAAGAGGGCTTTGAAGTTACAACGGCAGTCGGCGGCAAGGAGGCCATCGATGTGCTGCAGAAGGCTGAGACCGGTTCGGGAGCGACCGAGCCCCCGCGACCGTTCGCCGTCGTCGTGTCCGACGTGTCGATGCCGGAAGTGGGGGGCATGGACCTGCTGCGGCACATCGCCAAGAACCACCCGGCGACAGTGGCCCTGCTGCTGACCGGGTATGGAACGATTGAATCCGCCGTTGAGGCGCTGCGTCACGGTGCGGTGGACTATCTCACCAAGCCGGTTCTTGACAGTGAGCTGAAGGTGGCCTTGCAGCGTGCGCTGCGCCAGCAGATGCTGCTTGCGGAGAATCGTCAGCTCAAGGCCCAACTCGAGACGCGATACGGCCTTGACAGCGTGATCGGCTCCGACGAGCGCATGCTGCGGACGTACGACCTGGTCGAGGCTGTTGCGCCGACGAAGACCACCGTGCTGATGTGTGGTGAGTCAGGAACCGGAAAGTCGCTGATCGCCCACGCGATCCATCTGCGCAGCCCGCGGAAGGACAAGCCTTTCGTCGAACTGGCCTGCGGTTCGATTCCCGAGACGCTGCTGGAAAGCGAACTTTTCGGCCACGTCAAGGGTTCGTTCACCGGCGCCCACGCCGACAAGATCGGCAAGTTCCTCGCAGCCAACGGCGGAACGTTGTTCCTCGACGAGATCAACTCCGCCCCGCCGGCGATGCAGCTCAAGCTGCTCCGCGTGCTGCAGGAACGCAAGTTCGAACCGGTAGGCTCGAACACGACCATCGAGGTGGACGTCCGGGTGATTCTGGCGACGAATCAGCCGCTGGAAGATCTGGTCGCCGCCGGCAAGTTCCGGCAGGATCTGTACTACCGCGTCAACGTTGTCAAGATTGACCTTCCGCCGCTGCGGGAACGCACGAGCGATGTGCCACACCTTGTCGACCACTTCCTGCGGCAGCACGCCGCCTCCGTTGGTCGTGCGATCAGTGGTGTTGATGCGCTGGCGATGGATGCGCTGCGGCGGTACAGCTTCCCTGGCAATGTCCGCGAACTCGGCAATATCATCGAGCGGGCGGTCGTCCTGACGCGAACCGACACGATTCGCCTGGAGGATCTGCCGCCGCAGGTCACGGCCGGCTCAGGTGTGCTTGCAGCCACCATCGCGCCGATTGCAACGGGCCTGACCCTGCCTCATGCCGGTGCGACGGTTCCCTTGACCGGCCCGCTGAACGCTGCCTCGCATCCGTCCTCGCCGGCGGGTGGTGCCGATGCTGCGTCCCTGCAGGACGCGATGAAAGCTCCGGAGCGGCAGATCATCCTTCAGGCGATCCGCGCGTGCAACGGCAACAAGCTCAAGGCCGCGGAGATGCTGCAGATCAACCGGACCACGCTCTACAAGAAGATGAAAACGCTGGGGATCGACCCCAAGGCGGCGTGAGTCAGATATGCGTCTGCGTTGAAAACAGACGCTGAACTTGGCGAGAAGTGGGACTCAGTTGGGAGTCGTCTGCAACTGGCCGAGTACGGCATCCATCAGATCGCGGCTGGCGCCGAGGTTGCCGCCCGGAAGATGCGCGACCTCGATGCGGGTGATCTCGGCGGTTCGAACCACGTAGACGCTGGCAGACCCGGAGCCCGTACCGCTGGGGGCGGTGCCAACAACGCGGCCGTCGCGTGCGGTCGCAGTCCGTTGTCCGATCGAGTATCCGGCACGGGTCAGGGCGTTCTCCGCCGCGGCAACGACCGCCAACACGGTGACCGATGGTTCAAGATTCACGCCGAGCAGCCCCAAGGACCAGTCGCCGCTGAGTGCCTGCGGTCCGACCGGCACTCGCTGGGTCTCGCACCCGGCGGTCAGAAGCGAAGCAGTGCAAAGAACGAGCGTTGCTGCGTGACGGAGCGTGCGTTTCATGGTTGCCGGTGTTGCTGGTTGCGGTCGGGCGTGGGGGGCGATGCGAGCAGTCGCTCCATGTCCAGATCGGCCATTGACAGCTCGCCGCTGAAGTGTTTCAGCAGGCTCAGCAGTTCCTCATCGGCTGCGGCCGGGGGACGTGCGGGCGGGGTGTGCACCGTGTCACTGGTCCCGCCTGCCGCAGCGAAGACCTGTTCAGCACCCGGTACGGTTTTGGCCCGGCGGGACTTCTGGCTGCCGCTGGGCTGTCGCGGCGGAGCGGCTGGCCCTGTGCGTGACGCGATGAGCGGAACAAGCTCCGGCCTCGCGGCGGCAAGGAGCCTCTCCGCCTGGCGTGAGCGGCTGATGATGGCGGTGACTTGGCGATCAAGGTCATCATCAACCGGGCGTTCCAGCGTGCCTGGTATGGCTGCCTCAACGCCCGGCGGCCGTCCACTTGCCTCCGTGGTTGTTTCAAACCCAAGTGCGCGGCTCCAGAGACGCACAAGATTCGACTCCAGCGGTACCAGTTCCCGTGGTGAGGGGGCCGCTGGCCGGGCATTCCCTGCGTGGTGATGATCCTCGGCGAGTTGGTGCAGGAACTTCTCGGCAGACATCATGCCGAAACGCCGCCGCTTCGCGGCGGCTTGCACCCGACGGTCCGAACTGATCACCATGGGACGCTGAGTCCGATGTGCCTTGCCCACCAGATCTTCGATGATCGCGTCCGCTTCGGCCTGGCCGGAATAGAGAATCTCGATTGAGCGGCCATGATTGACAGACAGTGCCTGCCCGTGCGAGCCGGTGCGGCCGTGGGCGAGTACAAGGCTGCCGGTTCCGGGCCCGGCCTGGCCACTGTGTTGGCGTGAGGACGGAAGGCCGTCGCAAACCAACATGATCCGACGTCCGGCGTAACGCCCTTGGCCAATCAGCCGGATCAGCCCGTCGAGGTCCAGTCCGGCGATGTCGCGTGGAAGGATGCCCGTCGTGTGCAGCACGTTGTACGCATCAATGACGAGCACGTGGGGAGCGTACGGACAGGTCTGGAAGGCCGCCGCATGGATGAGCATTGTGAATGCATATGCTTATTTGTATGTATATCCGCAGAAACATCAACATACTCGACCAGTTGGCACTTGATCGGGGGCACCGAGCGTGATTTACTAGCCCCCTAGCAAAAAGATACCAGCGGTCCACCTGTGGACCGGTCTGGCGTTGCATCGACCCCGTTCACTGGACTTCGAGCCCGTAAGAAAGGATTGATTCGACCATGGCCATTCGCGTGAAGGCCCGCAGCGGCGAGACAACTGACCAACTGATGCGCCGGTTCAAGAAACTGTGCGAGAAGGAAGGTCTGACCAAGGACATCAAGCGCAAGGAATACTACGAGAAGCCTTCCGAGCGAGTTCGTCGCAACGTCCGTAAGGCGATCGGTCGCCGCATCCGTGAGCGGATGGAAGCGCTGGGCGAGAAACCCGAGGGCGCGCCTGGCATGATGGGCAAGCGTGGTCCCGGTGGTCCGGGCGGCCGTGGCGGCCCGGGTGGCGGTCGTGGTCCGGGTGGCGGCATGGGCCGCGGCGGTCCGCGCTAAAGCAGCAGAATGTGGTCAACCCGCGGGCGATGATGCCCGCGGGTTGTTCTTTATGGACTAGCCGGGCACCCGGATCTGGGGTTTACCCGGGACGGCTCGCGGCAATCTCAACGCCGATCGAATCTGGACAAGGGGCGGCAGTCGGGTAGACTCTCTCACCGGCCAGTCGTCCGGTAACACCGACGCTTTTCAAGGACTGAAAGCGTTTTCTGTTTTCCAGGAGCACTTCTCGTGATGACTCGTGACACGTGCCCCGTGACCGTCAGCCGCCACGCAGCGGCAACAGGTCTGGCCCGAGCTTTGGCTCGATTCGGCAACCTTTCCAGTCTGACCTCCCGAACCTCGGGACGTCTGCTGGCCCTCTTCATCGCGCTCGTTCTGCTGACGGCATCGACGCCGGCCTTCGCATCCGCCGCTGGCGGTGACGGTCCGGTGTTCCAGCGGCCCGGTGGCGAGGCGAACTTGATCATTCCAGACCTGAACAAGGTCAAGTTCTTCGGCGGAGTGGGCGGCCATGACCTGCTGCTGGTCGGCTTCTTGGTCTCGCTGGCGGGGCTTGGCTTCGGAGCCGTGATTTACCTGCAGCTCAAGAAGCTGCCGGTGCACAACAGCATGCTCGAAGTCTCCGAGCTGATCTACACGACCTGCAAGGCGTACATGATCCAGCAGGGCAAGTTCCTGGCCAAGCTGTTCATCTTCATCGGTGCCATCGCCGCGATCTACTTCGGCGTCTTCGCGCCGACGACCAGCATCGACGCGGCCACCGGAGAGTTCAAGAGCGGGTTTAGTGTCGGACGGGTGGGCCTGATCCTGGCGTTCGCCATCGTCGGCGTGCTCGGTTCGTATCTGGTTGCCTGGTATGGCATCCGCGTGAACACGTTTGCCAACAGCCGCACCGCCTTTGCTTCGCTCAAGGGCAAGCCGTTCCCCTGCTACGCGATTCCGCTCAAGGCCGGCATGTCGATCGGCATGATGCTCATCTCTGTCGAGCTGTTCATCATGCTGGCGATTCTGCTGCTCCTGCCCAGCGATGTGGCCGGCGCGTGCCTCATCGGCTTTGCAATCGGCGAGTCGCTGGGTGCCGCGGCCCTGCGTATTGCCGGTGGTATCTTCACGAAGATCGCTGACATCGGGTCCGACCTGATGAAGATCGTCTTTAAGATCAAGGAAGACGATGCCCGCAACCCGGGCGTGATCGCCGATTGTGTGGGCGATAACGCCGGTGACTCGGTCGGTCCGTCGGCCGACGGCTTTGAGACCTACGGCGTGACGGGCGTGGCCCTGATCGTCTTTACAATGATTGCGGTGACCCCGAGCATCTTTGCTCCCAAGACTGTGGACCTGGGTGCCGGCCGTACCGAGAACTTCGCATACGCGGCCAGCGTGGTGGATATCGCCGCGACGCCGGAGTATCAGCAGGCTCTGGTCAAGAAGATCGAGCTTTCCAAGGACGCTGAGACCAAGGCCAAGCTCGTCAAGATTCAGAGCGACGTCAAGGATTCGGGCCTCGTCGCCGCCGCCAAGAAGGTCGTGGAGCCCGCCCAGTCGCGTGCCGCCACCATTCAGATCAAGATCCTCGTCTGGCTTTTCGTGATGCGCATCCTGATGGTGCTGGCTTCCGCCGGCAGCTATCTGATCAACGAAGCCATCGCCAAGACCAACTACGGCCACGCGCTGAAGATGAACTTCGAGCACCCGCTGACGGTGCTGGTGGTTCTGACCTCTGCGGTGTCCATCGCACTGACCTATCTGGCCAGCTACTTCATGCTGGGTGGTTCTGCCGCTTCGGAGTACGGGCTGAACACCAACTTCTGGTGGATGCTCGCGACGATCATCTCCTGCGGTACTGCCGCCGGCGCGATCATCCCCGAACTGGTCAAGGCCTTCACCAGCGTCAACAGCCGCCACGTCCGCGAGGTCGTCAAGAGCTCCGAGCAGGGCGGTGCATCGCTGAATATTCTCTCTGGTCTGGTCGCCGGTAACTTCTCGGCGTACTGGCTGGGCATGGCCATCATCCTGCTCATGGGTGTGGCGTACATGATCAGCACGCTGGGTCTGGGTGACATCATGCTCGCCCCGGCGGTGTTCTCCTTTGGCCTGGTTGCCTTCGGCTTCCTGTCCATGGGCCCTGTCACCATCGCCGTGGACAGCTACGGCCCTGTGACTGATAACGCCCAGAGCGTTTACGAGCTCTCGATGATCGAGACGCTGCCCAACATCGGCGGTGAGATCCAGCGCGACTTTGGCTTTGCCCCCGACTTTGAGAAGGGCAAGGAGTTCCTCGAGGAGAACGACGGCGCTGGCAACACCTTCAAGGCCACGGCCAAGCCGGTGCTGATCGGTACCGCCGTTGTCGGTGCGACCACCATGATCTTCTCGATCATCGTGGTGCTTACCAACGGTCTGCAGCCCGAGCTTGTCACCAAGCTCTCCCTGCTGCACGCCCCGTTCCTGCTCGGTCTGGTCACCGGCGGCGCGGTGATCTACTGGTTCACCGGTGCTTCCATGCAGGCCGTGACCACCGGTGCGTACCGCGCCGTGGAGTTCATCAAGGCCAACATCAAGCTCGACGGCGCCACCAAGGCCAGCGTCGAGGATTCCAAGAAGGTCGTGACGATCTGCACGGAATATGCTCAGAAGGGCATGTTCAACATCTTCCTGGGCGTGTTCTTCGCCACACTCGCCTTCGCCTTCATTGAGCCGTTCTTCTTCGTCGGCTATCTCATCGCCATCGCGCTCTTCGGTCTCTACCAGGCCATGTTCATGGCCAACGCCGGCGGTGCGTGGGACAACGCCAAGAAGATCGTCGAGACCGACCCTGAGTTCAAGGGCACCGGTCGCGGCAAGGGCAGCGACCTGCACGCGGCGTGCGTCGTCGGTGACACCGTCGGCGACCCGTTCAAGGACACCAGTTCCGTGGCCCTGAACCCCGTGATCAAGTTCACCACGCTCTTCGGCCTGCTGGCCGTAGAACTGGCGATCCATGTCAAGGAGCCCGGGTTTGTTCACACCCCGCTGACCATCGCGCTGTCAGTGGCGTTCTTCCTGGCCTCGGCCTTCTTCGTCTACCGGTCCTTCTACGACATGCAGATCGATTCCCGCCGCACGACCTGAGGCGGTCGATCTTCCGGATTGATTCAAAGAAGGGCCCGATCCGTGATTGCGGATCGGGCCCTTTGTATTGAGGCTCAAGCTGATTTGAGAACCGCTGCCTTATGCCGGCGGCAGGCCCATCGCACGGCGCCAGGTGCTGACCTGGCCCGAGTGCATCGCCACGTGGTTGTTGAGCATGAACAGTGCCAGTTCGCCCAGCGTCGCGAAGTGCTTGCGGGCGTTTTCATCGGGCGTCGGCTTGTCCAGATCGGCTTCCGAGGCCTTGGAAACCGCGGCAATGAACGCATCGGTGGACTTGTTGTACAGGTCCATGATCTGGCTCATCTGCGGATAGATGTTGCCGGCGGGATCGTCCATACAGACCGAGCCGTTCTTGTAGAGGTTCTCATAGCTCGCAGGCATGGTGTACGCCGTCTTGACACCGAACATACCCACAAACATGGTGTTGTAGAACGCCAGGTGGCCGTAGACCCAGGCCGGATGGTTGCATTTGATCACTTCCCCGCCCATTCCCCAGCGCGGCAGACGGGCGAAGTTGTGTTCGCCCAGGTCCTTCGTAAGCCGCTCCGTGTACGTTTTCATGCGGGTTGCGCCCGCGGTGATGATCCCAGACATTGACATGGTGGTGCTCCGCAAGAAGGCGGTCTGGTACGGTCCCACGTGGGCCGAACCAAATGCCGCGTGCTGAGCGTACGGATCCGGCGGGTCGAAAGTGCGGCCGAACGTGGCGGATCACCATACTCTCGCGATCATGAATCCTTCGATTCAAACGAGTGTGCCGGCGTATCCCTGGCTTTCGCGGCGGAGTTTTCTGGCCGGGTCCGCTCTGGCTGCCGCAGCTGTGGCTTCCGGCGGACTGCTCGCGGGCTGCCGCGGATCCGGAGCTGGGACGGAATCCGTCACGTTGTACAGCTCGGTGGACTCCGAGGTGCTCACGCCGCTTCTGGCTGAGTTCACCAGGGCAACCGGTGTACGGGTGGATGCCGTAGGTGACACGGAGGCGACCAAGAGTGCGGGGCTGACTGCCAGGATCATTGCTGAGGCTGGACAGCCCCGGGCTGACATCTTCTGGTCCTCCGAAGCCCTCGCGCTGGCGGACCTGGCTGAGCGGGGCCTTTTGGCTCCCGGGGTTGTGCCGCCGGCGGATGACTGGCCGGCCACGCTCCTCGGCCGCGGTGGCACGTGGTTGGGTATGGGGCTCCGCGTGCGGCAGATGGTGTTTTCGACTGCGCGAGTCAATCCCAGCGAGTTGCCGGCAACGCTTGAGGACATGGCTGACCGCAGCACGTTCAAGGGGCGGATCGGTATCGCTCGTCCGGCTTTCGGCACCACCCGGGGCCACATGGCCTGGCTTCTCATGGCCCTCGGCCCCGCTCGATTCGAGAAGTGGCTGGGCGGGCTCAAGGCCAACGACGTTCGGCTGCTCGATGGCAATGCCGCCGTGGTCAGGGCGGTGTCGACCGGTCTCATTGATGTCGGGTTGACCGACTCGGACGATGTGCTCAGCGGGATACGGCAGTCCTGGCCTGTGGCCGGTCGCTCCCTGCCGGCATCGGCGGAGATCGGTTGTCTCATGGTGCCCAACACCATCGGGCTGATCGCGGGTCGCCCGGCCAGCGCTGGGGTGCAGATTCTTCTCGCCTGGCTGACTTCGGGGGCGGCAGAACGTGCGCTAGCCGCCTCTGAGGCAGCTGCGATCCCGGTGGCCGACTATCAGGCCAAACACAGTGGGGGAGCAGTCGCCCTGCCGGATCGTCCCGAACTGCCGGACTGGCGGCAGGTCCTGCTGCATGCTGGCCCGGCGCTGTCGCTGTGCGACTCGGTTCTCGGAGCCTGAGCCGCACCGCCCGACTCCGGCTGCGCTTGGCCGGACTTGTCGTGCAAGCGAAGGCCGGTTCCGGCCGAATCAGTCCGGTGGGTGTCCGGCAAACGACGGATGCACGTACACTAGAAGCTCTGGCCGCGGGTTATCGCACCCGGACGCAAGGACAGCCGCCGCATGACGCACTCGCTTAGTTTCACCACGCTCAACCGCCGCTGGCTCACCAAGATGATCGTCCTGATCATCGCGTTCACGGCGTTCGGATGCTGGGGCTTGTACGACGCGTTCTACCTCTACCCCAAGCGTGGCCGCGAGTACGCGCAGGATCGCGAGAAAGTGTATCTGGAGCGTCTCAGCGCGCCGCCCGGCAAGCTCGCGGAAGCGTCAGTCGCCGATCCCAAGGCCGTCTTCGAATCGCTCGAGCAGCGGGAAAAGGAACTGCTCGAGGCCGAGGCGGAGTTCGGCAAGAAGCTATCCAGCACTGACAAGGCCGATAAAGCGGACGCCGAGGTGCGACTGATGCCCAAGGCCATCGAATACGCCCGTTTTGATTGGCTCAGAGCCCATCGCAACGCATGGACGCTCACCCCCGAGCACACGACAGTTCCGCAACCCGCCGAGCGGCTCAAGGAGCTGACCACTGTTCTCAACAGCCAGGACAAGGCAGTTCCATTGGATCGATACGACATGTACATCCAGTGGGGCTACATGATCGTGGGCTTCGCCCTCACGGTTGCGTTCATCGGCCATGTGGCCCGGACCAAGCTGACCCGGTTCGCCTTCGATTCAGCGACCAACACCCTGACGCTGCCCGGGGGGGCCACCATTGCCGCCGCAGATCTGGTGGAACTTGACCGCCGCAAGTGGCACAAGTTCTATGTCACGCTGATTACTCGCGATGGAAAGAGCCACGAACTCGATTTGTACCGGTTCGATCCACTTGAGGATTGGGTGCTGGTGATGGAGAAGGCAGCAGGACTGAGCAAACCAGAAGTCACCGAGGATGACGCCGACGCTGACGCTGCCGAGGTCACCCCCGGCAGCGGCGTCTGAGCCGATCGTTCAGATCGTCGGCAAGAGCAGTCTGGGGAGTCATGAAGCCAAAAGCGATCAGACCCGTTCGGATTCCGAACGGGTCTGATCGTAATGCCCAGGAGAGGACTTGAACCTCCATGCCGGTGAAGGCGCTACCACCTCAAGGTAGTGCGTCTGCCAATTTCGCCACCTGGGCGATCGGGGAGGGAGTTTAGTGCCCTCCGGCGCGGATGTCGAGCCCCAAAGCAACTCTCATGTGGTTTCTGGACGGGTGGACAGTCTCGCGGGCGGCGGGGGGTTTACCCGGTGCAGGCGGGCAGCTTTCGGCCCGTCACGGACCGGCGGTCTGTCTTGAGTGTTTCCGGAAGAATGCCATCAGGGTCTCAACTGGCCCTGACGGAGGATCGATATCCCCAGAGACCGGTTCTCGCTCTCCGGTCAGGCCGGAGCAGTCGGTCGACGGGGAGCCCCACCTATACACGGATGCCGCCATGTCCAGCAGCAGCAACAACCCCGGCCCAGGTCAAGCAGGCGGGTCTCCGCGGTCGGGAGGCACAGGTGCCGCACCGATCAGAGTACTGATCGTCGATGACTCAGCCTTCATGCGACAGGCCCTGCGGGGCATCCTGTCGGCGGATCCTGAAATTCAAGTGCTCGACGCGGCCCGCAACGGTCAGGAGGGCATTGACAAGGCCAAGACACTCAAGCCGGACGTTGTCACGCTGGACATCGAAATGCCCGTCATGGACGGGTTGACCGCTCTGCAGAAGATTCGGACGGCATGCACCCCTGCACCAGCCGTGCTGATGTGCTCCACGTTGACCAAAGCCGGGAGCCGCGAGACTCTCAAGGCCCTGCGGCTTGGGGCAGCGGACTTCATCGAAAAGCACCCCGATGCCCTTGGCTCTCGTGACCAGGCTGCGCGGGATCAACTGCTCGCCAAAATCAAGGCGATCGGGCACGGTGCCCGAAGCCGCTCGACGCTGCTGGCCTCACCCCCGCCGCCGCGGCCTTCGCGCCCGCCCACGCCGCCGATGGTGGGCGGGCTGGACTGCATCGTCATCGGCTCAAGCACGGGCGGGCCGCCGGTGCTCGAGACGCTTGTCGCGGGTCTGACGCCCGGAGCGAACTGCCCGCCGGTGGTTATTGCCCAGCACATGCCAGCCATGTTCACGGCATCACTGGCCGAGCGGCTCGACGAACTTGGAGGCGTCCGCGTGGTGCACGCCGAGGACGGAATGCGCCTGCAGCCGGGCACGGCTTACGTCAGCCCGGGCGGCAAGCAGACGCAGATCACGGGTCGTGCTGGCGGTGCAACGCTGGCCGTTGGTGAAGAGCCGGCGAACATGCTGTACCGGCCGTGCGTTAACGTGCTGTTCTGGTCGGCTGCCAGGGTGTTCGGACGAAAGCTGCTCGGGGTCATCTGCACGGGCATGGGCGACGACGGCATGCTGGGAGCCAAGGAACTCGTGGCCTGCGGCGGAACTGTCTGGGCCCAGGAGGGTTCGACCTGTGTGGTCTACGGCATGCCGCGGGCGGTTGTTCAGCCCGGGATCGCCTCCGAAGCGATGTCGCCGGAAGAACTGGCCGCGCAGCTCGGGGTGCTGACGAACAGATCATCCAGCAAGGCTGCGTGAAGCGGCGCGGGGAACCGCGACTCGGAACCGGGGACAAGCACGTGTGGGATGTGGTGCGTATCGGATAAGCCGAAGCACCGGGGTGCGATTCGTGGCGGCGACATCAAGCCGCACCGGATGACGACCGATACGGCTGATCAGGGAGAGATCCTGCGGCCGACCGGTCGCCAAGAGCAACGAACATGTCACGGGTGGTTGGGTGTGTCACGAACTGTAACGCTGAGCTAAGGAGCTGAATAATGGCCGGTAATGAGAACAGTAAGTCCAAGGTTTCGGTTGATGGCACTGAACTTCAGCTGGTGACCTTCGGTCTCGGCGTCGAGGAGTTTGCCGTCGACATCCTGGCCGTCCAGGAAATCAACCGGATGATGACTCTCACGCGCGTGCCCTCAAGCCCGGCCGAGGTCGAGGGCGTGATCAACCTGCGTGGCAAGATCATCCCCGTGATCGACCTCCGCAAGCGGTTCGGGCTCCCCGCCAACGAGCACAGTGAGCAGTCGCGGATCGTCGTGGTGGAAGTCCACGGCCGCGTGATCGGCTTCATCGTCGATCGCGTCAGCGAGGTGCTTCGCATCAACAGCAAGATCGTCGAGCCGGCCCCGCCGATGGCGTGCTCGGTCGACAGCGACTTCATCGCCGGTGTGGGCAAGCTCGAGGACCGTCTGCTGATCCTTCTGGACCTGCAGAAACTGTTCAACAAGAACGAGGTCGGCGCCATGGCCGTCTGATCGGTCCGACAACGACCCCCGTCCTCAGCTGATACCTGACCTTCCGGACCCGCGGCCTGATCGCCGGCGGTAGCTGTGCAACGCACGTCCTCCTCGAGATCTCGCGATGAATGAAGCAACGTCCGCCCCGAAGATGAGTGACGAGCAGTTCGCCAGCCTGCGGCGAATCATCTACGACCGCTCGGGCATCCATTTCCCGGACAACAAGAAGTACGTGCTGGAGTCGCGCCTCGGGCGTCGGCTCGAGGAGATGGAGATCGATGATTACGATCAGTACATCACATTCCTGACCACCGGCCCGTACCGGGACGATGAGTTTCAGGAGATGTTCAACAAGATCACCATCAACGAAACCTCGTTCTTCCGCAACGAGCCCCAGTTGGATGTGTTCGAGACGAACTTCCTTCCTAGGCTCCTGGAGTCCAGGGCAAGCACCAAACGGCTCCGACTCTGGTCGGCGGCGTGCTCGAGCGGCGAGGAGCCCTACACGCTGGCAATGCAGGTTCACCGATCACTCGGAATCCGCATGATGGACTGGCGGATCGAGATCCTCGGCAGCGATATCAGCGAGAATATCCTGAATATGGCCCAGGCCGGGCGCTACACCGACTATGCCATGCGGACGACGCCGCCGCTGGTCAAGAGCCGCTACTTCAAGCAGGAGGGGGCCAACTGGATCATCGACCCGACGATCAAGTCGATGGTCACGTTCCAACTGCACAACCTCAAGGACCGGCTGGCCGCCAAACGATTCGGCAAGTTTGATGTGATCTTCTGCCGCAACGTGATGATCTATTTTGATGACCAGATGCGAGAGCAGGTGGTCAACACCTTCGCCGATCAGCTCAACGATGACGGGGTGCTGTTTATCGGCCACTCCGAAACGCTGCGCGGCCTGAAGACTCCTTTCGAGCAGTGCACGCTGCCGCAGGGATTCTGCTACACCAAAGGCAAGCCCGCTGCTTCGGGAACCACACCGGCTTCTGCGTTTCCCGCCGCTGCCGCCCGCCCGGCTGTGCCCGGCCTGAAGCTGACCTGAACGAGCTCACGAGTTATCCGACCGACTGAAGAACTGCCTGCTCCGGAGATGTCCCTTGTCATCCATGTCACTTGACCCTGAACTAATGCAGGACTTTCTCACGGAGTCCGGCGAGTTGCTCGAACAGCTCGACCAGGACCTGATCCGTCTGGAGACCGCGCCGACAGATCCGGAGCTGCTGAATCAGGTCTTCCGCGCACTCCACACGATCAAGGGTTCAGCCTCGTTCCTGACCCTGACGAACCTGGTTGCCATCGCCCATGCCGCCGAGAGCGCCCTCAACGCCGCTCGTAACAAGGTGATCACCGTCGACCGCGTGATGATGGACGGCCTGCTGGCTGCAGTGGACATTCTCAAGAAGCAGTTCGATGATATTCGGGGCGGGCGCGACCTGACCCCGGCCTCCGCCGAGCTCGTCGCAACGCTGACGGTGTACGGCGAGGGCAAAGTTCCCGGTGTCGGATCGGTTGCAGCAGCGGCCGGGGCAACGCCCTCAGTGCCATCTCCCGCAGCACCGGAGCCGGCCGCGCCTGTCGCCACGGCGGTCAGCCAGGCCACAGGTGATCGCGATCTTGATCTTCCACCCGGCAAGGCCGAGCTGCTGGACTTCCTGGTTGCGGACTTGAATGCAACGCTCGAGCAGGTCGAGGCGGCTGTCAAGTCGCTTGCAGCCGAGGGCCCGGGATCCACGGTCTCAGCCCAGCTGGCCGATCAGTGCGCTGCGCTCACACGGTCTGTTGACTTCTTTGACTTTGACGCGATGACCAAGGTGGTGCGCAGCCTCGGCGAGTATGCCACCGCCGCATCTGCCGCGGCGGACGATCAGCTCCGTGAGATGTCCGGTGTGGCCGAGGAAGCCATCGCCCTGCTTCGTAAGCAGAGTGCCGGTCTCTCGCAGAAGAAGCTTCTTGACCTTCCAGTTGACGCGTTCATCGACTCGTTCCATGCCGCCATGGGTACCGGGGCCGTTGCAGCCCCGGGCACACATCCGGCAGATGGGCCTGCAGTGCCGCCAGCCGATGCGCCTGGGGTTGGTCATGAACCTGCGGACGACGTCTCAGTGGCTGCCGCGCCCATCGGGACAGCGCCAGCCGCAGCTGCCCAGACTCCCGTTGCTCCCGAGCAGTACGAAACCGCCACACCGGTGGAGCACGCCCCGGCACCATCGGCCGGCAAGGACGGGCGTGAGTCAAAGGAACACGCTAAGGAAGTTGCCGGCGATCAGACGATCCGTGTTGAGGTCGGTCGGCTTGAGTCGCTGCTGAATCTGGTGGGCGAGCTGGTTCTGCAGAAGAATCGTGTCTCGGCCCTGGCCCGCCAGCTTGCTGTGCACGATGCGACGCCACAGGACATGCGTGAGAGCTTCACGCAGGCTTACGGCTCTCTGGATCGGGTGACCAGCGACCTGCAGGCGGCGGTCATGAAGACCCGAATGCAGCCGCTGGAAAAAATCTTCGGCAAGTATCCGCGCATCATCCGCGATCTTGCCCGCAAGCTTGGCAAGCAGATCAACCTGGTCATCGAGGGTGGCGAAACTGAAGTCGACAAGTCCGTGATCGAGGAACTTGGCGATCCGCTGGTTCACCTCATCCGCAACTCGTGTGACCACGGCATTGAGCTGCCGGATGTCCGCACCAGGACGGGCAAGACTGAACTCGGCACGGTTCGGTTGCGGGCCTGCCACCGTGGCAGCCACGTGCAGATCCTCATCAGCGACGATGGCAAGGGGCTGGGCAAGGAGAAGATCGTCGAGAAGGCGATCGAGAAGGGTCTGTACACCGCTGAGCAGCTGGCGCAGATGTCCGAGAAGGACATCTACCGGATCATCTTCGCCGCAGGATTCTCGACAGCGGACAAGATCTCCGACGTTTCCGGCCGCGGCGTCGGCATGGACGTTGTCCGGACCAACATCGAGAAGCTCAAGGGCACCATCGAGCTCTACAGCGAGCCGGGCAAGGGAACCACTGTCGAGATTCTCATCCCGCTGACTGTGGCCATCATGTCCGCCATGATGGTGGGTGTGGGCGACGAGATCTACGCAGTGCCGCTCTCCAACATCGTCGAGATTGTCCGTCCTGAAGCCGAACAGCTTGCAAGCATCACACAGCGTCCCGTGCTGCGACTCCGCGATCGGGTTCTTCCGCTGCTCTCGGCTGCAGACTTGTTCAGCGTTCCGCCGGAGAAGGCGGGTAAGGCGCCGTTTGCCGTTGTCCTGGAGCTGTCAGATAAGACCGTCGGCCTTCTGGTTGACCGCCTTATCGGCCAGCAGGAAATCGTGATCAAGCCGCTCAACGAGATGCTCGATAAGGGAGGACCTGTATCCGGGGCCACCGTCCGGGACGACGGCGGAGTCTCCCTGATCGTTGATATCGCCCGGCTATTCCAGATCGCCGAGCAGCGCACCGGGCGTAGCTAAGCAATCGCCGGCTGTTGCAGACGGTCTTCCCCGGTACCGTCGAGTTCCCCGAAGTTACCAGAACCAATGACCCGTGACTGTTTGCGGGAAGCACTCAACCCCGAGGCAATGTATGGATCCAGCACTGATCACGCCTTTTATCGCGAGCATCCAGAACGTCTTCTCGACGATGATGCAGCTGCCCGTGACGATCAAGGAGCCGACACTCAAGAAGACCCCGGAGACGACCTACGACGTCTCAGGCATCATCGGTATGTCCGGTGACGTGGTCGGCTCGGTCGTGCTGAGCTTCCCGAAGCAGACTGCGGTCCGCCTCGTGACGCTCTTCACGGGCACCGAGATGGCACCCGACAGCCCGGACTTCCCCGATGCGGTCGGTGAACTGTCGAACATGGTCTCCGGCAACGCCAAGGGCATGTTCAGCGGCAAGCGCAAGGTTCAGATCTCCTGCCCGTCGGTTGTGATCGGGATGGGCCACACAGTGTCCCGCCCGCGCGACATCCCGTGCGTGGCGATCCCATGCTCGTGCGACTGCGGCGATTTCGTAGTCGAGATCTGCGTTCAGGAGCGGCCCCCGGCGGCTGCTTCACCGGCCCCGACCGCCGCTTCCGCCGCCGGTTAAGAGTTCCATCTGGTCCGTCTGTGCCGAGTCTGGTCCCAGAGGGACCCGGCCGGCCGGACAAGTGCCCGCCATTCCGAGTCGATACACACGATCAACGCAAGAGGTAGACCATGCCAGGTGCAGTCAGCAACGCCGCTCTGATCGGCAACAAGAACATGAAGGTTCTGCTCATCGACGACTCCCGTACGATGCGGAACATCCAGAAATCCGTCCTCTCCCAGCTGGGCCTGACCCAGATCGAGGAGGCGTGCGACGGCCAGGACGCTTTGTCCAAGGTCGGTGCGTTCCAGCCCGAACTCATCCTCGTGGACTGGAACATGCCCAA
Source organism: uncultured bacterium (assembly GCA_903834785.1). Lineage (GTDB taxonomy): Bacteria > Planctomycetota > Phycisphaerae > Phycisphaerales > UBA1924 > CAILKP01. The sequence continues at coordinate 62,256 of CAILKP010000093.1, forward strand.
CATGGACGGGCTCTCGTTCGTCAAGGCCTATCGGCAGCTCAACAAGCAGACGCCGATGATCATGGTGACCACCGAGAGTGAGAAGTCTCGCGTCATCGAGGCCATCAAGGCCGGCGTGAACAACTACGTCATCAAGCCCTTCACGCCCGACCTGCTGGCCCAGCGAATCGGCGAAACCCTCTCCAAGAAAGCCGCCTGACCCTGGTTGGACGGGCGGCGGTGTTGCGGTGACACGATGCAGAGCCGGAGCGCCGAACAGACAATCCGCGTCGTGATACCCGACGGCGGACTGCGGGCCGACCTTCACATCGAGGAAGGTACGGATCCGATGTCCGTAACCGCGGAGGTGATCCTGGCCAAGCTCGCCGAGGCCGGCACCGAAGTGACGGAGGCGTCCCGAACCGTGTGTTCCGACCTCGTCGGCCGTCTCCAGTCCCTGTGTGAGAAGGGTGGAACTGTCACGGCCTTGAACGGCACCCCCCCCGACCACGGCGCGGAGGGATACCTCGAACTGCTGCCGGGCATCGACCCCACGCCAGATGGCCGTCGGGCTTCGATCGTTGCTGAGGCAGCGGCCGCCCCGGCGGCTCCGTCCAAAACGGCGACCAAGGACCATTACAACCGATCCGTTTACTGCCTGATCGCCAAGGGTCAGCCGGTCGGCCGTATCGTGCCGCCGCGGTCCGGAACCGATGGGCGTGATGTACGGGGCCGCACCCTGGCCTGCAAGCAGAGCCGGCCGGCAGATTGTCAGCTTGACGATTCACTGGCCGTCGGACATGACGGCACGATCACCGCAAATCACGATGGCATCCTGTGCCATGAGCCTCCGCGCCTCACGCTCCGGCAGGACATCGACGTGGGCGGATCCGTCGACTTTGCAACCGGCAACCTCGACGGTCCGCGGGATGTCTCTATCGGCAAGGCCATTCGTGACAAGTTCTCCGTCTCCGCTCGACGCGATCTGAGCGTTGGCGGGGTGGTTGAGGCGGCCACAATCAGCTCCGGTCGTGACATGATGCTCACCGGCGGAATGGCTTCAAAGGAGCAGGGTTCACTCCGCTGCGCCCGTGACTGCACCGCAAAGTACCTGAACAATGTTTCAGGAAGCATCGGGCGGGATCTGACGCTTGATCGCGAGATGGTCAACGCCCAGCTGGATATCGGCCGTGGGCTGATGGCACCGGATGCCACAATCGCCGGTGGACGAGTCGTCATCGGCGGAGCGGTCGATCTCGGTACGCTGGGCTCAGACTCAGCAAAGACTGTGCTTGCCCTCGGCAGCCTCCCCTCGCTATCCGGCCTGCTGGACAATGCCCGCAAGCTGCTCCCGTCCGTTGAAGAGCGAGTCAAGAAGGCGGAAACGCGGCTTGCCCAGCTTAAGAGCATCAACGGCAAGCTCAGTCATGCCCAGGCCGAGGAACTCACAGAACTTGAGTTTGGGCTCGCCGAGGCTCGCGGCAAGAGCGAGCCGCTGGCCGCAGGCATCAGTCGGCTCTCGGGGACGCTGTCCAGACTCACCACCATCGACCTGATCGTGCGCCAACGGGTCTTCGCCCGCACATTGCTGTGCGTTGACAACCTCATTGCTGACTTTCACACCGATCTGCAGGGGCCGGTTCGCTTTTCGCTCGCGGAGGCCGGGGGGTTGGTCGTGACGGACATGACCACTGACCAGACCGTGGATATCTCCAACTTCGCCAAGGTGACTGCCGATCTTGAGGCGATCCTGTTCCGGGCCTCACCCGAACGCAAGCCGGTGATGGAGCAAGCGCCTGAGCGGTCTGCCGCCTAGGCAAGAGTTATAGGACGCGAAGATACCTCTCGGCATGCCCCTAGGGTGTCACGGCTCTATCATGATCAAAGGTTTCAGAAAGCTCTGAAAACCCGAGCCGTCACTCAGGCTTCATTTCCCGTCCGCTTCCTCTGAACAGTCGTCGCCATGACCACCGTTTTGCCCGCCGCCGTGAGTTCCGTCCGTCCGCTGTCTGTCGCGGCGGGCTTCCGAGATGCTGCGTTGGAACCGATCGCGGCGAAAGTCGCTGACGGCGAGCGACTGACACTCGACGATGGCCAGGTGCTGTACAACACCCGGGACGTATGGGGCGTCTGCGAGCTTGCTGATTCTGTCCGCCGTCGGATGCACGGCAAGGCCGCGTACTTCAACATCAACCGGCACTTGAACTACTCCAACGTCTGTGCCCTCAGTTGCAAGTTCTGCGAGTTCTACCGCAAGGACGGTCAGGACGGCGCATACACGCGCGACATGGAGTATGTCCGCGCCGAGGTTCGCAAGGCGGTGGAGGGTGGCGCGACGGAGATTCACTCAGTCGGCGGCCTGCATCCCAAGCTGCCGTTCTCGTACTACACGGATCTGGTCAGCACCATCCGCGATACCGCTCGCGATCTGGGCAGCGAACTGCACGTCAAGGCGTTCACCGCGGTAGAGGTCGTTCACCTGGCCCGCATCGCCAAGGTCTACAAGCAGGACGACCGCGTCAACTCCATCCGCTGGGTGCTTTCGCGGCTAAAGGAAGCGGGTCTCGGCTCCTTGCCCGGTGGTGGTGCTGAGGTCTTTGACGATCGCGTGCACGATGAGGCGTTTAAGGGCAAGATTCGCTCCGACGTCTGGCTGGATGTGCACCGAGTTGCCCACGAGCTTGGACTGAACACCAACGCCACGATGCTTTACGGTCACATCGAGGACCGCCAGGAGCGGCTGGTTCACATGGACATGCTGCGCCGGGCTCAGGACCGGGCTCTGGCGCGGCTCGGTTACGCCGGCCCGCAGCATGTAGGCGGCAAGGTGCTGGAAGGTGACAGCGAGGACGGCTTGCCGGCGATCACGCTGACCCGTCCGGGCACCAAGCTGCCGGGCGTCGGGGCCGACGGTTCGACCACCTCCGGTTTCTTCCAGACCATCATCCCGCTGCCGTTCTTCCCCGATGGCTCCGAGTTGGAACACTTGCCCGGGCCGAGCGGTCTGGAGAATCTCCGCACGCTGGCTATCGCCCGGTTGATGCTTGACAACTTCCCGCACGTCAAGGCGTTCTGGATCATGCAGACACTGCCCATGTCGCAGCTGATGCTTCAGGCTGGTGCCAACGACGTCGACGGTACGGTGGTGTGGTACGACATCACCAAGGTCGGCGGCAGCAGCACCCATCAGGAAGTCAACGTTTGGGCCCTGCAGAAGGCGATCCGCGAGGCTGGCTTTGAGCCTGTCGAGCGCGACACGCTGTACCGCCGAGTGGTCCGCGATGGCAAGTCGTGGAAGGTGACGGCCTGACCTTGCTGCCAGAGCTTCGGTGACATTGACGGACGCCCACTCGGCTGATCCGTCGCCGCCCGCTCAACCCTTCTACCTTCCCGCCTATGTCGCGTATCCCTGTCGCCATTTTGGGCCCAACCGGCTACACCGGGCTGGAGCTGATCGAACTGATCCTGAGCCATCCGACCCTCTCAGTCGGTTGGCTGGGTTCAGCCCGCGAGAACCCGCCCTCAATCGTTGCGGAGTTTCCGCGTCTGGCGGGGCGACTTGCTGGGATGGCACCGACCATGTGTGCGGCGATCGACCATGACGCGATCGCCGCCTCCTGCCGCTTGGCCTTCTTGTGTCTGCCCCACGAAGCAGCGATGCACCACGCCCCCGCGCTGCTGGCTCGGGGGGTGAAGGTCGTTGACCTGTCCGCCGCATACCGACTCAAAGACCCGGCGGTCTACGCCAAGGCGTACGGCCATGCCCACACCGATGGTGCCAACCTGCGGCACGCAGTCTACGGCCTGCCAGAACTCGCCCGCGAGCAGATCCGCGGGGCCTCGCTGGTCGCCAATCCAGGCTGCTATCCCACCGCCGCGGCTTTGGCTCTGGTTCCCTTGCTGCGAGCGGGGCTGATCCGCCCGGAATCGATCATTGTCAACGCGGCCTCCGGTGCCTCTGGAGCCGGGCGGGAGGCCAAGCCCCACCTCACGATGGTTGAAGCCGGGGACAACTACTCTGCCTACGGCATCGGCAACCACCGCCACCAGCCCGAGATCGAACAGACGCTTCGAATCAGCGGGGGGGCGGCAGGCTCCCGAGTCCTGTTCGTGCCGCACCTGCTGCCGATTGCCCGCGGCATCCTCGAGACGATCTACGCGGAACCGATCACCGCCGCCACCGCAACGAGCGACGTCCAGGCTGTGTTCAAGAGCGCGTACGCCAGTGAGCCGTTCGTGGTCGTTCGCGATGAGGCTCCGACGCTGCGGGATGTTCAGCGGACAAACATGGTCCACCTCAACGCCCGCGTGGTGGGGGGGCGCGTGATTCTGGTTGCGGCAGAGGACAACCTGACCAAGGGTGCCAGCGGGCAGGCGATTCAGAACGCAAATCTGATGCTCGGCCTGCCGGAGACGGCCGGGCTTCTGGCCGGCTGATATGGGCGGAACTCCACGGGCGGCCGGCTTGCTGTGGCCGCGTTCTGGCGGCCCGTGGTCGGCTTGCGACCCCCTGGCCCCGGCGTCCCGAGGGGCAGTGAATTTGCCTTTGGACCGGTCGAAGTTCGCCACCCGGCCATCGGCGGCAACTACCGTCCGCTGCCTATGGATGCCTCCACCAACCCGAGTCTGCACTTCCACGGTCACGCCAGTCACAGCCCGGGGACCGGTGGCCCACCCGGGCTTCTCGTGGAAGTGGCCTGGGAGGTGTGCAACCAGGTCGGCGGCATCTACCAGGTGCTCAAGAGCAAGGCTCCGCTGATGGTTCAGCGCTGGGGTGAACGGTACTGCATGATCGGGCCCTACAACGCCCAGTCGGCTGCCCTTGAGTTTGAGGAGACCACCCCGACCGGCTGGATCGGTCGTGCGGTGCAGGCTCTGCGGGCCGAGGGCCTGATTGTCCGTCACGGTCGCTGGATGATCAGCGGCAAGCCCCGCACGCTTTTGATTGAGCACTGGCAGGGCCAGGAGGCCGTCGACAGGACCAAGTTCCGGTTGTGGAACGACCACAAGATCAGCGTGCCCGGCGGGGACATGCTTATCGATGGCGTCGTGAGCTTCTCCGATGCGGTCCGACGCGTCTTTGAGAAGCTGGCCGAGCATGCGACCAGCGGGCCAACCCACGCCGGCGTGCCGGCAGGCCAGCGGCCGCCGATTCTGGGCCACTTTCACGAGTGGATGGGCGGTCTGGCGATCCCCATGATCCGCCACCAGAATCTTCCCGTCGGCATGGTGTTCCAAACCCACGCGACGCTGCTGGGCCGTTACATGGCCTCGGGCGACGAGTGGTTCTACGATCGGCTGGCATGGGGCACGATTGACCATCTCGCCGAAGCGAAGCACTACAACATCGAGTGCCAGCATCTCATCGAGCGTGCCTGCACGCACGGTGCGCACGTGATGACCACGGTCAGTTCCATCACCGGCGAGGAATGTGATGGACTGCTGGGCCGCGCTCCGGATGTGATCCTGCCCAACGGCCTGGACATCCAGCGGTACAACGTGGGCCATGAGTTTCAGACGCTGCATGCCGAGTGCAAGGAGAAGATTCATCGTTTCACGATGGGGCACTTCTTCCCCTCGTACAGCTTTGATCTTGACAAAACGATCTACGTTTTTACCTCTGGCCGTTACGAGCCGCGGAACAAGGGCTTTGATCTGGCACTGGAGTCAATGGCTCGCCTCAACGGTGAGCTCCGCGCCAGCGGTCTGGGCATCACGGTCGTCTTCTTCATCATCACCAAGAAGGCGACACGCTCACTCAACCCGGCCGCTCTGCACACCCGCGGTGTGGTCAACGAGTTCAAGCGTGTAACCGATGAGATCATGGAATCTGTCGGCCAGAAGCTCTTTAAGCTCGGGGCGACCGGGGCTCGGGTCAATCTTGACGACCTCGTCGAGGAGCACCAGGTGCTGCGATACCGCCGAATTCAGCAGGCCATCAAGGTCGACCGCATGCCCCCGGTGACTACCCACGTCATCGATGACGACGGGAAGGACCCGGTCCTGCAGACCATCCGCGACCTGTGGATGTTCAACCGGGCAGATGATCCGGTCAAGGTTGTCTATCACCCCGACTTCATCAATCCGACCAATCCGCTGTGGGGTATGGAGTACGACGAGTTCGTTCGCGGCTGCCACATGGGCATCTTCCCCTCGGCCTACGAACCCTGGGGATACACGCCGCTGGAGTCAATCGCCATGGGTGTGCCCGCGATCTCCAGTGATCTGGCGGGCTTCGGCTCGTATGTGGCCAACATGCACCGCGGGCACGACAGCCCGGGTATGTCAGTCATTCGTCGCCGTGGCCGGCAGTTCCATGATTCAGCCGCGGAGCTCACCCGGGCCATGATGGATTACTGCAGGCTTGACCGCCGCGGCCGCATCGCGCTGCGCAATCAGGTGGAAGCCCAGAGCTGGAACTTCGACTGGTCGGTCCTTGGAACCGCCTACACCAAGGCGCACGACATGGCCCTGGAACGTGCATTCGGAATCAAGCTCTGACCCGGAGTGTTCCGGGCGTGAACTACCGGGGATGTGCCGGAGGCGGTTCACCCGTTTCGTCAAACGCACGGACCATTCGCTCCAACTCGGCTTTCGTCGCCGCATCCAGGGAGCGAACCTCCGCGTCGAGACGCTGCAGGGCGTTGATCTCCAAGGCTCGTCGTGCCGCGTTGGCCGCATCGATGAACACAGGCTTCTGCCCCGCGTAAATCCGGTACAGCGTGACAGCCATCTGCAGGTTGTACGGGTCGGCGTGCAGGGCGTTGTTTACTGTGGCCAGAAGAGCGTGCTCCAGTTGCCGGTCGGGCATCATGCTCACCGCCGTTCGCAGAGCCGTGACCTGCCAGTTGGCCACGCTTGCCGGCCTCAGCCTTACGAGCCGGTCTGGTGCGGTTGTTCCTTCGACAATGAGCCGTCGGACCTCGCTGGTCCTGGGCGCCGGCTCTGGAGACTCGGTGAGAACGCCGATTCCGGGAGTCGGTGCTGGCACCGGTGCGGAGCCCTTCGGTGAGGCGAGCTCAAGCTGAGCGAGCATGATCGAGAGCCGCGACCACTCACGCCATGTTGAGAGCTCGGGTCGGCTTGTGGCCATCGCTTCAGCCAGGGATTCACGCGCCACCGAGACGGCCGGACGACGGAGTGCCGCCACAGCCTGCTCCACGGCCTGGGGTTTGGCGGCCACCGGGCGTCCTGTGGCCGCGGTCAGTACATCGGCCACCTGACGGAGCAGTTCATCACGCTGGGTTGCAGAGGTCGCGCCGCGGGCTGCGGCCAGGATCTGCTCGGACTCGGCCAGCGGCCGAAGGGCCTCGGCACCGCGTTGCAGGGCACCTTCCCATCGCACCAGCCCCGGCAGGCAGCTGGCTGCGCACGTGACGGTTACGACAATCGCAGCCATGCCGGTGGCAAGTGACAGGCGGTCAGGACGCGTCTTGCTCGGAGTGGTCGAAGCGGTGGTTTCGGCAGCCGAACTGGCAGAGCTCGGATATGCCACTGCCGCCGCACCAAGGCCCAGGCCGATCATCGCCAGCGGCCCCGCATGCGATGAGGCCATGGTGACTTCGATCTGCGACTGCAGGAGAAGGGCAAGTCCGAAAGCCCCGCATCCGGCGGACAGCGCCACGGTGGCCCGTTGGGACGTTTGTCTGGCGATCACAACGCCGATGAGACCCGCGGCGACCAGACCGCCGATCCGCATCAGAATCTGCTCCGGTGGGAGGGCTGCCCGCTCAAGCCACAAGGTACCGAAGGTGACGACCAGCGGAACAGCCCATGCCGCACGCGAAAGCAGCCACGCCTGTGAATCCGCGTCCGGACCTCGCTGCGGGGAACTCGAAGTCGCCACATCTCGACTTCCGCCGAACATCGCTTTGCCGCAGAGCCAGGCCAGCAGCAGGGAGGCACCGATCAGCAGAAGGCCCACACTTCCGAGCGTGGCAAGCCAATCCCAGTTGATGCAGTGGGGGGATTGCACCTCTTCGGGGCTCAGCGGGTTCTTCAGCAGGAGGTACGACTCTTTAAACCCGTCCGGACCAACGCCAGTCAGCGGGGCCGAGCGGAAAATCCTTGCCGCGGCTTCGATGTAGAACCAGCGAAACAGCAGCGAGAGTTCCCCGATCCGCTCCCCGAATGCCCCGCGAGCGGCGACCGCGGCGTTGGCTCCCAGAATCAGCAGGACCGCACAGGCACCCCCGAAAGCTCCGGCCCGCCGCGAGAACGACCCGGTCGCTTGGGCGTTCGCTTCCGCGTGACCTCGGCGGGATCCAAGCCACCAGCCCGTGCCGGCGAGAACCACGCAGCTGAGCAGCACGGCAAAGCCGCCCTTGCTGCCTGCCGCGATCGTCCCGGCCAGCATGATGATCAGCAGGCCCGCCCACATCCACCGCGCGGCCCCACCACCTGCTCCGAGCTCTGAGTCTTCATCCTCAAGAGCCGTGGGCGTGTCGCGGCGGCGAACAAAGCCGCTGAGCACCGGCGGCACGCACATCGCGGCCCCCGCTGCCATGAACGTGGCGAACACGTTGGCCAGGCCGAACCACCCAGTCGGTTCATTCTGCATCAGCCTGCGTTCGTATCCCTTGGCCGAAACCGAATCATCCGCCCAGCCCTGAGCACTGAGAATTGCAGACTTGTCCCGCTGATACGACTCAACCAGCCGGGGATGCTCCAGCAGCATCTGCAGGGACCCCTTGGCGGCGATCATCACCAGAACCCCCAGCAGAATGCCGGCAGCCAGCCTGCGGATGCGTGCATCTCGGCCGACGCGAAGCATCCCCGCGGCACCCAGAAATCCGGCGATGTACGCCACGGCGATCCGCTGGTCCGACAGCAGGCCGTACTGCCGCACCACCCACAGCACCGCAACCGCGGCGGAGGCAACGCACAGCAGCGTTGTGGCCACTGCCGCGGCACGGGAAAGGGTGGGTCCCTTTGCCGCCCGGAACAGCAGCAGGGCCATCGCCCCCCCCAGCATCGTCAGCACGTCCAGCACGCCAGCACCGGCCGGCCCAAGCCCAAGAAAGTCCGCTGGCACCAGCATCGGGTCCAGTTCCCACCGCGGCAGCGGCGACAGCGTCGTCGCCACCTTCAGGCACTGCGGAGCCAGGATCAGCAGGCACGTGAGCGCCTTAAGGCCGAGAGGCTGCCTCTCGGAAACAGATTCGTCGGTCGGGCCCATCATGGCGTGATTGTCGCGTGGTTCGGTTTCGGAGCGGTCAGCTGTCTCATTCAACGGGCTCGAGCCACTTATTCATTCGAGCCGCCCAGGAGCGGAACACGATCCGTACATCACTGTACAAATCGTCACTGCCGCTGGAGGACTCGTCGCTTTCGGCAGAGACTTCCGAAACGATCACGGTACCGAGCCGTTCGCCGGTCTCCGAATCGAGCACTTCTGCCTCGACAGTGGCGCCGCCAAGTTGCCCCTCGCGGGTCCGGTTGGGCTTGAGCGTGCGTGCCACTTCAGTCACCGCGGCGCGAAGCCGTGCCACGCCAGGCCCCGCGGCGTTGGTGGGGCTCAGCTTCCCCGCCAGTCGCAGCGTGTCGCGAACCTCCGCCTGGAGGTCGGTGGCCAGCCGCTGCCGGGTCAACTCATCGATTGCAACGCCCGCCAGCGTTCTCTCCGGAAGCACCGCGACCGGATCGACGATGAACCGCGAGAACTCACCGAGCCGCTCGGACTTGTACGACTGAACCCCCGGCTTGAGAACCGTCAGGTCGTCATAGCTCGACAGATACCCGCTCGGCCGGGTGCCTTTGCCGAGCGGTGCGGCCTTGGAGTGTGTGGGTGTGGTGTTGGTGTCGGCCGTAGGCTGGCCCGGAGGCAGCAGCGGAAGGTTGGCGTTCTGCTGCGTGCAGCCGCCCAGCACCGCGACGGTCAGCAGTGCGGCAAGATTGAGAAATCGAGACATCGACCAAAGGTTCATGCCCGAGTGTAACGGCCGGCCGGTGCAATGTGGCCCAAGTCATGAAAAACCCCCCTCCGTGGGAGGGGGGCTTGACGTTCTCAATGCTGTCTGATCGCGGCGTCCAGTCCCCGAGTCTCCGGGGCGCGACGGCCAGGTACGAAAGACGACTGTCAGCTTACAGGTTGCCTCGCCGCCCCTGCTCGATTTCCAGCGCCTCGAACAGTGCTTTGAAGTTGCCCTTGCCGAAGCTCTGGCTGCCGCGGCGGCAGATGATCTCGAAGAACAGCGTCGGCCGGTCCTGCAGCGGGCGGGTGAACAGCTGCAGGAGGTATCCCTCATCGTCGGCATCCACCAGAATACCGAGTTTCTTGACGGCTTCATGGTCCTCGCGGACCGGCTTATGCCCGTGCTCGGTGAGCATCTTGTCGACGCGGGCCCAGACCAGCTCGTAGTAGGTGTCCGGCAGGGTCAGGAACTCCACGTTGCGACGCCGCAGCTCAGCGATGGAGTGCAGTTCGTCATCGGTCCGCAATGCGAGATGCTGCACACCCGGCGTGTTGCCGTGCCAATCGAGGTACTCCTCGATCTGGCTCTTTTTCTTGCCTTCGGCGGGCTCGTTGATCGGCATCTTGATGAGGTTGTTGCCCGAGGCCATCACCTTGCTCATCAGGGCGGAATACTCAGTGGAAATGTCCTTGTCATCGAAGTGCTTGAACATCGTGAACTCAAGAACGTTCTCGTACCACTTCACCCAGTAGTTCATCTTGCCCAGCTCGACGTTGCCGACGAGGTGATCCACGTACTTCAGGCCGCAGGGGTGCTCGCGGTTGTACCGGTTGATCGCCAGATCTTCCAGCTTGCGGAAGCCCGGTGCGAACACGCCGCCTTCCTTGATCTTGGTCAGTTCATACGCGCCGGTCCGCGACACAAACGTGTGCTGCGCCCGGCCGTAGGTGCGGATCGTTGCGGTGGTGACCGAGCCGTGCGCATCGCTGATCGTCCGCGGCTCCTGACCGCTCATCGCGCCATTGCTGATCGCCCGCTCGTACGCCTTGGTGGCATCGAACACGGTGAACGCGACGTCCTTGACGCCGTCGCCGTAGAGCATGACATCATGGCTCGCGGCGTGCTGGCTCGAGAGTCCCGTGGTCAGCAGGAAACGAATGTTCCCCTGCGTCAGCAGATACGTTGCCGAATCACGGGAACCCGTGGTCAGGTCCTGGACCTGCTCCACGGCAAAGCCAAAGCAGTGGGCGTAGTACATCGCCGCCTGCTTGGCGTTGCCGACATAGAACCGCACGTGGTCCACATCGATCAGCAGCAGGGGGTCCGTCGAGGATGAGGCTTTGGCAGCAGGTGCGAGGGTTGTCATGGGGTCGCTTGCGAAAGGGACTGTGGAACCGGCGGACTAAACGTCTGGCCAGCGGACATAAGCCGGAGGCGATGCCAGCCTGCAGATCCATGATAACGCTTTCGCCGGCTCGGGTGATGTTCCCGGCTTGGATGGGTCACCGGGTCGCCAAGCTTGTCGAAGACCCATGCTCCAGTGAGACCGCCACCCGAATCAGGGGCAGCCGCGGACGGCGGCTGGGGTGGGGGCGGGCGGTTTCCAGCGAGCCGGCGAGCAAGCCCGTCCGAGCCACGGGTGTACACCCCGCCGCCGCCCCGCCCGGCCACGCGGCAGATTATCGGCCACCGGACCCAGGTTGCCCCTCGCCTCCTGCTAGGAAGCCGTCTATAATCCCAACCAAACTTTTCTCAGGATTCAGACCATGAGCATCGACCGTTCACTGAAGATCTCCGGCGGCAACGCCACCATCCGTTCCGTCATGACCCGCGCCGAGCGCATCGAGAAGATGGTTTCCGAGAAGAAGCTCGACAAGGAGAATGGCTCGGCCCTGGGTATCCCCAAGACCCGCGTCCCGAAGAAGTAATCTGGTTCGGCTTCGCCGGGTGATCCCGTCGGCCGACACAAGCGCGATCGTCACCACCCGCTTCGCGGTTGCGGTAGATCGTTAAGTCTGTCTCCCTCCTCCCGCCCCGCCGCATCGGCCTCACGGCCGATGCGGCGGGGCGGTTTTTTTGCCCTGCTCGTTTCCGCACCTTGTCGGTTCTGACCCCCACCTCCGGACTCGGTACTCCACTTTGCCGTCCGATGGTCTTATGCTCTTGGCCCTATGGCCAAACGCTCCGCCTCCGCCCTGTCCGGTTTTGCCCGCTATGAATCCTTCTTCTCGGCACCGCCATCGCTGGTGCTGGAGTGGCACGACGACCGGACGCCGGCCAAGGGCTGGGTCGCCATCAATGCCCTCAAGGGCGGCGCCGCCGGCGGTGGCACCCGCATGCGGCCGGGCGGTACCCGCGATGAGGCCGTCTTCCTGGCCAAGACCATGCAGGTGAAGTTCAACGTCTGCGGCCCGGCCATTGGCGGCGGCAAGTCCGTCATCGACTTCAACCCCGCCCAGTATGCCATGGACCAGGGCGCCAAGCCCGGAACGCCGGCGTTCGGCCGCGAGGTCCACAAGATCAAGACCGATGTGCTGCAGCGCTGGTACCGCCACGTCAGCCCGCTGCTTAAGAGCTGCTACGGCACCGGCGGCGATGTCGGTGTTGATGAGCGTGCGGACGTGATCCCCATCACTCGCAAGACGATCGCGCTGCACCACCCCCAGGAAGGCATCGTTCGCGGTCATTTCCCCAAGTTCACCGCCGCACAGTTCGCCAAGAGCATGAAGCAGCTCAACGAGGGCGTTCTTGCTGAAGTTGACCTGCACGATCTGCAGCTCGCCGAGCATTGGACCGTCGCGGATGTCGCAACCGGCTGGGGCGTTGTCTGCTCGCTGGCGGCGTATTACAAGGCCCGCGGTGAAACACTCGCCGGCAAGCGGGTGATCATCGAGGGCTTCGGTGCGGTTGGCGGCTTTACCGCGTATTACCTGCACCAGATGGGTGCAAAGACGGTGGCTGCTTCCTCCGCCGGTGGTGGAAAGGACCGCCGCGGTCTGCGCATCGCCGCCGATGGCGATGGTCTGGATGTCCTCAAGCTGCTTGCTCTCCGCGAGGGCACCGCGCTGCCCTCGCCAGCGGCCGATTCCAGCGTCCGTGAGAACGTCACGCCCGAAGACCTGTTTGCCGTCAAGGCCGACATCTTCGTTCCTGCCGCGCTCAGCCACACGATCTCGGCTCGCACAATCGAGTTGCTGGGTAAGTCTGGCGTCCAAGTTCTGTCCTGCGGCAGCAACAACCCGTTCCAGGTTCCGCCTCCGGACGCTTCCGGTCACATCGCCCCCTTGGGCCAGCTGGTGGCGCACATGCTCAAGCTCCAGCGTGTCGCCGACCGCGAGTTTGCGATCATCCCCGACTTTGTCGCCAACTGCGGCATGGCCCGGACGTTCCACTACCTCATGGTCCCGGGCAACAAGCCCACCGGCGAGGCTGTGCTGGCCGACATCAAACGTACCATCGACAAAGCGGTCAAAGCTCTCGTGCCCAACGCCGCAGCCAGTCGCAATGGTCTGCTGGAACGCGGGTACGACTTGTTCATCCAGTAACTTGTGTGACTTGGGTTCGCGCGTGCGGTGGGCGATCGTTGCCCGGCGACCGTCCGCTCAAGACTTCGCGTCGGTTGGAGCCCCCTTTCATGCTCGCAGTCGTGCAGCGCGTCCGTCACGCATCTGTCTCCGTTAACGGCTCAGTCATCGGTAGGATCGGCCCCGGTTACATGGTGCTCGTCGGCGTTGACCGGGCAGATACTCCGGCCGATGCGGCCTGGCTGGCAGAACGCCTGCTCGGCCTTCGGGTCTGCAGCGATGCTGAAGGCAAGATGAACCTCAGCCTCAGCCAGACCGGCGGCGGCCTGCTGCTGATCTCCCAGTTTACACTGCTCGGGTCTACGGGCAAGGGCCATCGGCCCGGGTTTGAAGATGCGATGAAGCCGCCCGTGGCCAAGGACCTGTTCGACGCCGTCGTCGCCGCCTGCCGCAATCCCAAAGCCCCCCAGGTTCCGCCGCCCGGCGGGGTGGCCACCGGCGAGTTCGGGGCCGATATGGCCGTCGAACTGCTCAACGACGGCCCCGTGACCGTTCTGTTTGACTCCCACAAGCACTTGGCACGCCCGTCAGCTGCCGCGGGTGTTTGATCCGCCGGTGGAGGGGCCGTCCGACCCGGGGGGGATAACCGATATGAATGCGAGCGTTTTGCCCCATTCGCCCCAAGCAGCCGGGCCACTACCATTGGAGGATGTCCAAGCTGCGACTGATGAGCTTTGGGGTGACTGGCCGCCCCGACCCAAGCCGCCCCCACCCAAGCCGCTCGCACCTGAGCACCGGTGTCCCCGCTGCCGCGGTGCGGCTGATCCTGGCACTTTGCGTGATGGTCCTGGCCGCGTACGGTGCGGCGGTGCCCCGGACTGCCCACGCTGTCGCGCAAACCCCACCCGCGGCCTCCGCAGTGTCCATCCCCGCGACCCGCGCTGCCAAGAACCTTGCCATCCTCACGCTGGATACTGGCGACCAGCCCATCGAGTGGGTCACCGCCTACAGCATCAAACGCCGCATTAAGCTTGCTGAGGAAGCCGGTGCCGATGCAATGGTGATCCGGATCCACACCCCGGGCGGAGAACTTGGCGCGGTGCTGGAGATCTGCCAGGCCATCAAAGAGTCCTCGATCAAGAACTCCGTGGCGTGGATCAACACCAAGGCCTATTCCGGTGGCGCAGTGATCGCATTGGCCTGCCGCGAGATCGTCCTGACCGACAACGCGACCTTCGGCGACGCCGCCGTCATCGCGGTCTCGGCTCGCGGACTCGAAACCCTCGGTCCCACCGAGCGAGCCAAGGTGCTCGCCCCGTTGCTGACCGAAGTTGTCGACTCGGCCCGCCGCGGCGGGTACGACGAGAAACTGGTACAAGGGTTCGTCACGCTGGGGGTGCAGCTGTGGCTTGTCGAGAACGTCGTCACCGGCCAGCGCATCTGCATCGACGCCAAGGAGTACGAGTACCTCTTTGGCTCTGCCCCGCCGCCGGGCACGCCGATCCTGGCCTCTGCGCCCGATTCGGTGATCAACGCCCCGGTCAAGGCACCTGATCCAAACGAGGAACGCTCGATCTTTGATTCCAGCAAGCGAAAGAAGCGGCGGGGCGGGTCTGGTGTCGCCCCCGCTTCCCCGGCTGAATCCCTCGGCCCCGCTTCAGAAGCTGCCGACAAGCTCGTTCCGGCCTCGCCGCAGATCAGCCCCGAGCTCGCAGCCACCGTCTCCGACGGCCTCACGCAGCCGAGTGCCCGTCCGGCGCTGACCAAGGCGGATATCGGCCAGTGGAAGGAGATCGGCTACATCTCCGACGGAAACACCATCTACACCATGAAGACGGGCGAGGTCATGAAGTTCGGACTCGGTGCCGCACGCATCAACACTGAACAGGAAATGGCCGCGTACTTCGGCGCGGTCAATGTTCGAACCCTGGATCCGGCATGGTCCGAGGCGTTCGTGCGCCTGCTGACCAACCGCATCGTCCAGGGCATCCTGATTGTGATCTTCCTGATCGCACTGTTTCTTGAAATGACCCACCCGGGCCTGGTGCTGCCCGGCACAGTGGCGGGCCTCGCGCTGCTCGCCCTGCTCGGCCCGCCGATCCTCATCGGTGCCGCGGCATGGTGGGAGGTTGCGGCGATTCTCGCCGGAGTGGTGTTGATCGCTATCGAGCTCTTCCTGCTCCCGGGCTTCGGTGTCTTCGGCGTGCTCGGCATCGTCTGCCTCTTCGGTGGGTTGCTCGGGGCCATGGTGCCCACCGGCTCCAGTGGCATGTTCCCGGGCAGCGCGGGTGAGAACTCCGTTCTCTACTCCGCGGCCATACTCGCTGTCAGCACCATCATCGCGGGAGTCGGTGCGTTCTTCATCACCAAGAATCTCCGTTCGCTGCCCGTCTTCGGTCGTCTGGTGCTTGCTCACCAGCTTGGTGAATCCGCCGAGGTGGTCGAAGCCGCCGAGTCGGTCGGCCCCGCGGTCGGACAGGTCGGTCGGGCGATCACGCCGCTCCGGCCATCGGGCAAGGCCCAGTTCGGCGATGAGGTCGTTGATGTCGTTGCTGCCGGCGGATTCGTGGATTCCGGTGTGCCGGTCCGCGTGGTCGAGGCGCAGGCGTTCAAACTCACCGTCGAGGCGGTGATCGGTCCTCTGCCGACTGATCTCGGGCCATCGAATGTTCAGCCACAATCATCACAAATCCGGCCGCGGCCGGACAACACGCACGGAGGCGTCGCCTAGTTATGCCTGAGACCATGCTTCTCCTTGGATTCGGTTTGATGGGCGTTGCACTGCTGCTGCTCATTGTCGATATCTTCATCCCCACCTTCGGTGCGCTCGCACTCACCTCGCTGGCTCTGGCCATCGGTGGCGTCGTGTGCCTGTTCCGCGTCAGCCCGACCTGGGGCCTGATCGGCACAGGCATGATCGCCATCGGCGGGCCGACCGTCTTCTTTCTTGGGCTCCAGATCATGCCTTCGACACCACTGGGTCGCAAGCTGGTCCTGGGTTCCGACGTTGGCGACGGTGATGAGAAGGCCCCGCCCGGAGCTGCCGGGCCAGATAAGCAACTTGCGGCACTGATCGGCAGCGAGGCGATTGTGGTGTCGGACCTGCGTCCGATCGGCACCGTTCGCGTCGGTGAGACCCGCTACGACGCGATGTCGACCACCACGCTCGTGCGAGCCGGCGCAACAGTTCGCATCGTCTCTGTTGAGGCTTCGACGCTGAAAGTCATGCCCCTGTAAGCGGCAGTGGGGGAGGGCAGCACAGCAAGCGACCAGGGGCCTCGGGGGCCACGGTGCAAGCACCAGCTTGGCCGCCTTGCCTCAGTAAGCCCCGAATCCCGCCAGCGGGAACGGCGTCTCGGCGAGCCACTGCCGCAGCGTCCGCACATCGTGGTGCCCCAGGCCGTGGCCGTCGCCGGTGTACACCAGTTGTGCCTTTCCACCAGCGACGGTGATGCGCTCGGCCAGTGCCTCGGGCTGTCCGGCTGGCACCGTCGGGTCGTTCCGTCCGCTCAGCAGCAGCACCGGGGTTCCGGCACATCCGCCGGCATCCGGCGGCGGCGTGACCACCATGGGCCGGAGCAGTGCCGCACCCTGGAGCACGCCAGCGTGCCGCAGCAGGACCAGATGGGCGATGTTCGCCCCGTTGGAGGATCCCACGGCCACGATCGGGCGATCACTCAGAAGGTACCCCGCCCGGGCGGCACGCACAAATCCAGCCAGATCCGCGGCACGGGCGACAGCATCCGGGAGGTCAAACACCCCGGGGGAGATCCGCCGGAAAAACCGCGGCATGCCGGCCTCGCTGACCTGCCCCCGAACGCTCAGCAGTGCCCCATCAGGGAGCACGGACCGGCCCAGCCCCAGCAACTCCTGCTCATCGCCACCGGTGCCGTGCAGCAGAAGCAGCACCGGCGAGCTCGACGCCTTGCCCGGTTCGTAGACGTGATGAAAATCGCGGAGAGAGACAGCTTCGGTGCTCATGACTGGGTTCCCTTCAAGCCCGGACGGCGGATGCTCACCGCCGGGCCATCGTACACGGTGGCCATTGGTTTGGATGTCGACTGAAGACTGATCGCTGAAGCGGCCGAGGACGGATTTCCCCGCACTCAGGCCAGAAAAGTGTCACGAAATCGCTGGCAACGCCGCGGCGATCTCCCGCCGGCCACGCTCAAGCCAGTTGGGCAGCTTCAGCGCTCCGCCCAGTGCTTCCACCGGTTCATCGGTCGCGAAGCCCGGGCCGTCAGTCGCCAGTTCAAACAGCACCCCGCCGCGTTCGCGGAAGTACACCGAGCGGAAGTAGCTGCGGTCCCGCTGCTCCGTGACCTGGTACCCGCGGCGGCTGAGCCTGTCACTGAACCGCTGCTGGCTTGCATCGTCGCTCACGCGCAGCGCGATATGGTGTACCGTGCCCGCTCCTGCCTGCAGCCGTGCATTCAGGCCGTCGGTCACAACATCAAGGTACCGGCCCGCCTCGCTGGCCGGTGCCGCGGCGACGTACCTCGTCCGGCGTCCCTCGGTGGCTTGGACTTCATAGCCAAAGGTCCCGGTCAGCAGTGATCCAGTATCGGCAATGTCGCGAACCCGCAGCGTCGCCCCGAAAAAGCCGCCGATGGCCTGGCCCGCCGGAACCCCACTGCTCGGCGAGGTCGTCGCGCCAGCCGGTGCGGTGCCCGACTCGCCGGGTGTCACTTCAACGAGTTCCAACGACGTTCCGTCATGATCGCTGAAAGTCAGCACCTCCGACCCGAACCGGGTCTCAGTGACAACGTCCTGCACCCCGGCTCCCGCCAGACGCTGCCGCCAGAACTCAAGCGACCCGCGTGGCACCGCGAACGTCGTCGCCGCGACCTCCCCTGTGCCCCCGCGACCGGGGGCGGCATGTTCAATCGGGAAGAAGGTCAGAATCGAGCCCGGGCGTCCGTGGTAGTCACCGAAGTAATAGTGATAGGTGCCCGGGTCATCGAAGTTCACCGTCTGCTTGACCAGCCGCAGGCCAAGTACATTGGTGTAGAACGCCAGGTTTTCCTTCGCAGTCGCGGCAAACGCTGTGATGTGATGGATGCCCGCGATTCGATCCGGCGTGATGCCGCTGGCGGCAGTCTGCTCGGCGGGGGCGGTGCTTGTGGTGCTTTGGACAGTCATGGGTCGGACTCCTTTGTGCGGGGCATTGCTCGCCTCGCCAAGGTTCTACGGCCCAGTATATCTGTTGGTTCAGAGATTGGTGAAACAGCTATATCAGGTTCCTGTTACGTCCTATAACAAATCAATCGTCGTCTTCCATGATCCGAATCGTCGTCACCACCATGTAGTGGTCGCTCAGTCGCCGCTTGAAGTCTGTCGGCTTCCAACGCACCGCCTCGAGCCACCGATCACTGATTACCTCGCAGCCAGCGGCCACAAACTCAGGCTGTTCGCCGGGCACATAGATTCGATCCGTCGTGCCGCCCCGCCAATGGGTGGCTTCGCGCTGTGTGTTGACATCGATCAACCCCGCCCCCGCCAGCACGCCCTCTGCGGGTTCTGCCTTCCCGGTGATGTTCGTGTCGCCCAGCACCACGACGTCGCGGTCGGCCAGTGACTTCTCGACGCTCGGCAGGGCAACCATCAGAGCACTGGCCTCCTCTTTCCTGTGAGCGGCAAAGTCGCCGTCATAGTCCGCCTTCAAGTGAACCACGCTCAGCACGAAGTCCGTCTTCTTGTCGCCGCATGAGAACTTCATCGCGTGCGGCGGCCTGGCAAACAGCGTCGACCGCTGGCTCGACTGCCCGGTCTTGACACTCAGCCGAAGCGGCTGTTCCAGCCCTGGTGGAAAGGGCCGGCCACCAGCACCAACCGCCCGCACAGCCTTGCTGTTCCACAGCACCCCGGTCAGTTGATCGCCCGGCCGACGCCCCGGAAACAGCGCGTATCGCCACGGCCCGGGCACCTTGCGTTCCAACTGGGCCACAACGCTGTCAAGTTCGCCGGAGCGGAGCGATCCAGGGTCCGACTGGCCCTCATCAACTACGATCTCCTGCAGTGCAAGAATGTCGACCCGCGCAAACGCGATGTAGTCAGCGATGTCCGCCGCGGACTGGGCCGTCCCTTTGGCAACGCCCGATCGATCAAACGGCCTGCCAAGCCACTCAATGTTCCACGTGCCCAGCCGCAACTGGTCAGCCGCGCGAACTTGCGTGGCAGCGGGGGGTTGGGACTGGCCGGCGGTTGGCCCAGTCGCGGCCGGTGCAGGTGCAGGTTGGACAGAAGTTGGCTGCCCGCTCGCCGGCGCCCCGCCGCCGGCAGGCGTGCCCGCAGGGCCCGGCGGCAGCAGCCCGAAGTACGAGGTCACCACCAGCAGCACCAGAATGCCGAGTCCCGCCACTGCCGAAAAGGGCTTGATCCCCGGCACGTCGCGATGGCCGTCCGGCCCGGCGGAACGTGGGGAACCAGGGCGGCCAGACCGCGGTTCAGTGTGGTCCGGACGGTGATGCGGCGAGGGTGCGTCGGGCATTGGCCAAGGATAACGCCAGCGGACCCGGTTGCCCGCTGGCTGCCGCGAACCGGACGGAAGCCGCGGCTGAGGCCGGGGTTGCGGCTCTACCGGCCGTATCATCGGGCTCATGAACGAATCCGGACCCGCATTTCATCGTCACGAAAAGCTCGTATCAGAGATCCAGCAGGCCGTGCAGAAGGTCTTTACCAAGGGGCTCTCCGATCCGCGGCTGGAACGCTCCATGCTCACGGTCACCGGGGTGGAGGTGACCCAGGACAACAAGATCGCCTTCATCGCCGTTTCGGTCCTGCCAGAGAAGCACGAGACCCGGGTCAAGGCCGGACTCAAGCACTGTGCCCGCTTCATTCGCCGCGAGGCCGGTGAACTCGTCCGCACCAACGTGCTGCCCGCCTTTGAGTTCCACATCGACAACTCGCTGAAGAAGCAGGCCAAGGTCATGGAGGCTTTGGCCAAGGTCAACCAGGAACAGGCCGCCGCGGCGGAAGGCAAGCCGCCCGCAACTGATCCGGCGGCCGGCCAGCCCTGATGGCCCGTTCCCCGCCGCGGCCCGCGCCCTCCCCCTCCCCCCCGGCCCCCCGGCACGTTGAGATTCCCCGCATCCGGTCTGCAGGAACCCGTCGACATGGCAGGACACAACAAGTGGTCAAAGATCCGTCACCGCAAGGCGGTCGTCGATAAGCGCCGCGGCAAGGCCTGGAGCATGTGTTCCCGCGCCATCATCGTGGCCGCCCGGACTGGCGGCGGCGATCCCTCCTTCAACTACGCCCTTCGTGCGGCAATGGACGAGGCCCGCTACCACAACATGCCCGCCGACAACGTCGAGCGTGCGATCAAAAAGGGTCTCGGCGGCGCAGCGGGTGAAGACTACGAGAACTGCCGCTACGAGGGGTACGGCGCGGGAGGTGTTGCCATCGTAATCGACGCCTTCACCAACAACCGCGCCCGAACGGCCGGTGATGTCCGTCTGATCCTGAGCACCAACGGCGGCAAGCTTGGCACGACCGGTTGCGTCAGCCACCAGTTCGACCAGAAGGGGCGGATTCTGGTCACCGGGCTGGACACCGACGAGGATGTGCTCATCGAGCTCGCGCTTGGCGTCGGTGCCGATGATGTCCGCCGGACTGACGACGAGCAGCCGCAGGGCACCATCGCCTGGGAAGTGCTTTGCGCCCCGACGGAGTTCGCCCACGTCCGTCAAGGCCTGAGCGAAAAGCTCGCCCCGCCGATCCCGGTCAGCCGCAACCCGACCGAGCGCGTTCAGCCCCCGCTGCCGGGTTCCGGCAAACTCGCGATCGGTGAATCCGGCATCGAGATGCTGCCACTCGCGCTCACCGCCGTCGCCGGGGAGGACGCCAAGAGCGTGCTCGAGCTTGTCGAAGAGCTCGAAGACAACGAGGATATCAAAAAGGTCTACACCAACGCCGATATCGCCGACGATGTGCTGGCCGCCTTGGGTGACTGAACTCGCTTTCCGCACTCCCGGCACCACACACCGCCCACTCAACACCCGATCGCAAACGCGTTGATGAACGCGATGAAGTCCATCGCGTCGATCGTGCCATCCGGAAGAATCGCTTCGTCACCACCACCGGCGATGTCAGCGGTCGAATCCACCGTCGCGTCCCCGATCCCGAAACTGTTGATGAAGGCGATGAAGTCGCCGCCATCAACGGTGCCGTCCGGGCACTGACCGCCGATGGGCAGGTCCGCCGTACTGCAAGCACTCGTCAGTGTCAGTTGAACCGCCGTGGTCACTTCCGTGACGCATCCCACCGTCACGAGACAGTCCATGCTCGCCAGATCTGCGGCCGTCGGGCTGGGAATCACAAACGTCTGAGACAATGCGGTCGGATTGTCTGACAGGGTCAGCGGCTGCCCGTTCCGTCTCCATTGGAACCGCGTTGGCCCTTGCTGACTGAAGGTGAGTGGAACTGTCAGCTCGGCGGCTTTGCTCGTGCAAACAGCCTGCGACGGCGGCAGCGACCCGGCCAGCGGCGATGCTGGGTTGCCCCATCGCCAGCGTGCGATCGTTGCCGACGTCCAGTTGTCCGCCAGTGTGAAATCGCCGCCGGCCAGCAGGTCGCCCGTTCGCAGTTGCAGCAGTGCGTTCACCGTGCTGTTCAGCGACGGTCCCAGCGGAACCCAAGTACTTCCGGAAAGCTGATACACGCGGTGGGCAAACGGATCAGGCGCGGCGATGTTGCCAAGCTCGCTCCACGCCGCCAGTACGCGTCCGTCCGCTGTCGTTGCCATCGTTCGCACGCTTCGTGTGATGGTCGTCAGCGGGTTCCACGTCGTGCCATCGAACCGTGCAATGCTCCGCATCTCAGTCGTGCCGGAAGCGGTGAACATTCCCGCCGCGATGATGTCTCCGCTGGCCAGGCGCCCGAGCGAAGTCACGGTGTTGTTCAGCCCTGCGCCGATCGCCTGCCAGCCGGATCCCGTCCACCGTGCGATTCGGGATGCCGGAACACCACCCGCGGTGGTGAACGCTCCGGCGACGATCACTTGGCCGTCGGGCTGCACCAGCATGGCGCTCACCGCGCCGTTGACCCCGCTGCCGAGAGCGGTGCACGCGGTGCCGGTCCAGCGTGCGATGTTGCTCGCCGCAAAGCTGCCCGCGCTGGAGAACACGCCGCCAACAACGATGGAACCGTTCGGCAGCGCCACCGCCGCGTTGACCGTTCCGCCGATGCCCGAGCCCAATGCCGCCCAGCCTGATCCGGTCCACCTTGCGATGCGGTTTGCCGCAACCCCTCCGGCATTTGCGAACGACCCCGCGGCGAAGATCTCCCCCGCCGTGTTGACCGCTAAACCGCGGATGTCGCCATCGAACGTTCCGCCCAGTTGCGTCCAACTGCTGCCGTAGTCCGACATCGCGACCCGATATGCCGTCCCGTTGCCGGTGGAAGTAAATGTTCCGGCGGCGACGATCCGCTGGTCGACCGTTTCGGCGAGCCGGTCGATCTGCCCAACCGTGCCACTACCAAGCGGGATCCAGCCGGAAGCCGTCCAGCCGACAACTCGGGAAGTCGCCAGCGTCGGCACCGCCAGCGAGCCCGTAAAAACTACTGTTCCGTCCTGCAGCGTGGAAAAAGCGGTCGCGTTGCCGGTAAGTCCTGCCTGAAAGATCGACCAGGCCGTCCCGTTCCAGCGGACAATACCGCTCGAGCCACCGCCAGCAACCGGCGTGAACGGTCCGCCCGACAGCACCACATCGCCGCTGGGTAACACCGTCGCCGCAATGCCGGTTCCGGCTATGCCAATGCCGAAGGTTGACCACGCCGTGCCGTTCCATCTCGCGATCGACCTCGCCAGCGACAGCGTGCCTGCTGATGAGAACGATCCTGCGGCGAGGATCTCGTTCGTCGCCGTCAGCGATATCGAGTTGACCGCACCGTTGAGACCGTTGCCCATCGCCTCCCAGTTACCTGCCCGGTAGCGGGCGATACGGTTTGCCGTTACACCGCTGATGGACGTGAAGTTCCCCGCCACCACCAGGTCCCCAGTCGGTCCGACGAGCATCGATGCCACCCGTGCATCGTTGTCCGAACTGCCGAGTTGTGCCCACTGCACCCCGTTGAAGAACACGACCGCCGACGGCCCGGTCAGCCCCGAGAGGTTGAACGATCCGCCCACAATCAACGCGCCGGTCCGCAACGCGGCCAGTGACGTGATCGTCCCATCCAGCGGCGTGCCGAACGGTCCCCACCGCGATCCGTTCCATGCCGCCAGGCCCGGAATCGGCCTGTTTCCGGCCGCCGTGAAGGTGCCCCCCACGACCAGTTCGCCCGTCGGCAGCACGCACACCGCAGTCACTTCACCGTCCGTTCCCTCATGGAGTGCCCTCCAACGCTGCCCGTCCCACGCCGCCACGTTGTTCGCCTGTGCCTCACCGGCCAGGGTGAACGATCCAGCCACGATCAGCAGCGGCTGTGCAGGCCCCGCGCCATCCGGGTCCCACTGGGTCACCGCCCTGACCGTCCCGTTCACCCCGGGCACGCCACCGCCCGCAAGCCAGCGACCAAGGCATTGCCCCCGCGCGGGTTGGCTAAGGCCCAGCAGGCACAGAGCAGCCATCAGCAGCCCACCCATCCGGGTTGCCAGCAGCTGTTTCGTAGTCCAATCGTGCACAGACAAGCTCCTCTCGCTCCCGTATCCAGTTGCCAGCGAGTGCGGCAGGAACCCGAATCTCAGTAATGTTACGGAGTTCGAGGGCCAGCGAGTGGGCACGCCGATCCACAAATCAGAACATTTACCCTGGCCTGTACCCGCTGCCGCCCGTCAAAGCCCCAAAGGCTGGCACGCTCTCACGCCACGCCGTTGCCGCACCGGCCGCCGCCCGCCATGGGTCGTGCACCCCTCGCAGGTCCAGGATCACCGGGCCCGCGTAACCCGCCGCCGAAAGCGCAATGCGATAGCCCATCAGATCCAAGCGGGCACCGGATCCTCCTGGTGCGATTCTGCCGACGGTCGAAACGTCGCTCAGCCGCGGATGCGAGAGTGCGGCTCCCAAGCGCGTGCCAGTGACCACCGGGTCGATTCCACCCATCAGCAGCGCCGCAGGATCCAGTCCGCAGCGGTATGGCGAACCGGAGATCGCCGGGCCAACCGCAGGTGGCGCCGGCAGCCCGCCAACCGCAGATCCCGGGGGTACCCCCAGTTCGGTCTGATCACTCAAAGGTGGCCAGTTCAGTTCGCACAGCACGCATCCACTCCGAGACGCGCTCTCGGCCAGCTCTTTACGAACCGCCAGCGGCGTGGCCGGGTCCAGCACCGTCGAGACTGACGCGCCGCCGAGTCCGGGCAGCAGGCCGCTGAGCTCCGCCGCCAGTTCGCACGCTTGAAAGATCGCCGCGACCGCGCGATCCTGATGCTCCGGCTGCCGAAAGTGCTCCGGTGGGATGATCAGATCCAGTCCCGAAAAGCCCAAGCCAGCCCGTCGTATCGCCGCCGCCAGATCCCGCCGGGCCGACCTGTCCAGTTCGCGCGGTCGCAGCCCCGGAATCGTCGCCGACAACTGAACCGCCTCGCACCGGGAAGCCGCAGCCAGCGCGAGGGCATCGCGCACGGTGCCGCTCGTGAGCTCCCGGTCACCTTCCAGTCGAAAGGTGGTCAGCGAAAGCGACAGCGGCAGGTCGGAGGTACTCAGCAAAGGGGGCGGTCCGGCGACTCAGCGCTCAAAGGCGCTGTCGAATGCAGTGGCGGCGGGCAGGAAATCAATCGAACGCACAAACGCGGCGGACTCCGCGGCACCATGGTAACGGTCCATCCCCGGGTCCTCCCATTCCACACTCAGCGGTCCGCGGTAGTTGATGGCGTTGAGCCCGCGGATGATCGCGTCAAAGTCCACATCGCCGCGGCCCAGTGAACGGAAGTCCCAGGCCCGACGCGGATGTCCGAACGGCAGGTGCCCGCCCAGAATGCTGGTGGTGCCAGCGGGGGAGCCGGAATGGTGGATGGCGACATCCTTCATATGCACGTGAGTGATCCGGTCACCGAAGCGAGTGATGAATGCCGCCGGATCGATGCCCTGCCACAGCAGGTGGGACGGATCAAAGTTGAAGCAGAACGACTCGTGCCCGTCCACGGCATCAATCGCCCGCTGGGTGGTCTCCAGGTCGTAGGCGATCTCGGTGGGGTGGACCTCCAGGGCGAACTTCACACCCTCGCGTTTGAAAACGTTCAAGATGGGCTTGAAGGCCTTGGCGAAGGCCTTGAATCCGCCATCGATTATCTTCTGGCTGGTGGGGGGGAAGGCATAGAGCATGTGCCATACGGGGGAACCCGTAAAGCCGTTGACAACTGCAACCTGCAGTTTGCCGGCGGCACGCGCCGTATCCGCCAGTTCTGCCGCTGCCCGCTTGTTTACCCCTTCAGCATCACCTTTTCCCCAGACGTGCTTCGGAAGAATCGCCTTGTGCCGGATGTCGATGGGGTCGCACACCGCCTGACCCACCAGATGGTTGCTGATCGCCCAGCACCGCAGGCTGGCATCGGCCAGTCGGGCGTGCACCTCGCGGCAGTACGACCTGGCCGCAAGGGCCTTGCGGACATCAAAGTGATCACCCCAGCAGGCCAGTTCTAGCCCGTCGTAGCCCATCTCTGCTGCGCTGGTTGCGACGCTGGAGAGCGGCAGATCGGCCCACTGGCCGGTGAACAGGGTGACGGGGCGAGGCATGTTTGGCTCCACAAGCAGGAATGCGGGTATAGCGATTGAGAACAAAGGTATCGAAAGCCACGCGAGCACGGATGTCGCCGCGGCCGGTGTGTTCAACAGAAAAGCTGCGGCGAAGGCAATGAAACTCGTCATTACACGAAACCGCTTGCATCGGAACTGTTACATGGTACACTGAAAAGGTCCCAGCGTTCCGCGATTCTTGCGGGCGGTGGGTGGTTGGGCAGCAGGAGTGTCCGGATCTCGGGCACGATGGCTCCCTGAGTTGAGTCTCGCAAGCAGATCGGAAAACCCGCGCATGAGCAACGCCGCCATCCCGGCCTCGGCCACCCCGGCCAAGAGCGAACAGCCCCTGATCAAAACGCGGCTGAGCGTGATGATGTTCCTCCAGTACGCGATCTGGGGCGCATGGCTCCCGCTGCTGTTCCCGTTCATGCTGGGATATCGCGGCATGCCGGTCAATGAGGTTGTCAATATCCTTGCAGCCGGTGCGGCTGGGGCCATCTTCGCTCCGTTCATCTCTGGTGAAATCGCCGACCGTGCGTTCAACACCGAGAAGGTGCTCGCTGTCAGCCACATCATCGGTGCAGTCCTCGTCTGGTTCCTCGGTTCCATCACCGACTACTGGGCGTTGATGGGCTTTGCCTTCGCGTACTCCATCGTCTACTCGCCCACGCTTTCGCTGACCAACTCACTGGCCCTTCACCAACTCACCGACCGCGACCGCGACTTTGGCAAGGTTCGGCTCTGGGGCACCGTCGGCTGGATCTGCGCCGGTATTGGCATCGGCCAGTGGCTGCTGTACAACCACTCGCCCGTTGGTACGCCTGAGGTCGTCCTCAAGGCCCAGCAGGCCGGCATGGCCGACGCCTTCAAGCTCTCCGCCGTGCTCGGCATCATCATGGGCATCTACTGCCTGACCCTTCCGGCGACCCCGCCGACGAAGGGTGCCAAGGGCGGCGCAGCTCTCAAGGCCATCAGTGAGGTACTCAAGCAGCCGCTGGTGGTGCTCTTTGCCATCGCGATTCCGATGAGCTGCGTCCATCAGTTTTACTTCGTTCACACTGCCGGCTTCCTTGGCGAGTACCAGGTCAAGGCCAAGGGCACCGTCGACGCGATCAACTCAGTGTTCGGTGTCGGCGGTGGCGGGCTGATGACCGTCGGCCAGATGAGCGAGATCATCGTGCTTGCACTGGTTCCGCTGGTTGCCAAGTCCCTTTCCCGCAAAACGCTTCTGGCAATCGGCCTCTCGGCCTACGCCCTTCGCATGGCAATCTTCGCTTTCGCCCCAGGTATCCTCGGAGCCGAGAGTGGCTTGCTCCTGCCCACCCTTATCGCGGGGGTCGCCTTGCACGGCCTCTGCTTCGGCTGCTTCATCTTCGTGGCGTTCCTCATCATCGATGAGAACACCACCCCGGACGTGCGTGCTTCCGCCCAGTCTCTGTTCGGCCTCGTGGTCTTCGGTATCGGCATCATCGTCGGCTCCATCGTCGCTGGCTGGGTCGGTGGGCAGGCCACCGTCAGCGCTGGTCCGCCCCCGGTCTTCGACTACAAGATCATGTTCAGCTACCCCATGTGGGGCTCGATCGCCTGCCTGGTCATCCTCCTTCTTGCGTACAAGAACAAGAAGCAGATGGCCTGATTACTCCACCGCCTTTCGATCTTTCGTTCACCCGTCGTTCCACCCCGCTTCCCTTTTCCGAACTCGTTGTCGGTCCACTTCTTAGGAGTTGAGCACATGTCCTCGGAACACCATCCTGACCCAGCCAGCCAGCCACCCTCCAAGCCCGGTGCCGCGGGCGACTGGCAGCCAATCGTCCCCGAGGCCGCAGCCATTCAGGCCTCCCGCCGCGGCTTCCTCGCCGGAGCCGCCGGTGCGCTCGCTGCCGCTGCGCTGACGGGCACCGCCTCGGCCGCCGAGAAGGCCCGAGTCGATGCGACCGCCGCCGGTCAGCCGATCGATATGGCCGGCACCGGCGGCCTCAAGCCGCTGGGCAGCTCGCCCAAGGCCGCCGCCCGCACCCCGCTGGCCGATGGTGAGACCATCAAAATGGCCGTCATCGGTACCGGCGGCATGGGTACCGGCCACTGCGGTGCCTTCATCTCGCTGGCCAAGGCTGGCAAGGAAAAGGTTCAGGTCGTCGCCGTGGCCGATGTCTGCGACTCGCACCTCAACAAGGCCAAGGAAATGTGCGAGAAAGAGCAGGGCATCAAGGTTGATGCCTACCGCGACTACAAGAAGATTCTGGAGCGCAAGGACATCCACGCCGTCCTGATCGCCAGCCCCGAGCACTGGCACGCCCAGATGGCCATCGATGCAGTGCTCGCCGGCAAGGACGTCTATCTCGAGAAGCCCATGACCCTGCGTCTGGGTGAGGGCCTCCGCCTCCGCGAGGTCGTCAAGGCCAACCCCGATATCCGCCTGCAGGTCGGTACCCAGATGACCAACCTGCCCAAGTACCACGAGGCCCGCAAGGTCGCCGCCGCCGGCACCATCGGCAAGCCGCTGTGGAGCCAGACCAGCTACTGCCGCAACAGCAAGGACGGCGAGTGGAACTACTACGCCATCGACAAGAACTGGGCTCCCGGCAAGAACCTCGACTGGGACGCATGGTGCGGACCGCTCGGCAGCGCCGAGTGGGATCCCAAGATCTACGCCCGCTGGCGCCGCTACCGCAAGTACTCCACCGGCATCTTCGGTGACCTGCTTGTTCACGTCATCACCCCCATGCTCGTCGCCATCGGTGACCAGGTCGGCTGGCCCAAGCGCATCGTCGCCAGCGGCGGTCATTACATCGACAAGGCCATGGAAAACCATGACCAGGTCAACGTGAACGTCGAGTTCGAGAACGATCACACCATGATCATCGCCGGCAGCACCTGCAACGAGGTCGGCCTGGAGACCATGATCCGCGGCAACAAGGGCAACATCTACCTCAACAGCCGCCACTGCGTCGTCCGCCCGGAGCGCATCTACAACGAAGAGTTCGATGAGAAGAAGATCGAGTGCCCCGACATCGGTAACGATCAGGATCTCCACCGCCTCAAGTGGTGCAAGTGCATCCGCACCCGCGAGCAGCCCGACAGCGATGTCGATCAGGGCGCAAAGGTCATGGTCATCGTTGACCTCGCTAACCGCTCGCTGTGGGAAGGCGGCGCCTTCGAGTACGACTCCAAGACGCTCAGCGTCCGTCGCCTGTAATCCGTTGTGTATCCGCACCGGGTCGCGGCGCTAGCGCGCCGCGACCCGATTCATGCGCGGAATCGTCCGCGTTCCCGCCCCTGTTGGCCCTTCTTTCCGATCCTAAGTCCGCCCGCTCGCCACCCCCGGTTGCCAGGCCATAATGCTCCACTGTTTTGCCACCCAAGCCATGGCCTGCCGCTTCGAGATTGTTCTCGAATCAGGCAACCCTGTCTGGGCCGCGGCCGTGGCGGAAGATGCGCTCGCCGAGATCTGCTTGTGGGACCGCAAACTCAGCCGCTACGACTCAGCCAGCGACGTTTCCCGGCTGAACCGTGACGCATGGCAGCGCCCAGTCCGCGTCGATGGTGAGATGTTCGCCCTTCTGGCACTCTGCCGCCAGGGCACGGATCTCACCGGCGGTTTGTTCTGCCCGCTCGGCACCCCGGCCGTCACGCTCGAACTTGATCCGATTGCCGGTACAGTGTGCTTCGTACGCCACGCTGATGCCGACCCGACAAGTTCGCCTTGGCACGGCCTGAACATGGGGGCCATCGGCAAGGGCTGGGCCCTCGAGCGAGCCGCTACCGTGCTCCGCCAGCACGGCGTGACCTGCGCGCTGCTTCACGGCGGTACCAGCAGCGTCGTCGCCATAGGTGCTCCGCAGCCTCAGAACGATCCCGATCACGCTCCAGGCTGGCGCATCCGCATCGGTGAGGATGCCGCAGCCTTAGCGGAGGCAACGGCCGGTGAATCGCTTGTGATACCGCTCAATGACGAGTCCCTGTCCGTCTCGGCCCACCACGGCAGATCCGGCGGCCATGTGATCGATCCTCGCTCCGGCGAGCTGATCCGCCCGGTCGCATCCGCGGCTGGAACCGTGCCAGAATCTCAAGTCCAAGCCGCGGCAACCTCTGCGGTCGTCCATTCCTCCGGCGCCTGGTCGGAGATCTGGTCGACCGCACTGCTTTTAGACCCCCAGGCCCTGCCATCGCCGCCGGCGGCAGCGCTTCCGCCCGCAGACCCCTCGTTCGCCGCCGTCCGTGCCGCCGGCGGCTGGCGAACGATCCACGATCGTCGTGTCCGCTTGACTCCCTCATCTGCCACTCACCGCCCTCATCTGGAAGGTTCCTCGAATGTTTGATCTGTCCCGTCGTGAGTTCGTCGCCTCATCAGCCGGTGCCCTGGCCGCCATGGCCATTCTGCCCGATCTTTCCCGCGCCGCCACCATGCTGGCTGGCCCGGTCAATGTCGCCCTTGTCGGCTGCGGCCGCCAGGGCCGCGCCATCATCGCCGAACTCGCCAAGATCGAGAACGTCAAACTTCTCGCCGTCTGCGATCTCGACCAGGCCCGCTCCGAGGCGGCCGGCAAGCGTGCTCAGGGCGCACAGTCGTTCACCGACATCAAGGCCATGCTCGACAAGGTTAAGGACATCGCCGCGGTGATCATCGCCACGCCGACCCACCTGCACAAGGAGCCGGTCCTGGCAGCCATCGCCGCCGGCAAGCACGTGTACTGCGAGGCCCCCATGGCCCACACCGTGGCTGATGCCAAAGCAATCGCCACCGCAGCCGCGGGCACCAAGACCATCGTCGCCGTCGGCTTCGAGGGCCGCAGCAATCCCGTCTACAAGCTCGCCCGCTCGTTCTTCCGGTCCGATGCGGTCCGTGAGGCCATCGCCATCGAGTCCAAGCAGTTCCAGAAGACCACCTGGCGGTTCCCCGGTAACGATCCCGCCCGCGAGGCAGCAGCCAACTGGCGGCTGGACAAGGCCGTCTCGCTCGGCCTTCCGGGCGAGTGGGGCTCCCACGCCTTCGATGTCGGCATGTGGTACACCGACAGAATCCCCCAGAAGGTCCGCGGGTTCGGCGCCATCCGCCTCCACGCCGACGGCCGCGCCATCGCCGATACGGTCCATTGCGACCTCATCTTCGCCGAAGGCCTCCGCATGCAGTTTGACGGCTCGCTGGGCAACAGTTATGAGGGCCGCTATGAGCTCTTCCGCGGTGCCAACGCCGCCATCAAGCTCGGCTGGACCCACGGCTGGATGTTCAAAGAAGCCGATGCCCCCACCCAGGGCTGGGAGGTCTACGCCAACCGCCAGCAGTTCCACAATGACGAGGGCATCACGCTCATCGCCGATGCCACCAAGCTCGCCAGCCAGGGCAAGCTCAAGGACGGTGTCGGCCTGCCGTACTCATCGCTCTACTATGCCCTCAGCGACTTTGTCGGTGCTGTCGATGCCGGTAAGGCTCCTGCCTGCGATGCTGCCGCCGGTCTTCGCAGCACGGTCATCGCCATCGCCGCGGCACAGGCCACGGCTGAAAACTCCGAGATCGCCATCAACCCTGCTGACCTGAAGATCTGATTCGCCCGTCTGACGTCCTACCAGCTCAGGATCCTCTGCATGAACTTTCGTCTTCGCCAGCTCGGCTTTCTGTGGCGTCTGGGCCTCTCAGCCCTCATATTTGTTTTCTTCATCGGCTTCTTCGCCAGCGCCGCCCACATGTGGTTCAAGTACGAGAACCGCGATGAGCGCCCCGGGCTCACACTTGACGATGTCAAGGCGCAGTACTCAGGTCTTGAAACCGTTTCTCCACTCCTGACAAGCCTCCGCGGCGGCCACCCCGAAACACTCAAGGGGCCCGACCGCGAGACGCTCATCAAGTGGCTCACCGGTGACAAGGTCGCGGAGAACTACGACTCCATCGACATCGGCAGCGCGGCGCCGAGCGAGATCATCGCTACTTCGTGCCTCCAGTGCCACAGCCGTAAAGCGACCACGGCCGATCCGAAAGCTAAGGCGATCGTACTGGACTACGCCGACGACATCAAGAAGCTCTCGGTCACCCGCAAGATCAACGCGGCTCCCATCAAGATCAAGGCCAACAGCACCCATGCCCACGCCCCAGCCATGGCGACCATGAGTGTGGTCATCGGCTTGCTCGTTCTTTGCACCCGCTGGTGGCGTTGGATCGGCGGGCTTCTCATGGCCGCCGTCGGCATCGGCCTCCTGGCGGATATCGGTTCCTGGTGGCTCTCGGAATACTCTGATCGCTGGGCCATCGCAATCGTTGTCGGCGGTATGGTCTACAACGTTGCCACCACGCTCCAACTCCTCCTCGTCCTCGCGGATCTCTGGCTGCCCGGCGGCCGGGGCGAGCAGTCATCCAAGTCCTGATTCCAACATCCGTTCGTCCGGCAACCCGCACGCATCCTCGTTTCTTCGAGTCTTCCCATGATCCACGATCTCTCCCGCCGCGAGGCGATCACGCTCATGTCCTCCGCCGCCCTGCTTGCCGTCGCCGGCTCGAGTGCCTTCGGCAAGCCCGCTGCCCCCGCCGCAGCAGCACCCAAGCCCGCGGCTGCTCCTGCAAAGCCCTCCAAGCCCGAGGACATCTTCACCATCTCCCTGGCCCAGTGGTCCCTGCACAAGACCCTCTTCGCCAAGAAGCTCGATCACCTCGACTTTCCCAAAGCAGCCAAGAACGACTACGGCATCGACGGTGTCGAGTACGTCAACCAGTTCTGGGCCAAGAAGGGCGACGACGCCTACAACAACGAGCTCAAGAAGCGATGCAGCGATGCTGGCGTCACCAGCGTGCTGATCATGTGCGACGGTGAGGGCAACCTCGGCGACCCCGATGAAGCCAAGCGCAAGGAAGCCGTCGCCAACCACAAGAAGTGGCTCGATGCCGCCAAGGCCCTCGGCTGTCACTGCATCCGCGTCAACGCCTACAGCCGCGGCAGCTTCGAGGAAACCCAGAAGCTCGCCGCCGACGGCCTGCGCCGCCTCTGCGAGCTCGCCGACCCCTACGACCTCAACGTCATCGTCGAGAACCACGGCGGCGTCACCAGCAACGGCAAGTGGCTCGCCGGCATGATCAAACTGGTTAACTCCAAGCGGGCCGGCCTCCTGCCCGACTTCGGCAACTTCCGCATCTCCGACACCGAAAACTACGACCGCTACCTCGGCACCACCGAGATGATGCCCTTTGCCAAGGGCGTCTCGGCCAAGAGCCACGATTTCAACGACAAGACCGGCGAGGAGACTGAGAAGGACTACACCCGCCTGATGAAGATCGTCTACGACGCCGGCTACCGCTCCCGCGTCGGTATCGAGTACGAAGGCTCCCGCCTCAGCGAAGCCGATGGCATCAAGGCCACCAAGGCCCTGCTCGAGAAGGTCCGTGCCGCCATGTTCGCCTCGCTGACGAAGTGACCGGTTCCCCTGGCCGTTTCAATCCAAAGCAACTTCCCACACCGCCCCGTGCATATGCCCGGGGCGGTGCTATATTCCGCCCCTTCCAGTCCCGTTCGCACCCCCTCTGAGTTCCCCGCACGTGTCACACCCCAACATCGCCATCGTGGGCGCCACCGGCGCCGTCGGCCGCGAAATGCTCGACATCCTCCACCGCCGCAACTTCCCCTGCGGCCGCATCACCTGCCTGGCCTCGCCCCGCTCGGCGGGCCAGGTCATCGAGCACGCCCTGGGCACCTTCACCGTCCAGGCTACCACGCCGGAGAGCTTCAAAGACGTCCAGCTTGCACTGTTCTCCGCCGGCTCGGGAATCAGCAAATCCCTCGGACCCGTCGCCGCGGCAGCCGGCTGCGTCGTGGTCGACAACTCCTCGGCCTTCCGCATGGATCCGGCCATCCCGCTGATCGTCCCCGAGGTCAACCCGCACCACATCCCAGCCGCCTGGATCGGTACCAACCGCGCCGGCAAGCCCGGCTGCATCCTGGCCAACCCCAACTGCAGCACCATCATCATGCTCGTGGCGGTCCACCCGCTCTACCAGGCCTTCGGTGTCGAGAGAGCGGTCATCAGCACCTACCAAGCCGCCTCGGGCGCCGGTGCCATGGCCATGGAGGAACTCCGCGACCAGACCCGCGATGTGCTGGACGGCAAGCCCGCACAGCCCAAGATCTTCAAGGAACCCTACGCCTTCAACCTCTTTAGCCACAACTCCGCCCTCGACCCCGTCACCGGGCTCAA
This sequence comes from uncultured bacterium, assembly GCA_903834785.1. Taxonomy (GTDB): domain Bacteria; phylum Planctomycetota; class Phycisphaerae; order Phycisphaerales; family UBA1924; genus CAILKP01. Next base: position 96,525 of record CAILKP010000093.1, read on the forward strand.
TGTCGAGGAGCAGAAGATGATCCTCGAAAGCCACAAGATCTGGGGTGAGGATTCCGTCCGCATCACCGCCATGTGCATCCGCGTGCCCGTGCTGCGTGCTCACTGCGAGTCGATCAATCTCACGCTCAAGCGTGATGTCACCGTGGCCGACCTGCACGCCGCGCTTGCCAAAGCCCCCGGCGTCACGATCGTCGACGACCGTGCCAACAACATCTTCCCCACGCCGCTCAAGGCCAGCGGCGGGCAGGAAGTGCTCGTCGGTCGCATCCGTCTGGATCCAAGCCAGACCCCGGGTGGTCTTAACGCTCTCGCCGCCGCCACCGAGGCCAAGCCCGCACGTTCCCGAGGTGTCGAACTCTTTGTTTCCGGCGACCAGCTCCTCAAGGGTGCCGCCCAGAACGCCGTGCAGATCGCCGAACTGATCTTCCGCTGATTCCTCAACGTCGGCCGGCTCACCAGTTAAAAGAAAAATACTCTCAGCCAAACAGCCCGCCCGAGCCATCATCGATGGTTCGGCGGGCCTTTGTTTTTTTCACCGGCCGCGCCGCACCCGCATCACCACCACCCGGCCCGAACTTCACACCCTCGGCCCCCGGCCCGCCCGACACCGTTGAGCGGATGCTCCCGTCTGCCAGCCTCGTGTAGATCTCCGTCCCCGCCGGCACATCGCCCGCCCGTGTGATGATCCGCCCCGTCGAATCAGCCGTGATCGAGTAGCCGCGTTCGAGCACCCCCTGCGGGCCGACGAGCACCAACTGCCGCTCCAAGGTACCCAGATTCTCCGCCTTGGCCGTCATCAGTGTCCGCACGGCCCGAGGCAACTCCATCGCCCGCTGAGCGGCAGCCGTGCCAGCGGTCCGCACCACATCCTGTACGGTGCCTTGCAGCCGGTTGGCCAGCTGCTCCAGCACCACCCGCCGCTGGGCCAGTTGGCTCGAAGGCCTGGCCCGCTCCACCACTGCGGCTTGCCGTGCCAGCAGCATCGCCTTCTCCGCCAGTGCGGCAGAGGCAACCCGCACCAGCGATTTGGCGTGCGTCGTGTTGGCCAGCGTTACCACGCCCAGCCGGCGAGACATCGCCTCCCGAATCCGCGACGCAGCCAGTTCGGTTTGCTCGCCAAGGGCATCGCGGTCGGGCGTCAGCCGCATCGCCGCTTGCGTGGGCGTGCTGGCCCGCTCGTCAGCCACCAGTTCGGCAAGTGTCGTATCCGTCTCATGGCCGATCGCCGCGACCACCGGCACCGAACACCGCACGATCGCCTCGGCAACCGCCCGGTCGTTAAACGCCCACAGGTCCTCCAGACTCCCGCCGCCCCGCGTCACCAGCACGGCTTCAACGCCAAGCCTCGCCGCGTGCCTGGAAACCCAGTTGATCGCTCGGGCCACGCCCGGTGCCGCCTCCGGTCCCTGCACCAGCGTGTCGATCAGCGAGAGTGCGACCGCCGGGCACCGCTTCTGCATGGTGATCCGCACATCCGCCAGTGCGGCACCGCTCCGGCTGGTGATCACCGCCACATGCCCGGGAAACGCCGGCAGCCGCCGCTTGCGGTCCACCTCCAGCCAGCCCAGTTCCCGGCACTCGGCAATCAGCCGCTGAAGTTGCTGCTCAAGCGAGCCCTGCCCCGCCTGCTCGATCTTCTCAACATACAGCCCCAGCGTGCCCCGCGGCTTGAAATACTCCAGCTTGCCCGTCACCACCACCTGCTGGCCGTTCTGCGGCACGAAGCCCACCCGTCCAGTCCGGCTCGCCCACATGATCCCGTCAATCACCGCGCCCGCATCCTTGACCTTGAAGTACCAGTGGTTGCGGTCGGTGAACCCTGAGATCTCACCAATCACCCTAAAGGTCTGCGGCAGCCCGCTCTTAACCGCCCGCTCGATGATCTCTGCCAGCTGCGATACGGCAATCGGTGGAGGGGTGCCGTCGTCCTTCGACGCTGAGCCCCCGGCTACCGGCGGGCTAGCGGACGACAGCAAGTCGCCCTGGAGATTCGACATCGAGGAGTTCGATTTCTTTGCCATACGCTTCAACCGTCCTGGCTGCTCACACCGCCGCCCGCTGCCCCGCCTTGCTCTCCGCCGCCTTTACCGCAATCGCTTCCCGGTACGTCACCAGCGTCTCACGAACGTGGCTGCTCGCACTCCGCTGCGAGGCAACCCACTTCGAGCTTGATTCCGACAGTGCCGCTCGCCGCGGCTGATCCAGCAGGATCCCATCCAGCACCGGCTGCCAGTCCGAGACCGACGAGCCGCCCACCAGCCGGCAGGTCACACCCCCGATCAGCGTTCCGTTGTGCTTATCCGCCGCGGCAACCACAATCGTGCCCGCAGCCATGGCTTCCAGCACGCTTGAACGCTGCTCTCCCAGCGCCTCGGGCAGAAGCAGCACATCCGACTCGGCGAGTACATCGCGCTTGCCCTCAAGGTCCGACACCTCGCACAGCCGCCCGGCAAAGCCCAGTTGCCCCAGCCACCTGTAAATGCGGCAGCGGTCTGCCAGGCCCGCATCAACCAGAATCATCGGCCGCTGGTCCTCCGGCAGCTTGCGTGCAAAGTCGCACAGCGCCTTGACGGCCGCGAAGATGGGCCGCTCCGTCGCGCCCGAACCAAGCAGCGCGACAACTTCCAGGCGGTCCGGCGGGCTCAGTTGGCTCACCGGCTGCTCAGGCGTGTACACACCCCACGGTGCCAGCCGGACCATCGGACTCTGCTTGCACAACTTCGAGAGCGCATCGTCCGCGAGCGACACGGCGTGCACGCCGTTGCCGGCCTTCACCGCCAGCTGCGCCGCGGCCGGGGTCGAGGCCGCATCGTGCACCTCCAGCACCACCGCCGCACCGGTCATCTCGCCCACCAGCCGCCCCAGGCTCCACGATCCCTGCCCGAAGCAGTGCACCACGTCGATGAGGTTCTTGTCGCGCTCCGGCGGGCTTGCCTCCTCCAGCAGGTCGACCAGCGCCCGGGCCTTGACAGGTCCCAGCCCCGGTGCCCAGGCATCCTGATAGTGCACCACCGTCGAGTACACGCCGCCCACACTCATCGGTGCCAGGGAGGCCGGCAACGCATGCGCCACCCGCACACCCTCATCGGCCAGACCGATCTCCAGCCGCTCCAGCAGCGTCCGCTCGCGCTGGGCCAGTGAGCGATCAGGCAAAATGAGCACGCGTGAGGGCATGGCAGCGGGATCCCGTGTGCCAGCACCCACCGGCACGGCCAAGTCTATGGGCCCGTCCGGTGAGAACCTTGCCCCAAATCCGGCTGCCGCCCAATGCTCAGCGGCTCGTACGGTACTTGGCGTGCTCCGGGTCGTCCGCCACGCGGTAGCTCAGGTCCGGGTACCGATCGCTTCGGCTCGCCACGGCCGTCGTCCGCCACAGCCCGACCCAGTGGTCCTTCTCAACTTCCACCAGGTTGTAATCCCCGCCGGCCTCACCCGTGTGCGCCAGGTCCAGCGGCGGCTTGTTCCACGGCCACCACGGCCGCACGCCTTGCTCCGCCCCCGGCAGCTTGGCGAACTCGTCGGGATTCTCTGTGATCTCCTTGATCGTCACCAGCCGGTCCAGCCGCGTCGTCGTCTTGGGGATGCTCGCCAGCAGCCCGCGGGTATACGGGTGCAGCGGCCGGTCAAACAGGTCAAACACGCGGGCGTACTCCACCACCCGCCCGGCGTACATCACGCACACCACATCGGCGTTCTCCGCCACCACGCCCAGCGCGTGGGTGATGAGCATGATGCCCATCTGCCGTGTCTCCTGTAACGTCCGCAGCAGTTCAAGGATCTGTGCCTGGATCGTCACGTCCAGGGCGGTCGTCGGCTCGTCGGCCAGCAGCAGCTTGGGCTGGCACGCCAGTGCCATGGCGATCATGACGCGCTGGCGCATACCACCGGAGAACTGATGCGGATAGGCCTTCATCCGCCCCTCCGGGTCGGGGATGCCCACCTCACGCATCGCCGCGATCGCCGCCGCTTCAGCCTCGCCGGCGGTCACGTTCTGGTGCAGGAGGATCGCCTCGATGATCTGATCGCCGATGGTGTACACCGGGTTCAGCGAGGTCATCGGCTCCTGGAAGATCATCGCGATCTGTCCGCCCCGAAGCGATCGGATCTCCCGTTCCTGCAGCGTCAGCAGATCCACCTTCCCCGAATCCGCCGCAAAGAGCATCCGGCCGCGGTCAAACCGCCCCGGTGGCCGAGGCACCAGGTGCATCGCCGACATCGCCGTCACCGACTTGCCGCACCCCGACTCGCCGACTACCGCCAGCGTCTGCCGCGGATAGATGGTCATCCGGACACCATCGACGGCCTGAATCCGCGGTCCGCCCCGGTTCTCAAAGCTCACGGCAAGGTCCTGCACGGCCAGCAGCGGCTGCGACTCGTCAAGGGCCCTGGGGGTTGTCTGGTTCGGTACCATGGTTCAGCGTGGGTCTTTCAGTAGGCAATCAGGAGTCGAGGTTATCACCGCTCGCCCGCTTTACACGCGGGCCTTCTTGAGTTTCGGGTCAATCGCATCACGCAGGCACTCACCCAGCGTGTTGTAGCTCAGTGCGGTCAGGAAGATCGCCATCCCCGGGAACATCGCCAGCCACCACTTGAACTCACCCACACCGTCGATCGCGCTGGACAGCAGCCGCCCCCAGCTGGCCTGCTCCGCAGGGCCAAGGGCCAGGAAGCTCAGAATCGCCTCAAACTGAATCGCCGCGGCGATGGCAAAGCTCGCATCCACCAGCACGGGTGTAATGCCGTTGGGCAGCATGTGCTTGAACAGCACCGACCGCAGCGGCAGGCCCGCCGCCTGCGCCGCTTGCACAAAGTCCTGATTCCGCAGCCGCATGAACTCCGCCCGCGTGAACCGTGCCGCCCCAGTCCACGTCACGCACCCGATGATCCCCATCATCACATACGTGTTCCTGGGCAGCACCGCCGCCGCCACCACCAGCAGGAACAGCACCGGAATCGCCATGAACACCTCAACCACCCGGAACAGAATCGTATCGATCCACCCGCCGAAGTACCCCATGATCGACCCGATGGTGATGCCGATCAGCACCGCAATACCCGTCGAGACCAGCCCGATCGAGATCGACAGCCGGCAGGCGTGCAGCATCTGGCTCATCACATCCTGGCCGATCGCATCTGTGCCCATCACAAAGGTCGGCTGGCCTTGCCGCGGAAACGCCAGTTCTGCCACTGCCTTGAAGTGGTCCTTGTGCTTCGCATCAACGTCAGCCCGGACCTGCCGCCGTGCCTGCAGTTCGGCGTCGCTCCCGGCCCGCTCCTGTCCGCGCTCAGTCTTGCCCGCCGCCTTGGCCGCGTTCATCGCGTCGGTCCGGGCGGCAGCAATCTTGTCCTTAGCTCGCTTTTCAGCCGCAAGGTACAGCTTGCCCAGTTCCGCCTTGACCATCCCGTCCCGCGACGGGCTCAGCGGATCGGTGCCCGGGGCCAGCAGCGGCAGCGAGGTGTCACGCTGGCTCGGTGAGAACGGCACCAGCGTGTACGTCGCTTGAATCTTCCCGCTCTTCTCCCGCTCGCGATAGTCGAAGATGGCCGGTGGAACCTTCCACGTTGCCATCAGGCACCCCGCGGCCACAGCAGCCACCACGCCGCAGTACAGCCCGCGACCCAGCAGCGACCGGAACGTCGCAACCAGCAGCAAAGGCAGGGCGGCAATGACCGCCGCCAGCACACTCGCGACAGGCACAAAGGCCGGACTGGTCGCCAGCTTGATAATCGCCGGGTCAATCTCCCGCTGCTCGGTGTAGCCCCGCACCGCGGCAGCAATCATCACCGTGATGCCGCCTTGCACCACAGCCGCGGCCACCAGCGTCAGTTTCTTGCCGCCCGTCAGCCCGATCCACCCGGGCCACGGCACCGCAACCAGCAGTGCGCCGCAAAGCCCGCCCATGAGCAGCAGGACATCGCCGCTGCTCAGTGATGCCAGCAGCGGCCAGCTTGTCTCCTGACCGCCCGCACCGCTTGTGCGAACCATCAACGGGTGGCCGCTTGCCAGCACCGGGGCCATCACCGCCATCAGCGCAACGAGCCCGATCCATGCCAGCGCCGCCACGGCACGCGGCTTGGCAAGCACCTCCGACCACGCTTCGGCCCAGAAGCCCCTGTTGGTGCGCACCCCAATGCCCTGCATCAGCTGCACGCCCGTTACGGATGTCGGTTCGGTTGCCATCGTTTTCTTCGTCGAAGGTTCGGTGTCAGGAGCGAACGTGCACAGTGGGGGGGGCAGGGGGCGAAGGTTCTAGCAGGGCGGGCCAGGGGCCTGGCCCTACTTGTACGAGATTCTCGGATCAGCCAACGCGTACAGAATGTCCGCCAGCAGCAGTGCCAGCAGGTTCACCGCCGCAATCATGAGCGTGTTGGCCAGCAGCACCTCGCGGTCCCGCAGATAGATCGACTCGATGACCATCGAGCCCATGCCAGGGATGGAGAAGATGCGCTCGATCACGACGGATCCGGCCAGCATCGCCGGAAACACGCTGGCAAACATCGTAATCAGCGGCAGCAGAGAGTTGCGCAGCACGTGCTTGACGATGATGTTTCTGGGCGCCACGCCTTTGGCCTTGGCTGTTCGCACGTAATCGGCCGAGAAGTTCTCCAGCATTGCGGCGCGGGTCTGCTTACTCAGCACGGCAAAGCCGCCGTAAACAAGGCACAGCACCGGCAGGGCGATATGCCACAGCGTGTCCAGCAGGTACCCGCGGGCAAAGTCGCCATCGGCATCGAAGCTGGGCAGAAAGCGGAACGTCGCCGACGCGTTGTCGTGCAGGCCGCCAACGGGGAACAGGCCCAGGTACTGGTTGCTCGCCAGGTATCCCAGGCACATCACGCCGGCCCATACGGTCGGAACGCTCCACAAGGCCACAATCAGCGACCCCATCGCCACGTCCTGCCAGCGTCCCTGTTTCACCGCCGCCAGCATGCCGCACGGACTCGCGATGAAGTAGATGATCGGAAACGCGATCAGATTCAGCAGCAAGGTGACCGGCAGGGCTGTTGTGATCAGGTTGATCACCGGCTGTCCGCGCGTCATCGAGTTGCCCAGATCCGGCCACGCTACCGACACAACCGCCGGAATGATCGGAACGCCGACCTGGGTGAACAACCTCGCGTCAAAGACGGCGTCCAGCGTCGCGCGTGCCGCCACGGCCTCGGCATACGCCGTCAGCGTCTTGTCGCCCTGGATCTTCAGCTCCGCCCACGCGGCACCGTCATCTTTGGAGCGAACCAACTCGCCCAGATCAGGGTTGCCCCGGTAGTCAACCAGCGCGGCTTGTCCGGTCGCCTTCGCGTACCGCCCCAGCGACTGAAGCAGTTCCGCCTGCTCACCGACGAAACGGAACCTCGCCCGGGCATAATCCGCCGCGGCATCGCTGTAGATGCGAAGCCGCTTGTCCTCGGTCAGTTCGCCTTCCAGTTTCAGCGGAGCTGCCTCTCCCACCGGGAGCTTGTCTGCAAACCACTCCCACATGTGCGGCTGCCGGATCGCCCGTGGTGAAGCGATCACCTCGCCGTTGGGCAGTTCCTGGCTCCGTGTCCCGAACTTGATCGGGCTGATCCGGGCCAGCCACCGGACGTACTGCACCGGAGGCGGCGAGTCCAGTCCGTACCGATCCTCCAGATACGCCTCCTGCTGGGCGCGGCTGCCGCCGCCCTCGGCCGACACAGACCCGCCAGAAGCCCGCAGGGCCGCACCGATACCGCCGGGCGACAGCGCGATGAGCATGAAAATGAGAAACGTGATCCCGATCAGTGTCGGAATCATCATCATCAGCCGTCGTGTGATGTAGGTTGCCATGAGTGCGTGATCACCAGAGCCGTACGGAGCGATCGGTTACTGACTCTTCTGCGACCCCAGCGGGATGAAGAACTCCGATACCTTCAACCCGTACTTGTACGTGTTGACGTTCTCCACCTTCTTGCTGACAAACCGCAGCCACGGCTGCTCGACCAGCGGGGTGTACGGCTGCTCGCTGTGCCACAGCGCGTGCAGTTCGTGCCACACCTTCATCCGGGCATCATCGTCAATCGTCCTGCGTCCCTTGGCGATCAGTGCATCAGCCGCCTCGCTCCGCCACTGGGCGAAGTTGTCGCCGGTACCGTCGATGCTCTTGATGCTCCACAACTGCGTCGGATCCGCCTCCGGCGCGCTGGCCGACCAGGCAAACGTGATCGCATCAAAGTCACGGCGATCCAGCACGCTCTGCAGCACCGACCAGTCGATCGGTGTCAGTTCGCAGATGATCCCCACCTTGGCGCACTGATCCTTGACGTACGTCACCATCTGCAGGGTTGACTCGTTGCCGCTCGGGTAGGTAAGCTGGAACGTGAACCGCTCACCCTTGGCGTTCTCCCGTACGCCGTCCCCGTCGCGGTCCTTCCAGTTCGCTTCCTCCAGCAGGGCCTTGGCCCGCTCCATGTCGTACGGCCACGGCTTGACCGCCGGATTCGCCTGCGGCGTCTCGCTGTTAAACGGTCCGGTCGCCGGCCGCGCCAGGTTCTTGAAAATGTCCCGCCGGATCCGTTCGCGGTCGATCAGGTGGGTCATCGCAAGTCGCACGTTCCGCTCTGAGAAAGGCGTCAGCTTCCCGCCCGCTCGAGGCCCGTTCTGCCAGCAGATGAAGCTCCACCCGCCCTGCATGTTGAACCAGTCCAGCGGCTTGCTCGTCGAGAGGAACTCCGGGTCCTCCCGCTTGGCCGCATACTGCGCCGCCGTCGGGCGGATGAAGTCCGCCTTGCCATTGGTGAACGTGGTCAGCCGTGCCGTCGCGTCCTGCACGACCTTGTACCGCAGCACGTCAAGCGCCGGTCGGGGTCCCCAGTACCCTTCGTTACGCACCAGCACAATGTCCGCCGGCGGCGTCCACTGGTTCGCCGGGTCCACACTCGCAAACTTGTACGGCCCTGAACCCAGCAGCAACCCGGTCGATTGATTGATCTGTGACGCCGTAAACCGCGAGTAAAAATGCTTCGGCAGCACCGGCATCAGCAGTGCCTGCTGGCGGTTGTCAAACCGCGGCTCCTTGAACGTGAACTCCACCACACGCTCGCTGATGACCTTGACCTCAGAGATCCCGTTGTACACCGCCCGGAACCGGTCCGCCTGAATCTCAGGGTTCCCCAGCATCTCGTGGAATGTGTACCGCACGTCTTCGGCCGTTACCGGCTTGCCGTCAGAGAATCGCGCCGCCTCGCGGATCTTGGCCCGGAACCAGTTGCCCTCCGGATCCATCTGATACGCCTCGGCCAGCACGTGCTCAAGTTCCAGCGTCGCCGGGTTGATCCGTCCGAGCGACTCGACCACCTCTTCATTGACGTACCGCCCGTACGTGTCACCGTACCGCAGCGGCGTCAGAATCGCCGGCTGCCCCTCGAACACGAGCACCATCTCCCCGCCTGGTGAGAAGTTCGGCTTGGTCGCCGGGTTCGTTGTGACCAGTTGTTCGCGAGACCACTTCTCCGGCGTCCCCGGCCGCGACCAGGCGTTGTCACGCTTCGCTGGGGCCGTGGATCCCGCGGTCTCTTTCGCCCCGCCATTGGTCGCATCACTCACCCGCCCCAGCCCGCCGATCGTCCGCGACTGCGAATCGATCGACTGCTGAAGTCGCGCCATCTGCTGCGAGATGGTCTTCATCTCGTTCTGCGCTTCCCGTGACTGGTCCCACATCCTGTCCTGCTGCAGCATTTTGAGCCACAGGCTGCCGATGATCCCGGCGATCAGCACGTACAGGATGATGTCCTTGAGGCCGAACTTGTTCTGCATACGTTCAACTCGACTTCAGACAGGAAATACATCGCCCACGAGATTCGAACACCCCCGGAATAGGGGGAATGCTATCACCGCCGCGTCTTGGGGTCGAACGCCTCCCGAAGCGCTTCACCCACAAAGTTCAGGGCCAGCAGCGTAAGGCCCAGCAGCAAACATGGGAACACCAGCAGCCACCACTGGCTCTGCACCAGGTTCAGCTGCTCCAGCCCGTCCGATGCCAGGTTCCCCCAGCTCGGCAGCGGCGGCTTGACACCAATCCCAAGGAAGCTCAGGAAGCTCTCCTGAAGAATCGCCTGCGGTATCGTCAATGTGGCATACACGATGATCGGCCCCACCAGGTTCGGAAGCAGGTGCCGGAAAAAGATCCGCCGCCGCGACGCCCCGACCGCCCGGGCTGCCTCCACAAACGGCTGACTCTTCAGAGACAGAACCTGCCCGCGCACCACCCGGGCCATCGTCAGCCAACTCACACCACCGATCGCCAAAAGCAATGTCCCGAGTTCCAGCAGCATTCGTCCCGTGGATGCAAGCTCCCGCCGAGCCAGGTCCGGGTGCGACTCTGCCTTCAGTCTCAGCGCCTCCGCCAGTCCTTTGTCCTGGCTCAGTCGTTCTCGGACCCTCCTGGATTCCGGAACCGCCGCGGCCGGCCCCGCCTCAGCCTGCATCAGCTCAGCCGCAGCCTGGCGCACAAACGCCTCCCGCGCACGCCCACGCCCTGTGTACTCCTCAATCATCGCGCTCGATGCCACGGCCAGCAGCACTACCAGCAGCACATACGGCAACCCGTACAGCACGTCGATGAACCGCATCATCACCGAGTCCACCACCCCGCCCAGATAGCCCGCGATCGCGCCGTACAGCGTCCCCAGCACCACAGACAACGCCGCGGCAAGCACGCCCACCGCCAGCGACACGCTCCCTCCCACCAGCAGCCGCGTCAGCAAATCACGCCCGAGCACATCCGTGCCCAGTGCCGGCTTGGGCAAGAACACCGCCCTCTCCGCCTCGCCGATCCGCGGTGCCTGCTTACGCATGGTCTCAACATCAACCCCGGCCTCATCGGCCATAGCCAGCAGTGCCGCCTGCTCGGAAGCCGCCTTCCGACGTGCCGCAGCCGGGGTCCCCTCTGCCGCAGGCCACCAGAACGGCGGCAAGTGCCGGGCTGCCCGCTGCTGCGCCTCGTACGCCGGGCTCTCCGGCCGCTCCGCTGCGGGCAGGTGCTGCGTCCCTGGCTCCTGCCGATTCGCCAGCGTCAGCGTCAGCGTCGCAAAGCACGCCAGTGCAATCACCGTCAGGGTCAGAAAGCCGATCCGACTCGCCGTCGTGCCCAGCAGTACCCGGATGATGGATCGCGGCGCAACCACAGCCGCGCGTGCCGCCCCCAGGTCGCCCGCGGCTTCCCCCGGCTCGGTCTGGCGTGCTGTCGGATTGGTCTGCATCGGCCGATCAGTCTCACTACCAAGTGTCAGTACTGAATCACGCTGCGAACCTCACCATACTCCGACAGCTTGTCCCGCCCGGCCAGGCCCTTGAGCTCGATGAGCACGGAAATGCCTGCAATCTCGGCCCCCAGCGACCGAACCAGCTTGCAGCACGCCTCCATCGTCCCGCCCGTGGCCAGCAGGTCATCAACCAGCACAATCCGCTGGCCTGGCTTCACCGCATCGCTGTGAATCTCCAGCCGGTCCTGGCCGTACTCCAGTTCGTAGCCCATCTCCACCTTTCGCGCCGGCAGCTTGCCCGGCTTGCGGATCGGCACAAAGCCAGCCGACAGCGACTGCGCCATCGCCGTGCCGAAGATGAACCCGCGCGACTCGGCCCCCGCCACCAGGTCCACGTGCTTGCCCCGGAACGGGTTGACCATCAGCTCCACCGACAGCGCCAGCCCGGCCGGGTCACTCAGCAGCGGCGTGAAATCCCGGAACAGAATCCCCGGCTTGGGAAAATCCGGAACATCGCGGATGAGCGAGCGAAGCAGAGCTGTCTGGTCCATGCGGGCAGGTCCCTTGTGCAAGCAGGAAAAAGCGTCCGGTCCTTCCCCGTTGGGGCACCAAGGTTAGCCCCGCGTCCTCCCCGCCCGCACCCGCACGCTTCGAAGCGATTACAATCCTCCATGCCCGACGACAACGCCAAGAAGACCGCAGCCAAGCTTGAGATCGTCGAGCCCATCGGCGATCGCGTCCTGATCCGCAAGGACGAGGACAAGAAGCAGACCAAGCAGGGCATCCATCTGCCAGACAAGATCGAGATCCCCACCATCACCGGCCGCGTCGTCGCCATCTCTGCCAAGGTCGACCGCGACGAGAACTACCCGATCAAGCGCTACGACCGCGTGCTGTTCAACCCCAAGCACGCCGTCCCCGTCGAGTTCGAGGGCGACAACCGCCTCTTCGTCATCCCCATCGAGGATGTCGTCGCCGTCTTCCGCAAGTCCGACGAGTGAGCCTTACTGCCGGCAGTGGGGGGTACCTTCCGCGCCACGGCCCCAGGCAGCACTTCCGCCAAACGAAAAACGCCGGGCCTCACGGTCCGGCGTTTGTACTTCAGTTTTCAATCGATTCTCACTCAGCCCCCGGCAGCGGTCTTCGGCCGGATCGTGCCGATGATCTCGGGCAGTTCGATCGACTGGCCCTCGGCCAGCTTGATCTCGATCTCCGCAGTCACCGTCTCGTCCGTGGCCTTCTGGTCGGCCACCTCGCGGCGGTTGATCTGCACATGCTTGGGAAACTCAAACGCCAGGCGCACGCGATCGCCGCGGATCTGAGCAACTCGAATGACACCCAGCGGGTTCTTCGGGTCACCGACGACGACTTCCTGACCTTGTTGACGCGTCACAACCAGCATTCGGACCTCCTGTCCACGATGCGGACAACACCGCATCGACTCGGTGGCCGTCGATCAGCCACGCTCTTCAATATACCACGGTTTTCGGCCCGTGGCCTCAATCACGAACACAAGTTGCGCAGGACCCACCCAGGAACGTCTGATAATCTACGCTTATTCCACAGAGTCTACAGATTCGACGCTCTTGACCTCTGGACAGTGGGCGCGGATATTGCGCTCTATCCCCTGTTTCAGGGTTACCGTGCTCGAAGGGCATCCCACGCACGCCCCGTGCAGCCGGATCTTTGCCACGCCCTCGGCGGTGACCTCCACCAGTTCAACATCCCCGCCGTCAGCCTGCACCGTCGGTCGGATCAGCGACAGGATGGTGCTGACTCGTTCGTTAAGCGTGCTGGTAGACGGTGCGGACATCCCACCATTGTAAGCCGGCGCATGAACCGGCGTTCCGTTGGGGCGACTTCGCCTCCCCCTCGGCCCCTTGGCGGCACCCCGGCTCGGTTATCCTGTCCGCCTATGGCAAGGATGCTTGTTTCCCGCTCCCTCCCGCGTCGCTCTCGTGCAACCGCCTTCGTTCTGGTAGCCCTGGTCGGTGCCAGCACCGTCCTGCTCTCCTGCGGCAGCAGCCCTGCCAAGCAGCCGGCCGACCCCGCCAAGGTCGCCGCCAACCCCGACGAGCTCGTCAGCGACCGCGTCGAAGCCGTTGATGCCATCTGGAAGCGCCGCCTCACGGTCTCCCGTACCGAGGCCCGCGAGGGCATGAAGAACATCGTCTGGTCCCCGCGTTACGCCCAGCCCGTGCGTGAGCGTGCCATCTGGTGGCTTCTGAGCGACACCGAGGACAAAGAAAACCTCGACACCCGAACGTCGCTCTCACTCCGGCTGCCGCAGGAACTTAGCCCGGACATGATCGCCTACATCTGCGGTCTTGCGGGCGACCGCAACTGGTCCGAGTTCGCCGCTCCCGCCGTCCGCAGCTGGGCCCGTCGCCTCCAGGGGCTCGACGATACTGAGCGTGCCGAGCGAAAGCTGCTCGAGAAGCTCAGCGGCAAGTCGGCAGAGGCCGCAGTCTTCGCCATCTTCGCGGCCACCCCCGGTGCCGATGCCAAGCTCTCGCCGCAGGCCCTTGACCGAGCCGAGAAGTCCCGCCGCGCCGCCTGGGAAGTCCTCACCCGTCTCGATGCCGATGGTCAGAAACGCACGGCACTGCTGGCAACGCTCACCCCCGCCGCCGCGGCAGACCCGCTCATCAGCGATATCCGCGCCTGCGCAACGGAGTTCTCCTGTGTTCCGCTGACGGACTCCCAGCTCCAGTGGCTCACCGCACTCCGCGACTTTGCCGACAAGACCGACGGTGCCGCTCGCCGCCAGTGGTGGACCGAGGCCGCCGGCGCTGTCGCGCGTCTCTCGCCCGAGCAGCGGGCCGGCTTGCGTCTCCGCCACATCGAACCCGTCCGCTGGGCAGCGGCCAACCGTCCCCAATGGGTGGCCGCCGATCGTCAGGCCCTGCTCAGCCAGATAGCCGATCGCATCAAGCCTCGCACGATCTACACCCGCACCGGCCCCTCACCCACAGCCGTGCTGACCAACGACGACACACTCTCAACCAACGCCAAGTCTCTCTCGTGGGGCGACTGCCTGGCCATCCTGATCATCGACGATGCCCTCTCGACCGAAGGTGTCGGTAAGGAACTCTGGTCACAGGCCGAACGCGACATGAAGGACACCTCCACCGAGTACGGCGGTCTCGTCGAAGTCGCCGCCCCCGGAGAGAGCAAGCCGTTCCGCGTCACGCTCTTTCCGCCCCGCCCCACGCAGCGCAGCGGTGACAACCGCTTCGTCGCCTCCGACGACATGCTCCGCGCCGGCACCTGGGCCCTGGCCCACTATCACTTCCACGCCCAGCGCATGAACAACGCCGAGTACGCCGGCCCCGGCCCGGGTGATGAGGAGTTCGCAATCGAGCACGGCAAGAACTGCCTCGTCTTCACCCCGGTGCGCGAGGGTGATCTCAATGTCGATTTCTTCATCGCCGGTGGCATCAAGCTCGATCTCGGGGTCCTCCGGCAGGACGGCATCCGCCGCTGATCCCCGCCCCTCCCCGCCCCTCCCTGCCCCTCCCCGCCCCTCCCCGGCACCTCCGTACGCCATCGCACCACCCCGCCAGCCGTGTACATCCATGTCATCCTGCTGTTCATGACCGTGCTCCTGCACGACAACCTCCGAGCGGGGACCGGTGCAGGCACATCAGCCGGACCGCACCCCTGGCTCACCCTCGCAATCGCCGTCGTCCCCCAACTGCTGCTCGTCTTGATCTCCCTGGTGGTCACCGCCCGGGGAACCCGTAAGTTCGAGCACACCCGCCGCGGCGATCATCTCCTCGCCGCCGACATCACTCCCCGTCTCCTCTGGCTCTCGGCAGGCGTCCATTGCTGGGCCATCTTCTTTGGCCACTGGGCCGAACTTGTCCGCTTCAACATCGGCAACATCATCGCTATCGATGAACTGCTCATCTGTGCCCCCGCCCTGGCCTGCACCATCGGCCTCATCGCCTCCCGATACTCCGTCGAGCGCCGCATCCACGAATTGCTGCTGGTCAGCAGCATCGACCGCGGCGAACCCATCGCGCCGCTGCCCCCGCGTGCACGCTGGGTTAACCTGCAGGTTCGCCATCAGCTTCTGGTCGTCCTGATTCCCCTTGCCCTGACCACCGGCTGGGGCGAGGCCGTCACGCGCTCGCTCAACCTGCTCTTTGATCAGGCCATTCGCCGTGGTGACACCTGGTGGCTCTACCCCGTTGCCGATTGGCTCGCCGCAGGCGATGGCAGCCGCGCCCACGCCGCAGAACTCATCTTGCAGATCACCGGCATCTTCGGTGTTCTGTCTCTCGTCCCGCTCGGTCTGCCCCTGCTCTGGGATGTCCGCCCCATCCGCACCGGCGAACTCGCCGAGGTCCTCACCGAGATGTGCCGCCGCGAGGCCGTGCGATTCCGCGACATCCTGCTTTGGCGCACCGATGGCTCCGTGCTCAACGGCGCGGTCGTCGGCGTCGTGCCCTGGGCCCGTTACGTCCTGCTGACCGACGCCCTCGTTGAGCGGCTGCCCCGCGAGCAGCTCATGGCCGTCATGGCCCACGAACTCGCCCACGCCAAGCTGCGTCACATTCTCTGGTTGGCCGGCTCGCTCATCGTCGGCAGCACCATCGGTGCCGTCGCCACCTATTCCGCGGGTTGGGCCGTGCACCACTACACGGGCCTCGGCAGCACCCAGGGGCACGTCCTTCTCGCCTCCATCGGCTCGGTCCTCGCCGGCATCAGCATCATGGGCGCTGTCAGCCGCCGTTTCGAGTGGCAGGCCGACGCCTTCGCCGTCAAACACCTCTCCGCCCGCGGCAGGTGGGAGATCCTCGAGCGTGTCGTCCCCGATGAGCCGGCAGGAACCGACTCCATCGGCCCCACGCCGCTTGAACTGGAGGCAGCCTACGGGCTGACGATGGCTCCCCAGCCGCCGCTGGAGCAGGAACCGCCCGCGCCAACGTTCGTCCGCCGCACCATCACGGCCGATGGCTCACGCATCGTCGGCCCTGCCGTCGAAGCCATGGCCGGTGCCCTGCTCAGCGTCGCCCGCCTCAACCACATCCCCGTCCGCAAGTGGACCTTCCGTCACGGCTCCATCGCCGAACGCATCGCCCGTATCCGTCGCCTTCAGGGGCTTCCGCCCTCCCGCCTGCCGATCGATCGCGTGGTGCTGTGGTGCAAACTCGCTATCGCCACAGGCATGCTCATCGTCATCGGCCTGACCGTTCGCGAGCTTCTCATCGGCTAAGCCGGTCCTTGCCGCCTGGCCTGCCAGTCACTCCGCGTGATCGCGTAGCCGTTGATGTCCACGGCGACACCGTCCTTTCGTGCTTCGCACCGCCGCACGCCTTCCGCGGTCATCCCGACCCGGCGCATCACCCGCTCCGACCCCTCATTACCATCAAAGTACCCGGCAAAAATCCGCGCAAGGCCGAGCGTGCCGAATCCGTAGTCAATCACCGCGCCCGCCGCCTCGCTGGCAATACCAAGACTCCTGAAGTCCCGCCCCACCCAGTAGCCAAGTTCCGCCCGCGGCTGCGTCTTCGTCAGGATCAGTCCGGCCATCGCAACCAGCGTGCCCGCCGCGTGCGATCGCCCGTCCGCCGTGCTCAGCGTTTGCCCCAGCACCACCGCCAGCGGCAGCCCATCCCCGGCAGCAAGCAGCGACCGCGACAGCATGATCCACTTGGCCGCATCGCCCACCGTGTACGGGTGCGGCACAGTCGTCGTCCATCGGCTGATCTCCGCGTCGTTGGCGACCTCAGCCAGCGGAAACAGATCTCCCGGCCGAAGTGCACGCAGCAACAGCCGCGGCGTAACAATCCTGATCGAATCCGGATCCACCGTCCCGGTCGATTGATGCAAACTCAGCACTTCCAGCCCGCCTTTCGCAGCAGCCCCGTACTCAGCGTCCCGCTGAACGTCTCGGTCGCCGGGCCGGTCATCATCACATGGTTCGTGCGGGCCTCCCAGTGGATCATGAGCTCACCGCCAGGCAGTTCCAGCGTCGCGGCCCGATCAGCCCGGCCTGTCAGCACGCTGGCAACCAGAATCGCGCTCGCCCCCGTGCCCGATGCCAGCGTGATGCCCGAGCCCCGCTCCCAAGTTCTGGCCACAACGCATGTGCGTGACGGCACCATCACCACGTGCACGTTGGTCCGCCTCGGAAACGCCGGATGGTGCTCAATCAACCGTCCGAGCCTCTCAAGCGGCACCAGCTCCGGATTCTCGCAAAACAGCACCGCGTGCGGATTGCCCATCGACACGCACGTCACGCCGCTGGCCACGCCGCCCTGCCGCATCAGCTCCGCCAGTTCGCCGCTGCCGGCAAACTCCGTCAGTTCACCCTCAATGACCATCCCGTCGCGGGTCGGTGCCAGCAGCGTCGGCACCGCCGCCGCAGCCAGGATCGGTTCACCCATGTCCACCGTCGCCGCGGTCAGTTCGCCGCTGTCCCGGTCCACAATGTACCGAATGCTCAGCACCCCGCGGCCGGTTTCTACCAGCATCGGTTCCTCACGAATCCGCATGTGGTCATGAGCAAACTTGGCCACGCAGCGCACGCCGTTGCCGCACATCTCCGATTCCGATCCGTCAACGTTGAACATCCGCATCCGCACGTGTGCCTTGGTGCCCGCAGTGGGGGGGCACAGCAGGATCAACCCGTCGGAGCCCACACCAAAGTGCCGATCGCTCACCACTTGGGCCAGCGCGCCCAGGTCACACTCCGCCAGCCCCGGCTGGCCGACAACATCCACATAGACGTAGTCGTTGCCCAGGCCTTCATACTTGCGGAAGAACATGACCTCTGTAGCTCCGTGTGTGGCCCGCCGTGCGTGGCTGGCGATCCATTAATCAACCTGTGTGGCCGAGCCAGCCCTCAGTTCCAGCTGCAGCCCCGCGGCAAGTCCGTCACCCGCTGCGGCTGCGCCAGATCAAGCAGGTGCTTGAGTTCCCGCAACTCGTCCTGCACCATGTCCGCTCGCCGCTGCACGCTGGATTCCGCCAGCAGCGCGTACTTGGCCTCCGGATCCTGAATCAGCGAGAAGCCCACCAGCTCCAGAATCGCCGTCGTCGGGATCTCCGGGTCCTTAAGGTGCCGCACCATCGCGTCGGCATCCCGCAGGTCCTTCAGCGAGCTCTTCGTCAGCAGCCGCATCACGTTCAGCCGCACTGGCTTCATCTCCCCGTCATCGATTTCCTCAATCGACACCGGCTCGAGCATCGCCATGCGATACATCCGGTCCTCCGCCGGCGGCAACTCCGCCACCACCCGGGCCCGGCACACCCCCTGCAGTGCGATGTTGAACCGCCCGTCGGCCAGCGCCTCGTGCGCCACGATCTGCCCCACGCACATCATCGGCCGCACCGGCGGCGCGCCGTGATACTCCTCCTGCCACGCCTCGCCGTCAAACACCGCCATCGCAATCTGCCCCGCCTCATCGAGCGCATCGGACACCATCTGCCGGTACCGCGGTTCAAAGATGTGCAGTTGCACCACCCCGTGCGGCACGAGTGACACCGCCGCCAGCGGAAAAAAAGCCATCGGCTTGCCGAAGTTGACGCGGATGGAGGTGGTGTCGGCCATGACGCACAATCGTACCTGCCCGCGGCACGTCCCGCCGCCCCAAACGCTCCCCGCTCCCCGTGCCAACGATCCGCCCATGAGCTTCCACACCCACGCCTGCATCCTCTCGACAGGCGATGAAATCATCACCGGCCAGTTGCTTGATACCAATAGCCGCTACCTGGCCGAACAGCTCACTTCGCTGGGCATCAGTATCGTGGAGTTTGCCGCCGTCCCCGATGACCTCGATGCCCTCGTCCACACCCTCCGCCGCCTGGCCAGCCGCGCCCCGCTGCTGATCATGTCCGGTGGTCTTGGCCCGACCGAGGGTGACCTCACCCGTCACGCCCTCGCCGTGGCGACTGGCCAGGGGCTAGTCACGGACGAAGCCGCCCTCCGCCACCTCACCGCCTGGCTCGCCGGCCGCGGCAGGACCATGAACGAGCGTCAGGCCCGCCAGGCCCTTCGCCCCAGCGGTGCCACATGCCTTCCCAACGCCGTCGGCACCGCCCCCGGCCTGCACAGCCGGATCGACTCCCCCACACCGGGTTCCGCCGGGACCGATGTCTTCTGCCTCCCCGGCCCACCCGGTGAACTCTCAAGCATGTGGCTTGCCAGCGTCGTGCCCATGCTCCGGCCTGAGCCCTCCCGCGTCGTGGCCACCCGGCTCCTGCACGTTGTTGGCATCCCCGAGGCCGATCTGGTCACCCGCCTCGGCCCGCTCATGAAGCGTGATCGAGTCCCGCTGATCGGTGTCACCGCCTCGCAGGGGGTCCTCACCATCCGTCTCCGCATGGCCGCATCCACGGGCTCAGCCCAGGCCGAGCAAGCCCTTGATGCCGACGAGGCCACCCTTCGCGAGCTGCTGGGCGACCACCTCTTCGGCCGCGGCCAGGACACGCTCCCCGCCGTGGTGCTCTCCACGCTCCGCGACCGGCACGAAACCCTGGCAACGGTCGAGAGTTGCACCGGTGGCCTGCTCGGAGCCCTGCTCACCGCCATTCCCGGCTCCTCCGCCTCGTTCGCCGGTGGGTTGCTGACGTATTCCAACGACCTCAAGACCCGTCTCGCCGGTGTCGACCCCGCCCTCATCGCAGCCCACGGTGCCGTCAGCGAGCATGTCGCCAGCGCCATGGCAGCGGGGGGCCTGCACGCCACCGGTGCTCACCATGCAGTGGCCATCACCGGCATCGCAGGCCCCGACGGCGGTTCGCCAGCCAAGCCCGTCGGCACGGTTTGCATCGCCCATGCCTGGCAGTCCAAGTCAGGCACCAGTGGTCCCACGGCTCCCGTCTCAGTGGATGTCCGCCGCTTCCGCTTCACCGGCGACCGTGACGACATCCGCCAGCGTGCCGCCCGCACCGGTCTGGCCATGGTCTACTTCCAGCTCTTCGGCCGCCCGTTAAGCGAGCCACGCCTGCTCTGGCAGCTCGATGCTCCCAAATGAAAGGCCCGGCCACTGGGGCCGGGCTTGGTCAATCGCGTTTCAAAATCTCATCAGGCCGGCGTCGGCATCGTGCCCGGCGGAACATCCGTCGAGCCTGTGCCCGTCGGGTTTGACCCAGCCGCGGCAGCCGCCGCTTCACGCGTCTTGCGGGCCTCGGCGGCCAGCAGTTCGGAGACCGTCGGCTTGCCGATCGTCTCGCCACGCATGACCTTCAGCACGTCCGCCGCATCCAGCGTCTCGTACCGCAGCAGCGCCTGGGCCACGTTCTCAACGGCCGCCCAGTTCTCATCAAGCATCCGAATCGCGTCCTGATACGCCTCGTCGGAGAGCCGCCGAACCTCCTCATCAATGATCCGGGCCGTCGCCTCGCTGTAGCCCTTGTCAGGGATGTACATCTCGCGGCTGTCCGCACCGGCATAACGCACAAAGCCCAGCTTCTCCGACATGCCCCATTCCTCGATCATCGTCTTAGCGATGCGAGTGACCTGGGAGATATCCATCGACGCGCCGCTGGAGACATCGCCCATCGCCTTCTGCTCGGCGATGCGACCGGCGCACAGCACCCGCATCGTCGCCGTCAGCCACTTCAGGCCGTAGCCCGAGCGGTCCTTCTCCGGCATCGAGAACGTCGCTCCGCCGGCATTGCCGCGCGGAATGATCGTCACCTTGTGCAGCGGATCCGCGTCCTTGAGCAGCACCTGCAGCACCGCGTGCCCGGCCTCGTGGTACGCCGTCAGCTTGTTTTCTTCAATCTCACGGACGCGCGACTTCTTGGCCCGGCCGAACTTGATCTTGTCACGCGCCTCTTCCAGGTCCGCGTGCTCGATATAGTCCTTGTTCTGCATCGTCGCCAGCAGCGCGGCCTCGTTGATGATCGCCGCCAGTTCGGCGCCCGAGAACATCGGAGTCACCTTGGCCAGCCGCTCCAGGTCCGCGTTGGGCCCGAGCTTGACCTTCTTGGCGTGAACCTTGATGATCTCCAGCCGGCCCTTGACATCCGGCAGGCTGACAACGATCTGCCGGTCAAAGCGGCCCGGCCGCGTCAGCGCGGGGTCCAGCACATCGGCCCGGTTCGTCGCGGCAACGACAATGATGCCGTCGCCGGTCCCGAAGCCGTCCATCTCCACCAGGATCGCGTTAAGCGTCTGCTCACGTTCGTCATGCCCGCCAGTGGTGAACCCGCCGCCGCGGCGGCGACCCACCGCATCGATCTCATCCAGGAAGATGATGCACGGTGCCGACTCCTTGGCCTGCTTGAACAGGTCGCGGACACGCGACGCACCCACACCCACAAACATCTCAACAAAGTCCGAGCCCGAGATCGAAAAGAACGGCACATCCGCCTCACCGGCGATCGCCTTGGCCAGCAGCGTCTTGCCGCAGCCAGGTTCGCCGATCAGCAGCACGCCGCGCGGAATCCGTCCGCCAAGGCGCGTGAACTTCTTGGGGTTCTTCAGGAACTCGACGATCTCCGTCACCTCGTCCTTGGCCTCATTGATGCCGGCGACGTCATCGAAGGTGATGCCCGTCTTCTCCTTCATCATCATCTTGTGCTTGCTCTTGCCGAAGTTGCCCAGCATGCCGCCCGGGCCGCCCGCGGCCGACCGCAGACCGCGGAACAGCAGGAACCAGATCAGGAAAATGATCAGCAGCACCGGCAGCAGGCTCAGCAGCATCGTCGTCCAGACCGATGTCGGAACATCCTTGAACCGGTTGCCTGTCAGCTCGGCCAGCTGCTTGTACACCGGCTCACGGTTGGCCGGGTTAAACGTGTACTGAATCTTCGTCGGCTCGCCCTTGGTCACCGCCCTGGTCTGTTCGGCCACCACCATGCCGTCGTGCAGCTCGACGGAATCCTTGTTCAAGTCGCCCTGCTTGTACCGCTGCTCGAACTCGTGCCACGTCTCCAGCTTCTGCCCGCCGCTGCTGTTCGATGACAGCACCGACACAACAAAGAATGCAAACAGCAGCACTGCGATGACGGCGAACATGCCCTTCCTCGGCTTGGGTGCCTGCGCAAGCTGCGGGCCTTCTCGCCCCGGCTCGCCCTTCGGGCCGCCGCGGCCACGGTCGGGCCGCTCGTTCTGCTGGCCTGTGCTTGGTTTCCGGTTACGCGTGTCGTTGTTGCCGTCTGGCATGGTTGAACCTGATATCGGCTCGTTGGAGCCTCTTTCTTGCGCCGCACTCGTTCTTGACTCTGCTTCCGTCGCTTGCCGCTTTCCCTCAGGCACTTCGCTTTCACGCTGCCAGACAGATGCCGCGGGGAGCACGATCAATCAAGAGCAAGCCGCTAAACACGTCGAGGTTAGGCCTTTGTCCACATCCTCGGGCGGGGGGCCGTTTGGTATCCGCACACCCCTTCGGATACGCAGCCCCACGGTTTGCGGTTTGTTTCTTTCAACTTTGTGCAAATGGGGCCGGTACACTCGCCTTCGCCCACCTCCCGGCCGCGTCTGTTTCATGCGGCCTGGCCTCGCATACACGAGCCCTCCATGTCGATCATCCCAAGCTTCAAGCCCGCCTCCGACTTCGTTCCCGCCAATCTCAACGCCGCCTCGTGGGAGTCGCTCAAACCCCTGTATCAGGAGCTCATCGACCGTGAGCTCCACTGTAAAAAGTGTCTCGAGCGTCTCATCCTCGACCGGAGCGAGCTCGATGCCGCCGCCGCCGAGGCGTATACAGACCTCTATACAAACATGACCTGCCACACCGATGACCCCGCGGCATCGGGTGCCTACGCCAAGTACGTTCAAGAGGTCCAGCCCGAGCTCATCAAGATCAGCTTCGAGCTTGACAAGAAAATCGTCCAGGCCCCCATGGTCGGCGAACTCGACGCCCAGCGCTACGACGTCATGCTCCGCGACCTGCGGGCCGGTGTCGAGCTCTACCGCCCCGAGAACGTCGACCTCCAGACCCAGTCCAGTCAGCTCGAGCAGGAATACCAGGCCGTCATCGGCGCGATGACCGTCGAGTTCGATGGCAAGACCCAGACCCTGCCCATGATGGCCCGCTTCCAGGAGTCGACGGACCGTGCCGTCCGCGAAGCCGCATGGAAGGCCGTCGCCCGCCGCCGCCTTGCCGACAAGGACAAGCTCGAGGACATCTTCGATCAGCTCATCGCCCTCCGCCAGCAGATGGCCCGCAACGCCGGGTTTGACAACTACATCGGCTTTGCCTTCAAGTCCCGCCGCCGCTTTGACTACACCGTCGCCGACTGCAATGCCTTCGCTTCCGGTGTCGAGCAGGCCGTTGTGCCAGCCGCCCGCCGCCTCGTTTCTGAGCGTGCCGCCGCGCTCAAGCTGCCGGCCGTCCGCCCGTGGGACGCCGCGGTCGATGTCAAGGGCCGTCCGCCGCTGAAGCCCTTCACCTCCGGACAGGATCTCTTTGATCGTTCCCAGCGTCTGTTTAGCCGCATGGACCCCGATCTCGGCGAGCTCTTCGGCGTCCTCAAGCAGGGCGGCTGCATCGACCTTGAGTCCCGCCCCGGCAAGGCTCCCGGCGGCTATCAGGCCACCCGCGACCGCGCCCGCATCCCGTTCATCTTCATGAACGCCGCCGGCCTGCAGCGCGATGTCGAGACCATGGTCCACGAAGCCGGCCACGCCTTCCACGCCATCCTCGCCCGTGCCGAGCCCATCCTCGCCTATCGCTCCAGCCCGCCGATCGAGTTCTGCGAAGTCGCCTCCATGAGCATGGAGCTGACCAGCCACCCCTTCCTCGGCGAGTTCTACTCCGAGGCCGATGCCGCCCGCGCCCGCCGCGTCCACCTCGAGGGCATCGCCGGCATCCTGCCCTGGATCGCCACCATCGATCAGTTCCAGCACTGGATCTACTCCAACGTCGGCCACACCCGCCAGCAGCGCCGCGCCGCCTGGCTGTCCCTCATGAGCCGCTTCGGCGCCGGCACCGACTGGACCGGCCTTGACGATGAGCTCGGCTACATGTGGCACCGCCAGCCCCACCTGTTCACCTCGCCGTTCTATTACATCGAGTACGGCATCGCCCAGCTCGGCGCCCTCCAGCTCTACGGCAACTACAAGCTCCGCCCGGCCGATGCCCTCAGCAAGTACAAGTCGGCCCTCGCCCTCGGCGGCAGCAAACCCCTGCCCGATCTGTTCTCCGCCGCCGGCCTGAACTTCGACTTCTCGCCGGCCCGAATCCGCGAAACCTGGGACGCCGTCGAGCGCGACCTGGCCGCACTGCCCGGCTGAGCCATCCCCGCCTGCAACATCGCTTCGCCCGCCGCCTCCCGCGCCCGACTTCTCCAAACAGACAAGGACCCCACCCGTGCTGCGTTGGAACAACGTCAAGAAGCGTTTCGGCTCGGTACAGGCCGTCGATGGCCTCACGCTCGAGATCCGCCCCGGCGAGATCTTCGGCCTCCTCGGCCCCAACGGTGCTGGCAAGACCACCAGCATCTCCATGGCCTTGGGCCTCATCCTGCCCGACAGCGGTGAGATTCTCATCGGCCCGCCCGGGTCGGAGCGCCCGCCCAGCGACCCCAAGGCCCGCACGCTCCTTGGCGTGGCCCCCCAGTCCCTGGCCCTCTACGACGAACTCACCGGCCGCGAGAACCTCGAGTTCTTCGGTTCCCTTTACAGCCTGCCCCGTGCCACCCTCAACGAGCGCATCGCCGAGGCCCTGAATCTCACCGGCCTGGCCGACCGGGCCCACCACCGCGCCGTCGGCTACTCCGGCGGCATGAAGCGCCGCCTCAACCTCGCCGCCGCCATCCTCCACCGCCCCGCCGTGCTCTTCCTGGATGAGCCCACCGCCGGGGTCGACCCCCAGTCGCGCCACGCCATCGTCGGCATCGTCGAGAAGCTCAAGGCCACCGGCACAACAATCATCTACAGCACCCACTACATGGAGGAGGCCCAGAAGATGTGCGACCGCATCGCCATCATCGAAAAGGGCCGCGTCCTCGCCCTCGACACCGTCGACGGCCTCATCCGCGCCCACGGCGGCTCCAGCGTCGTCGAACTCCGCCGCGCCGGCAGCGACTCCCAGCGCATCGTCACCGACGATCCGCTCACCGTCCTCTCCGGTGCCATCTCCGGCGGCGACTTGCAGGAAGCCAGCGTCCTCCGCCCGGACCTTGAATCCGTCTTCCTCAACCTCACCGGCCGCAACCTCCGCGACTGATCATCACCCCGCTCGTTCTCGCGTTCTTCAGCGCCCGCCCACCCCCGCTCGCCTCGACTTCCTCCCGAAGGTCTCACCATGATCATCTGGGCAATGGCTCTCAAGGACCTCCGCCTGCTCTTCCGTGATCGCACCGGAGCGTTTTTCACCTTCGCGTTCCCGATGGTGTTCTCCGTCTTCTTCGGCATGGTTTTCTCCGGCGGCTCCGCCGATGACCGCCGCATCCCCGTTGCCGTCGTCGATCTCGATCAGTCCCCCGGCAGCCGCGCCTTCGTCAGCGACCTGCTCGCCGCCGAAGAGTTCTCCGCCACCGACGTGAACTCCGAACTGGCCGCCAAGCGTGCCGCCGATGCCGCCGCCAGCGGCACCTCCGCCGCCCCCATCACCACCGAGGACCTTGTCAAAGCCGGCGACCAGCGCGTGCTGGCCAAACGCGCCGCCGCAGTCGTCGTCATCCCCAAGGACTTCGGCGAGCGTCAGAAAGCCCTCTTCTCCGGCAAATCCCCCGAGATCGACGTCGGTGTCGATCCCTCCCGCAGCGCGGAAACCGGCATGCTCCTGGGCGTCCTGCAGAAGTACGCCTTCATGGGCATGGCCCGCAGCTTCCAGAATCCCGCCCTCGGCCGCACCCTGCTCCGCAACTCGCGCACCGCCGCCACCCTCAGCGGCACCAAAGTCCCCCCCAAGGTTGAAAAGCTCTTCACCGACCTCGAAAGTGTGCTCGCCGATGCGGAGAAAAGCGGCCTCGGCAGCGCCCCCGATGCCGCGACACCAGCGAAGCCCGGCGACAAACCCGCCGCAGCAGCAGCTTCGCCCCTCGCCGGCTTCTCGCCGATGACGATCACCTCCCGCCAGGTCAAGTCCAACCGCGCCGGTCCCACCAACGCCTTCGCCGTCAGCTTCCCCCAGGGCATCGTCTGGGGTGTCATGGGCGCCGCGCTCGGCTTCGGCAGTTCACTCGTTGGTGAGCGTCAGCACGGCACCCTCGCCCGCCTCCGCTGCGCCCCGCTGAGCATCACCCAGGTGCTCCTGGGCAAAGCCCTCGGCTGCGCCATCACCACGTTCATCGTCATCGCCCTCCTCCTCGGCCTCGCACGCTTCGGCTTCGGTGTTCAGTTCACCGAACCCGTCTCGCTGGTCATGGCCATCATCTCCGTCATCGTCTGCTTCGTCGGCATCATGATGCTCGTCGCCGCCATCTCCCCGTCCGAGCGTGCCAGCGGCGGCCTGGCCTGGGGCATCATGATGATGTTCTCGTTCCTCGGCGGCGCCGCCGTGCCACTGTTCGTCATGCCGGGCTGGATGCAGCGTCTCTCCGACATCAGTCCCATGAAGTGGACCATCCTCGCCTTCGAGGGTGGCATCTGGCGCGGCACCGCCCCGGCCGAGATGCTCCTGCCCTGCGGCATCCTCCTGGCCATCGGCATCGCCGCCTTCTTCGGCGGTGCGGCAGGTTTCACCCGCAAACCCGCCGCCTGACCTCACTCATCAGGCCGGATCCCCCGCGCTCGGCACCGACCACTCCGCCGGAACCCCAACGTCCCACGCTCGTTTATTGACTCCCCGTAGGGCATCCGCCCCTGCCTCGCCGCGTGGAACGCCTTTCACCATTCCCTTTTGCGTTTCCCGTTTTTTCGAACATTTTCCGCCATAGAATGCGGCGTGCGTTAACCAGACCTCGGGTGCGGTTTTCCTTTCCGCCTCGGGGTATGTCTGACGTATCAGGTCACCCGGCATGAGCCGCCGTGTGCCCTGCGTCCCGCCTCGAGGATGTAGCTCAGTTGGTAGAGCAGCTGACTTTTAATCAGCTGGTCCTGGGTTCGAGTCCCAGCATCCTCATTCATCCCGCGGCCTCGGTATCGGCCCGGCCACTTCGCAAGCGGATTTTTCCCGCTCGCCGTGGCGGGGCACCGCCGTGTCCGCATCGCTCCGCCGGCGGCCCTTGCCCGCCTTCTTTGCCTCCTACGCCGCCCGCCGCGGGCGACTCGCTGATTCCAACATGACCACCGACCCATCCACGCCGCCCTCTGCAACCGCGACCTCCACCGTTGCTGCCGCGGCAATCACCGGTCCCATCGCCCTGCACGCCAGCTGGACCGACGGCTCCCTGCACCTCTGGGCCGAGCGTGGTCCCAGCACCGCCGCCGCCACCCCGCCCGCCGGTCAGCACCCCGCCGCCGTCGCCAGCACGCCGCTGCTCGCCTTGCTCTCAACGGCAGTCGGTCCCGCTATCACCGGCCACGAGGCACTCGTCCGCCTCATGCTCCCCGCCCGCAAGGGCGTTCCCGTCCCCAGCCCCGCCATCGCCCAGCTCAGCAGCGACCAGCCCGACCTGGCACTGTCCTCCGAGCCCGCGTCCGACGCCGCCCCAGACACAGCACCAGATGTCGCCTCTGACCTGCCCGCCCCCGCCTCACTCATCCCCACCGAGGATGATGAGCCCATGGTGCTCGTCTCTGTCGCAGTCCCCACCGTGCGCTTCTCCGGTGGTGAGGCCCTGGCAGTCCTGGACTGCCTCGACTCCGCCTTCGATGCCTCCGCCGACGACCTGACGATGGCCGAGGCCGGCACCACCGACAGCCCGCTGCCGCACCTCGCCCGCGTCGCCGTCGCCGCACCTTCGCTGCGCTTCTGGATGATGTCCGGCCGGATGGTCCGCTGGCTTCTCACCCAGCAGCGCTTCGTCCCCAGCGTTACGCAGGATTTCAAAGGTCAGCTCAAAGGCCTCTGGCAGCCGTGGATCGCCGATGAAGCCACCACCAAGAAGCTCCAGCAGCTCGTCAACGCCATGCCCCCGGCCGCCCGCGCCGTCGATGACCACTTCCGCCACCAGGGCTGGCCCATCCTCGACGACTTCCTGCTCCGCACCACCGATGCCGCCTGCCGCGCTGTCCTCCACAGCGAGACCATGATCGACACCCTCGAGGGCAAGACCCCCGAGACCGATGCCCACGTCGCCTGGCTCTCCGGCCTGCTCTCCCCGGCCAACCTCCTGCGTGCCAAGCACGAGCAGCGCCCCGACCTGCTCAAGCGAGTCCGAAACTGGATCGGCGGCCTCGACGACCGCGGCACCAGCTCCGTCTGGCGTCTCTTCGTCCGTCTCGATGAGCCCGTCGACATCGGCTCCCTCGCCGATTTCGAAACGCCCACCGCCTCCATGGTCTGGCCCATGGTCTTCGGCCTCCAGAGTGTCGAGGACCCCACGATCTTCATCGATGCCCAGGACCTCTGGCTCCTCTCCGCCGGCGGCGCCACCGTCGCGGGCAAGAAGATCGAATCCCCCCACGAACTCTTCCTCACCGAGCTCGGCCGCCTCGCACGCGTCTACAAGCCCGTCGAGAAAGCCCTCGTCGAGCCCGAGCCCACGCATCAGAAGCTCTCCACCGCCGCCGCGTACGAGTTCCTCCGCGACTGGCGCTCCGTCCTGCTCGAGCAGGGATTCTGCGTCCAGGTCCCCAAGTGGTGGGACTCCCCGTCCACCCGCCTCGGCGTCCGGCTCGAGATCGACTCCGGCCCCATGGACGGCCCCGGTGCCGCACCCGCCGGTGTCGGTGCCAAGGTTGGCCTCGGCACGCTCGTCAACTACAAGTGGCAGATCTCCATCGGCCAGACCTCGCTCTCCATCGAGGAGTTCGAGAAGCTCGCCACCGTCAAGAGCCCGCTGGTCATGATCGGCGGCCGCTGGGTTGAGGTCCGCCCCGAGGACATCCAGAACGCCATCGAGTTCATCCGCGAGAATCCGGGTGGGCAGATGGAACTCGGCCGCGCCATCCGTCTGGCCTACGCCGCCGACCTCCGCCAGACCGGCCTCCCCGTCGTCGGGCTCGATGTCCAGGGCTGGCTCGCCTCCGTCTTCGGTGGTGATCAGCAGAAGATGACCATGCTCGAGCCGCCCGAGGGCTTCGTCGGTTCGCTGCGCCCCTATCAGCTCAAGGGCCTCTCCTGGCTCAGCTTCCTGGACCGCTGCGGCCTCGGCGCGTGCCTTGCCGACGACATGGGTCTCGGCAAAACCATCCAGCTCCTGGCCATGCTCCTCTGGGAACGCAAGAACGTCTTCGACGCTTCCGGCGGCACGCAGCACGTCGGCCCCACACTCCTGGTCGTTCCCATGTCCGTCATCGGCAACTGGGTGCGCGAGGCCAAGCGCTTCGCCCCCAGCCTCGATGTCATGGTCCACCACGGCCCCGAGCGCAAGCTCGGTCAGGAGTTCGCCGATGCGGCGAGCGCCCACGATGTCGTCGTGACCACCTACGCCCTGGCCAACCGCGACAACGAATCCTTCGAGATGGTCCAGTGGTGGCGCATCGCCCTTGATGAAGCCCAGAACATCAAGAACCCCGGCGCCAAGCAGTCCCTGGCCATCCGCTCACTCCAGGCCGCCCGTCGCATCGCCCTCACCGGCACGCCGATCGAAAACCGCCTCAGCGAGCTCTGGTCCATCATGGACTTCCTCAACCCCGGCCTTCTGGGCAGCGTTCACGATTTCAAAGAACGCTTCGCCATGCCCATCGAGAAGTTCCACGATGCCGCCCGCGCCAAGAAGCTCCGCGGCCTTGTCCAGCCCTTCGTCCTGCGCCGCCTCAAGACCGACCCCACCGTCATCGCCGATCTTCCCGAAAAGGTCGAGACCAAGGAATACTGCTACCTCACGCCGGAGCAGGCCCAGCTGTATCAGTCCACCGTCACCACCATGCTCCAGGCCGCCGAGAATGCCGACGGCATCCAGCGCCGCGGCGTCATCCTCGCCGGTCTGGTCAAGCTCAAGCAGATCTGCAACCACCCGCTGCAGTTCCTCAAAGAGCACGACCCCGAGGCCAAGGGCTCCAGCTCGCCATCGCGCTCCGGCAAGTGCGTCCGCCTCATCCAGATGATGGAGGAAGTCCTCGCCTCCGGCGGCCAGGCCCTCATCTTCACCCAGTTCAAGCAGATGGGCGAAATCCTCCAGCACCAGCTCGCTCGTGAGCTCAAACGCGACGTGCTCTTCCTTCACGGCGGCACCACGCTCAAGGAGCGTGAGAACATGGTCGCCTCGTTCCAGAAACAGGACGGCAAGTGCCCGATCTTCCTGCTCTCACTCAAGGCCGGTGGTGTCGGTCTCAACCTCACCGCCGCCAACCACGTCTTCCACTTCGACCGCTGGTGGAACCCCGCCGTCGAGAGTCAGGCCACCGACCGCGCCTTCCGCATCGGCCAGACACGCACCGTCCAGGTCCACAAGTTCATCGTCTCCGGCACCCTCGAGGAACGCATCGACCAGATGATCGAGATGAAGACCGAGCTCGCCGACAACGTCATCGGTTCCGGCGAAAACTGGCTCACCGAACTCTCCCTGAACCAGCTCAAGGACGTCCTCATGCTCCGGCCCGATGCCGTCGCCGAGAGCGGCGAGTCCAGCGATGAACTCACGGAGGCCGTGCGGTGAGCAAGAAACCCTCCAAACCCACGCCCGATTCCGACGCCCCCGTCAAGCCGGTCGCCAAGGCTCCCGCCAAGTCGCCAGCCCCGGCCCCGGCTGCCCCGAAACCCGCCGCCAAGCCCGCCCGCGCCCGCTCCACCGAGGCCGACCTCGAAGCCCAGGCCAACGCCCTCCTCGCCGCGGCAGAAGGCAAGGCCCCCAAAGCCGCGCCCAAGGCTGCAGCCAAGTCTTCCAAGCCCGTCAAACCCCCGGCCAAACCCATGTCCCTCTCGCAGCCCGGCTCCAAGCCCAGCGCTGCGACTCCGCCCGCGCCCCCGCGCAAGTCCGCCGATGAAGCAAGCACCATCGAGGAGCTCATCGACTCCGTCATCGAGGAGGCCGAGAACGACCCCTCCATCCTGACCGATTCCGATCTGCCCGACCTCCCGCCCTCACCCCGCATGGGCGTGCCCGATGCTCCCGCCGGCCCCTCCACGCCCGCCGCATCCAGCGCCAAACCCGCCGCGGGCAAATCCGCCCGCCCCGGCAACATTGGCTCCATGCTCGGCGCTGCCGCCACCGGCTCCGCGCCCGTCGCCCGCCCCGCCGCGCCAGCCAAACCAACTCCCGCCGCCGCCGCCCAGCAACCTCCCGCCGATATCGATGCCGACCTCGAGGCCGACTTCGCCGACGATGCCGACCCCTCCGATGCCGACCACGCCGATGACGACTCCGGCGACCACCCCGACGCCGCCGCACCCGGCACCGCCGCCCCCGCCAAGAGCAACCTGCTCGATCTCCGCCCCGCCGCGCTGCGCGATGTTAAAACCAGCAGCCAGCTCTACGCCGAGCGTCAGTCCCGCTTCCAGCCCACACAGGGCCCCACGGTCAATCCCCGCAAGGTCCGCGGCGGCGTCAAACTCAACAGCAAAGAAGGCCCCGTCTCCCTGGCCTGGTCCGCCCAGCGCTGGCTCCGCCTCGTCGAGGACTGCGCACCCAACGAAAACCTCGCCGAAGGCCTCATCTACGCCCGCCTCGGCCAGACCAAAACGCTGATCACCTCCCCCGGCCTCATCTCCGCCAAGGTCCAGGGCCGCCTGCCCTTCGCCTACACCACCGAGATCCGCCTGCCCACCTTCACCTTCCAGCAGTGGGACCAGGTCCTCGAAGCCATGGTCAAGGAGGCCCGCCCTCTGGCCGCACTCCTCGCCGGTGAAGTCCCCCAGAACATCGACGACTGCTTCACCCAGTTCCGCCTCCACCTCTTCCCGGCCGAGCCCAGCCACGTCTCCCTCGCCTGCACATGCCACCGCGCCAACGCCCAGGCAGCCCAGCAGGCCCAATCCCAGTTCCGCGGCTCGGCCAGCCCCCAGGGCTTTGGCAACCAGCGCCCGCCCGCGCCCACCGGCAGCCCCAACCTGCCCCCGGCCCCAGTCTCCGCCGCCCCCTCCCCCGCCCCCTCCGTCCCCTCCGCCGCAACTGCAGCAACTCCAGCCGCGGCCGACGCATCCGCCGACCCGTCCAACCCCGCGAACGCCTCCCTCCCCGCCGCCCCAGCTACCCAAGCCAAGCCCGCGCCGACCCCCGGCGCATCAACCAGCCCCTGGTGCAAGCACATCTGCTGCGTCATGGCACTCGTCGCCGAGCGCCTCGCACACGATCCCTTCCTCATCTTCCACCTCCGCGGCGTCACCAAGGACGATCTCCTCGAACGCCTCCGCCAAAAGCGGGCCGTCTCCACCCCCGGCCGCCAGTCCTCCGGCCTGGTCGAGTCCGCCGCCGTCGACCACCCCGTCCCGGTCTACCAGCCGCAGATCGCCGGCGTCACCGATGTCGTCGGCAAGCCCCTCGACCAGTCCGTCAATGAGTTCTGGGAATCCGGCCCCGAGCTCGACACCCTCGAACTCCCCGTCGAGCCGCCCGCCGTCAGCCACCCCCTCCTCCGCCGCCTGGGCACCTCGCCGTTCCAAGGCGCACGCTTCCCCCTCGTCGGCCTCCTGGCCACCTGCTACGAAACCATCGGCGGCAAGCTCCTGGCCCCCGAACTCCCCACCCTCCCCTCCCTCCCCGCGCCAGCCCCGCAACCCGCCACGCCCGCCCTCCCCCCCGCCCCTCTCGGCCCCACCAGCACCCCCGGCGATGGCTCCGGCGACAGCGGCAAATCCTGGCTGGCCCGCTGAATCAGCGGCCCGGGCCCGGCATTCCCAGCGCAGCAAACAACAACGCCCCGGCAGCTCGCCGGGGCGTTGTTCCAAGTCACTTGGAGGCAATCAGTTCTGCGTGGCAAACAAGCGTTTGATCACGCCGCAATCGTCGCCTGTGCCTGCTCGCTCCAGGGGCCGCGTTCGCCGGTGGGGCTGACCCAGCGCATCCACACGTAGTTGGTCTTGCCACCATCGGTTGAGTCGAAGTTCATCACGTACGGGGCGTTGGTGTCCACGGCGACGAAGCGGAGCTCGTTCTCATTGGCCGGGGGGGTGGTGCCCACCTTGCTCCAGATTTCGACCCCGATCACGCCGCGGGGCTTGGCCTTGCGGGTGGGCGTGGCGGAGTCCACGAAGCGGAGGGTCTGCTGCAGGCGGTTGCCGACCTCGATGGAGATGATGGGGGCCGTCGTCGGCGGGCCGATGGGGGTGGGCTCCTGCCGCACGGTGATGCCCAGCGAGGCCTTTTCCGCATCGCTGACCACGGCCGAGGCCTGCAGGCGGCGGACCAGCGGGCGGATGACCGCGACATAGGCCGAGCGGGCCTCATCTTTGGTCTGCTTGGCGGCCTTGGCCGCGTTGACGGCGGCAACATGGGCGGGGAAGGCGGTGGTCCACACGCCCTGGGCGCTGGTGATGGGCGTCATATCCGCGGCCACCAGCCCCAGCGCGGCCAGGTTGGCGTTGGCGTAGGTGACAAAGTTGGCCTGCCAGGCCTGAAAGTTGGCATCGGGACCAGGAATGTAATCAGCCATGGTGCTGTACCTCTAAGTATGGATTCGTCGGCCCGCTCACCGTTGCCGCCGCACGATGCGGACAGCACGCCACCCGCTACCCGGACCGTCAATCGGCACGCGGGGGGCATTTTATTTTGCATCGACGATCACGGGGGCCGACTTGACGGGGACGTGCCGATTTCGTACAGATACCCGATTGCGCTCAAACACTCTGCGTCCTCAGTTTGCGGCCTCGCCGCTGCAGCACCACCCGGAGGGAGCGGGCCGTCCGCGTTTCTACGCAACTCAAGCGCCCGTCGCGGCCCGGAACAGGCCCGCCCGCCGCGCGGGCAGCGAACGCCAATCGCTCTGCGCGGCGCTGGCAAGGGCGGCAGCCCCGACCTGCCGATCCCGAAAACTCACCGAATCGACCGCCAACAGCCGATTCCCTATACTCTGTCCCCTTCGTTAGGTATCCCCACCCATGCTCACGCGCGTTGACATCGCGAACTACCGCGGCTTCAAGTCCTACCGGATGGAGGGGTTGGCGCAGGTCAACCTCATTGTCGGCAAAAACAATAGTGGCAAGACGGCACTGCTTGAGGCGTTGAATTTTGCGACCACGGGAGGTGATCCTTTGGTCCTCGCCGACGCGGCGAACCGACGCGGCGAGTTGATTGCGGCAGATGAAGGGCCTCGTCTTTACCCGGACCTCACACATTTCTTCCACGGTCACGAGATCACCCCAGGTTCGGTCTTTACGATCACGCCGGACAACGGATACCCTCGGCTCGTCATTCGTCTGATTCCGCTGCCACCGGATTCATCTTTATTCGACGAGGCTGAGGATGAGATCGAGACCCGCCCCGTCTTCGGCGTGATAATCGAGGGCGCGTCGGGTATTGGCAGCTCGGCGTCGGACCTTGGTTTGTCACCACGAGGGGGTCTAATCTTCAACCCAAAGGCCAGGATCAGAGCTGCGGCCGCAACGTCGATGGGCACGGCACGTCCTAGCCTGTTTATTCCGACGGACTCGGTAACACAGCGGCGTCTGGCGCAGCTGTGGCGACAAGCAGTCCTCGATGCCAATCAGCAGGATGCGCTCGCCGCAATTCAAATCATCGCGGATTCAATCAAGCAAATAGTCGTTCTGCCTTCAGATGGCTCCTCGCGAGCCGTCCCGTCGCTGCGTGACTGGTACGTCATCACATCCGAGGCCCGTCGTCCTGTTCCCCTTGGCAGCTTTGGTGACGGGGTGCGGCGGTTGATGACGCTCGCTCTGTCGCTCTCGCGGGTTGGAGGAGGAACGCTCTTCATTGATGAGATCGACACCGGACTCCATTACTCCGTGATGGCCGACATGTGGAAGTTGGTGGTCAAAAAGGCTCTCGCGTCGAACGTCCAGGTCTTTGCCACCACCCACAGTTGGGATTGTATCGAAGGCCTGTCCACGCTGTGCCAGCGCGAGCCGGGGCTGGTGAACAAGGTTGCCATCCACAAGATTGACCGAGCGCTGCAGAACAGCGTGGCGTTCAGCGGCGAGGCCCTGGTCCGCATGCTGCGCAGCGATATCGATCCGCGATAATGGCAGACACTCGCGACATTCCGACACTCGTTGTCGAAGGTGATGACGACCAGTGGGTCATCATCGGCCTGCTCGACAAACACGGTGTTGACATGAATCCCGCCTTCCGGCCGATCAAGTTGGCGGTGGCCAAGGACTCGTCGACAGGTGCCAAGGGAATCGTGCCACTTCTCGCAAACATGGCGATACAGATCCAACTTGCTACGGATCGTCCGATCGGATTCGTCGTGGATGTCGACCTTTCCTGCGCTGATCGTTGGGCAGAGGTTTCCAAGTGCCTTGTGGCCGCAGGAATCACACCCCCAGCATCTTGTCCGCCCGACGGCTTCATCGGGCGAATGCCCGGCCGCTCGTTTGACTGCGGCGTTTGGATGATGCCAGACTGCGTGCTCGATCACGGCAAACTGGAACACCTGCTCAAGACACTTGTTCCAGCGGGGGATCCGCTCTGGCCGCTTGCCGAATCAAGCACGGAAGATGCAAAGTCAAAGGGAGCGAAGTTCCGCAAACTTGACCTCGATAAGGCCACGATGCACTGCTGGTTGGCTTGGCAAGAGGAGCCGGGAGTCCCGTTCGGGCGTGCCGTCACATCCAACTACTTTGGTCACGACTCCGCTGAGGCCAAGGCGTTCCTGCGTTGGCTCAAGATACTCTTCAACCTCAACGGCTTGGCCACGATCTGACTACGCCGCCACCGTCGCCGTCGCGATTTCCGACCACGGCCCCTTTTCTCCTCGTGTATTGACCCATCGGGCCATGTAGATGGCGGTTTTGCCACCCTCGGCGGGTTTAAATGTGGCGCGGAAGCTGGGCTTTGTGGTCATGGTCAGGAAGGTGAAGTTGGCCGGGTCACCCGCCGCGGCAGCGGCGGGCGAGGTGGGGCCGTCTTCTGCCTTCAATTTGACCATTTGACCATTTGCGATTTGCCCATTCGCCTCCGCCAACTTCACCCACACCTCCGCCCCCAGCACGCCCGCGGGGCGGGCACGCCGCGTGGGGCTTGATTCATCGACGAGGCGCAACTGGTGCGTGAGTCGCTGGGCACCATCGACTATTGCCAGCGGGCGGGTGGTGGGGCCGCCGCCGGGGGTGCGGCTGGTGCCGCTGACGGTGATGCCCATTTCGGCGCGGTTGGCATCGGTGGTCTTGGGCCAGCTCTGCACGAAGCGGGTGATGGGCCGGATCTGCTGTTCCAGCGCGGTGCGGGCGGTGTCCTTGGCCTGCCGCGCCCCCTCGGCGGCGGCCTGCGCGGTGGTGTGGGCCGGGTACGCCACACGCCACTCCTGCACGGCCAGTTCCAGCGCGGCCAGCTCGGCGGTGTCCAGCCCCTGCTTGTCCCACCAGAACTTCAAATACTCCCAGTACTGCTCGAGCCAGGCGGAGAAGTCACCATCGGGGCGGGGGATGTAGTGCGAGCCGTTGCGTGCCATGAAAAAACCTCCAGCGCCGGGCGATGCGGGCCCGCCCGAAGGGGGCACGGCGGCGGGGCGCGGCCCCGCCACGCGACAGATCACCTGGCGACTTCGATCATCGGCCCGTCGCGTGCGACACTTCAGCCGGAGGGCTCGCCGGACGAGTTGGCGAGGTCGCCGGATCAGCCGGAGGGGTCGCCGGATGAGTTGGCGAAGTCGCCGGATGGGGCGGAGGGGTCGCCGGACCAGTCGGAGAGCTCGCCGGATGAGCCGGACAGGTCGCCGGGTGAGTCGGACAGGTCGCCGGGTGAGTCGGACAGTGCGACAGGTGAGCCGGCGCGTGGTGTGAAGCGGCGGCGGGCGGGCACGGACGGGCCCCAAAGCCCGCTGGCGTGGCAAAAACGCGGATACCTAAAAAAGCTCCCGCAACAGCCAGAAGCCGTCGCGGGAGCCAGGGGGGAGGGGTCAGATGGAAAATGGCAGGTGTGTAGCCGCTGTAAACTGCTCACGTGCCGTTGCCGCTGGTCGGCCCGGACGGATGAATCGGTGCTGTTGGTACCTGCCCGCGAACATGCACGAAGGACGTGCCTTGCATGAAGAGTTTACCACAAACCCGGACGCGTGCAACCGAGCCGCCCGAAATTCACACCCAGCGCCCGTTTGAATCTGTCACTTGCTGTAGAAGCCCACCCGCAACCCTCCCCCCGCGATGGCGGTTCCCCTGCCTTGATTTGACCATTTGACCATTTCCGAATTTGACTATTTGGCCCCTCAGCCCCTCGGCCATTTCCCCCCGGCCCCTTAGCCCACCGCCGCCAAAACCTCCTCATTGTTCATCGCGTCCTTGATCTCGCGCTTCTGCGACCACTTCACGCGGCCATCGGTGCCGATCACAATCGTGCCGCGGCCGGAGACGTTCAGGTCGGGCCAGTAGATGCCGTAGGCCTTGCACACGGCGCGGTGCATGTCGGCCAGCAGCGTCTGCTTCAGGCCCATGCTCTTGGCCCATGCCTCGTGGGTGAAGAACGAGTCGCAGCTGATGCCGATGACCTGGGCGCCCTTGCTGGCCCAGCGGGTCATCTCATCGGAAGCGCACTTCATCTCAGTCGAGCACACCGGGGAGAAGTCCAGCGGGTAGAAGCACAGCACGACCTCGCCCTTCTTCAGGGCATCGCTGAGCCGCCACTCGTTCTTGTTCTGGTCCTTGAGCACAAAGTCAGGGGCGGACTCACCCTTGGAGATGAAGGTGTCGCGGGGCTTGAGGTTGGCGTTATCCATGGGCAGGGTCCTTACAACGAAAAGGGAAGGTCTGGGTCGCAGTTGCCGGGCGGCGGGCGTTCTGTCGGGGGCTTGCCCCTGCCGCCCTGCCCCCGGCACATGGCCCAGAGTGTGTGCAAATCGAGTACCGAAACGAGGCCGAGGATAGCCGCCGGAGGCAGCCGTTTCGCGTGCCCGCCCGGCCCCGGCCGCCACCCCCTCGCCGGCCTGCGGACCTGCGGATCACCTTGCCCGGATGCGCAACGCTGCCAACCGCCGGGACTAGCATTCTCTCGTGACAGGTGCAACCGATCTCAAGTCGCGTTATGTGGAGGTTCGCCAGCGGATCGTCGAGGCGGCACGCCGTGCCGGTCGCTCGCCCGACAGCGTTCACCTCGTGGCCGTCACCAAGTACGCCGCGATCGACCAGATCCGCGAACTGGTGCAGCTCGGCCACCGCGACCTGGGCGAGAACCACATCCAAAACCTGATCCAGCGGGCTGCCGTTGTCGATGAGTGGGCCGCCCGCTCCCGCGCCCTGCCCAGCTCGCTGCCCTCCGCCGGGCTGCCCGACCTGGCCCGCAACCCCATCCGCTGGCACCTCATCGGCCCCGTCCAGACCAACAAGGCCCGCAAGGCCGTCGAACTCTCCCGCCTCATCCACACCTGCGACAACCTCCGCGTGGCCGAGGCCCTGCAGGATGAGTGCGTCGACCGCGATGAGCCCTGCGAGATCCTCGTGCAGATCAACGCCTCCGGTGAGGAGAGCAAGTCCGGCGTGCCCCTGCCCGCCGTGCCCTATCTCATCGAGACCATCGAGGGCATGACCGGCCTGCGCTGCCGCGGCCTGATGACCATGGCCCCGCACGATGCCGATGCCGACCGCACCCTCATGGCCTTCGCCCGCTGCCGCGATGTCTTTGAGGACATCCGCACCCAGGGCATCGCCGGCGGCCACTTCGACATCCTCTCCATGGGCATGAGCGGCGACTACGAGCTGGCCATCGAGCAGGGGGCCAACATTGTCCGCGTCGGCTCCGCCATCTTCGGCTCACCCCTCGAGCACGCCGACAGCGACTCCGGCACCCCGGCACCCGAAACCCCCGGCGCCAGTGACGAGACCGGCGGCACCGGCGATGCGCCGCGCCCGTCCTGATCCCCGTCCCCGACCAGCATCCCCAGTTCCCCGCACCCTTGCCGACCCCGGCAGCCAGAGATCAACCGCATGGAGTCCATCTCCACCTTTGACATCTTCAAGATCGGCGTCGGCCCCAGCAGCTCCCACACCATGGGCCCGTGGCGCGCCGCCGAGGCCTTCTGCAAGTACCTCGCCGTCAAGAACGTGCTGGGCCACGTCTCCCGCGTCAAGTGCGACCTCTACGGCTCGCTGGCCAAGACCGGCATCGGCCACGGCACCGACATCGCCGTCATGCTCGGCCTGGGCGGTGAGGACCCCGTCACCTGCGACACCTCAGGCATCGATGCTCGCATCGCCGCCATCCGCGATGCCGGCCGCCTCCGCCTGGCCGGCAGCCGCGGCATCGCCTTCGACTACGAACGCGACATCCTCTTTAACAAGAGCGAG
Source organism: uncultured bacterium (assembly GCA_903834785.1). GTDB lineage: Bacteria > Planctomycetota > Phycisphaerae > Phycisphaerales > UBA1924 > CAILKP01. The sequence goes on from CAILKP010000093.1 coordinate 136,034, forward strand.
TCCCTGCCGTTCCATCCCAACGGCATGACGCTCACCGCGTACCTCGAGCCCGACAGCGGCCACGCCGCGGCATCGATCAGCCAGACCTACTTCTCCATCGGCGGCGGCTTCATCGTTCAGGAGCACTCCGATGCCCCGCCCAGCCACCACGTCAAGCTCCCGTTCCCCATCGAGACCGGCGATGACCTCCTCCGCCACTGCCAGCAGCAGGGCAAGAGCATCCCGGAGATCGCCATCGCCAACGAACTGGCCTGGCGCAACGAAGACCAAGTCCGCGCCGGTGTGCTGAACATCTGGCACGTCATGCTCGAGTGCATCCACCGCGGCTGCCACACCCCCGGCACCCTCCCCGGCGGCCTCAACGTCACCCGCCGCGCCTCAGGCATGAACGAGGGCCTCCTAGCGGAGAAAACCAGCTTCGACCCCGCCGCCGTCACGCACGAAACCGCCGCCAACCTCGAGGTCTGGCGCTCCGCCGTGCGCTCCTGCCGCCAGGACTTCGCCCACACCCTCAAGTGGGTCAGTTGCTTCGCCCTAGCCGTCAACGAGGAGAACGCCGCCTTCGGCCGCGTCGTCACCGCCCCGACCAACGGCGCCGCCGGTGTCATTCCCGCCGTGCTCTGCTTCTACGACATGTTCAGCCGCCCCGATGAGGCCCGCATCATCGACTTCATGCTCGCCGCGGCACAGGTCGGCATCCTGTTTAAGAAAGGTGCCACCATCTCCGCAGCCATGGGCGGCTGCCAGGCCGAGATCGGCGTCTCGAGTGCGATGGCCGCCGCCGGCCTCGTCCAAGCCATGGGCGGCAGCCCCGCCCGCGTCCTCATGGCCGCGGAAATCGCCATGGAGCACCACCTGGGCATGACCTGCGACCCCATCGGCGGCCTCGTGCAGATCCCCTGCATCGAGCGCAACACCATGGGTGCCATCAAGGCCATCACCGCCGCCAACATCGCCATGGACAGCGACCCCGCCTCCGCCAAGGTCTCGCTCGACGGTGTCATCCGCACCATGTGGGAGACGGCCCAGGACATGAACAGCAAGTACAAGGAAACCGCCGACGGCGGCCTGGCCGTCAACATCTCCGTCGGCATCAGCGAGTGCTGATCGCCGCCTGAGCCGCCGTCTGCACTGTTGCCTCAAGCTCACGCAGCTTGGCTGCAGCCCCCTCCTGTCCCATCTGCTCGGCCAGCTGCGCCGGCGTCAGCCCGCCCCGCATCGTCGCCGTCACCTCCAGGTCCTCGCCCGCCTCGGCCAGGGCATCGATCACCTCAACCTGCCAGAACGCCGCGGCAACATGCAGCGGCGTCCACCCGTTCTGCGCCCGGGCATTAACCAGCGCCCCCGCCCGCCGAAGCTGCCGCACCGTCTCCGCCCGGCCATGCCGCGCCGCCACCATCAGCGGCGAGCTGCCCCGCGGCAGGTCATCCGCCAGCTCGGGGCAAACCGCATTCACCAGGTCACCGGCCTTAATGGCTTCCCGGATCTGCCGTGCATCCCCGGTGCGGGCCAGCCCGAAGATCCGCGGCAGGTTCTCCATCCGGGACGCCATATCCGTCGCCGCCGCCGACCGGGCGTGGCCGGCCCCTCCGGTCAGGATCGCCGCAGCAGCCACGATCGTCGACCCGAGGATCAGGGTGATGACGGGATTGCTTCGGGTGGCCGAGGGGGTTGATGTGGTCGTTGCGGCGGGGGACGCTTGGGTGCTTGCGTTCATGGTTCGTACTCCGTTGTTCGGCGTGCCATCCCCACGATGTGTGCTGGCATGGGCAGGTGGTCCTGCACCCCTTGAGGCGAGATCCGCAGCCGGATTTCCGGCCTTGGGAAAGAAATATCTCAAAGTGGGCAATTTCAAAGAATTCCCGCTGACTGGCCGGAAATCCGCGTGACGATTACGCCAAAGAGGATGCGGGACCAGAAATCCCGACCCAGCCGGAGCAGAGCCACCCTTTGGACCACCAGATCACCGAACTTCTCAGCCGCGTGCCGACCAACCAGTCACTGGCGGGCGAACTCATGCCGCTGGTCTACGACCAGCTCCGGGTCCTGGCGGCAAACTATCTCGACAACGAGCGTGCCGGCCACACCCTCCAGGCCACGGCACTGGTCAACGACGCTTACCTCAAACTCGTCGGCCGCGACGCCTCGTACGAGAGCCGCTCACACTTCTTCGCCGCCGCCGCAGTGGCCATGCGTCAGATCCTCATCGACCACGCCCGTGCCCGCAAGGCAGCCAAGCGCGGTGGGGGGGTGACCTCCAGCCTCTCCATCGAAGGCGCTGCCGCCGAGCCCGTCGGCGTTTCGCCGGACAGCACGCGACTGGCGGCTGTCTCCGGGATGTAACTGGTCATCGGGGATGCGATCTCCGGCAGCCAACTGACGACTATGCCGCTGCCTTTTAGCGACGGTCACGGTGTGTGCTTTGATCCTGCCGGACGCACGATCTCGGTGGTGTCGGCCAGCGGCAAGGTTGCGATGTTTGAACTTGACGGCGGTGCCATAGCCAAGGAGCGTTCGCTCCGGCGTGCCGCACTGGCTTGGATTGATGCGGCACAGTCCGCAAGCCCCGGCCAGTCTGTAGAGACCGCGCTGGCAGCGGCGAGCGATCTCGGGCCCGAACTCCGCGCCGCCATCGCGGAGCGGGCACCGAGCCGCGACAGCCCTGAGTGGTTGTGGCACCTCATCGAGGTCCGCCTGGGCGAGAACGAAGCGACTTGGGCCGAGCGTGCCGAATCATGCCTGCCGCTGGGACGGCGCGCGGCCGAACTGCAACCCGAGGTCATCCCGTACCGTGCTCGCCTCGCGCTGCTGCTTGCTGTGGCCGGCCATTTCCAGGAAGCAGCGAGCCAGGTTGAAGCCGATACCGCCCCCAGTGCTGTGCTGCGCCGGGCAATGCTCCCGTCAGACTATCTGACCCTCGCACTGAGTTCAATCGGCAGGGGCGATCGATCATCCGCGGCATCACATCAGCAGGCGGCTCTTGAGATGCTCGTTCGTTGGCCCACACCCGATGAGCAGCACGATCTGGCGGACCGAGCCCTGCAACTGCTTGAGCTGCGTGGTTTGCCCCGTCCGGCCCGCAAGGAGGCAGACCGGGAGGTCGGCACAGATGCGAGCAAGCAGCCGGGGCCACGATGAAGGCCCGGCTGGGTGTACTGGCGCGAGTACTGAACGTGAGACTACTTGAGAACAAGCCCGGCGACGATCTCGTCGATGTGCTTGCCCTTGGCATCGGTGCCCTGGCCGGGGACGCCGAGGCTGGTCAGTGTGCCATAGCCCAGAGCGATGTGGATCAGCAGCCAGGCTACGAGTTCAGCTGAGAACGCAGCCTTGGCCACGCCTGCATCCTGGGCGGCCTGAAGTTCGGCGGAGATGAACGCTTGGAGCTTGAGGATGTGGGTCTGCAGTGCCGCGGTGATGTCCGGGTCCTGCGTCTCGGTCATGGCCTGCACGATCACGCGGTAGCGAACCTGGGCCTTGGCCTCGACCATCGGGTTGGAAGCCAGCAGTCGTACCAGGCGCTCGGCGGGGTCGTTCAGATCTGCCAGTGCCTTCTTCCAGGCTGAGAGTGTGTCCTGGCCGGTCCGCTCGATGAGCTCGATGAACAGGCCCTTCTTGCTCTCAAAGTGCCGGTAGATGATCGGCTCGCTCACACCCGCGGCCTTGGCCAGCTCGCTGGTGGTGGTGCCGTGGTAGCCCATGCTGGCAAACACCGACGCGGCGGTGTCGAGCAGCTGGGTCTTTCGCTTGGCGGCTGGAAGGCGGGACAAAGGGGGAAGATCCGAGAGGGGGCGGGCCGGGGGGTGCGAAACAGAGGGTTGCACTCTGGCGGGTCGGGCAAGTATTGGCACCTTGCGTGGTCCGCGCCAGCCGGAACCGGGAACCGGAGGCCCGGACCGGGCCGGGGTCCGGTGCCGCGGCGGCTTGCAGTGTTGAGCCGGACACCCGATGAAACAGGGAATCCGCCGGGGGTGGGGGGTAGGGGGGGTGCCCCATACACTTGGCCCCTTCCCGAGGCACCGGCACCCAGCCGGAACGCCGGCGGGAGTCAACCTTTGGAGAGTTCATGTCTGCCGATTCCAACGTTCCGTCGTCCGCCGCCGCTCCCGCCGGGAGCCCGGCTAAGAGCATGGATGCCATCATGTCGCTGTGCAAGCGGCGCGGCTTTGTGTACCAGACCAGCGAGATCTACGGCGGCATCAACGGCTTTTGGGACTACGGCCCGCTGGGCACGCTGCTGAAGCGCAACCTGCGTGAGGCCTGGGTCCAGGACGTGGTCATGAACCCCTGCTGGGGCCGCAACGGTCCGGACGGCCAGCCGGTGGAAATGGTGATGGTCGACACCCGCATCATCCAGCACCCCAAGGTCTGGAAGGCCTCAGGCCACGTCGACGGGTTCAACGACCCCATGGTTGACTGCCGCGAGACGCGCGGGCGGTACCGCTACGACCACGTGCAGGTGTTCGTGCCTGCCAGCGGCGATGCCGGCGACAAGCCGACCTTCGCCTACGTGGGCGACCAGCCCAGCGAGGCCAAGCAGCGCAAGAAGGCGGAGAAGACCTTCGGCCAGGTCAAGAGCGTCGCGCTCAGTTCACTGCCGCAGCCATGGGACCGGGTCATCGCCCCTGATGCCGAGAAACCGGGCTCGCTGACTGAGCCGCGGATGTTCAACCTGATGTTCGACACCGTCCCCGGGGCGATCCGCGATGAGGCCAACAAGGCCTACCTCCGTCCGGAGACCGCCCAGGGCATCTTTGTGCAGGCCAAGAACGTGTGGGACACCAACCGCGTCCGCGTGCCCTTCGGCATCGCCCAGACCGGCCCCAGCTTCCGCAACGAGGTGACGCCCCGCAATTTCACCTTCCGCTCGCGCGAGTTTGAGCAGATGGAAATCGAGTTCTTCGTGGTGCCGCCGGAGCATCTGGAAGGCGAGGAGAAGACCAAGTCCGACCCGATGGACTGGTACCGCTTCTTCCGCGACTGGCGCATGGAGTGGTGGAAGTCCATCGGTCTTGGCGGCGAGAACCTCATCCTCCGCGAGCACGAGAAGGATGAACTGGCCCACTACAGCCAGGCTACCAGCGATATCGAGTACCGCTTCCCGTTCACTTCGCCGGGCTTCGGTGAGCTTGAGGGCATTGCCTACCGCGGCAACTTCGACCTCACCCAGCACCAGAAGCACTCGGGCACCAAGCTGGAGTTCCGCGACACCACCCGCGGCGATGTGCTGCCCAACGGTTCCCGCCGCGGCGTGGCGTACATCCCGCACGTCATCGAGCCCTCGGCTGGTCTGGACCGCGGTGTGCTCGCCCTGCTGTGCGAGGCGTACACGATCGACCCGGCCCGCCCCAGCCCCGAGTTCATGAAGTTCCACCCCCGCGTCGCGCCGATCAAGGCCGCGGTGTTCCCGCTGGTGGATAAGGACGGCATGCCCGAGGTCGCGGCCAAGCTGCACGCCGAACTGAAGAAGAAGTTCGGCCACCTGGGCATGATCGAGACCGACGCCAAGCAGTCCATCGGCAAGCGCTACGCCCGCATGGACGAGGCCGGCTGCCCGTTCTGCTTCACGGTCGATGGCGACACGCTCAAGGACCAGACGGTGACGGTCCGCGACCGTGACACCGGTGCGCAGCAGCGCATCGCGATGGACAAGGTTGCGGCGTTTGTTGGCGAGAAGCTGGGTCTGTAAGCCGCACGCTGGTCCCCGGGGCGGCGGGCGCCGCCTCGGGATGCTGGTAGCGGGGTGAAGGAGGACCGATGTTTACGATCCGGCGTCAGGTGCCCGATCAGGAGGACCGTGCCGCGTATGCGGTGCTGACCAACGGAGTCTACCCGGGCTTTGTGCATGGTCCGGTGCTTCCGCTGGGAGCGCTGGTGCTGCTGACGCTGGGTGCTGTCGTGTGGTTCGCCTTCACGCTGGCGGTCTGGCCGATGCTGCTGGCGGTTGTCGCCCTTGCGCTGGTGAGCTGGCTGCTGACCTGTTCCATCATGGGCTGGGTCGTGGCGCTGCTTGACCGTGCAATCATCGGGGTTGGCAGGGTGGCGGAAGCGGGGAAGCAGCCCAGGCCCGAGGTGCTGGAGCATGTGGAGTGTGCCGAGATCCGCATGGACTGCGCGTGGATCGTGCGGGAGGAGTACGACGACCCGGGCCTGCCGCGGATGCTGGCCCGAGTCGGGCCTGATCTATTCGTGTTGCTGGGGGAGCCGCCTGGTACCTTCGGCGATGACGGCCAGGCGTTGATCCCCGCCGCGGCGGAGGCACGCTTGCACCTGTATCTTGAGGATGGAGAGTACTGGCTGCTTCGCGACGTCTCGGCACCGGAGAGCCCGACGCTGGTGCTCAGCGATGCGCTTGTGGCGATCACCGACGAGTCGGTTGCCCGCTGGCTGGAGACGGCACGGAACTACGTGCCCATGAGCGTGCAGGAGCTTCCGGAGGCGTGGCGGGAGATTGCCGTCACCGCACCGCCGGCAGCGCTCACGCCCCGTGGCGGACGGAGTCCGGAAAGTCCCGGTACAACGCGGACTTGAAGTCGGTCACCATGGCGTAGACGGGCCGGTGGAGCTGCTCGACCTCGCCATCGCGAACGGCGACGTGGCTGAAGGCCGCATCGAACTGTGCGAGGTCCTTGGCCATGACAGTTACGTGGAACTCGTGGAGCGCATCGGGGCTGAAGCCGAACTTGCGGCGGGCGAGCGTCCAGTTCTCGATCAGGCCGCGGGTGCGGAGATACTCCAGGTAGTTGTGGACGGCCTTCGACCACGCGAGGTCCTGGCTTGAATCGCGGAGGTTGACCCACATGTGGTAGTAGTTCATGGCGAATCTATAGACCCGAAGCTGGAACCCGGCGCGAAAAGGGCTGGTACGATCCGAGCATGAGTGCATCCCTGCCGCGGCATGGTCGTACGTTCGCTCCCCGTTTGCTGCTGGCGGCCATCGCGCTGCAGGCCGCGCTGCTGGGCGGCGTGTGGTGCCAGCAGGCAAGTGGCCAGGCCACGACCAACCCGGAGGCAGGCAAGGGCACGCCGGTCAAGCCGCCGAAGACCAAGGCCAAGGCCCGGATGGGCTGGTGGAACGATGGGGTGTGGTACGAGATTTTTGTGCGGTCCTTTGCTGATAGCCGCACCGGGCCCAAGGCCAACGACGGCATCGGCGACCTGCAGGGGATCATCGATCGGCTGGACTACCTCAACGATGGTGACCCGGCGACGACAACTGATCTGGGCATCACGGGCATCTGGCTGATGCCGATCACCCAGTCGCCGAGCTACCACGGCTACGACACGACGGACTACCGCACGATCGAGAGTGATTACGGCACCAACGAGGACTTCAAGCGGCTGCTGGCCGAGTGCCACAAGCGGGGGATCAAGGTCATCATCGACCTGGTGCCGAACCACTGCTCAAGCTCGCACCCGTGGTTTATCGAGGCCCAGGACCCGGCGAGCCCGAAGCACGACTGGTTCATCTGGGAGAAGGCCGACCCGGCATGGAAGGGACCGTGGGGCCAGAAGGTCTGGCACCAGGTCAAGGGCAAGCCGCAGCTTGGGTACTACTACGGCCTGTTCAACCACGACATGCCGGATCTGAACTACCGCAACGAGCAGGTCTCGGCGGAGATGATCGACACGTGCCGTTGGTGGCTCAGCGAGATGGGTATCGACGGCTTTCGGATCGACGCGATCCGCCACCTGATCGAGGACGGCCAGACCCAGGAAAACACGCCGGAGACACACGCGTGGCTGCGGAAGTTTGCTCTGGCGATGCAGACAGCCAAGCCAGAGGTTTTCACCGTCGGCGAGGTGTGGGCGCCGACTCCTCAGGTCGCGGCGTATCTCAAGGGTGAGGCCGAGACCGAACTCGACAGCTGCTTTGAGTTTGATCTGGCCGCGGCACTGCTGAAAGCAGCCGGCAGCGGCGAGGCCGCGCCGCTTGCCAAGCAACTGGCAACGACCTGGGAGTGGCTGCCGGACAACCAGTTCTCAACCCTGCTGAGCAACCACGACCAGGACCGGACGATGACGGCCCTGAAGGGAGACTTCCAGAAGGGCAAGCTAGCGGCGTCGTTGCTGCTGACGCTGCCGGGGATCCCGTTCCTGTATTACGGGGAGGAGCTGGGCATGATGGGTGCCAAGCCGGACCCGAAGCTGCGCACGCCGATGCAGTGGACGGATGGTCGCAGTGCCAAGCCGGCGACTGTTGCCCCGACCAGCGAGGGCGAGCCCAAGGCCGATGAAGCCGTCGCGAAGGTTCATCTTCTCTCGCCGTTTAGCACCGTAAAGCCCTGGCAAGGCATGGGGCCTGACCTGTCCAAGGCCAATGTGGAGCGGCAGACAGGCGATCAGCAGTCGCTGCTTTCGACGTATCGCAAGCTGATCTCGCTGCGGAACGGCAACTCGGCGATCCGCCGCGGCGGGTTTGTGCTGGGGTCGACGACGCATCCTTCGGTACTGGCGTATCTGCGGACGGCCACGGAGGAAGAACCCGCTGGCGGGCCGGTGCTGGTGATTGCCAACCTCTCGGGCGAGTCGATTGAGAAGTACACCGTCACAGTGCGCGGGGCGAAGCTGCCCGCCGGTGAGGTAACGCTGGCGGAACTGTTCCCGGGCGAGGCGATCGGCCGCGGAGCCGGGCTGACGGCTGAGAACAACGGCGACATTGCCAATGCAACACCGCTGCCACGGCTCAAGCCGCGGACGGTGCATGTGCTGAAGCTCAACTCCGGTCGGTAAGCGGAGCGATGAAGCCGGGCGGTTAAGCCCGCACGAGGTTGACCGCTTTGAACTGATGGCTGGGCAGCACCTTGGTGATGTTGGGGTTGCCGAGGTGGGTGGTGACCAGCTCGCCGAGGACATCGCGGAAGTCCGTCGTGTGCAGCAGGTCGCGCTTCTGGTGGAGCTGGTCGGGGAGCAGCCCCGGCCAGCGGCCGGCGACCTTGCGTGCTTTGCCCTCGCTGGCTGCCGCGAGGTTGGCCTTCTGCACCGGACCGCCCATGAGCAGCATGGCATTGGCCCAGCCGTGATCGGTGCCCACTGTTCCGTTCTCGGCACAGGTGCGGCCGAAGTCGGTCAGCGTGACGACAACGACATCGTCCATCTTCTCGCCCAAGTCCTTGGCGAACGCGGCGAGCGCATCACCAAGCTGGCCGATGAGGTTGGCGTGCGCACCGGTGGCGCCGCCCTGGTTGTTGTGCGTGTCCCAGCCGCCGAAATCGACCTGTGCGACCTCGAGGCCGACGTTGCTCTTGACGAGCCGGGCGACTTGCATGAGCTTGCCGGCGAGATCGTTCTTGGGGTACTCCGCCGCGGGGACGTACTTTTCCTTGGTCAGGGCCTGGAGCTGCTTGACGCCCTCGAGTGTGGTTTTCGCGGTGGCGTTAAGAAGATCACTGGCGTCAGCCTTGGCGGAGGGAGCCGGGACGCAGTACGCACGCTCGAGTGCCGCGGCGATGCGCTCCGAGCCGGCCTTGCCACCGGGGATGACCAGATCGTCGAGCCCGCGGACGGCGAAGGCCGGGGCGCGGCCGTGGAGGATGCGGGGCAGGTTGTCACCGATGGCGACGGCGCGGATCGGGCCGTGGCCCTCGCTGGTGGTCAGGTGGCGGTTCAGCCAGCCGTCGGAGGCGACGGTGTTGCCGATCATGCCGGTTTCCCAGGTGTCCTGCTCCTCAAAGTGGGAGCGGGTGTTGCGGTCGTAGCCCACGGCGTGGGCGGCGACCGCGAGCTGGGAATCAAACAGGGGCTTGATGCCGCTGAGGCGAGGGTGGAGGCCGAAGAAGCCGTCGAGGTCGATGGCCTTCTGCTCGGCTTTGGTATCGGTGGGGCGGGCGATGGCGATGCCGGGACGGAGCTTGTAGTACTCCTCCTCGCCGTAGGGCACGACGATGTTCAGGCCGTCTGCTCCGCCGCGGAGGAAGATGACAACCAGCGTCTTGGACTTGGTTACGGTGACGGGCTGGATGAGCCCGGCGAAACTGGACTGCAGGAGCGGTGAGACGCCCAGATAGACGCCCAGGGCACCGGTGGACTGCAGGAAGAAGCGGCGGGAGAGTTGCATGCGGGACTCCGAGTGGTTCGACTGGCAGGCGTGGCGGGTGGAGAGCGGAAGGGTAACGGGGCCGGATGGTCAGGACGGGGTGAAGATCGGCGGTCAGCGGAGGTTGAGTTCGGGCAACTGGCCCATGAGCGAGCCGAGTTCGCGGATGAGTTCGTCGCGGGTGCCCTTGGTGGTGTTGAGAATGTCCAGGGCAACGGCGTTGGAATCCTCGCTGAGCACCCGGCCGGTGAGCCGGACGGCCATGATGTCGATGACCAGTTGCTTTTCAGCGGCGGACATTTCGCCACCGGCCCAGCGGATGGGCTGTGGGACGATCTCGGCGAAGCCGTAGTGCAGGTCGCGGGAGAGCTTCCAGCGCTGGATCATCGCGTTGGTGTCGGCGTAGGCGGCATCTTCCTCGGGGTGGCCGTCGGGCGTGGCGCAGTCAAAGAGGCCGGCGCGGGAGCGGCGGAGATAGCCGCCGATGGACGATGAGTCCACGCGGCCGGTGGCACGGAACATCCGCATGGCGTACTGCAGCGGGTGGGTGAGGCGCGGCGGGGCGTCGTAGAACCGGGGATGCGTGAACAGCATCATCAGCAGCGCACGGCTGTCGCCGCCGGTGCGGTGGTAGACGCTGACCAGGTCGCCGATCAGATCATCGGGAGCCGGGAGTGAGACGTAGTGCTCGGCCAGTTTGCGGCAGTAGAAGCGGGCGGTTTCGGGGTGTGCGGCGAGCACCTCAAGGACATGACGCACGCGGTCGAAGCGGTTCTCGCCCTGGGAGGCCTTCTCGATGCGGATGCCGAAGATCCGCTGTTCGGATTCATCATTGAGCAGGGGGTCGTAGCGGAACTCGTAGTTGCGGACCTCGCCAGGGCCGGGGGAGCCGGCGGAGGTGATGCGGGCGGCGGACCAGCCGGTGAGCAGGCGAGCCAGAGCGGTGACGTCGGACTGCTGATATCCGGCGTGCACGCCGACGGTGTGAAGTTCGAGCAGTTCGCGGGCGTAGTTCTCGTTGAGCTTTTTTGCGAAGCTGTTGATCTGGTCGAGGTACAGCAGCATGGTGGCGCTGGTGCTCGAGGCGGTCAGCAGATCCGGGAAGGGGGCGGCTTCCAAGGCGAGGAAGCGCTGGTACTCATCCCACTTGCGGTCGCCTTCGACCTTGCGGACCCAGGTTGTGAAGTGGTTGGAGACGAAGTGGGTGTAGCGCTCGCGGATTCCGTTGCGGGCCAGCAGCGTGCCGAGCAGGCCGCGGTTGATGACGCTGTCTTCTTCACGGCGGCGCGGGTAGGTGGTTGCCGCGGCGGAGGTTGCGACCTGCCGCTCGGCTTCATCGGCAGCAAGTCGGGAGGTCAGGAAGGCGTGCTCGCCCTGGAGCAGAAGGGCGGCCAGTTCGTGGCGGTCGGCACCGAAGGAGGCCCGTGCCAGCAGCCAGTTGGCCCGCTGGAAGGCGGTCATCTGCTTCGGGGCTGAGGCGGTGACTTCGAAGGTGGCGGCGGGGCCGTCGAAGGTCTGCCAGGCGCCATCGTGGATCCGGGCGGCGACGGTGTGGCGGCCGGGTGGAAGGGTTCGCGTGATCAGGGGCAGGACGAAGGGGCCAGGCTCGCCCCAGGTATCGATGCTGATGCCGGTGGGGCTGCCGTTTAGGAGCAGGTCGATGCGGCGAATGCCGCGGGCGTTCCATGGGCGGACGACGACGGCATCAGCCAGATAGACGGGCTCGGAGGGGACACGGGCGATCTCGGCCTGCGGGTTTGTGTCGGCATTGGCGGGGGGCTCACCGATGGCCAGCAGGGCATCGAGGCGGAAGCGGCTCTCGGCGTTGCCTTCCTTGTTCTTGACCACGGGCGTGGTCAGCACGATGGACTGCTCGCCGCCGGGAAGGTCGATGGGGCCGAAGTCGAAGGTGCCGTCGTAGCTGCCGACTTTAATCGTGCCGATCGGGGTATCACCAGATGCGGTGCGGAGCAGCGCGGTGACTTCGGTTGGCTGCTTCGGGCCAACGGCCCGGCCTTCAAGCTGGACGCGGATGCGGCCCTTGAGGGACTCGTCAACGCTCACGAAGACGGGGGCCTCGCCGGTCATGATGGCCTGGCGGGTTTCGCGCAGGTCGCTCTTGGGCTTGACTGCGCTGCGGACGGCTCCGCTCCATGCCGGGTCGTGCAGCGTCCAGCGTTTGTAGATCCCGCCGGCGATCGAGGCGGGAGTCTCGGCCGCGGCCAGAGATGTGATGCGCTGCACCGGCGCGGTGGCGGAGCGGCCGTCGGACCAGACGGCTTTCATCTCAAGCGTGCTGGTCTTGGCCGTCAGCCATGCGGGCATAACCCAGAAGCGGGGGCTGACGCTGTGCTGGGTTGAAACGGTGGTGCCGTTGACGATGAGGCTGACGACCGGAACGAGTGCGTTGTCGCCGCCGGGCTGGCTGATGCGGCCGGTGACTTCGAGCAGGCCTGGAGTGGAGAGGCCGTCAACGACGGTGCGCCAGCCAAGTCGCGTGTCGCGGCTGTCGAGACCATCGTGATCGATGGGCTGGAAGAAGTATGACGGGTTCGTGACCGAGCGGGATGCTGTAGCTGTCTGGCCGCCCATCATCGCGTCGCCGCCGCCCATCATGGGAGAGGCGCCAGCGGATGCCATCGCCGGGGCGGCAGCCATGGCATCGCCCGAACCCATCATGGAATCCGAGCTGGAGCCGGCGGCGGCCCGGGCGGTCGTGCCGCGGATGGAGGATGATCCGGACGGGATCCGGTACATCTCGATGCGGTCGAGTCGGAGGTTTCGATCGGACTTGCCGGAGGCGAAGTCGTTGTCGTAGTGGGGGGTGATCAGGGCGCGGCCAGCGCCCAGTTGCACCGGGACGCCGATGGGGACGCGGTGCCATGCGGTGGCCGCGATCGATGCCTGAGTGATGGGCTGATTGCGCTCGTCGAGATAGAAGCCGATGGAGGGAAGGGCTTCGCCGCCGATGTCGCCGGCGGCGACGACCACCATCTGCCAGTAGTCGTTCTCGAACTCCTTGGGAACCTCGAAGTTGATGCTGACGGCGGGGTCGGCGCTGCCGTGGTTGACGTACGCGCCGCCGGAGGTTTTGTCATCCTTGACGATGGGGGCCTTGCCGCGGCGCCAGCGATCGGGCCGGGGCGCGTTGGCCCACTCTTCGGCCTCGAAGACCATGACATCGGAGCGGTCGGGATCGATGATGCGAACGGCGATCGGGCGACCGATGCGGCGATTGCCGGCGCGATCGGTGACGACGGGCGTCATCTCGATGATTCCCGGCTTCTCCTGCCGCGGGATGCTGAACGAGGCAATGCGGTTGGGCCCTTCCTGAGAGCCGTGTTCCTCGGTGGGGCGGAGTTCGCGGCCGTCGGTGAGGCGGAGTGTGCAGGTTTCGAAGCTCTCCCGGGGCGGATTCATCCACTGGACGGCCACGGAGAAGCCGCCCCAGGTGAAGGCGCCGCCGGCCGGGGAGATGATCTCGGGCGTGCCCAGAAGTTCGCGGATCTCAGATCGGGCGGGGATGACATCGATGCTGATGCTGCCGCGGGCGAAGGAGAGTTTGGCTGATCCGAGCTTGGTGGCGCGGATGCGGACGAAGCCGATGGCCTCCCCGGCGAGGACCTGTCCCTGATCGATGATCGAGATGACGCCGGTGTCGGAACTGGTGAAGGCGACGTTGGTGTCCTTCTCTGCCGGAGCGGCCAGGCGGAAGGGCACCACGCGTGTGGACATCAGTTCAGCGACGGTGGACTCGGAGAAGAAGGGTTCGCCGCCGATGGAGGTTGGCCGGACGGCCGCGGGCTCGGCCTCAACTGCTGGAGCCGCCGCGGCGGGCGCTGGCGGCTGGGCGCGTGCAGCAACACCGGCTGCAAGTGCGATAAGCAATGCGGAGCCGGCAGACAGACGCGAGGCGGCGGGGAGCGTCGGCATGGGAGAGAATCGGGTTTGGGCCAAGGGGCAGGGGCAGTCTTGACAGGGAGTTGTACACCTCTATGTTGACGGGCGTTGCAGCGGCGGGCTGAAAGCGGGGTGACGCCGGAGGCTGATGGGTTATCGTCCGTTCGGGGGCGCGGGCAGGATTGCTTGACTTTCTGGACCGGCAATGCACAATACGGACGTGTTGACGCACATCGTTACATCCGGTTGGCGTTGGTGGCGCGGCTCCCTCTTGGGTGGTCGGCTGCCGGTGCGTTCCGTGTAGCTTCAGCCGACATGTTCGTCAGACGATGACGACCGCCCGAGAGATCCTTCTCCGGCGGTCTGTTTGCTTTTGGTTCGTATCGGACGTTTGGTGCCTTTCCTTGTGCTGGCTGGTTTGGGATTCCCTCGGTAACTTCCACTATGCATGCCCCCTTTGACATCGCGGCGGACCTGGATACTCCGGTTTCGGCGTATCGCAAACTGGCGGCGTTTGAGCCGGTGTTCCTGCTGGAGAGCGTGGAGCACGGGACCACGCTGGGCCGGTACTCGTTCATCGGGCTGGGCGTGACCAAGACGGTTCGGCTGGTGGGGGACTTGCTGGAGGTGGACGGGAAGGCAAGGCCGGCCGGTACCGGGGCGGAGCTGTTGGCCGTGCTGCGGCAGGAACTGGCCGCATGCCCAAGAATGGCGGCGGGCGGGACTGAGGGGCTGAAACTGCCGTTTCAGGGCGGGCTGGTGGGGTCGATCGGGTACGACTTTGTGCGCCGGGTGGAGCGGCTGCCGCGGCTGGCGGTCCGGGAGGCCGATGCGCCGGAACTGAACCTGGTGAGCCCGCGGAGTGTGCTGGTGTTTGATCACTCGTCGCGGCGGGCCGCGCTGCTGCATAGCGGGGCGGAGTGGGAGCGGCAGAGCCTGCGGCGGGAGATCATTGGTGCGCTGCGGGGGGCGGTGGGCCCGGCGAGCCTGCGGACGGGGCACGAGCCGCCGCGGGCGAGCATGAGCCGTGAGGTCTTTACGGAGCGGTTCGGGATGGTCAAGGAGCACATTGCCAAGGGCGACGTGTTCCAGCTGGTGCTGTCGGTGCGGTTTAGCGGGCAGTGCCGCACTGAGCCGTTTGAGGTGTACCGGGCGTTGCGGCTGACGAATCCCTCGCCGTACATGTATCTGCTGGAACTGCCCGGCCAGACGCTGGTGGGATCATCGCCCGAGGCACTGGTGAAGCTGGAGAACGGTGTGGCCTCGCTGCGGCCGATCGCGGGAACGCGCAAGCGGGGCGCGACGGAGCAACTGGATGTGGCATTGGAGACCGAACTGCTCGCCGATGCCAAGGAGGCGGCGGAGCACGTGATGCTCGTGGACCTGGCGCGCAATGACCTGGGCCGCGTGGCGGAGGCCGGCACGGTGGCGGTGGGCCCGTACCGGTCGATCGAGCGGTACAGCCATGTGATGCACATCGTCAGCGGCGTGCAGGGGCGGCTGAAGCCGGGCAAGGATGCGCTGGACCTGCTGGCGGCGACGTTTCCGGCGGGAACGGTGGTGGGGGCGCCGAAGGTCAAGGCGATGGAGATCATCGAGCAGAACGAGCCGGTCGGACGCGGGTTCTACGCCGGAACCGTCGGCTACTTGAGCGTGACGGGCGATCTGGACATGGCCATTGCGATCCGGACGATCGAGTTCCGCGATGGCCGATACGCGTATCAGGCCGGAGCGGGGATTGTCGAGGCGTCGACCGCGGAGGCGGAGTACGAGGAGATCCGCTCGAAGGTTGGTGCGCTGGAGCGGGCGATGGATCTGGCGGCGGAGGGGATTGGGTGAGTGTGCACTTTGTGAGAGGGCGGGATGGCCGGCGAGTGGAACTACGCTGGGCATGATGATGGACGGTGTGGATGAGTCGGTGGCAAGAGGATTCTGGAGCGAACGATGCCGCGGGTCTTGATGATCGACAACTACGACAGCTTCACGTACAACCTGGTGCAGGCGTTTGCCGTGCTGGGCGCGGATGTGGCGGTGTTCCGGAACGATGAACTGACACCGGCGGAAGCGGAGCGGATGGGGTTCTCGCATGTGGTCATTTCGCCGGGGCCTGGGTGCCCGGCGGAGGCGGGGCAGAGCATGGCGATGATCCGCCACTTTGCCGGCAAGCTGCCTGTGCTCGGGGTGTGCCTGGGGCATCAGGCGATGGCGGAGGTGTTTGGGGGCAAGGTCACGCGGGCTCCGCGGCTGATGCACGGCAAGCCGTCGATGGTGTTTCATGATGGTGCAGGGGTGTTCAGCGGGCTGCCGAGCCCGGTGGCGTGCGGGCGGTATCACTCGCTGGCGGTGAGCCGGCAGGACATGCCGGCGGACTTTGTGATCACGTCGCAGACTGACCAAGGTGAGATCATGGGCATCCGGCACAAGACACTGCCGGTTGAGGGTGTGCAGTTTCACCCTGAGAGCGTGCTGACGCCGCAGGGGCCGGAGATGCTGCGGAACTTTCTGGCCGGCAAGCGCGGGGAGGCAAAGGAACTGGTTGTTGCCGCGGCGGGGAGTGTGCCGTGAGGGACCTGGTCCGGGCCATGATGAACGCCGATGCGGGCGGGCTGACGCGTGAGCACGCCGAGGCGATGCTGACGCACCTTGCTCCCCTGACGGCAAGCCGGGCTCAGGCGGCCGCGCTGCTGACGCTGCTGGCGGCCAGGAAGCCGAGTGCGGCGTTTGTCGCGGGGCTGGCCGAGGGATTGCTGGCCCGGGCGGTGCGGCCGAAGGTGGCGGACAGCGAACTGGCGAGCCGGGCGGTGGACATTGTGGGAACCGGGGGTGATGCCGCCGGGACGGTAAATATCTCGACGTGTGCGGCGATGGTGACTGCGGCGTGCGGTGTGCCGGTGATCAAGCACGGCAACCGGGCGGTGAGCAGCCAGGCGGGCAGTGCTGATGTGCTGGCGGCGATGGGCATGCCCGTGCCGGCAAGTGAGAGCGACCAGGTGACACTGCTGGAGCGGAGCGGGATGTGCTTCCTGTTCGCGCCGGCGTATCACCAGGCGACGGCGGAGCTTGGCGCGGTGCGGCGGGAGTTGGCGCAGGTCGGCGTGGTGACGGTGTTCAACGTGCTGGGGCCGCTGACCAATCCGGCGCGGCCGCCGTTTGGGGTATTTGGTGCGTACTCGGCTGAGGTGGCGACACTGATGGCCGAGGCGTTGCGGCAGCGGGACCCGCAGACAATGCGGCGGTGCTGCGTGGTGCACGGCAGTGGAGGGCTGGATGAGGCGACACCGCTGGGGCCGTTTACGGTGCAGGATGTGCGGGAAGGGCAGGTGCAGACGCGAACGGTTGATCCGGCCGACTTTGGCATGCGGCGGTGCGAACTGGGTGAGCTCAAGGGCGGGGATGCGAAGACCAATGCCCGGCTGCTGCGGGCGATGATGGCCGAGCGGGCAACGCACGGAGAGGCGGGCGGACCGACGGAGGCCATGCTTGATGCTGTGACGTTGAATGCGGCGCTGGCGCTTGAGGTTGCCGGGGCGTGCAACACGCTGGGTGAGGCGGTGGAGTGTGCCCGCGTGGCGATCCGCGGCGGGGCCACAGCGCGAACCATGGCGGCGATGGAGGAGCAGTGGATGCTGGCCCGTGCCGCGGCGGCGCGGGTGGCGACTGGCGATGGCGGGGGGGCGTGCCATGGGTGACTTCCTTGCCGAGATGGCCGCGCTGAGTCGGCAGCGGGCGGAACGAGCACGCGCGGCGGTGCCGCTGGCGGAGATGGAGCGGCGTGCTTTGACGCTGGGCAGGGCCCGGGAGATTCCGGCGGGCGGGTTTGTGCTGATTGCTGAGGTGAAGCTGGCCAGCCCGAGTGAAGGGCTTCTCGGACGGGTTGCCGCCGTGCCGGGGTCGCCTGAGGCGATACGGCAGGTGGTCGCGCAGGCGAGCGTGTACGGCAGCGCGGGTGCGGGCTTGATCAGCGTGCTGAGCGAGCCGAGCCGGTTTGGCGGGGAGCGGTCCCACGTGGCGGTGGCGGCTGATGCGATGGGTGCGAGCGCCGGTGTGCCGGTCATGCGCAAGGACTTTCTGGTTGATGTGTATCAGGTGCTGGAGGCGAGGGCTGCGGGGGCGAGCGCGGTGCTGCTGATCGTGCGGATGCTCGAGGATGCCACGCTGGCGGAGATGTGCCGCGCGGCGGAGCGGTGTGGGATGACGGTGATTGTGGAGGCCTTTGACGAGGACGATCTGGCACGCTGCGAGCGGCTAATGGAGCGTTTCGGCCGGCCAGGGTGGCTGTGGGTGGGCGTGAACACGCGGGACCTGTCGACGCTGAAGGTGGACGCGGGGCGGCTGGAAGCGCTGGCTTCTCGGCTTCCGGCTGGCGTGCGGTGTGTGGCGGAGAGTGGTATCAACTCAGCGGCGGATGTGCGGCGGTATGCCGCGATGGGATACTCCGCGGCACTGGTGGGCACAGCGCTGATGCGGGCGGCGGATGCGGGGGCACTGTGCCGCGAGATGGCACGGGCGGGGGCGGATGAAGTCGGGCGGCTGGCGGGTGCGGGCAGGCCGTGGGTGAAGATCTGCGGGCTGCGGACGGCTGAAGATGTTGCCGCGGCGGTTGAGCATGGGGCTGATGCTGTGGGCTTTGTGTTTGCCGAATCGGTTCGGCGGGTCACGGCGGCGGAGGCCGCGGCGCTGTGTGCGGGCGTGCTGTCGGGCGTTGCGCGTATCGGGGTGTTTAAGCGGCCGGCTCCCGGCGAGGTGCTGGCGGTGCTTGAGCGTGCTTCGCTGACGCACGTGCAATGCGATGTAGAGGTTGCCGGGGCGGTTCGGGCCGCGTTGGCGGCCGATGGTCGGTTCCTGGCGGCGGTGGTGCCGGTGCTCCGGACGGGGGCGGGCGGGAGCGTGCAGGCAAACGGGACGGTGAACCCTGACGTTGCCGCGGTGGTGCGGGCGAGCGGGCTGGTGCTGGTGGAGGGGGCGGTCAGCGGCGCTGGCGAGCTGGCAGACCATGGTGTCATCGCAGCGGTGGCCGGTTCGATGCCGGGTCGGGTTGTCGTGGCCGGAGGACTGACCGCCGGAAACGTAAGGGACGCGCTGCAACGCACCGGGGCGGCAGGCGTGGATGTTTCCAGCGGGGTGGAGCTGGCGCGGGGCGTGAAGGATGCGGGGCTGATCGAGGCGTTTTGCCGGGCTGCCGGATGTGTGAAGAGGACTGCTATGAACACAGTGACGACGGTGAGTGATCCGTTTGCGACGACGCATGCCGCGGGGTCTGCCTCGGCCGAGGTGGAATTGGGTAAGCTGCTCAGCGGGGCGTACCCCGATGCGCGAGGGCGGTACGGGCCGTTCGGCGGGCGGTTCGTGCCCGAGACGCTGGTGGCGAACATCACGCGGCTGGAGCGGGTGATGAAGGAGGCGTTCGCTGACCGCAGCTTCTGGGATGAGTTTGATTCGCACGCCAAGGAATGGATCGGCCGACCGACACCGGTCATGTTTGCCCGATCGCTCAGCGAGCGGTGGGGGGTGAAGGTGTATTTCAAGCGTGAGGATCTCGCGCACACCGGTGCTCACAAGATAAACAACGCGCTCGGACAGGCGTTGCTGGCCAGGCGGCTGGGCATCAAGCGGATCATCGCCGAGACGGGCGCGGGGCAGCACGGTGTGGCCAGTGCTGCGGCGTGTGCGCGGGTGGGCTTCCCGTGCACGGTGTACATGGGGGCGCACGATGTGGAGCGGCAGGCTCCCAACGTGCAGCGGATGAAGCGGCTGGGTGCCACGGTGGTGCCGGTGACCAGCGGTGATGCGACGCTGCGGGCAGCGATTGATGAGGCTCTGCGGGCGTGGGTTGCCGATCCGGAGGGGACGCACTACCTGCTTGGTTCAGCGGTGGGGCCGCACCCGTTCCCGCAGATTGTGCGGACGTTTCAGAGCGTGATCGGCCGGGAGGCCAGAGCCCAACTGATGGAGCGGATTGGCGGCCTGCCGGATTCGGTGTTTGCGTGCGTGGGCGGCGGGTCCAATGCCATCGGTATGTTCCATGGGTTCCTGGGTGATGCGAGCGTGAAGATCTACGGTGTTGAGGCGGGCGGGCACGGTGACAAGACGGGCGAGCACTCCGCGACGATGACGCACGGACGGCCGGGCGTGCTGCACGGGTGCTACTCGTACCTGTTGCAGGATGATGCGGGACAGGTCAGTGATTCGCACTCGGTCTCGGCCGGCCTGGACTATCCCGGTGTGGGGCCGGAGCACGCGTTCCTGCACTCGATCGGGCGGGTGAGCTATGTGACGGCGAAGGATGATGCTGCACTGGAGGCACTCAATGAGTGCTGCAGGCACGAGGGCATCCTGCCTGCGCTGGAACCAAGCCACGCACTGGCGGCGGTGAAGAAGTGGGCTTCGCAGCCGGGCAATGCGGGCAAGACGGTGCTGGTGGGCTTCTGCGGGCGGGGTGACAAGGACATGCCCATCCTGCAGGCGGCCTCGCCGATGTGATTGACGAGTGGGCGGTGCGGCGAGGGTCTGGTTCTTCTGTTCGCGGTTGGTCTCATGCAAGGCAGGTCAAGCGTCATGGCGAATGCAAATCGTTGGGAAGCACTCAGTGAGTCGATCCGGCAGCGTGCCGCGGCTGGGCCGGGGCGTAGCGCGATCGTGTCGTTCGTGACGGCCGGCTATCCGACGCGGGAAGGGTTTATCGCGACGCTGATGGCCATGGCTCCGCACGTGGCGGCGATTGAAGTCGGTGTGCCGTTCTCCGACCCGATGGCTGACGGCGTGACGATTCAGGAGAGCAGCCGCGTGGCGATTGCCAATGGGGTGACGCTGGATTGGATCCTGAGCCAGTTGGGAGGGCTTACGGCCGCCCAGCGCGGCCTGCTTCCGCCGATCGTGCTGATGGGGTATCTCAATCCGTTCCTATCGATGGGGCTGCCGACGCTGGCGCAGCGGTGTGCCGGGGCGAACGTGGCAGCGCTGATCATCCCTGACCTGCCCTTGGAGGAGGGGCGGCAGGTCCGGGCGGTGTTGGCGGAGGGGGGCACCGGACTGGTGCAACTGGTCTCGCCGGTGACGCCGGAGGACCGGGCGGTTGAGTTGTGCCAGGCGAGTGATGGCTTTGTGTACGCCGTGGCGACGCTGGGAGTCACGGGCGGCGGCGGGAATGCCGCGGGACCGGATGAGAAGCTGACGGGGTATCTGCGGCGGCTGAAGGCGGCGGCAGGCAAGACGCCGGTGTGCGCGGGGTTTGGGATCAGCTCGCGCGAGCAGGTTCAGCGGTTGGCGGGGCACTGTGACGGGGTGATTGTGGGCTCGGCGGTCATCAAGTGCCTGGAGCAGGGCCGGGATGTTGGGGCGTTTGTGCGGGACCTGGCTGGCGGATAACCCGGGACGGCGTGCTGACGGGGCTCGGGCGGGTGATCGGCTCGCGCGAACCGCCCGGAAAGTGGCGATACTGAAGCAGGAGCCGGCCTCCGGGACGCTGTGGGGCGTCGGGGAGCATCCAAGTGCGGGTTCACGCCCGAAGGACTAGCAGCATGAGCACCTTTGCCGCGACAAATTCTGGTGTTGAGCGAACCGCAGCGGGCGGCGTCGGACATGGGGTTGCTGCACAGCCCCGCTTTACGATTCTGATCGATGGGGCGTGTCCGCTGTGCGTGCGAGAGTCGCGGTACATGGCGAAGCTGGATGGCGGGCGCGGGTTGCTGGCGATTGTGGACATCGCCAAGCCGGAGTTTGACCCGTCGCGGTTTGGCAAGACGATGGACGAGGTGATGGGAAGCATCCACGGCGTGATGCCTGACGGAAAAGTGATCACAGGCGTTGAGGTGTTCCGGCAGGCGTACGGAGCGGTGGGACGCGGCTGGATGGTCAACTGGACGGCGCTGCCGGGGGCGCGGTGGGTGACGGACCGGCTGTACGTGGTGTTTGCGTGGATCCGGCTGCGGCTGCCGGGGCGGCACGACGCCTGCGAGGGTGGGACCTGCCGCGTGCCGAAGGTGCGTTAGCACGGGCGGGCGGGGCTGATTTTGAAACCATGCGAAGAACCGGCGGCGTAGACTCGTCGCCGCGGCTTCCGGAAGCGGGGCTGCCTGTGACGACTGGTCGAGTGGACGACCACACTGGGCAACGGGTGGAGCCGGCTGCATGGACTGCTTACGTTGCCGAGAACACAACAGACTGCCAGTGTGACGTTTCATGGTGCCGCCGGCGAGGTGACGGGATCGTGCGCGGTTGTTGAGTTTGCGGGCCGGCGGGTGCTGATTGACTGCGGCCTGATCCAAGGAACTCCTGCAGATGAGCTGCGGAATCAGGATCCGCTGCCGTTTGACTGCAAGTCGATTGACGCGATTGTGGTGACGCACGCTCACATTGACCACTGCGGGCGGCTGGCGCTGGCGGTGCGTGAGGGCTTTACGGGACCGATCTACGCGACGAAGGCGACGTGCGAACTGCTCGAGCCGGTGATGTATGGCTCGGTGAGCGTGCAGCACATCCGGTTTCAGGAGGCCCAGGTGCACAACCTGCGGTCGCCGGCGGGCTGGGCGGTGGCGGACAGTGAGCCGCCGGTGATTGCCATGCCGCCGCTGTACAGCAACGGTGATGTCGCATCGACGATCAAGATGCTCAAGCCGCTTGCGTACGGCCAAGAGGTGGAGTTCGCACCCGGATTTGCGATGCGGATGCTTGATGCCGGGCACGTTATTGGCTCGGCGATGGTGGAACTCACGGCGGGGACGGGGGCGGCGGCGCGGCGGGTGCTGTTCTCCGGCGATCTGGGGTCATCTCAGCAGGCGCTGCTGCCGATTGCGCGGCCGCCGGCCGGGGGCGCGCCGATTGAGCTGCTGGTGATGGAGAGCACGTACGGGAACAAGGCACATCCCAAGCCACGGGATGTGCTCGATAAGCTGGCCTCGATCATCCGCCATGCGGCCAAGAAGCGGGAGCGGCTGCTGATCCCCACCTTCACGCTGGGGCGGGCCCAGAACCTGCTGTACCGGCTTGGCGAACTGAGCCGTGAAGGGCGGCTGGGAATGCCGGTGTATCTGGACAGCAAGATGGCGATGAAGTCGACGGAGTGCTACACGCGGCACGCGGACTGCCTGCAGCCGGCGATCGGCAACCGGGTGCGGAACGGCGATTCGCCGCTGCACTTTGATGAACTGTGTTATGTAAACGGACGCGACGACAGCAAGAAGCTCAACCGGCTGCGGGGCGGGGGCATCATCATCGCCGGGGCGGGATTCTGTCACGGCGGGCCGATTGTGCACCACCTGATTCACGGTTTGTGGCGGGAGGACTGCCGCGTGCTGCTGATCGGCTACAGCCCGGCGGGCTCACCGGCGCACGCGATGGCCAATGGGGCCAAGCTGGTGCGGCTGGGTGATGCGGAGGTCGAAGTCAACGCCCGGATCGAGAAGATGAGCGGGTTCTCCGGCCATGCGGACCGCAAGGACCTGATGGACTTTGTCGGGGCGATGATGCCCACGCCGCCGCGGGTGGTGCTGAACCACGGTGAGGATGCTGCCCGGACGGAGCTGAGCGGGAAGCTGACCGAGGCCTACGGCGTTGAAGTGTTGCGGCCGATCAAGGGCGAGCGGGTGGAGTTCTAAAGCGTCTGGTGTGTGGGCTTACGCGGATGCCGGGCGGCGTCCGTGGGCGATGACCTTGGCCAGGCCAACGATGCCCAGGCCGATAGAAAGCCACCAGGTCTGCCGCTCGATGAAGCCCAGCCAGAAGAAGGGCAGGGCCAGGGCGATGGCTGCGAGGGTGATCACCAGCCGGGTGCCGGTGGCGCCGCTGCTGCCGCGGAAGGGGATGATGCAGATCCAGACGTAAGTGGGGAAGACCAGGCCGTAGAAGACCAGGAAGGAGCGGTAGGCAATCTCCGGACCGATGAGGCCGGCGTGCTCTGGCAGGAAGATGGAGCCGGCACCGACGGCGGCACCGGCGACAACGGCAAGGGCTGAGCGGAACTGAGTGGGCGTGAAGGCGGGTGTGGCGGCTGCAGCGGTTGTTGTGGCGTCCGGCCTGGCGGCTTCGGCATCGCTGGCAAGCGAACTGTGGTGGAGCCAGATGGTCAGCGTGGTCTGCAGCAGCAGGTGCAAGGCGATGGGCCAGATCTGGATGGTGCTTGCCAACTGGGAGGTGTAAAGCCAGTGGGCGTAGAGCGGGGTCAGCAGCACCATGACAGCGAAGAAGCCCAGGAAGCCAAGGCGGAAAGTGGCCCGCTGCCGGGGGGCCGACTGGACCAGTGCGTGGTGGAACGTGGAGTCCAGATAGGGGCAGAGGGCGAAGCCGAACACGCAGACGGGGGTGAGCCAGAGGAGATCCTGTGAAAAGCGGGGGACCGGTGTGGTGTTGTCGAGCAGACTCTGGGCCGGGAAGGTGAGTGCGTAGCCGACCAGCGCCAGGGATGCGAAGAAGACCACCGTGCACAGCGCGATGGCGCGGTCGCGGCTGGCCCGGACCAGTGCGGGCACGAAGATGCCGCTGAGGCCGAGTCCGGCGGCGGCGATGGCACCAACCTCGACACCGAAGGAGACGCCGAGCAGCCAACTGATGAAGAAGGCCTGGAAGGCGGATGTGACCAGCGAGAAGATGATGACCGCGGTGCGGTGACGCTCCAGCAAGTCGCGGCTGGACTGGGGGGTGAGCACCTGGCCCATGAGGGCGGCGCCGATGCAGTTGGGCAGCAAGAAGGCCAGGTAGCCGCCCCAGCCAAAGTCACGGAGTAGCAGTACCGGCAGGAACATCCCGATGCACCAGGTCCAACTGATGGCGAGGTACATGGACCATCCGGGCCACCGGGCTCCGCTGGGGGAGGAGGCGGGAGCGACAGCGGTGCCGGAGGTTGTCAGCATTGCGGGAGAGAGTGGGAGAGGTGAACGGCGATCACTTGCCGGCGCGACGTTCGGCCCGGATGCGGTGGAGCGACTTGGGCGTCACGTGGAAGGTGGCCTCGCAGCGGCCGACTTTGACTTCGCGGCCGAGGCCCTTGGTGGGCAGTTGCTGGAAGACGTCGAGTTCGATGTTGATGTTGAACTCGCGGCCGGTGGCCAGGAGGGCGTCGAGGTCCTCCTTGGGATTGATGCGGTAGATGGCGGGGCCCATGCAGGGGCGAAGGAAGCGGTAGCGGAGGTCCTTGCAGACGACGGTGTAGTCGCCGCCGCACTTGCCGTAGATGTAGGTGCCGCCGGCGATCTCGCTGTTGGCCAGCAGGGCAGCGCCGGCCATGGCGTCATACCAGTTGCGGTTGAAGCGGCGGAAGGGCAGGACGGCCGAGAAGCTCTTGGCATCGACCTGCTTCATCTTGATGCCGCTGCGGAAGGCGTAGGGCAGCCAGATGAGCGAGCCGATGCGGTGCCAGAAGACGGAGCGGCTGGTGAGCTTGGAGATGTGGTGCTCAAGCGTGTCCATGAGGGAACGCTTTTGCTTTGGTGGTGGCGGGGGCAGCGTGGGGCCGGGGGTGCCGCCGGAACCGGAGCCCGCGGCGGGTGCGCTGATCGGTGCTGCACCGGAGGGGTCGGCGGCGGCGGAGGTCACGTTGGCGGCGATTGCGGACACGCGGGGGCAGTTTAGCAAGCCGGGGGAGTCCCGGCGAGGCGGGAAAGCGTCCGGGACAGAATGGGGGCCGGGTTATTCGGGCATCAGCACGGCGCGGACGGGGCTGCCGTCGGCCTCGGTCAGGCGGATGGGGGCGGCCATGAGGGTGTACAGGCCGGGGGCGACATGGGAGAGGTCGAGGCCCTCGAGGATGGCGATGTTGTGTCGCAGGATGGCCCGGTGGGCCTCCATGGTCTTGCTGTCCTGCAGGTCGACGCTGGGGGTATCGATGCCGATGGTGACGACGCCGCGGGCGGCGAGAGCGTCGACGAACTCAACTGACAGGGCGGCGAAGTCGTTGTTCCAGCGGTCGAATCCGGCGAAGGTGTTGGTGCGGAGGAGGACGATTCGCTCCGAGGCGGTGCCGATGGCATCGAGCGCGGCCTTGCCCCCGGCGACGTTGCCGGGACGGATGCGCCCGCCGCGGGCGATGTTGATTTCCAGGACGCGGGCCTTGCCGATGAAGTGGTGCAGGCCGAGCTGGCCGACGCCGGGTGCGGGGTGGCCGTAGTGGTTGAAGCCGTCGGCGTGGGCACCGAGGTGGACCGTGGTGGTGATGGAGCTGAGGGTGATGTGGTCGCCCTTGGCCATGTCCATGAGGACATTGCGATGGAAGGGGGTGTCACCGGGCCAGACGTTGGTGGAGTTGTTGATGGCCGGGGAAATGTCGATCAGGCGGGAGGGGGGCTGGTCGGCGGTCTGGTCGGCCTGCCCGAGCCCGAGCAGGGGGCGGACGATGTTGAGGACCCGCTGGTCGAAGTCGGCGGGTTCGAGCGTGCGGGCGTGCTCCAGCGGGAGCTGGGCGACGACGGCCTCGCAGATGGCATCAAGTGCGGCACCGCGGGACTTGGCCTGGGCGTAAGGCGTGGTGGAGAAGCTGACGAGGTTGTACTGGGGCTGGCAGCGGTCGGGGAAGTGCTTGTGGAGCAGTTGCTCGATGCGCTTCTTGTGGAGGAAGGCGGGGCGACCGACCTTGTCACGCATCTCGATGAAGTTGTCCAGGGCCATATCGGCGATGGCATCGGCGTTGGGCTTGCGGAGGTGCTGGTAGCGGTCCAGCGCAGAGGCCAGGGAGGCAGCATCGGCCTCGGGGCCGCCAGCCTCGGCCAGGCAGGTGGACAGGGCCTTGCAGTCCTCAAAGGCGCAGTTCATGCCCTGGCCGTAGAACGGGACGATCGCGTGGGCGGCATCGCCCATGAGACAGGCCTTGCCTTGCATCTGCCATGGCCAGCAGCGGACGGTGACCAGTGACCCGTTGGTATTGGCTCGGTAGTCGGCGGTGAGGGTGGGCATCATCTTCGCGGCGTCGGGGTAGTGACGGGCGAAGAAGGAGGCAACCTGCTCATCGGTGCCGAGGTTCTCAAGGCCATGGCCGTCGGCGGATTCATCGCGGAGGGGCCAGAAGAGTGTGCAGGTGAAGCTCTTGTCGCGGTTGGGCAGGGCGATCATCATCGCGCTGCCGCGGGGCCAGATGTGCAGTGCGTGGGGGGCCAGGGCGAAGCCATCGTGGGCGGTGGTGCTGAGGCCGAGCTCCGCGGCTGCGGGGATGTGGAGTTCCTTGTAGCCGTGCTTGAGGTAGGTCTGGCTGTACTCGAAGCGGTCGTTCTTGAGCATGCGCTGGCGGACGGCCGAGTAAGCGCCGTCGGTGGCGACGACGAGGTCCGCGGCGACGCGAACGGTTGAGCCGTCGGGCCGGGAAAAGAGTGCGGCGGGGGCCTCGAGCTCGGCATCCAGACAGGGATGGTCGAAGAACATCGTCACGTTGGGCAGTTCGGCGGCCGCGTGGATGAGGGCGAGATTCAGGCCGCCGCGGGAGACGGAGTTAATCGCGTCGTCAGGATTGCTGGAGTAGGGCTGGAAGACCAGGCCGGTGCCTGGGGCCGGCGGGTGGATCATGCGGCCACGCATGGGGATGGCCTCGGTGGTCATGATGCGTTCGGCCAGGCCAGCCGCCCGCAGAGCGTCGATGCCGCGGATGGAGAGGGCCAGATTGATTGAGCGGCCGCCGGCGTAGCCCTTTTGACGCGGATCGGCACGGCGCTCGTAGACGCTGACGCGGAAGCCCTGGCGAGCCAGAAAGACGGCGAGCAGCGAGCCGGCCAGGCCCGCACCAACGATAACGACGTGACGCTCCATAGGGCCAAGTCTTGGCAGGCCGGAGCGGGGCGGCAGGATCAGGTGACCACAAATCGCGGGAGCGACGACGGGCCGGGTAGGGATGCCAGGAGGGAGGCAAGCAGGTCGGCGGGCAGCAGGCCGGAGGGGTCAGATGGTGCGGTGAGGATTAGTGGCTGGCCATCGTCGATTGCCAGGGTGCTGTGGGCCGGGGCGGAACCGGCGCGGAGGAGATTGGCCAGCACGATGCCGCCGAGGCGCGGGGCAAGAAAGTTGCCTGCGGCGGCAAGGAAGATTCGGGTGAGGTGATCAGAGGCGAACGGGAGCATCTGCTCGGTCAGCAGGGAGGCGGGGTCCAGCAGGATGCGGAAGTTCTCGCCCGGAGGTGTGATGCACCAGTTGGCGGTGATGGCCAGATCGCCGACGGCATGGCGAGCGTGCGGGCGGAGCCAGACGGGGCGGCCTTGCATCGCGGCCAAGCGGCAGAGTTCGGCACAGTTCTCGCGGGCTCGCTGGCGGGCGGGGGGCAGCCAGGTGCGAGGGTCGATGCCGAAGGGCTCGTCGGCCAAGGTACCCGACCAGACAACGATGGGGCCTGTGGCCCCGGCGCGGGAGAGAATGGCGGCAGGATCATCCGGCAGCAGACTGCCGTGCATGGACGGTGGCTGGGAGCCAGCGAAGGCGTGCGAGACAAAGGATGAAGAGCTGGCGTACATCATGCAGTCTTGCTTACACGCGGGTAATGACGTCGGGGAGCTCGTCCATGCCCTCGGACAGCACACGGTTGCCGTTGTCGGTGATGAGCACATCGTGCTCGTGGTGGGCGGTCATGGAGCCATCGGCACTGAAGACGGGCCAGCCGCGGCCATCGGGCTTGGTGTGCCCCGTGCCGATGGCGACCATGGGCTCAACGGCCAGGAACATGCCGGGCTTGCACTTGGTCTTGCCGTCGGCCCACTCGTTGCCGGGCTCGGAGACGGTGTTGGAGACGAAGGGACCATCGTGGAGTTCGCGGCCGTAGCCGTGGCCGCCGAGGCCGCGGACGAGGTGGAGGCGGTTTTCAATCTCGACGTGGCCCTGGACGGCCTTGGCGAACTCCTCGAGCTTGAGGCCGGGCTGCAGCTTGGCGATGCCACGGCGGAGGGATTCTTTGCTCACATCCATGAGGCGGCGGACCTGGGGTGTGGGCTCGCCGATGGAGTAGGTCCAGCCGACATCGCCGATGAAGCCATGGTACTTGGCACCGATGTCAATTTTCAGGAGATCGCCGGCCTTGAGCGGGCGGTCGAGATACGCGGCGGTGCCGTGAACGACGCAGTCGTTGACCGAGAGGCAGGCGTGACTGGGGAACGGCGGCTTCTCGCGGAACGGCTTGTAGCCCTTGAACGCCGATTTGGCACCCAGGTCGTCGAGGATGCGTGCGATCTGGTTATCGACCTGCGGCAGCGTTACGCCGGCGTGGAGCCAGGCGACGATGCGGCGGTGGGTCTCGACGACCAGTTGGGCGGCGTCGTAGCCCTTGGCGGCCTCGGCCTGGAGAAAAGATGACGAGAGAACTTGGCTGAACATTCGGGGGGAAGTCTAGCAGGTTTGGGGCGTGGCCCTGAGGGGTTGAAACCGCCCGGAGAAGGGGGTAGGCGGGCGACTGAAGGCGAGAAATCGCGGTGGAACGGCTGCGTCGCGGATGGAGGAGGACAATGATGCGGAATGCCGCGGGGTTGCCCGGCGGTTTGCTGGAACACGCGTGATTGGAAGGAACCGGAACATGAAAGCGACATCGATTCGTCAGGCCGCCTCGCTCGCACTGATCGCCGGCCTGGGCCTTGCCAGCGGTTGCAGCGGGACGCAGGGTGCCGCGGGCGGCGGTGAGAGCGCTGCCAGCAAGGCACTTGTGCTACCGGCCTCGGCCACTCCGAGCCCGGCACTGGCACCTCTGGGCTTCATGACGGGGCGATGGATTGGCGTCAACCCGAATAAGAGTGTCAATGAAGAGCACTGGACGAGCCCGATGGGCAACGCGATGCTCGCGCTGTTCCGGCAGGTGCGGCGGGACGGCAAGCCCGCGCTGGTTGAGATCTCGATGATTACCGCGGATGCCGACGGCGTCACGCTGAAGCTGCGGCACCTGCACGGCGGGCTTGAGGTTCCGGCCAACCGGGCGGAGCTGTCGGTGTTCAAGCTCAAGAGTGCGGCGGGCAACCGGGCCGAGTTTGTGGGCACCGGCAAGGCCGAGCAGGTGACAAGTGTGGTGTACCGCCTGGTCGGGCCCGACGAACTGGCCGTGGATGTGAGCTTTGCTCCTGACAGCAAGGAGAAGGGCTTTACCAGTAACTACACCCGTGAGGGCAAGCTGAGCTTTGCCCCGCCGGAGCCGCCGAAGGCTGCTGAGACGAAGCTGGCCAAGCCGGCGGCCGCAGGGTCGGCTGGCGAGGCACCCAAGCCAGCGGCGAAGTGAGGCCGGGGCGGCGGAACGCCAAGAGACGCAGGAAAGCCGGCGACCGGACTTGAACCGGTGACCTGCAGTTTACAAAACTGCTGCTCTACCAGCTGAGCTAAGCCGGCGGGGGTAGATCTGGCGGAGTTTATGCCGGTGGGGCGGGCGGGGAGGGTGTGGGTGAGCGGCGGCAGCGGGGGAAGCTGTTGGGCTGGAAGCTGGCAGGGGGCGAAGGAGGGGGTCACGGGGCGGGACTGGACCCGACTGGGCACCTATCATCCGAATCCATGAGCCCAAACGAATCCACCGCGTCCGGACCGTCCCTTGATCACCCCGCCTTCAAGCTGATCAAGGGCCAGTTTCCGGGTAAGAAGTTCAAGGGTACGGAGTTCCGCGGCTGCTCGACGCTGATCGTTGAGAAGGCGGACCTGCACGGCGTGCTGGCTTTCCTGAAGTCTGACCCGCGGGCGGATTTCAACTTCCTGGTTGACATCGCCTACGCCGATTATCTGAACTACCCGTCGCCGACGATTGGCCGGTTCGCGCTGATTTATTGCCTCATGAACCACAGCCGCGATGAGCGGTTCTACGTCAAGGTGTTCATGGACGCCTCGCTGCCGACCGAGGGCATCGTGGACGATCCGGCGCTGCACGTGCCGACGGTCACGGATCTGTGGCCCGGGGCCGAGTGGATGGAGCGCGAGGCGTTTGACATGGTGGGGATCCGTTTCGACGGTCACCCGGACCTTCGTCGAATCCTGACCTGGGAGAGCTACCCGGCCCACCCGCTGCGGAAGGACTATCCGCTTCGTGGCCGCGGCGAGCGGGACATGTACAAGGTGCTGGACCGCACGAGCGCGTGAGTTTGGGGCGACTCGTACGCCCGGCTAGGGCAAGGTCCAAGTTGAGAGTCCCCGACAGGTGCTGCACCTCCGGACAGCCAGGTCAAGTTGTAGCCGCGTGGTCTGATCAACTCCCCTGAACAAGGGCGGGGCGGATGTCGTACCCGGATTCTGCCGATGTGCCGGATCGGTGCGATGGAGGCATCTGGCCACGCACGGGCATCGGTTGGCTCTCGGCAACGGGTCGAGACATCCTCTGACGCGGTGGCGGCAAGACAGGATCGGATCACGCAGCATGGTGTTTTGGCTCATTTTTCTGAGTGTTCCGAGCGCGACCGTGGCCTGGTGGGTGCTGACGCACCGTGCCGTGGGGCGGCTGCCGCTTGCCGCGGGCCGGCGACTTGCAACGCGGGCGGCGCTGGGGGCTTTCTTTTTCTCGGTCCTGAGTGTCTTTGTGTGGATCATGGTTGAGCGGCTGGCGGATGCCGCCCCACCGCCGACGTGGGCCCGGACGTGGACGTTCGTGTGGTTCATCGCGGCCCTGCCGGCCTCGCTGGCGATCTGGCTGGTGACAGCGATCACGTTTCGCGCGTGGCGGAAGCCGGCGGCGATGGGGCCCCCCGGGCCGGCTGCTGGTTCTGTTGCCGCTGCCGCTGGACCACCGGCTGAACTCTCTCGTCGGGACTTTCTGACGCTGACAGCTGTTGCCGCACCGCCGCTGCTGACGGCGGGTTTCTCGATCAAAGCGCACGTGGAGCACGGGACGTTCCAGACGCGGGAACATCTGGTCCGGGTTGATGGCCTGCCGCGGGAACTTGAAGGGGTGACGATTGCCCATGTCAGCGACATT
This sequence comes from uncultured bacterium, assembly GCA_903834785.1. GTDB lineage: Bacteria > Planctomycetota > Phycisphaerae > Phycisphaerales > UBA1924 > CAILKP01. The sequence continues at coordinate 167,797 of CAILKP010000093.1, forward strand.
CACATCGGCCGTTACACCGATGCGCCGCTGCTCAGAAAAATTGTTGAGCAGACCAACAACCTGCGGTGCGACCTGATTGCGCTGACCGGCGACCTGATTGATTTTGATATCGATGAACTGCCGACCTGCGTCGACATGCTCAGGCGGTTTGACGCACCCAGCGGGGTGGTGATCTGCGAGGGCAACCACGATCTGTTTCAGGATCCTGGGGCGTTTCGGTACGGGCTCAAGACTGCGGGTTTGAATCTACTGCTCAATGAGTCGATCACGCACCGGATCCGCGGCGTGGAGTGCGAGGTTTCCGGGCTGCAGTGGGGGCTGCCGGGCAAGCAGATGCGGGCGGCAGGGCTGAAGGAGAACTTCGGACACCTGCAGGCGCTGCTTGGTGGAAATGACGGGACCAAGCCCGCTGGGGCGATCGCGGACTCGCGGCGGGCACCGTTCCGACTGCATCTTGCGCACCATCCGCACGCTTTCGAACTCGCGGGCCAGAACGGTGTGGATCTGACCCTTGCCGGGCACACGCACGGCGGTCAGTTGATGCTGGCCGATGGGATCGGGCCGGCGAGCTTTGTCTACAAGTATCTGTCGGGGCTGTACTCGGAGCAGAATGCTGCCGGGCGGCGGGTCTCGTGCGTGGTCAGCAACGGCACAGGCAACTGGTTCCCGCTGCGGCTGGGGGCCCCGGCGGAAATTTCGAAGATCACGCTGGTGCGGGCGTAACCCGGACCAGGGCCGTTGCGGTGCTGCGACCGGTCGTCTTAGCCCCCGGTGGCCGGTGGCAGGCGGCGTGCCTCGAAGAGAGCGAGGATGAGCAGGACGAGCAAGGTCTGCCCGCCGACCATGACAGCCTGCCACGGTTCAAGAGAGCCCAGTGCCACGCCGCCGATGGAGGTGATCGCGGTAAGACCGTAGATGACCAGGACGGCGTCACGACGCGACAGGCCAAGCCGATGGAGGCGGTGGGAGAGGTGATTGAGATCACCGACGAACGGTGAGCGGCCGGCGCGGAGGCGGATGATGCAGACGCTGGTGAAGTCGTAGAGTGGCACCGCGAGCACGAGCAGGGGCATCAGGACGCCGTACCAGTTGTTGGTGATCGGAGCCCCGGCGGCGGATGGGGGAATGAAGGTTGTGCGGACGGTCAGGAAGGCGAGGGTGAAGCCAACGACGAGGGAGCCGCCATCGCCCATGAAGATGCTGGCGCGGGAGTCGGGGCCTGCCAGGCGGCTGGGGAAGTTGAGCGTGAGGAATCCGACGCACGCGCCGACAAGCAGGGCGAGTGCCGCGGCGATGAACCACTGCTGGTGCACGAGGGCGGCGGCCAGGAAGAACGAGCCGGCGATGGCGGCAACGCCACCGGTCAGGCCATCCATGTTGTCCATGAAGTTCATGGCGTTGCTGATGATGGTGACCCAGAGCACGGTGACCAGGATCGAGAGCCACGGGCCGCCGACGTAGGAATCGGCCATGGTCAGCAAGCGGGAATCGGTGGTGAACACCAGCGTCCCGGCGGCCCCGAGCATGATCGCCAGTTTGAGCATCGGACCCAGCGGGCGGCGGTCGTCCACCAAGCCAAGCAGGTGCATCACCGTGAGGGTGGCTAAGAACCAGAGGACGCCGGACGAACTGTCCTGCAGGCCGGGCAGGTGGGGACGGATCGCCGGGGCCAGAGAAATGAGCAGGTCGGGCAGCAGTCGGACGGCCAGCACACCGGCGAGGAGGGGCAGGGCGATAGACAGGAAGATCGCCACGCCGCCGGTGTTGGGGACCTTGCGGGTGGGGGCTTTGATCTGGCCTGGCAGCGGGGCGGTGTCATCAGCGCCGGCACGATGGCCGATCCAGCGCATGAACCACGTGAGCGGGACGCTCAGCAGCAGGGCGGCGAGGCACAGCGTGGCAACGACAAGGCCCATGGTGGGGCGAGCGTAGAGCCGCGGCGGGGCTTGGGGCGGCGAGCAAAGCGGGGGGCTAACGACAGGACGCGGTCAGCGCTTGGCGGCCATGGCTGCCGCGGCATCGACTAGTTTGCCGATGCCGGTGAAGACCTGCCAGGGGGTGGCCTCATCATCCATATATGCGGGGGTGGTGATGATCCGCATGGTCTGGTCGGTGCAGGCCTCGGTCACGGCCAACGGACGGTGGGTGGCGCCCATGGCCACGGCGGCATCGGCCGATGGGCCGGGGGCACCGAGGGTGATGGTGACGCCTGGACCGCCGCCGGCCTTGCCGAAGATGCGGGCGGCCAGCACGGGGGCAATGCAGGCCAGGCCGATGGGCTTTCCGGCGGCATGGAAGGCACGCAGCACGCGCTGGACATCGGCCAGGACGGTGCAGGCCGGGCCCTGGGCGGCGAAGGTGCAGAGGTTCTTGGCGGCACCGAAGCCGCCGGGGAAGAGCAGCAAGTCGTAGTCACCGGCCTCGAGCTCGGTCAGCGGCAGGATAATGCCGCGGGCGATGCGGGCGGCTTCGACCAGGCAGTTGCGGGCCGGGCCCTCGGGCTTGCCGGTGAGGTGGTTGATGGTGTCGGCCTGCGGCTGGTCGGGGGCGAAGCACTGGTAGGTGATGCCCAGGCGTGCGCAGTGGGTCAGGATGCTCACGGATTCGTGAATCTCTGAACCGTCGCCGCGGCCTGAGCCACAGAGGACCACCGCGGCGCGGAGGGATGTCGCTGAACTTGACATGGGACTGCTCCGAACCGGGACGGGCGGCGGAACCCGGGCCCGCCCGGGAGAAACTCAGTTCACTTTGGTCGAGGGCTTGCCTTCACGCATGGCCTCGGCCGGGGGGCGGAGCCACTTGCTGAGGATGGGGTCGTTGGCGAGTTCGGCACGCTGGGCATCGGTGGTGCCGTAGGTGCGGTAGATCGCCGCGGCGATGAGGCCCATGAACAGCGGCTGCGGGCGGAGGGGGCGGCTGGTGAGTTCCGGGTGGAACTGGGCAGCCATGAAGTAGGGGTGGCCGTTGGGGGCGCCGGACTGCTCGCTGGGCAGCTCGAGAACCTGCATGATCGGCTGCGTGGGGTGGCGGCCGGAGAAGATGAGCCCGCCGGCTTCGAGGCGGCCGATGTACTGGGGATCGACCTCGTAGCGGTGGCGGAAGCGCTCGCGGACGGACAGGCGGCGGTTGTAGAGGTAGCTGGCCAGGGACTTCTCGGTCAGCAGCACATCCTGCGCGCCCAGACGCATGGTGCCGCCGAGGCCTTCGAGGCGCTTCTGGTCGGGCAGCTCGCTGATCAGCGGGTTCTGGCAGCGCGGGTCAAACTCGGTGCTGTTGGCATCGGGCAGGCCCAGGACGTTGCGGGCGTACTCGATGACGGCGACCTGGAAGCCAAGACAGATGCCCAGGAAGGGGATCTTGTGTTCGCGGCAGACGCGGACTGCGGCGATCTTGCCCTCAACACCGCGGGAGCCGAAGCCGCCGGGGACGATGACGGCATCGAGCGAACCGAGCTGGCCGTGGGCGGTGGACTCGCTGAGCTCGGTGGTGTCCATCCAGTGGACCTTGACGGTGGTGTCAAGGTGCGCGCCGCAGTGCTCGATGGCCTTGTCGATGGAGGCGTAGGCGTCGCGGAGATGGGCGTACTTGCCGGTGATGCCCAGGTTCAGCGTGCGCGGGTGGGGGCTGGTGAGCTTGCGGACGAACTTGGCCCAGCGGTCGCGGGAGCGGTCCTCGTGGGCGACATCGACGCGCTCGTGGAGGTTGAGCACCGAGAGGATCTCGCGGTCCAGGCCGTCGCGGCGCATCTCATCGGGGATGGTGTAGATGCTCGGCCGGTCGTGCATCGAGAAGATGCGCTTCATCGGCACGTTGGAGAACATCGCGATCTTCTCGAGCACCTTGGGGGCGCACGGCTCGGTGGCGCGGCAGGCGATGAGGTGGGGCTGGACGCCCATTTCCATCAGGCGCTTGATGCCCAGCTGGGCGGGCTTGCTCTTCTGCTCGCCGAGGGTCTGCGGCTTGATGACATACGTCAGGGCCACGAAGCAGGCCGAGCCGGGGCCTTCCTCGAAGGCCAGCTCGCGGAGGGCTTCGATGTAGAAGCCGTTCTCGTAGTCGCCGACGGTGCCGCCGACTTCGACGAAGACGACATCGGCGGGGCGGCGGCCGTCGCCCTGGACGGCCAGCTCGCGGATGCGGCGCTTCACCTCACCGGTGACGTGCGGGATCATCTGCACATCGCGGCCGAGGTAATCGCCATGACGCTCGCGCTCGAGGATCTGGCTGAAGAGCTGGCCGGAGGTGGTGAAGTTCTTCTTGGAGACATCCTGATCGAGCATGCGCTCGTAGGTGCCAAGGTCCATGTCGCACTCGGTGCCATCATCGAGCACGAAGACCTCGCCGTGGCGATAGGGGTTCAGCGTGCCGGCATCGATGTTCAGGTAGCCCTCGAGCTTGATGGGGGCGACGACCAGGCCCTTGTCCTTGAGCAGCTTGGCCAGCGAACTGGCGAAGATGCCCTTGCCCAGGCCCGACATGACGGTGCCGAAGACGACCACGTACTTGTGGAAGCCCTTGCGGTAACCGGGCGGGATGGGTGAGAAGAACTCGGTGGCCGAGGTGTCGGCCAGACCGCTGAGCAGGTCGGCACGGTCCTCCGCATCGGCCGCATCGGTGTCGGAGACAAACGGTGCTGCGGGGCGGCGCGAGAGATCGCCGGAACCATCGTGTGCGGATGTGGGAGGTGCCATATCGGAGGTATTGAGCAAGGACCTTGTGGTGCGGGCGGCGGGCGCGGCGCCAGCGGAGACGGGCTTGGCTGTGCTGCCGGAACCGGCGGCAGCGTTACCAATAGTTTGGGAAGGTGAGGGGACTTGGGCTGACTTGGGAGGGCCAAACGGCGTGGGCAGATCACGGTCGGCGGGCATCGCACAGTGTACCCATGAAGAATAAGAAAAGATGCTCGCGCAAGAATCGTTTGGCAGTTGGAAGCAAGTGGCTTGCCCGAGGGTGTCGACTTAGGGGTATGAACGTTGCTGCCGCCAACCCGGGGGACGTGGGAGCCGAACGATGCCTGGGGGGGCCGATGTTAGGATTGTGGAAGGTTTGTATCGCGGCAGCATGAACCGGGATTTGGCCTGTGGCAGCACTCGAGATCGGGAAAGAAGCCGATCCCGCAGGTTGGCTGTAGTGGGGCGAAGCCACGGATGGAATGGCGACGCGATGCATCGCCCGCGCGGTTGCGGGCGAATGATCACAGCGGTGCGGATCGCATGGGCGGGGCAGGGCACGGACCTCTCATGGTGAAACTGCGTGTGACAACGACGGACCGGTTGGCAACACAGCGGAGAAGAGCCCGCAAGGCGGGTGTGCTCGGGCTGCTCGCCGCGGCGGTGATGAGTTTCGGCGGCTGTGCGTTTCAGGAGCAGCGGCTGCAGATGGCCCAGTACGCGGCGACGGGCCGCTACGACATTGCTGCCGCGGAGCTCGACAAGCCCTCGGTCCAATCGCTTTATGGTGAGAGCAGCCGGCTGCTGTGGATGCTCGACCGCGGGGCGGTGGCCTTTGCTCTGGGCGATGACCAGCGGGCCTTTGCCACATGGGAGGAAGCCGACAAGATCATGGACCTCTGGCGCGAGCAGCCGCCTGGCGAGACGGTGGCCTCGTGGCTGCTCAACGATGAGGTCACGACGTACATCGCCGCGCCGTACGAGGACATTTATGTCAACGCGATGAAGATGCTCGTCAACCTGCGGCTCGGACGCATCGAGGGCGGGGCGACGGTGGAGGCGCGGCGGGCCGCGGGCAAGGCCAACTTGCTGCGTGATCGGTACCTGAAGTTTGATTCCGCGCTCAAGCAGAAGAACGCCGGGGCGTACGAGCAGGCGATGGCCAAACGGCCCAAGGCTGGCAGCGGGGGGGACAACCTGTTCGACCAGGCCACCAGCGGCGGTGAGTTTGTCGAGTCGCCCCTTGCGGCGTATCTCTCGGCGGTGATCTTCGCCAAAGCCGGTGAGGCCGAGAACCAGAGTGTGGCAGCGCGGCGGCTGCAGGAGATCATCAAGGCCCAGGGCAGGCTCATCGGCGAGGTCAAGGCCGAGGACTTTGCCAGCATGGAGCAGTTCTCCGCCGAACAGGCCAACGTGCTGCTGGTGGCCTTCGCCGGCCGCGGACCGATCAAGACGCCCGAGCGCATCGGCCCGATCCCGATCTTCACCTACCCGCTGTACATCGAACTGCCCCGGCTGAAGAGCTTTGTCGGCGAGGTACGCGCGGTGCGTGCGGTGGCCGAGGCGGCGACGCTGTCGGCCGCACCGGCGGCACCGGTGCCGCCAATGGCGGGGCAGGGTGCGGGCCAGCCCGCGACCGGCCAACCCCCTGCGACCGACCAACCCCCCGCGGCCGTGCCCGCCCGGCCGGTGGCCACGGTCATCCCCGGTGGCCAGCGCTTTGAGGTCATGCTGCCGCTGATCGAGGACATGGGCCGCGTGGCCACCGTGAACCACGAGCGCGAGATGCCGCAGATTTACGCCCGGTCGATCATCCGGGCGACGATCAAGTCCGCGGCCAGCACCGCGCTGACCGAGGCGGTCCGCCAGAACAACCGCGGCTCCCGCAACGGCGACCTGGCGGCCATCGGCCTGACCCTGGCCGGGCTGGCCTTTGTGGCCGGGACCGAACGGGCCGACCTGCGGTGCTGGGCCTTTTTGCCCGGCCAGGCCCACGTGCAACTGCTCAACCTGCCGCCGGGCACCTGGCGGGTGCGGATGGAGTACCTGTCCGCCGGCGGGGGCGTGGCGTACACCAGCGGGGCGGAAACCGTCACGGTCAGCGGCAGCGCCTCGGAACTTGCAACCGTGGTCGGCCACTACTGGCGGTGAGCCGGATTGCCGCTAATCTTGGGCATGCTCGAGCCGATTCCCTTCGCCCAGCCCGAGGTCACACCGCCCAAGCTCCCAGGTACGGTGGTGGTGCGCCCGGAACCCGAGGACCTCATCGGCTCAGCGGCCAGCGACCTGCTGATCCATGCCTTCAACTGCGTCCGCAGCTTCGGGGACTTTCATCTGGCCCTCTCCGGCGGCTCGACCCCGCTGCCGCTGTACGAGCGGCTGATGGTGGACCCCAACTACCGCGACTTCCCGTGGACGCGGACGCACCTGTGGATCGTCGATGAGCGGCGGGTCGGCTTTGACAGCGACAAGAGCAACTTCAAGGCCATCGATGAGATTCTCGGCGAGCACTCGGGCATCCCGCGCGAGCAGGTGCACCCGATCATGGCCCTGCGCGATGATGCGGACCTGGACTACGAGCGGACGCTGCGGCAGCAGCTGTTCTTCCGTGAGAAGGGCCAGGACCGGCTGGACTATGTGCTGCTTGGAATGGGGGCCGACGGGCACACGGCCTCGCTGTTCCCGCAGTCACCGGCTCTGGAGGACCTGACGCACGATGTGGCCGATGCGGGGATCGCCCCGCCGCGGCTGGTGCGGATCAACGCCGGCCCCACGGTGGTGCCGCCGGAGCGGGTGACGATGACCTACTCGCTGCTCAACGCGGCCCGGTTCATCGGGGTGCTGGTCACGGGTTCGGGCAAGCGGGAGACGATCGCCAAGCTGGTGGGGCCGGCCGCCGCGGATGATGCATCGCGGCTGGCGGCAGCCCGGACGCTGCCGATTCTGGGGATTCGTCCCAAGGCCGGGGAGCTGCGGTGGTACCTTGATGCCGCCGCGTGCCCGACGGCATGATGCCCGCACGGTGAGGGCGGTTGATCTCAGTTTACGTTGACTTGCTTGTTGCTTCTCCCCTGTCCGGACTCGACTCTTTAGCTCACCATGCCAGCCCAACTCCTCGACGGCAAAGCCCTTGCAGAACAGTACCGTGCCCAGCTGGCCGATCGCGTCCGTGCGGTCAAGGAGCGAGCCGGTACGGTGCGGCTGGATGCGATTCTGGTGGCTTCGGGCGACTCGGCAGCGCGGGTCTATGCCGAGAATCAGGGCAAGGCGTGCGCCCAGGTCGGCATCGACTACAAGCTGCATGAGATCGGCACCCCGGGCCAGGCCGTGGGCTACGAGGAGATCGCCGGCCGCGTGCTGCTGCTGAACTCCATGGACACGGTGACGGCGCTGATGCTGCACATGCCGCTGCCGGCTGGCGTGGAGCCGTACAGTGTGCAGCGTCTGATTGCCCCGGAGAAGGACGTCGAGGGCGTCAACCCGGCCAATATCGGCAACATCGTCTACGGGCGGTCCTCGCTGGCCCCGTGCACTGCGCTGGCGGTGATCAAGATGCTCGAGCACACCGGCGTGCCGCTGCGGGGCAAGCGGGCGGTGGTGGTGGGCGCCTCGGACGTGGTCGGCAAGCCCATCGCGGTGCTGCTGATGCGCAAGGACGCGACGGTGATCAGCTGCAACAAGTGGAGCGAGGGCATCGCCGAGCTTGAGCGGGGCGCCGATGTGCTGGTTGCCGCGGCGGGTGTGCCGGGGCTGATCGGGCCGGACCAGATCAAGCGGCCCGCCGACGGCGGGCCGGTGGTGGTGATCGATGTGGGTGTCAACCGCATCAAGGGGCCTGACGGCAAGATGAAGACCACGGGCGATGTGCAGTTTGATGCGGTGCGGGCGGTGCTGCCGGATAGCGGCTGGATCAGCCCGGTGCCCGGCGGTGTCGGCCCGATGACGGTGACGATGCTGCTGCTGAACGTGGTGACGGCCGCCGAGCGAGCCGTGGGCATTCACGCGGAGTTCTGATCGACGCCGGGGTTGCCACCTAATCTGATGCCATGGCCAAACACGCCGCACCAACTACGCACGCCTGGCTGAACCGTTCGCTCATCGGCATGGTGCATCTGCACGCATTGCCCGGCACGCCGGCGGCGGGCCGGTCCGTTGCTGAGATCTTCAGCCACGCTGTCGCCGAGGCTCGGCTGCTGGCCGAGGCCGGGTTCGATGCGGTGCTGATTGAGAACATGCACGATGCGCCGTATGTCGATGGGCCTCAGGGGCCCGAGATCATAGCGGCGATGACGGCGGCGGCGTGCGGAATTCGGGCTGCCCTGCCGGGACTGCCGGTAGGTGTTCAGGTGCTGTCTCGGGGCAGCCGCGAGGCGCTGGCGGTGGCGCTGGCGGCGGACTGCCAGTTCATCCGGTGCGAGAACTTCGTCTTTGCTCATGTGGCGGATGAGGGCCTGATGACCCGGGCCGAAGCGGGGCAGTTGCTGCGGTACCGCCGCAGCATCGGGGCGGATCACATCCACGTGTACACGGACCTGCAGAAGAAGCACGCGTGCCACGCGATCACGGCGGACCTGCCGCTGGCGGATTGGGTGCACGGGGCGGCGTTCTTCCGGTCCGACGGGGTCATCATCACCGGGTCGCGAACCGGCGAGCCGACGGATCTGGCCGATGTGCGGACGGCGCGTGAGGCCACGCGGCTGCCGGTGCTGGTCGGTTCGGGCGTGACGCCGGAAACGCTTGAGGCCACGCTGCTGTACGCCGATGCGGCGATCGTGGGCTCCTGGATCAAGCACGACGGGCTGTGGCAGAACGATGCGGACCCCAAGCGGGTGCGTGCGATTGCCAAGGTGCACCAGACGCTGCGGAGCAACCATGGCGGGTGAGCAGGCGTGCCCGAGCCGCTGCGTGGCCTGCGGCCGGCCGTACGCCGTGGTGTATGTGCACGGTCATGGCCAGTGCGCCCACTGCGGTGTGAACACCGAGCCGTGCTGCCAGCCGGACAGTTGGCCAGAGGATGAGCAGGGCCCTTCGGCGACTCGGGCCATGGGAGACGATGAGCAACGGCCGACCAGCGGAAGGCTTACACTGGGAGACTCATCTGGGGCACGCGGCTGACAAGAGATTTGCGAGAATCGGACCCGCGAGCGAGCATCCGCGTGCCAACCCTTGGCGATGCTTCACGACAGCACTGCACCCAGTACACCCCTGACGCTCGCGACCATCGTCGCCACGGTGGGGCCGGCATCGAGCGATCCGGCGATGCTCTCCCGGCTCATTCAAGCGGGCGTCAGCGTGTTTCGCCTGAACTTCTCGCACGGCAAGTTCGAGCAGCACGCGGCGGTGCTGACTGCGATTCGCCAGCAAGCGCGTGAACTGCAGTTGCCGATCGGTGTGCTGGGTGACTTGCCCGGCCCGAAGATCCGTCTGGGTGACTTGCCGGAGCCCATTGAGCTCGTCGGCGGGCAAACGGTGATCCTGGATGCCGGCGAGACGGTGCCGACGACGGACTCGGACGGGAACCTCGTCCTGCCGTGCGGCTACCAGCGCATCGGCGAAGATGTGCTCGCGGGCCATCGCGTGCTAATCAACGACGGGGCGGTGCGGCTGCTGGCGGTGGACCATCAGCAGCGGGCCGGGCGGCAGGTGCTGCGTTGCTGCGTCACGCCCTCGGGCGGTGGGCTGGTGTCGTCACGCAAGGGCATCAACCTGCCCGACAGCGACCTGAGCGTGCAGGCCATGGCGGAGCGTGACTGGCAGGCCGTCGCCTTTGCCGTTGAGAACGGGCTGGACTACCTGGCACTTTCGTTCGTCCGCACGGCCGATGAGGTGCTTCGCCTGCAGGAGCATCTGCGGGCGGTGTGCATCGCTCGTCCGTCGGCCGCCGCGGCATCCGGTCCTGCGTCTGCCTTGCCGCTGATCGAACCGGCCAGTTCGGCGATCCCGGTGATTGCCAAGATTGAGAAGCCGCAAGCGGTCAAGAACCTGACGGAGATCACGCGGGCGGCCGATGGCATCATGGTTGCCCGAGGCGATCTGGGCGTCGAAATGGACATCGCTGATGTGCCGATCGTCCAGCGGAAGATCATTCAGATGGCCGACGAGTGGGGCAAGCCGTGCATCGTGGCCACGCAGATGCTTGAGAGCATGATCACCTCAAGCATGCCCACCCGGGCGGAGGCGACCGATGTTGCCGGTGCGGTGCTGGCCGGTGCCGATGCGGTAATGCTCTCAGGTGAAACAGCCGTTGGCAAGCACCCGGTGCTGGTCGTTGAGACCATGCGTCGGATCATCGCCCGGGCGGAGGAGTCGCTCTCAGAAACCCGGACACAGCCGAGCCCGCCGAAGGGAGTGATCCAAACCGGATACCGTACCGCCGCACTGGCCCATGGGGCGTGGTACGTGGCCCGGGATGTCGGGGCGAAGCTCATCATCTGCTGGTCTGAGGCGGGCGGGGCGGCACGGTACCTGAGCCAGACCGGCTTTGGGATCCCGATCATCGCGTACTCATCCAGTCGCCGAGATCTGCGGCGGATGGCCCTGCTCAAGGGGGTGCGGCCCATGCGCTGCGAAGTGCCCCCAGCCCCGGCTGGCCAGGATGGCGCCGAGGGGCTGACGCTGGCGGACTGGAACAAGCGGGTTGATCAGGACATTACCAGCCGCGGCTGGGCCAAGCCTGGGGACACCGTGATTCTGCTGGCGGGGCGGCCGCTCGGCGTTCCCAAGACGGGCACGGTGCTGGTGATTCACAAGGTGGGGCAGCCTGGGAGCGGGTTTCTGGCCTGGCGGTAATCTTCCTGGCGCGCATCCGAAGGAGGGCCCGGGGCGATACCGTGCCGCCGCCGGAGCCCCTGAACGCCCCCGGGCGGGGTAAGGCGCGTTGGAAGTGCCAGGAACTGCCCCAGATCGAAGAACTGCAGCCGCATGTCGAATCCAGAGAATCCCGCCCGAGTGAAAGTTGATCCGTACGCGGCGGTGCGTTCGGCCAACTACCGGCTGTTCGCCTCTGGCTTTCTGGCTTCGAGCACCGGACTACAGATGATGTCGGCTGCGGTGATGTGGGAAGTGTACATGCGGACGAAAGACCCCTTTGCGATCGGCATTGTGGGTCTCTGTCGGGCACTGCCGGTTGTGGCGCTGGCCCTGCCGGCGGGGCACGTGGTTGACAGTGTCCGGCGGGAGCGGGTGCTGATGCTGACGCAGGTGGCCATGGCGGTCGCGGCGGGGATGCTGGCGTGGGCGAGTTACGAGAAGGCACCGCTGTGGGTGATCTACGCCCTGCTGGTGGTCACGGGATGTGCCCGCAGCTTCAACGGCCCGACGAGGAGTTCGCTGCTGCCCCAGCTCGTCGACCCCCCGGTGTTCTCGAACGCTGTGACGTGGAACAGCGGCATCTTTCAGTTCTCGGCGGTAACAGGCCCGCTTCTGGCCGGCGCGCTGATGGCCCGATGGGAGGTTGCCTGGCCGGTGTACCTGCTGTCGAGCGGGCTGTGCCTGGTGCTGGCCATCAACGCCTGGGGGCTACGGCCACGGCCACAGGAGCGCAGGGCGGAAGGACCGATGACGCTGGCATCGATAACGGCCGGGCTGTCGCACGTGATTCGTGAGAAGACGGTGCTGGCGACGATCACACTGGATCTGTTCGCGGTGCTTCTGGGCGGGGCCACGGCGCTGCTTCCGATCTACGCGAGCGAGATCCTGCATGTTGACGCGTTCGGCTACGGTGTCCTCAAGGCCGCCCCGTACGTCGGCGCGTTCCTGATGGCTGTGGCCATGGCGCACCTGCCGCCGCTGCGCCGGGCCGGCTGGGCCCTGCTGATTGCTGTGGCGATCTACGGGCTGACGATCATCGGCTTTGGGCTCAGCACGATCGCCTGGGTTTCAGCGGTCCTGCTGGCCATCGGCGGTGCGGCGGACAACGTCTCGGTGGTCATCCGCCACGTGCTGGTGCAGAGCCGCACGCCCGAGCACCTGCGTGGCCGGGTTTCGGCGGTCAACAGCGTGTTCATCGAGTGCAGCAACGAACTTGGATCGTTTGAATCGGGGCTGGTTGCGCGGTACTTCGGTCCGGTGTTCTCATGCGTGTCCGGAGGCGTGGGCACGGTGCTGGTGGTTGCGGCGGTCGGGTTCGCCTGGCCGGAGATCAGGCGGCTAAACAAGCTTGAAGAGCCGAAGTGACGTTCGAAACGATCCGGGCGACCCGAGCCGCTGCGAGTTACATCAACCCGCCGTCGCGGTCGCCATCAGGATCAAACTCGCTGCCACCGTCATCGTCGGGACTGGTCGGGGCGTTCTCGGCATCGGCCAGGAACCGCTCGACTGCGAGCCGATCGGGGTGATAGCGGGGGCCGAGACGTTCGAGTCGCTTGGAGATCTGCTTCCAGAGGCGGATGGCTCCGTCGGTGTCGCCGGAGGACTGGTCGATGAAGGCCTGCTGATGGGTGACGGCCAGGCGGAGCATCTCGGGTGACTCGCCTTCGGCCATGGTGACCTGACGGTCACTGAGCAGGTCGAGGGCGGTGATGACGGCATCCTGTGCCTGCGACTGCATGCCGCGGCGGACGAGGAAACCCACAAACTGGCCAACCGCTGCCGACACAAGTGGCCCCGGGACAGGCTTCAGGGCCAGGAGCTGGTCAAAGCCGGCAAGGAAGTCAGCCTGGGCTTGTTCGGTATCCCCGGTCGCTGCCACGAACGCGGCGCGGACGCAGCGGTACTCGAGCTTCTCACCTTCGGTTGACTCCGGTGATGATGCGTGGGCGGCCAGTGCGTCATCGAAGGTTGCAAGGGCCTGTTCGGTGAGTTCGAGCTCGAGCAGTGCTCCGGCAAGCGGTCGCAAGAAGACCTCGCGGCTGATTGCCATCTCACCAGTGAGCCCTTCGCTCAGGGAAAGGCCGCGTTCGAGCATGGCCTTGCCATCGGCGGCCTGGCTGTCGGCCAGCAAGCTGCGGCCCATGTGCAGGCATGCGATAGCGGCCGATGCTCGAGAGGACTCGCTTGCCGACTCGGCCTTGATCAGGGCCTTCCAGATCTCCCTCGCCTCATCGTCGCGGTCGAGCCGGTAGAGCACCAGGGAGCGGAGCAGGTCCCAGCGGCCTGCGGCTGCTTCGTCGTGCTCCGCACCGTCGCGCAGCTGGCGGGCCAGGCGAGACATGATGGCGATCGCTGCCTTCGGCTTGCCGATGCGGCTGCTGATTCCGGCGAGTGCCTCATCGCAGACGGCGATGTTGCGAGGCCGGTTCCCCGCGCGGCGGGCGATCTCGCGGGCGATGGCCAGCGGGCGAACCGCCTCCTGATCGCGGCCGAGCTCGGCCAGCGAGTTGGCCCAGCGAAACAGAATCGGTCCGGCGTAGGGGCTGGGCACAAGCAGACGCGCGTTCTCGACCGAGCCAAGTTCGCGTTCAAGGAACTTCACGCAGCGCTCCGCACCGCCGAGCCACTCCGCCCCCTCGGTGCAGCCGTAGAGCAGTTGTGCTGCGGCGATACCGAGCATTCCGGCTGGGGAATCCGCTTCTGCGTCGTCGGAGACGGGCGGGGTGGGTTTCGGGTTGGCCGCGGCTTCGGAATCGGCACGCTGCTTTCGGAGCGCGTATTCCACCATGACGCTTTGCGAGGCCAGCAGGAGCGGTTCGATCGCGTCGGGCTGTGCGGTCGCGGCATCGAGCTCGCGGTTGCTGAGCCGGGAGGAGCACTGGGCGACGGCGTCGCCGATGGCCGCTTCAATATGGCGGAACCACTCCGGGAGCAGGACTGGCTCTGTGAGGTTGAGCCATGGGTTCAGACGGACCAGACTCCGAGGCGATCCTGGAGCAAACAGATCTTCCACCGCCTGTGTGATGCGATCCGCAGGGACATCGGCTATGGGCGGCCCCGCATCGGCAGGGACAAGCAAGCCGAGCCGCAGCAGCGAGTGAATGACCTGCTGCGGCGTGCGGCCCGAGGACAGCAGCCAGTCGCTGGTTCCCTGGATCGAGTTGAGCACCTCTGCCAGCCAGGCAACGTGGGCAACGCGGCCAGGAATGACCGCTACGGCCACAAAGCAGACACTCTCGGCGATGTTCAACCGGCGATCGAGTTCATTGGCGAGAATGCGTTTGATGGGCGGCTCGAAGGTTGGCCGATTCGAGGCAACGAAGGTCCCCAGCCCAAATGCGTGCAGCAGCCCGTGGCGCAGTGGGGCTGGCGATGGCCCTCGCTGCGGCTTGCCGAAGATGTGGGGACCGGGTACCACCGGCCGGTAGAGATCCAGAGCTGCCATAAGGTTGCTGCACGAACCGAAGGCATCCTGGCCAACGAGCGCCCGGATCAGACTCAACGTCGGGACGCTTCGCTCGGCCGCGGCGGTCAGCCGCCAGGAGGCCATCCACTCCTTCCAGCCCTTGCGTGCAGAGACGCGGCGAAGCTCGGCAGCCCACTGCCGCGGGTGAGACCAGCCTGGGGCAATCGGAAAGGCGCGGGGTGGATCGCCAGTCAGAGCCCGGTGCAATGGGACAGCCAGCGCGGGATCGATCCCACCGTCACCCTCGGCCTTGCCTTGTTCCTGCTGTGTCTCCACGGTGCTCTTGCCCTGCATCATCAGACGCGTGTTCCCAACCGCTGAGTATACCCGAAGTTACGGTTTGCGGTGTGAAGGGGCCGCTCGGGCTGGTTCCCGGTGAACAGCCTGGTAACGGACCGCGTTGTCAGGAGATCACCGGGGCTGCCTGGTCAGCGCCGCCTTGGCGTCGGCCAACCCGGCAAGCTGCTCGCGGCTGGGCTTCGGCCACTGGAGGTCCAGTTTCTCGATGCTGGAGCGGAGGATGTCAGCCACGGCAGCCCGGGCGACGAACTTGTGATCCGCCGGGATCACGTACCACGGAGCCCATTTCGTGCTGGTGGCGGTGATGGCCTGCTCGTAGGCGTCCATGTAGTCGTCCCAGTACTGACGCTCCGTGACGTCGGACGCCGAGAACTTCCAGTTTTTCTCCGGATTGTCGATGCGTTCGAGGAAGCGTCGCTTCTGCTCGCCCTTGCTGATATGCAGGAAGAACTTGAGAATCAGTGTCCCGCTGCGGGCCAGGTGCTGTTCGAAGTTGTTGATGTCTTCGTAGCGGTGGTTCCAGAACTCGCGGTCGATCTTTCTGCCCGGCAGCGGTGCCTTCTGCAGCAGCTCTGGATGCACCCTGGTGATCAGCACGTCCTCGTAATGCGACCTGTTGAAGACCATGATCTGTCCACGGCTGGGCACATTCTTCCAGATACGCCAGAGGAAGTTGTGGTCAAGCTCTTCTGTCGAGGGTTGCTTGAAGCTTGTGACAGAACAGCCTTGTGGATTCATGCCACTCATGACGTGCTTGACAACACCATCCTTACCCGCGGCATCCATGGCCTGGAGGATCACCAGTACGCTGTGCGCATCGGCCGCCCAGAGTTTGCTCTGCGCCTCGGCAAGCCGGGCCTGATTCTCGCGCAGGATTGCTTCGGCCTTGGCTTTGAGGATCTCCCGGCCAAGCCGCCTGTACGCGCCGCTGCCGCACCAGGCGGGATCAAAGTTCTTCAGCCGGACTCGCGTGCCGGGCTTGACGATGAACTTCTCGACAGCTGCTTGATCTACTGGCATGCGGGGAGGGTAAGCTGACGGGACCGCACCGGGTGGCTGGCCGGCGGCTTACTCCAGCCAGTCCTTGTCCTTAAGCCGCTGGGGCACGTATTCCTCGGTCACGTACGAAATGTCCTTGGTGATCAGCGATTCGACTTCCATCTTAAAGCCGTTGTCCAGAAGGCCCTGGATCTCGCGCTGCCAGCCACGGTCGCCCATGAACCATGGGTAGTTCATAATCTCCTTGGCCCGCTTGATGTCGTTGTCATTGAGGTCGATCTTGACATCGTCGGAGAGTTCACAGGCGCGGTAGTCCTTGCTGCGCACGCCAAGGAACTTGGCCTCGGGGATCGCAAGGCGCTCGCTCTCGAAGGCAAGCGAGATGGAGCCCTGCTTGATCACGCTGTAGATGTAGTGCCCCCAGGGGTCGCAGTCCAGAAGGCAGTAGATCGGCAGGCCGAGTTCCTCGTTGAGCCGGCGAAGGAGACGCCGGACGCCGCGGGTGGGTTGACCGCTGCCTTCGGTCAGGATGCAGTTGTGCTTCTCCCAGAAGCGGTCCTCGTTAAACCGGCCCCAGACGGTGTCTTTCTCAACGTGCAGGACGAACTTGGCGTCGCACTTCTTGAACTGGATGACGTCGGGCTCGCAGATGCTGGGGATGGCATAGCCGCCGGAACCCATCCGGCGGCAGTCGATCTCGTCGCCGGAGTCGACAATGGTGATGTTGCCCACCATCGTGCCACGTTTTTTGGCGTAGATGTGCAGTTCTTCGCGGAGAGCCGCCATGGCGACCTCGAGGTCCTCAAGGATGCCGTCGGACTCGTCCTGATCGGCGAAGGTCTTCTCGCCCTTTGTGCCCGCCACGGTGTGCAGGCCCTTATAGAACATACCGCGGAGGCTCAACGTCTTCTCCGCCTCAATGAGGGATTTGATGGAGGAGGAGTGCAGGCAGGTCTGCATGAACTGCTTGGCCTGGTTCAAGTTGAACAGCTGCCGTTCGCTCGTTGCGTCGCCCATCTCCAGAATCCGACGCTTCTTGTTCCAGATTGTATTGGAGCGTGAACGGGTGGGGATTTCCAGCTTCGGCTCGGCACCCTTGAGCGCACGTGTGGTCACCTCATCGGCGAATGTGACAACGCGGCCGAGCGTCTTGGCGTCACGCTCCTTGATGCGAGCGGAGATCTTGGCGTCGACGGTGCGGCTGCTGGTCTTGGCGGTGTCGGTCTTCTTGGCCATGAGCGCGGCATTCCTTTGCCAGTGGGGGGCGGTCTTTCCTTGCCAGGCTGCGATGGTGCAGCCGAGAAAAGTTAGGCCGGTTCCGGCCACGAGGTGGGTGGGGATCGGTCGGAGGAGCGGCCCGTTTGGCCGGAATCAGGCTGGCGGGGTGTGGTGTGGGCAGGTGCCGCCGAACTCAATACCCGGCAGCGAAGGCGTTGATAAACGCGATGAAATCGGTGCCGTCGACGGTCCCGTCTGGGTCCAGACCGTCGCCGCCGCCAGCGATGTCCGCCGCCGCCTCGCCGATCGCAAAGGCGTTGATGAAGGCCAGGAAGTCCTCACCATCGATGGTTCCGTCCGGCACCGGGATGCCGCCGGCACCGGCGATATCCGCCACGAGCACGCGGCGGCAGAACCACCGAGATGAGGCGACCGTGGCGGTGCCATCGGGGGAGCCCACGGCCACCCGCAGCCCCCAGGGGCCGTCGGATTGGAACTGCTCGACTCGAAGGGGGTGCAGCCCGGCACGTAGCCTGGCGGTCACGGTTGCCGGGGCGAAGCCGACTGAAGCGGCCGAGACCGCTGTTTCCCCCTGGCCGACCGTCAGGGCTGCCCCGTCATCGCCCTGGAGAACAATCGTGTACAGCCCGGTCGTGGGAGCCTTGAGGAAACCGTCGTACACCGCCGCGAAGTTGTTCGCTACGGGCAACGGGCCGGGTGGAGCCTCGGAGCCGGCGATGTCGAGTACGGCGGCGACCTCGCGAATGGCCTCGAGAGCAGTCACGTCGGGCATGCTCGCGGGTGAGTCGGCAAGTTGGTAGTACGCGGCATCCAAACCGGTGGCGACCTTGGGAACCGCCAATGGCAGGGTGTACTGGCCGGCATCGTCGACCTTGAGCACAACCGAACCGGGTACGCCGCCGGAGAGCTGGCCGGGCACCCGCACGGCATACTGCAGGGTGACTTCGCCGAGCGGCGCATCTGGCCGGATCTGGACACCGATGGCATCCAGTCCGGTCCCAGGATCCTGCACGACCGTGGCGGTGCCGATCTGAGATGGAAGGGAATCGCCGAGACTGACTCGAAGGGGGCGGCCAAGGGGGTCGCCGTCGTTGGCCAACACCGGTACAAGGGTCCACTCGCCGGTGAGTGCCAGTGTCCGATCCGGCAGAACAACCGGAGTTGTGCGGCCCGCCGCGGCGGCGACAGCGGCGAATGCATCAACCCTGCCGCTGCCGAAGAGGTCGTCTGGGCCGGCGACGCCGAGATCGGCAGCGGTGCTCCGAAGGATGGCGTCGATCTGCTGGCCGGTCAGTGATGTGTTGGCCGACTTGATCAGCCCTGCAACGGCTGCGGCGATGGGCGCGGAGAAGCTCGTGCCGCTGACGGCGGTGTAATCGCCGCCGCGGGAGGTGGTCAGGATTGAGACTCCGGGCGCGACCAGATCAATGGCGGGCCCCCGTGCGGAGAAGCCGGCGAGGGTGTCAGAAGCGTCGGTCGCGCCGACGATGATCACGTTCGGCCAGTTGAACTCCTGCCCGAGCGTGGCCGCGTTGTTGCCTGCCGCCCAGAAGAGCAGTGACCCGGCACTTGTGATGTACTGGCCGGTGGTTTCCACGGCTGGGTTCGTGAGTCCGGAGTACGAGACGCTGACTGCGAGTGCGCCGGCATCCGCTGCCGCCCGTGCTCCGCGGAGGATGTCCGAGAGGAAGGCGCCGCCGGCGACGTTCTGGCTGACGCGAATCGGCAGCAGGCGGATGTTCCTACCGACCGAGGCGATTCCAAGGGCGTTGTCCGTCTCGGCGGAGATGACTCCAGAAACCTGGGTTCCGTGCCCGTTCATGTCGTCGATGATCGGATCCTGCAGGTCAGACTGCCACACGACTGTATCGACTGCGACGGCACCCAGCACCCTCCGGTCGAGCAAGTCCGGGTGCGTCAGGTCGATGCCGGTATCGATGACACTCACTAAGACCGAGGGAAGGCCGGTGGTCAACTCCCACGCCTGGGGGAGGTTCAGCCGCTGCAGATACCACTGGTCGCCAGTCAGGGGGTCCCCGGGGACGTCCTGCGGAATGCAGTATTCATCCGGCGTGATGTACGCGAACCGGCCGGCGGCACGCAGGCTGGCTGCCCAAGCGGGTGCCGCATCGGCGGTCACAGTCGGTGGGGGGGTCAGCAGCACTTCGCCTGTTGCAGGCTCTGTCCGTGTGGCAAACTGTGCGACGAGCACGCGGGCAGTATCGTCCAGCGGTTTGGCAATCCAACGTGAGCGGTTGCCGCCCGGCGCAGCGATATCTGCAGCGGTGGCATCGGCCACCATCAGCATCGCGGTAAGCAAGGGCAGTAACATGGCGGGTTCGGTCATTGCGGCACAGGCATCTCGTCGGGTCGTTCAAAGTGTGCCACGCGGGTGCGGCGGGAACACAATCGCTGATAAAATTGCGGGTGAATCTGGGTGAGGTCTTCGGACCCGTCCTTCTATGCGGCTCTCGCGGGGTGTTGGTTCGGCGGCACCCTTGCTTTCCGTCCGGGATCAGCGGCGTGCCAGCCCCTGAAGGAATCTCAGGAACAGGTGTACCGCGACCCGTGCGGTGCGGCTCTGCTCATCGTGGACGGGGTTCAGTTCCATGAGGTCAAAGCACGCGACCGAAGCGTCCATTCCGGCGGCCGTGGCGAAAGCCGCCATCTCACGGACCGATAACCCGTTTGGATTCAGTGCACTGACGCCCGGGGCGGCGGAGGCATCAAGGGCATCGAGGTCTAGCGAAACAAACTTCGGCCCGTTGCCGGCCTGAACGAGTGCCTTGAGCGGAGAGAGGTCCTGGGTGATGATGCCGCCGTGGGAGAGGAACCATGAGGCGTGGGCCACGGAGTTGACCAGCGGCTCGGCGCCGACGTTGACGAGGCACTCGATGCCGCAGCGTTCGATCAGGGCCCGGAACGGCATGCCTGAGCCGTCGGTCTCGCGGACATCGAGGTGGGGGTCCACATAGATGCCGCGGCGGACGCCTGCGTGGGACACCGTGGCACGTACGAGCGGGAAGGTCAGGTCATGTCCGCCGCCGATGCCGACGGGGATGAGCCCGGCCTTGCAGGCTGCCGAGGCGAGGGCGGTAACGCGATCGTGCGTCTCTGCCAGGGTGGCACCGGGGACGATGTTGCCCAGATCTGCGACTGCCGGTAGTGACACGGGGCGGCCGGTGCCAAAGTCCAGAGTCTCCGCCAGTCCATAACGGCTCAGTGCAACGCGGAACGCGTCGGGCCCTTGGGAGGCGCCGGGCCGACCGTGGTTCAGCCTCACGCCGGTGTCGTCGGCCAGGCCGATGATGGCCACCCGACAGCCGGAGGTGAACTGCTCGAGGCCGCCCTGATCGGGGTGCCACTGGGGTACGACGCGGATGGTGGTCGCGAATCGCCCTTCGGGGGCCACGGGATACGTCGCGGGAATGCGGATGCTCACGGGGGATCCTAGTTGCCGCATGCCGTGGGGAATCGAACTGGAGCCACGCGATCAGCGAAGCATGACGTTTGGTGAAGGCTCGAGCCGGGTTCCTGCGTCATCAGTAATGCAGTGGCTGAAGCCGGGACGGAGGGATGCCGAGGCCCACTGGCCGTCGGCCCGGACTGCGATGAGTGCTACCTGGTGGGCATCGACGATGGTGTGCTTGGCACGGATCCGTTCGAGCACGGCGAGGAGGGCCTCGGCGGGTGTCCGGCCTTGGCGCATGAACTCGGTTGCGAGGAACGAACCGCAAATCGACATGATCAGTTCGCCATTGCCGGTGGCGGAGACTCCGCCGATCTCCGCGTCAACATACAGACCGTGTCCGATGATCGGAGAGTCGCCAACGCGACCGGCGAGTTTGAACCCAAGCCCTGAGGTGGTACAGACCCCGGCCAAGACGCCGGCCCGGTCGCGGGCGAGAATGCACACCGTGTCGTGCATCGGCTCCTTGGATGCCGGGGTCTGGCTCACCGGCTCTGCTGGTGCAACGGGGTACTTGCCGCTGCTGGCCTCGGCGTAACGCTCCTCGACATTCATTGGCGGCAGGATGCCCAGGCGGCTGGGAGCGGGTGCGGCTGCGCGGCCGACCAGATACCGGTTGAACTCCGACTGGGCCTGGGGCGTGAGCAACTCGGTGGGATGCCTTGTGAACCCCTGAGCGGCGGCGAACTGCTCGGCGCCGTCGCCGGCGAGCATGATGTGAACCGTGCGGTCCATGACGCGGCGGGCGATTGCGGCCGGGTTTGCATATCCACGCACCGCACAGACGCTTCCACAGCGGTCGGGTGCGAGCATGACCGAGGCATCAACCGAGACGCGGCCGGAGCTGTCCGGCAGGCCGCCGATTCCGACGGAGTCAACCGCGGGGTCGTTCTCGACGGCTGCCGCGGCGGCGATTGCAGCGTCCAAAGCTCCGGTACCGGCCATGAGCAACGGCCCGCCGGCCCGGTTGGCAACCGCGCCGAACGACCATGTCGAGAGCATCAATGGACAATTTTGCACCGAAGTTGAGCGTGGAACGGGTTGCATGAGTCAGGATAACTTGCCGAACCCCCCGGAGGCGGCAACGATGCATCAGAGCGTGTCGATGCCGATCCCGCCGTCACCGGGTCGGTCGTTACGCTGACGAGTTCTGGCCGGCGGCCATCGATCACCCCACAGGGGTACGCCGTCGGCGATTTCCAGGAGCCCTCATGAGCCATCTTCTTAGCCGTTCGGAAGCAGTCGCCGCCGCCACCCTGTGGCGGGAGGAACAAAGCCAGAGCGGCTCGGAGCAGGCCTCGAAGCTGTCGTCGATCTACGGTGAAGACGTGTTCTCGGAGCGGGTCATGCGGGCCCGCCTGCCTAAGGACGCCTTCCAGCAGCTGATGCGTGCGATCAACAAGGGCGAGCGGCTGAACTCCGAGATCGCCGATGTCGTGGCTGCCGCCATGAAGGACTGGGCCATTGAGCGTGGTGCGACGCACTACACCCACTGGTTCCAGCCGCTGACCGGCCAGACGGCGGAGAAGCACGACTCGTTCCTCGCCCCGGATGGTTCGGGTGGTGCCCTGACGACGTTCTCCGGCTCCGCCCTGACCCAGGGTGAGCCGGACGCCTCAAGCTTCCCCTCCGGTGGCGTTCGCTCGACGTTTGAGGCCCGCGGCTATACCGCC
This sequence comes from uncultured bacterium, assembly GCA_903834785.1. Classification (GTDB taxonomy): domain Bacteria; phylum Planctomycetota; class Phycisphaerae; order Phycisphaerales; family UBA1924; genus CAILKP01. The sequence continues at coordinate 190,423 of CAILKP010000093.1, forward strand.
TGGGACTGCACCAGCCCCGTGTTCCTCAACCGCTCTGGCAAGAACGTGACGCTGTGCATTCCGACGGCCTTCGTTTCCTGGACCGGCGAAGCACTGGACTTTAAGACCCCGCTGCTCCGCTCGATGCAGGCCCTGAGCGCTCAGGCCCTGCGCATCCTGAAGATCTTCGGCACGGATGCGGGTGTTTCCCGCGTCGTGACGACCCTTGGCCCCGAGCAGGAGTACTTCCTGATCGACCGGAATTTCTACTTTGCCCGGCCCGACCTGGTGCAGTGCGACAGGACCCTGTTCGGCAGCAAGCCGCCCAAGGGCCAGCAGCTCGAGGATCACTACTTCGGGTCCATTCCGGCCCGTGTGCTGAGCTACATGACCGAGGTTGAGCGCGAGCTGTACCGGCTCGGCGTGCCGGTCAAGACCCGCCACAACGAGGTGGCCCCGGCCCAGTACGAGCTGGCACCCATCTTCGAGCAGGCCAACGTAGCCTGTGACCACCAGATGCTGGTCATGGAAGTGCTCAAGCGCGTTGCCCCGCGGTACGGCATGCAGTGCATCCTGCACGAGAAGCCGTTCGCCGGCGTTAACGGCTCGGGCAAGCACAACAACTGGTCGATGAGCACCGACACCGGTGTGAACCTACTGGACCCGCGGAGCGAGACGCACACGAACATGCAGTTCCTGACGTTCGTGGTCGCTGTGATGCGTGCCATTGACCAGTACGGCGACGTCCTGCGTGCGTGCATCGCCTCGGCCAGCAACGACCACCGCCTGGGTGCCAACGAGGCCCCGCCGGCGATCATGTCGATCTTCATGGGCGACATGCTGACGGACATCCTTGAGCAGCTGGAGACGGGCTCGACCAAGCGGACAATCAAGGGTGGCAAACTGGACCTGGGCGCGACGACGCTGCCGATGCTGCCTCGCGACTCCGGCGATCGCAACCGCACCTCACCGTTCGCCTTCACCGGCAACAAGTTCGAGTTCCGTGCTGTCGGCTCCAGCCAGACGAGCAACTGGCCCTCGACGATCCTCAACACGATCGTTGCCGAGTCGCTGGACTACATCGCGTCGCAGCTTGAGAAGGCCATCGGCAAGCAGTCCACCCCGGCGAAGGTGCAGACGGCGGTCTCCGCTCTGCTCAAGCGTCTGGTCAGGGAGCACAAGCGGGTCATCTTCAATGGTGACGGCTACTCCAAGGCCTGGCACGAAGAGGCGGCCCGCCGCGGCCTGCCCCATCTGCGTGACAGCGTGGACGCCCTGCCCGTGCTCAAGAGCAAGAAGGCTCTGGACGTGCTGGCCAAGCACAAGGTCCTCTCTCGCATCGAGATGACCAGCCGCGCCGTGATCGGCATGGAGAAGTACTGCAAGCAGGTCACCATCGAAGCTGAGACGATGGTGGCGATGTGCCGGACGATGATCCTGCCAGCGGTCATTGGCCACCAGACTCATCTGGCCGAGGCGGTTGCCGCCCTGGACGCTGCCCAGGTCGATGCAGACGACCAGCGTGCGGAACTGAATGTCTTCATCGGCAAGGTGGCCAAGCTCAAGGGCGCCATCGAGAAGCTCGATGAGGCGTCAGACCATGCCGGCGAGGACCCGCAGGAGCACGCCGTGCACATCAAGAAGCACGTCAAGCCGCTGATGGCTGAACTTCGCGCGATTGTCGATGACTTTGAGACCGTTGTCGCGGATGAGCTGTGGCCGCTGCCCAGCTACCGCGACATGCTGTTCGTCAAGTAATCGTTCGCTTGCGGCCGAAATGAACACGGAGCCGATGGTTCAACCATCGGCTCCGTTTGTTTTTGAAGGGCCAAGAGAAGGTCTGGGAAACTCGAATCGCTGCTTACTCAGCCTCGTGTGATGCGTGGCCCACGGTGCTGGCCGCGGCATCGGAAGGGGTGGCCGGCTCGGCCTTGCGGCGGCGGCCCCGCTTGACGACCACTTCCACATCCTTCATCCGGTTCTCCACCGCATCGTCGCCCTCGTCGCGAAGACGCAGCACAATCGTGCCGTGGATCGTGTCCTGAGTGACGAGGATCTGCCGCTGGCGGATCAGTTCGAGCATCGCCAGAAAGAGGCCGATGCACTCCGAGCGGGTTCGCTCTTTGAACACTTCAGCGAAGACCAAGCCTCGGGCAGCCGATTCGGCGGCAGGCTCAGCCTGAGCGGTTGCTTCGCCAGCGTGCTTGAGCAGGTCGATGATGTCCGCGGCATGCACCTGAATCGGGGTTTCATCATCCTTGACGGTGTGCTGGCCCAGACGGGTGAAGTCCACCGCCTCCATGATCATCGCGAATGCTTCGCAGAGGTCGACGACGCTCACGTCCTCGAGGTGGACCTGCTCGTCCTCTTCAACCGGAGCGGCTTCCCACGCCGCGGCGGCAGCACCGAAGCGGGAAGACCATTCGTGATGCCGGTGCTCCAGGGCTGCCGCGGCGTCCCTGAATCGCTTGTACGCCAGAAGCTGGCGGACCAGGTCGGCACGGGGATCCTCGGGTTTGACCAGCGGGCCGTCGGCCTGCGCGTTCTGCGTCGTCTCATCGGGGGACAGCATCCGCGATTTGATCTCCATCAGCGTCGCGGCCATAACCAGGAACTCGGCAGCGAGGTCCACATCAATCCGGTCGATGCCGCCTTCACCTTCAAGGAAGGCCAGATACGACCCGGTGATCCGGGCCACGGGGATGTCGTGGATATCGATCTCATCACGGCGGATGAGGTACAGCAGCAGGTCCAGCGGGCCTTCGAACGCTTCGAGCGAGACCTTGTAATCTTCGAGCGACATCCGGACTCCGTGGACTCCCGGCGGCGGTGCGGCGGAAGCGGGGGGGAAGATGGGCAGTGCGTCACGAACCGATTCACATTGGTGACGGACGCGATTCGGGGCGGCTGGCGAGCCTGGCGCTGTGCCAAGCCCGTTACAAAAGGATAACCTGCTGGTGATCATGACCTCTCCACACCAGCCAGCCTCTTCCGACAGCCGCTCCACACCCCCCGGCCCTGCGGCCTTGGATGCTGCCGCCCGTGCTGCGGTGCTGGAAACAGCCCACCGCCTGCTGAGGGCGGAGGCCGAGTCGGTTTCCGGGCTCATTTCCAGGGTCGACGCGGATTTTGTCCGCTCTGTCGAGCTGCTGGTGGCCTGCGCCCGCCGGGGCGGGGCCGTGCTGGTGTCGGGGCTTGGCAAGTCCGGGCTGGTCGGAGCCAAGATCTCGGCCACTCTGGCCTCACTTGGACTGCCGTCGCACTTCATCCACCCGGTGGAAGCCGCCCATGGGGATCTGGGTAACTTCCGGGAGGTTGACCTGTGCATCGCCCTTTCCAACAGCGGCGAGACCGACGAGGTGCTGTCGCTGGTCGCCTGTCTGAGACAGGATGGAATCGACGTGATCGGAATCTGTGCCGGGCAGGATGTCCCAGCCGGTTCCTGCGGGCCAGGCCGATCGCGGCTGGAACGCCTTTGCACGGTCACGCTGACGACGGGTCGGGTGGACCAGCGGTTCGGCTCATCCCCTGCACCCATGTGCTCGACGACGGCCACTCTGGCCCTGGGTGATGCCCTGGCGCTTTGTGCCTCCCAGCTTCTGGAGTTCAGCCACGCCGATTTCGCCAAGCGCCACCCCGGCGGCTCGCTGGGCGGGCTGCTCAAGCCCGTGGTGGAGGCCCTGCGGTTTGTTGCCGGAAAGAACCTGATCCCGGTGCCGGATGACATGACCGTGGATGCTGCCCTGCGGCACTCCGAAACGGCCCAACGCCGTCCGGGTGCGATGCTGCTGGTTGATCGCCAAAGCGGCGAACTGACGGGGATATTCACCGATGCGGACCTCCGTCGGCTGCTGCTGAAGGATCCGGGCCTGATGGGACGCCCGGTCAGCAGCATCATGTCGAAGAACCCGTCGTGCCTGCCGGACACGGCCCGGTTGGCCGATGCGGTCCACCTCGTTCAGGAGTTCCGCCGCGACGAAATCCCGGTGGTCGATGCCAAGGGGCGGCCGGTTGGTCTTTTGGATGTGCAGGACCTGATCGCGATGCGGCTGGTGCAGGACTAGGGGCCTTTGTGTGTGCTCGCGTGTCGCGGGCGCGATCAGGCGACCGCGTGCGAACTTCCGCCATCGGCGGACGCTGCTTGCTGCTTGACCGCACGCTCGTAGTCGGCGGCGCCGGTGAGCATGACGGCCGCCACGGCCGTGAGCGCCCCGTGCCAGGCGCGTTGGTGCAGCGGTGTCCACGCCCCACCGAGAGCCTCCGCCATGGATTCAAGCATCAGGTCCCGTACGACCGGGTAATGGTCGGCTTTGGCCCCGTAGGCGACATGCCTGGCGCCCAGTTGCCGAAGCGGTTCGCTGAGCAGGTCAAGGCGCGATGCATTTCGGGCCACCAGCGCGATAGCAATGGTCAGGTGCTCACGCTGACGGTTCATGTCGGTGGGGAACATTGTCCGAAGTGCCGGGTGCCGCGTGAACAGGCGGTTGTAGAAGTTCTCGACGACCTGAGGCATCACGCTGGCTGCGACGGAGTGGCTTTCCTGGATCAGCGAGATCGCTTCCTCGGACAGCGTGAGCGTGGGGTCGTTGGTCTGGGCCATCTTGGGCAAGCTCCGGAGCGAAAGGCGTGGGCGTGCGAGGGACACGCTGCGAACGGCAGGTGGACGTTGCAATGGATCACGGCTGAAGGACCGAACCGCGGCTGCTCAACTATGCGTCATCGGGAAGTTATGCGGCTAGCTGATTGTCGCACCAATCGCAATCCGAGTTCGGGATGGAAGGATTCTGTTTGGTCGGTCGTTCCGATACGGGTGCCCGGCTTTGTTCCGGGACCACCGTACCCTCTCGATGGAGGAACCAGCTGCGGTGGTTCATCGAAAACTCAACTCGCCTATCCCCAGGGGCCACTGCCGTCGCATTGTCGCATATGCCTGACTCGCTCCGCCTCATCACGCAGCACCTCCAGGAACTGGCCGACGCCCCCGCAGGCGACGAGCGATCCGCAGAGCGGATCCTGCCTTTGGTGTATCAGGAGCTTCGCAAGCTCGCTGCCAGCAAGCTGGCGGGGGAGAAGCACCAGAACACGCTCCAGCCGACGGCGCTGGCCCATGAGGCGTTCCTCAGGCTGCTGGGTCCGCTTGATGAGAATGGCAAACCGCGCACCAATGTGTGGGACAGCACCGGGCACTTCTTTGCGTCCGCCGCGATTGCCATGAGGCGCATTCTCGTTGAGCGGGGGCGACGCCGCCAGCGGCGCAGCCGGTTGTCTCAGGGGATGCCGCTGCCGACTGAGAACACGGCACTCGATGCCGGGGCGGACGTGATCGACATCGTCGCTCTGGATGAAGCACTCAAAAAGCTCGAGGCCCACGATCCTCGAAAGGCACGCGTGGTGATGCTGCGGTTTTTCTGCAATCTTTCTGTCGAGGAGACTGCGGCGGCACTGGAACTCTCACCGGCGACCGTCAAGAACGACTGGGCGTACTCACGGGCCTGGCTGAAGCGGCAGATGCTGGCCGACGGGCCGAGCCGCGCTGACGACCAGGAGGACGACGAAGGATGAGCAGCACGGGCCATGGTGTGCCCACCGCCGGATCCGCCGCTGCGCCCGCCGTAGCTGCGGAAGTGCATGCTGCGCGGATTGAAGCGTTGTTCATTGAGCTGTCCGAACTGGACCCCCAGGTCCAGCCGCAGCGGCTCGCCGAGTTGCGTGCGGCGGGCGAGACCGACGTGGTGATACGGGAGGTTGCCTCCCTGCTTGACTGCAACACGGGCGGTTTCATGCGAGCCGACGACCTCGCCACGCTGGCCACCGAGGCGATGGACTGGCCGCTGGATCCGGGCGATGTGTTCGGCGATGTAGTCGTCAAGGAGCGTCTGGGTGCCGGCGGCATGGGCGTTGTGTACAAAGCGCGGCAGCAGCAGCCGGGCCGGGATGTGGCGCTGAAAGTCATCCGGCCGTGGGTCGCGCAGACCGAAGGCCTTGAACGCATCAGCCGGGAAGCGGAGCTTCAGGCGAGGATCTCGCATCCGAACGTGGCGCAGATCTTCGCCGTGCGCACACAGGAGCAGGCTGACGGACGGGTGCTCAGCGGGATCGTGATGGAGCTGGTCGACGGTGCCCGCATTGATCACGCGTGCTCAGCACGCAAACTCGGACTTCGGAGTATCGTGCAGCTGTTCATCCAGGCATGCGATGCCGTTGCCCACGCCCATAGTGCTGGCATCATCCACCGCGATCTCAAGCCTGGAAACATCTTCGTGACCGAGACGCTCCGCGTCAAGGTGCTCGACTTCGGGATTGCAGGACCGATCGGCGGTCCATCCCCGGGCCTGCGCACCGCAGACCACGGGGCATCCGAGCCAGGGCGGGGCGCAACCGAAGGCGCCGACACCTCGACGATGTCTCGCTCTCAGGTTTCAGGTCTTCGCGGCACCCCCGACTACATCAGTCCGGAGGCGTTCTCCAGCGGGATTCCGGTGGATGTCCGCGGCGACGTCTTTGCACTGGGCGTCGTGCTGCACGAACTGCTGACCGGGGCATTGCCTCGGCGGCGACGCACCGGCTCGCCGGATCCGTCGGCATCCTCGGCAGCGCGTCGGCTTCCGCGGGATCTTCGGGCAGTTCTTCGTGTCGCGCTAGCCACGGATCCTGGGCGGCGATACCAGTCCGTTGGCCAGTTCGCCGGAGACCTGCGCCGGCACCTGGAAACTCGGCCTATTTCGGTGCGGGCGGACTCGATCCTTTATGTGGCGTCGCGGTTTGTCCGGCGGCACCGGTTGCTGGCTCTGGTCGCGCTGTCGCTTTCATTCGGTGTGCTATCGGCTGGAGCGATTGCCTGGGCGCAGAGCCGAAAGGCGGAGGAAGCTCTCAAGGCCGAGGCTGTCGCCGGCCGTCAGGCCGTCACCGCGCTGGCCGTGGCCAGTTCGGAGCGGGATCGGGCTGATTCTGCGGCTCGCGTCCTGAAGGATCGTCTTGTCACTGCGGATCTCGAACTTGCCCGGGCTGTGGCCGGTACCGGTGCACATGTGCAGGCCGAACAGCTGATTCTGCCCCGGGCGGCTCAACTGCCCGGCGATCCGCGGACGCGATGGGCTCTGCGCTCACTGGCCTACGGCGGCGGCTGTTTCGCGGCGATCGATGTTCCCGGCGGCGTCATGGACATCTCCCGCACCGCTGACGGCTTCATTGTCGGTTCATCGAGTGGTGTACTTACGCGCGTGACCAGTCAGGGGAAGGTGCTCTGGCGCACCGAGAACTTAAGCTCGCTGAACGGAATCTGGTACCTCTCACGAAATACGGAGGCAATCGTCTGTGGGGTTGATCGCTCCGGAACGATCTTTGTCGTGGATGCTGCAAATGGAGAGTTGCGGGCACGGGTGCCGAATCCGCCAGTCGGCAACGTGGGCTTTTGCCGCATTATCAGCGAGATGGGAGGCAGCCGAGTGCTGTCGGCGGGCATCGATGGCCACCTCCGGATGTTTGAGTCAAGCATCAGTGGCTGGCGGCTGGCAAGCCTTACGCCGATTGCGTCAGAGGGCATTCAGTGCCTCACCCCGATTGATGATGAGTATGTGGCCATTGGGACGCCTAGAGGCAGGATCTTTGTCTTGCGGCGGGATGGGGCCAATTGGCAGACCGTGCGGCACTGGCAAGCCCACAGCGACAGCGCCGCCGCAGATGTCGCGGTCTCGGCCCTTGCGGTCACGCGATCCGGCGTCCTGCTGAGTCTCGGAACCGAGCGCACGCTCAAGTCATGGAACTTCCGTACCGGTGAACGTCTAAGCGAGGTGGCGGCAGCTCCCACCATTGCGGTTCATCTGGACGCCGTAGGTGATCGGGTTATCCAGGCTGGTCGCTGGGGTTCTGCGGTCTGGAGGGTGAGCCACGCCGGTGTGCTCACGGCTGAACCGGAGGTTCCGGATGCAGCTGCTGTGGCATGCCTTGCACCCGATTCCAGCATCATCGCCACTGGATTCGGCGATTCCGTGCGGCTGTGGGATCCGAAGTTGGCCCGGAGCACCGCTGTCTTCCCGCACGTTACCGGAGGCGGACGCGTTTTCGCCTCGCCGGATCAGACGCGGCTGGTTGTTACGACGTCTCGAAGCGGAAGCGTCCAGATCATCCCGGCTTCTCTGCCGGATGACCGCTGGCAGACGGACAGTACGACCGTCAACACCGGGCTCGATACGGTACTGGATCTGGCATGGATTGACCGGGATCGGATCGCCGTTGCCGGAAGGGCTGGCGTGAGCGTTGTGGACCTGCGAAGCGGTCAGGCGATGGCGTCGCGATACCCGGCCGGGTCGCCCTATGCGGTGACGGCGCTCGGTGAGCGAGTTCTCAGCGGCGGCATCCCGTCCCGGGTTCAGGACTGGCGTGCTGGCAACGCTGCGGCGGGCTTCTGGAAGGAACTTCCTCAGCGGATCGGCATCAATGCCATCCTCAAAGTGCCGGAGGCCACGGCACGGTTCGATCCGTTCCTCATCGTCTTGTCTCGACACACGGTCGATCTGCTCGACTGTTCCTCGCTGGACAGCCTGATCAGTCAGCCCGTGGCTGGTGAGGTGTGGCGGGGGGCGATCTCTCGCGATGGCAAGCTTCTTGCGGTCTGTACGTGGGGGGCCACAATCGAGTTGTTCACGGTGCCGGAACTCCGGCCGGCGGGCGTCCTGCTCGGCCACAGCCAGATCGTTCACGACATGCGGTTCTCCGAGGACGGCATGCTGCTGAGTGCTGGAGGCGATGGTGTTCTGAACGTCTGGTACCCTCGAGATCGGGCGTGTATCGCCAGCTTCCGCAGCGGTGGGCCCCCGCTGGTTGGAGTCGAACTGCTTGCCGATCGCCTGCTGACTATCACAGATGCAGGCACGCTGACGAGCGTTCGGCTTTCCGAACTGGATAGTGCCGCGGCAGTCCGGCCCGTATCAGAGTCGACCGCTGGGAAATGACCCCGTCCGCCCGGCGCACAACGAGGCGACCGAGCACTGGTACACTCGTCCGCCCGCGGCACGGCCCGTCGCCGTTTCCTGCGGGCCACGTTACCGCCCCGGAGTCAGAATATGGTGCATACGCCGATCGCCGTCCTGAGCATTCTCGCCGCCGCCCTGGTCGCTGCCAAACCCGGCACCCCGGCCAAGCCTGCAACCCCCGCTGCCCCGGCGGCAGCCACCCCCGGGGCTGAGCCAACCAAGGCGGAGACCCCGGCGCGGCAGCCATCAGCCAAGGGGACGATGTTCGACGGCGAGGCGAAGGAACTTGCGGGCGGCTTCAGGTTCACCGAAGGCCCGGTGTACGTCAGCAGCGGACCGCTGGCGGGCTACTTCGTTTTCTCTGACATCCCCAACTCAAAGATCCACAAAGTTAAGATCGACAAGGAGGGCAAAGGCACCCCTGAACTGCTGCGGGAGAAGTCGGGGGGTGCCAACGGCAACGCCGTGGATGCCAAGGGACAGCTCGTCAGCTGCGAGTCCGAAGGCCGCGTGACGCGGACGGACATCCTTGCTGATTCCAAGGCGACGCCCGTGGTGCTGGCTTCAGAGTTTGAGGGCAGTCGGCTCAACAGCCCCAACGACCTGTGCATCGGTGCCAATGGTGACATCTACTTCACCGATCCGGCGTACTTCGCTGGGGAGGCCCGCAAGCTCAAGTTCGAAGGCGTGTACCGGCTTGCTCCGGACGGCAAGCTGACGGTGGTGTCCAAGGACTACAAGCGGCCCAACGGCATCTGCCTCTCGCCAGACGGCAAGAAGCTCTACGTTGCCGATGCCGGTGCTGGCGAACTGTGGGTGCATGAAGTGAACGCGGACGGCTCTACGGGCGAAAGGAAGCCGTTCGCTGACTTCAAGGGCGTTCGCGGTCGCGGCGTTCCCGACGGCCTGCGGACCGACAAGAAGGGCAACGTCTACAGCACCGGTCCCGGCGGCATCTGGTGCTTCTCACCCACTGGCGAATGGCTGGACCGGCTCTCGCTTCCTTCGGTTTCCAACTTCAACTTCGGCGGTCCGGACGGCACGACGATCCTGACCACCTCCGGTGCCCAGATCATGGTCGGCAAGAGCAAGAATCCGGGCTGAAGTACCGAACAAGTTGCTCCAAGCACCCCGACGACCGACCGCACCGCTCAGCCTGCTGAGCGGTGCTTTGCTGTTGCAAGGTTCAGGATGTTCTCCTGGGTCATCGCTGGGCCGCTGAGTTCCCCGGTTATCTCGCCTTCGCACATCACAACAATCCGGTCGCTTAGCAGCAGCAGCTCCGGCATCTCGCTGGAAACCAGCAGTACGGCCATACCGGCATCCGCCGCCTGCCAGACGAGTTTGTAGATCTCGGCCTTGGTACCGACATCGATTCCACGGGTCGGCTCATCGAGCAGCAGGACCTTGGTCCGCTCGTCCATCCATCGCGCCAGGAGGAGTTTCTGCTGGTTGCCACCGGACAACTCGCCGGGGCGGGATTGAAGCGTTGCGGTTTTGACCTGCAATCGCTTGATGCGGGAGAGAACGTCAGTCTTCTCGGCTCCCGCAGCACGGATCCCGAACTTCGCCAGCAGTGACATGAACGGCAGGGCGATGTTCTCGTCAATGCCCATGTCAAAGAAAAGCCCCTGGAGCCGCCGGTCCTCGGGCACGTAGCCCAGACCCGCGGTGATCGAGGCCCGCGGATTACCAGCCTGCAGCGGAGTCCCGCCGATGCGAACATCACCGGTTGCCGCCTGGTCCAGCCCGAACAGCGCATCGAGGAGTTCCGAGCGACCCGCCCCCACCAACCCGCCGATTCCGAGGATCTCGCCCGATCGAACGCTCAGCGAAACCCCGCTGAGCTTCCCTGGCGAGCTGACGTTCCGGACCTCGAGGGCAACCGGTGCGGCCGCTGCGGCAGTCCGGGCGTGCTCGGCCCGCTTGGAGGCGGACGCATCCAGTGTCCGGCCGATCATCTGGCCAACCACCGCCGCCTCGGAGATCTCCTTGATCACTGAGGTCGCAACGAACTTGCCGTCACGCAGCACGGTGATGCGGTCGCAGCAGGAGAAAATCTCGTTCATGCGGTGCGAGACGTAGATGCACAGCAGCCCCTCGGCGGCGAGCGACCGCACGATCTTCATCAGACGCTCGGCCTCGGCGATCGAAAGCGAACTCGTCGGCTCATCGAAAATGATGATCCGGGGCGTGCCTGACTCATCGTCAAGGGAACTGGCGATCTGGACAATCTGCCTGCGACCCGGGGCGAGGGTCCCAAGTGGCGCCTGCACGTCGATCTCAGGAGCGAGCTTGGAGAGCAATCGTGAGGCACGCCGGTTCATCCGGTCGCGATCGATCATTCCCATCGAGGTCGGCAGGTCATGAAGGCAGAGGTTCTCAGCGACCGAGAGGTTCGGGCACTGGGCGAGTTCCTGATGGACAATCCGGATCCCCGCGCCTGTGGCGTCCTTGATTGAGCCGAGCGACAACGCGCGACCATCAACGTTTATCGAGCCGGTGTCGGGCTTGTGGAGCCCGGCGATGGCCTTTCCAAGCGTGCTTTTGCCGGCGCCGTTCTCGCCCATCAGGGCGTGCACTTCACCAGCGTGCATCGTCACCGAGACACCGTCAAGTGCTTGCGTGATACCAAAACGCTTTGAAACATCTAAGACCACGAGCAGGTCGCGTCTGGATCCTGCACCGGGCATCGGACTAGAGGGCGGTTCTGTCGCGGGGGCGGTCGCCATGGGGCCGATGGTAGTGCCCCGTCCAGGGGTGTAACTCGGCAGTGGGGGGTTACTTTCCGCTGAGATGGCGGTCGACGATCTGGACCACGTCCTCATGAAACTCTTTTACCCGAGCACCGGGGGATGCCTTCTGGGTGTTATTGATGATCACGCTGTACGCCACCCGCTTTCCGGAGTCGGTGTTGGTCACGTAGCCGGACAACGATTGCACCCCGTTGATGAAGCCGGTTTTGGCGTGAACAAGATTGGTCAGCTTTCGACCCTTGAATCGCTCGGCGATCTTGCCGGAGCGGTTATCAGCCATCGAGGCAACGAACGCGTCGCCATGCCGCGGATCCTTGGCCATTGAAGCGAGCCAACTGGCGAGCAGTCCGACGGTCACCCGGTTCTCGCGGGACAGCCCCGAACCGTCGGAGAGCACCAGCTCACCGGCATCAGTCCCCAGTCGCTCGGTGACGAGCATTCTGACAACGGCGGCTCCGCCCTGCCATGAGCCGGGTTGCCCGCTGATCGCCTTGCCCATGCGCTTCATGAGCGACTCGGCGTAGAGGTTCTGGCTGTTGACGTTGCACCGCTTCAGGGCCGCATCGAGAGGTGTACTGACCACCGCAACGGTCTTGGTAAGGTCTACCTGTTCACCTGCGGCGACCATCCGCACGACCGGTTTGCCCGCCGCCCCGCGGCCTTCAAGTCGCTCGGCGAGCACCTGACCGAACAGCATCGCCGGATCGGCCATCGTGACCTCGATCGGCTCAGACTGGCGAAGCTTCGTCGAGATCGAGCCGCTGACCGTGTACGAGTTGCGATCGCCACGGGCGATGTGCGGGTCCGATGACTCCGTGGCAACCGTCCTTGCGGTGTTGCGGATCTCCAGGAAAGCGCCGCCCGGAACAGCCCGGACCGAGGGTGGTCCGCCCACGCGCGAGGAAGGCGAGATGTAGAACTCCACGCAGTTGGTGTGGAAGTTCAGCCCGCTGACCGGGGCGCAGTACCACGCATCGAGCTGATTCTTCGGCCAACTGGAGTGAATGGCTTCTCGGTCGAACACCCGGTCATCAAGCACGATCTCCTTGATGTTGTTCCCGCCGCGTGCCACGATCTCCGAGGCGATGCGGTCGACGAACTCCGCCAGTGTGGTTCCGGTCTCTTCGAGCAGTTTCGGGTCGGCGAACCCGGGGTCGCCGTCGCCCACCACAAACAGCGTCGAGTCGCTGAGTACAAATCGGGTCTGAAACTGAAAGTCCTTGCCGAGCGTGATAAGTGCCGCACCGCTGGTCAGGACTTTGAGATTTGATGCCGGGATGACCGCAGCTCTTTCATTCAAGGCCGCGAGCGTCTGACCGGAGTCAATATCCACGATGCAGACGGCAATCTCGACGGGACCCAGCCGGGCGGCAGACAATGCCTGTCGGAGCTCCGTCTGCAGGGGCTGTGCCGCGGCGACACCCCACCCGGACGCCGCTGGGGAACAGTTGCGGAGCCCCAACCCTGACGGCCCAGCAACCGCGGCAAGCCCGACGATGGCCAGCGAGCACCAACGGGCGGCCCGATACAGGCTGGCCGCACCTTGGATTTTAACTCCAGCAACTCCCAGATTCGCTTTCGAATGCACGTTCAGTCCTCCATGACTCGAGCAACGCCGGTATCTGCTCCGGCTACGGCCACCGAAGCCAGCCATGGCATCCATGCCCGGCCGGACAGGCAGCAAGGATATCGGCAGACATGAGCGTCGGCATGCACCTCGCGTCGACTTGGGAAAAAAACGGTGGCACCCGGCCCGGAACCCCGGTAGGATCAGGCGTGGTAGCTCAACAGCCAACGCAATCCGGTGCCATCAAGCAAGGTCTCGACGTCCTTCTTGTGGACGATAACGAGCAGAACATCGAACTGCTCTCGGCGTTCCTTGAGGACTTCATCGAGCAGCACGGCGGGCGCATTCGCACCGCCCCGGACGGCCTGGAAGCGATCAAGCTGATCGAGACCGTTCCACCCGACCTGATTCTTTTGGATGTCATGATGCCCCGGATGAGCGGCTTTCAGCTCTGCGCACGGCTTAAGCAGTCGCCGGCCACCCGGAAGATCCCGATTGTCATGGTTACTGCGCTGACGGAGGTCAGCGATGTGGAGCGGGCCACCGAATGCGGGGCCGACGACTTCATTTCCAAGCCAGTCAACCGCGTCGAACTCATCGGTCGCATCCGCGGCGTGCTCGTACGGCCTATTCGCTGAGTTGTCGTCGATTCCGGCGTGCACCAACCGGCCCTGCGGACGGTGGCTCAGAGCATCTGCGTCAGTTGGCTGTACAGTTCGATGATGTAGCCGTCGGGGTCGTGGGTGGTCAGTGAAACCACCTTGCCTTCGATGACCATCGGCGGGGCAAGCCGCACGAGTGACGCCAGGTCCGTATCTGCCCGCTCTGCAAGCTTTGGACATGGGAAGGACAGCCGCGACACCGTACCCGGCTGGCTGGCGGTCACGCGCTTGCCGAGCGTCTGCCGCAGCCGGAGGATGACGCTTGGTACACCATCCGACTTGAGCAGTCGGCAGTTGAGCTTGCGGCCGTCACGTTCGCGGGCGAACTCGGTAAACCCAAGAACCCGGTGGTAGAAGGCCGCCGTGACCTCGGGCTGCTCGACATCCATCGTCAGAACGAAGCAGTTGATGCCAGAATGCGGGACAGATGCGGGGTGCTCCGGGGTTGCCATCGTCCGATGGTACTCGGCTCGCGGGCCCTCGTCCGGCGACCGATGGTCAAGCTGCCCGGGCCGCCCCATTCTCCATGAGCTTGGCCACATAGGCGGCCAGCGTGTGGATCACGAACGACTGATGCTCGGGATGGCAGGCGAACTCAAAGGCCAGGCCCACATTGACGTTTCCGGAAGCGTCCATGTGCTGATGGGCCCGGCGGGCTGTTACGGCCAGCGGGGCGTGCAGTTCCGGCCGCAGGTCAATCTGCAGCCACAGGAACGGTGCTGAGTCCAGCAGGGACGAACTTGCCCCGGGCACCAGAAGTCCTACGCCGCCGCCCGAGATGTTCAGAAGATGAGCGGCGAAGCCCGGTCCAAGCTCCGGCATCGAGAAGATCGGCGGAATCGTGGTCACCGCCGCTGGCCACATGCCGGTACCGACACTCTGCACAGTCCGGAACGCGGCTTCGAAGCCGGCCGTCGTCATCGGGTCCTTCAGCGGCCAGCATCGGACCGCCGGCAAACGCACCGACGTGGTAGATGCACGCGTGAACTCCCGGCGGGAGCACCGCTCGACTGCGGTAGGGGCCGAGAGCCACAGGTTCCGTTCATCGGCCTTGGAGACGGTGGTGGCAAACAGCCAGCGGTTCTGGCCGATGTTCATCGAAACGGTCAGGAGTGTTCCGACACCAAAGCTCACCGCCTTTCCGGCGGCGGCTGGACGCTCGACGACCAGCTCGTCGCCGACCTTCAGCAGCCGAACTCGCCACAGCAGATCCGGCGGCTGATCCTCCGACGCGGGGCCGGCGGCGGTCCCGCGGGGCTCCTCGGAACGGCGGATCGCCAGCTCGAGGCAGCCTCCGCGCATCGCGATCTGTTCGAGGGAAGACTTCCAGTTCTCAGTACGTGATCGATTGGCGGGCAAGTGGTGACTCCGTGGCGGCTGTTGACCGGTCGGAACGTCATCGGCTCAGGACAACCGTTGCGATGGCTCTGCGAGTGACCTGCGGGCTGGAGACTGGCAACCTGCACCGGCCATGCCGCTGGCGGTCTCGCTGGCGGCGCCGACCTGGTGACACCAAGTGTGTTATGGGACTTCGCTCTTGTGTGCTCGGATTCGATCGGTAAGCACTGCCAGCAGGTGGCGGTCACCTGGTGCCTCGGCTTGTCCGCCGAAGCGGATGGCGTAGTAGCGGTCGGCGATGGCCGCAAATGCATGGCCGATCCCATCGTCCACCGCGGCGAGTCTTAGCGCAAAGGCCTTCGGCGTAGTCGCCGGTTCTTTGGAGAACCCGGCTCGCTTGAGCGCCTCAATCGACTCTCTGTAGAATGCCGGTGCGGCCACACCCTGGCCCGCTGGCCGGCCAGCCCGGTTGCCAGCCGCGCCAAGCCACCTGAACACTGCCCGACTCACCGTCACTACAGCCGCAGCCACAGCCAGCAGGCCCACAACCAACACCATCACACCGAGGAGCCCGGAGGGCAGAATGCCAGCTACCGCCATCCGCACCTTGGCCAGTGCCCGGCCGACGGACCGGAGGTTCTCGCCATCGATGATGCCGGAATCTGTCGTCACCGTTGATCGCGAGGACTGCTCGAAGGCGATGACGTTGTTACCCCAAGTCAGCTCCAAAGCCTCCCAGAGTTGCCGGATCTTGCTGAAGATTCCCGAACTCGCCCGCCGGTTGTGCTGCAGCTCGGCTGGGGGGGTCGGATCGAAAGTTTCCCAACGGCCCGGACTCGTCTGAACCTCAACCCAGGCGTGGGCGTCACTCGCCCGAATCAGATAGCTGCCGGAGAGAGGATTGTGCTCACCGCCCACGTAGCCGGTCACGATCCGGGCCGGAATCCCACCCGCGCTGCACAACGCAACCATTGCCGAGGCGAAGTACTCGCAATGACCGGCCTTCGTCCGGAACAGGAACATGTCGATCGCGTCCTCGTCACCCTCCGGTGCGACCATTTCCAGCGTGTAATTGTAGTTGGCACGAAGGTGTGAGGTGATCTGGCGAGCAAGCCGTCGAACCACCGCGGGCTCCAGCGGCTGGCCCTGGGGCGAGGTGGCAGGTGGCACATCGGCCGCGACACGCAGCTGCGCGGCCAGATCCTTTACGCGCTGCGAGAGATACCTGCTTGTCAGCGCCCGGGCAGTTGAATCGTCAAAATAGTCAAGTGCGGCCTGTACCGTGTAGGTCAGGCGCCCTGCCTCACCATGGCGACGCAGGGTCGCATCCTCGGGGTCATACTCGACCCGTCCCACAGAAGTGGAGAAAACGATCTCCGTCGGTCGCAGCATGGAGAACAGCGGCGTCGCGGTGTTCCCTGACGCGTTGCGGATGGTGATCTCCTGGTTCACGTGCGTGCGTGCCCGCCGCCGCGGTGCCGGATCTTCATCAGGAGCTGCGGAATCGTCGTTTGTGGTGGGATCGTCGGAAGTTCTGGCCGCACCACGTTCAGCCGGGCTTGGTGCCGGATTGTTCTGAAAGTCCGGCACAACCAGATCCGAGTAGTACTCCAGTTGCTGGCGGTTGCCGGGTCGCCCTGTGTATGCGCGGAGACGCACGTCCCGCGCGCGGTCGGCCCGTCGCCACACTCCCGTGCGTGGGTCGTACTCGTCGAGGACCGCCCCGCGAAGGTAAAGGGCCTCCGGCAGCGGTGGCAGCACCTGCCCGGTATCGTCCCGAAGCACCACATCCAGCACGGGCTCGGCCGACTCACTGAGCAGCCCCGCAGCACCAAGACGAATCTGATCCGAAAAACCCGTCACGGCCCCCAGTGACGGACGCCCCCACGGCCCACCCGGGAGGACCGCCCGCGGCGTGACGACGAAGCCGGCGACGGCCACCGCAAGGCTCAGCACCACGATGAGTACCGACACGCGCAGAAGCGGCCCCTGCCAGAGCGATGCCGCTCCGGCACTCCGGACCGCCGTTGCGGGCGTGCCGGCACGCAAGGCGATATCCGCAGCCCACTCCTGGCCCCGATGTACCTGCCAGACGATCGCGCAGCCGATCATCAATGGCATGTAAACCACAAGCGTCAGTCCGAGTGACAGCTGGGCACCTGTCAGCACTGCCCCGATCACGACGAACATCGACAGGCCGAGCAGCTGCGCCTCGTCCCGCATGCTCGTGCGGTCCAGCAGCTTCAGCGTCAGCACGATGATCAGGAAGTCAGTCAGGTCGCTGATCACGTTCGTCCGCACGCCGACCATCACCGCCGAGTACAGCAGAGACACAATCACCAGCGAGTTGAGCACCGGCCGCGGCAGCCGGAGCGGCTGACCGCCACGTCCGAGCACAGAAGCGACGACCGCCGTCCCCAGAGCCAGCAGGAAGAGTAGCGGCTTGCCGTCAGCCACGCAGAAAGACAGTACCCCGATGAGCGAAGTAGTCGTGGCCAGTGTGCGAAAACGGCCAAGTCCCATCGGCACCGCGGCGGGAACCGGCAAAGCCAGGGCGCCGCCCATGCTGGCAAATCCCAGTCGGCTCACGCCACACGCTCCCGAGCATTTCCTCCGGCAACAACACTCACGCCTTCGGGGCCGGCGACGACGACGACATCTGCGCGAACATTCCCCGCTGTGGAGCTTTCGCTGCGGAACAGCGGGGCAACTCGCGAGTGCAGTGCCAGCCTGTGCAGGCAAGCCGCAAGATGCCCACGGCCGCTCCGTGCAGCGGCACGCTGGTCGCGACCAAGAATCACGCCGATCCGGTGCCCGCGGCGGCTGGCGATCCGCAGTTCGCTGGCCACCAAGCTCACCGCTCGGTCCACGTGCGTCCTGCCAGCCCCAGGCTGGACGAGCAACGCGACGATGAGTGACGAGTCTGATGCAGAGGCCAGCATCCGCGTCCGCATCTCCCCGGTACGAGCCGAGCTCCGCCAGGCGATCCGACGGGGCGTGTCGCCCGACTGGTACTCGCGGAGCCCAAAGGTCTCCTCACCGGCTTCACTCGGGCTTGCCGCCGCAGTGCTGGCCGCAGGCCGGTCGGGCATCGTTGCCCGGTCAATCTCTTCACCTTGAGGGGGCAGGATCAGCACCGAGGTGGGCAGTGGGAAATAGAGCGACTTTCGCACGATGCCGAATGGAAAGCTGCTGATGATGTGCACACCGGCCAGCCGCACCCTGCCTCGGGCGGTTGTCTGTGCAGTCGCATGTCCGATGGCCGTGCCCCTGGCGGGAACGAACGCCACAAATCCGCCCGGTGCGCCCGCCAGTGAGCCCACGGCGTCTTCCGATGCTGTCTTCTCACCTGGCTCTGTGACGACCTGATCCCGGATGTACAGAGCAAACGACGGCAACAACTGGCTTGTGCTCGACAACCGATACGTCAGGGTCAGCGGGGCACCGGCCTCGGGTGAGTCGATCGGCTCCCGCTCGACGCGGATGGCCATCAGCATGATGCCGCTGAGCACACCGGAGACGATCAGCATGCCAAGTGACAGCCCGAACAGCCAGTACAACAGGTTGTTCTGGCTGTTAAATGCACCGATCGCCACAAGCATTGAAACCACTGAATAGATCAGCAGTGGTACGGAGAAGTGCGTTCGTCGTTGTATTGAGCCGCTGGCCATGATCTGGGTTGAATCGGTTTCTGGTCTTTCAACGCCTGAAAGTACGCCACCAATGAGCGGTGTGCCGACTGGCCGTTCCGCGTCAACTCACAAGCGGGGTTCGTTCCCCGGCTTCCACTTGATGTTGCATCCCAGGCTTGCCCGCTGGGGCTCAGGAACCCTCATCCCCGCCAACACGGCCTCCATTGCCGCCCGCAGGTCTCTTCCGGTAACATCGATCGGCGAATATCCCTTGCTCGGCGGGCGAGACTCATCGAGCTGGCCGCGATACGCGAGTCGGCCGTCAGATCCGTACATGAAGAAGTCGGGTGTGCACGCCGCTCCGAACGCGATCGCCACCTCCTGGGATCCGTCAAAGCAATACGGAAAGACGTATCCGGCCTCGAGGGCTTCAGCTCTCATAAGATCCGGTCCATCCTCAGGATGGGCCTCCACATCGTTCGAACTAATCGCCACGATCGGCAAGCGGCCGGCGTAATCCCGGCCGAGAGCCGCCAACTGGGCCCGGACGTGCTTGACGAACGGGCAGTGATTACAGATGAACATGACCACCACGCCCGAAGCACCAGCGAACTCTGAAGACCGGACGAGCCGACCGGTCACGACGTCCTGAAGGGCGAAGTCGGGCATCGGCGTGCCGAGCGGGACCATTGACGAAGGGGTTCTGGCCATGCCTGAATCGTACCGCTTGGACCACAGGCGGCCCGGACGGCTTAGGTGATCTGGAACTCACCGGCCCGGCACAGCTTGACGAACTCGGTCAGAAGCCCCCGATTCTCGCCGCTGAAGAACTCAAACGCGTTGTAACGAACACCCGGCCGCGGCAGGCGGACCGCCCGGCGATAAGGCAGGTCGATCACTTGGTTCACCTTGTGTCCGAATGCGTCGTGTTCCGGGACATCAGGCAGGATTGCCTCAAGCACGTCAGCCATCGCCGCCGCGTCGGTCTCGGTGACGGTTTGCCCAAGCCGTGAGAAGTAGTTCATCCGCGGCCATTTGCCGGGGGTTCCGTCCTTCCGCCGCCTGGGTTTCCACCCCGCCGGCGCTAAGGTCCCACTTGGTCGCCAACCGGAGCGATGGAGCATCTTCATGAGGTTGAGATACTCAAGGTTCGTGAGCGACACTGTGCCGGTCCCGTTGTGTAGCACTCGTGGCATGAGGGAAATCTAAGCACCCATCGTGCCAGCGGCTCGCAACACGAACGGGCAGATAACCATGTCAGGACCTGCAATTGGGGGCTAACCGGCCAGCGGGTGTTCCACCATGCCAGTCGTCGTCGGTCACGGCGAAGCCGGGCCCTGCCATCCCGGCAGGTCCGGGGTTCGGAAGTTGAAAGCACCCCGGCGGCAGTCAATGCCAGCGGGGTGCGGGTGTACGTCCGGCGATGTTCGGGCCGTTACTTCCTTGCGCCGCGGCGGGTGCTGCCGCTGACACCCACGCTCGCCAGTTCTTCGGCCTGATCTTCAGCGCGACGATGGTTGCCCGTGGTGTTTGGCCGAGAAGGATCGCGACGGTTGAGCTTGAATTTCCGGACCAATGAGTCGAGTTGTTCGCTCTTGCTCGAGAGTTCGCTGCTTGCCGAGGCCGACTGGTTGGCGGCTGCCGCGGCTTCCTGGGCGGCCCGTCGCACGTCGTCGATTCCCGCCGCGGCACTCTGGCACGCGGTGCTCTGCTCGCGCGTGCAGGCGGCGATCTGGTCGATCAGTTCCGTGACTTCCTGCGAGCTTCGCACAATCGTCTGGATTTCCTGGCCGGCCACCTTGGCACGGGTGACGCCGGCCTTGACCTGTTCGGCGCCGCCGTTGATCTCCTGAACCGCCCGGCCGGTTTCGGTCCGGATGGCGTTGATGGAGTCGACGATCTGCTGGGTCGAGGCGGTCGTCCGCTCGGCCAGCTTTCGAACCTCGTCGGCGACGACCGCGAAACCGCGTCCGTGCTCACCGGCGCGGGCCGCTTCGATGGCTGCGTTCAGGGCCAGCAGGTTGGTCTGGTCGGCGATATCGTTGATCACCGCGATTACTTCACCGATCTGCTCGCCGCGCTTGCCAAGCCCGGTGACGATGTTGGCCGAGGATGCCACCGCATCGTTGATCGCCGTCATATCACCCACGGTCTGTTCCATGGAGTTTGCGCCACGCGTTGCCGATTCCCCCGCGCTCTTGGCGCGAGTGACGGCATCGCCGGAGCGCTGGCTCACCGTGTTTGCCGAAGACGACATCTCTTCGACCGCTGCCGCAGCCTGGGCAATCTGTGCTGACTGCTGCTCCATGTTCTTGGCGATGTTGTCACTCGAGGCGGCCACTTCTGTAGCGGCCGTGGCGACCTCGGCTGCCGAGCCGGCGACGGAGCACATGATGTCGTGAACCTTGCTGATGAACTGGTCCGTGTAACGGGCCAGGATCCCGATCTCGTCATCCCGATCGAGGCCGATTCGTTTGGTCAGATCGCCGTCGCCCGTGGCAATGTCGCGAACGCGGTCCACCAACTGACCGATCGGACGCGAGATGAAGGTCCGGACAAGAAGGAGCATGGCGATCGAGCCCGCGATGGCGAGGCCCGAGGTCAGCATCAGCCCGTTGGTAAAGAACCCGGCAACCTGCTTGTCCAGCGGGGCCAGCGGCATCGCGACTTCGTATGCACCGTGCATGTCGCCGACCTTCCAACCTTCCATGGCAAAGCCAAGCACATCCTTGGTAGCGCGGCTGCCATCGGCCAACTTCCGTCCATAGACGTTCGGATCGCCGTGGCACATCATGCACGACTCCTCGAGCCTGATGGCTCGCATGTAGTGCAGCGTGTTGGTCTCGGTGTTCACGCGACTTATGCGGTCCGCCCCGCCGGTACCCACTTGCTTTTCCAGATCGCTCAGCAAGGCAGCCCGGAAGCTGCCGCTCTCAGGCTCGTTGTTCTTGTTGCGGGCCTTGAACGCCGGCACCTTGAAGTCGATGCCCTCGCGCTTTGCCGCTTCACCGGCCGCAGTCCAGCCCGCAACGACCGGGATAGCTTTGAAGAGCTTGAGCTGATCGATCCGCTTGCCTGCCGCCAGATCAACCTCGGCTTCCTCTGCAAGCTTGTGTACGTCAACCGCTCCGACAGCCAGCATCTTGCTGGTGTGGTTCTTGGCCTCATCAGCGACCGCGGTGAAGGCTGCCGCCTTTTCATTCATCCCCTCGGCTACATCCTGCCTGTAGCCTTTCATGAACGAGACGTAGTTAATCGCCACCACCATGAGCATGCTGACCATCGCGATCACGACGACCTTCGTCGAGATACTCAGTCCGTTGATCTTCTTTAGCATTTGCTGGAGCCCTGGGCCGCGCGAGGCGGCTGAATCGGCCGGATGCACGAATGGCCATGCTCGAGATCGGCGAGCCGCCCACCCCTCTTGAAGGGAAACCCCTGCTTGGAGCCACTCCGTTCACCGGCCGCCGCTGCAGGAAGGCGAAAAGCGGTTAATGGAGGAGGGGATCTTCCGACACATCCAACCCAAATATCACCCTAATGCACAGACATTGAAGTCACAATCAAGTATTGACACCCGGCTATATGACACCGGAGGGCTTCTGAGGGATCGAGTTCAAGCGGAGAGGTACGAAGTGGGAGAGGAAGGGTCATCGCGTTGACCACTCAGGCGTACCGCCTCGCCGCGGCGACCGCCAACCCATCACAACGCTCGTTTTCCGGGTGCCCGGAGTGTCCCGCGACCCAATGGAACGTAATGGTGTGGCGTGCGGCTTCGCTGTCCAGAGCCTGCCAGAGATCGACGTTCTTGACTGGGTCCTTTGACGCCGTTCGCCAGCCGCGGGCCTTCCAGCCCTTGATCCACTCCGACAGTCCTTGCAGCACGTACTTTGAGTCGCTGTACAACTCGACCCGGCACGGCTGTTTCAGCGCGGCAAGCCCGCGGATCGCGGCCGTCAGCTCCATTTTGTTGTTGGTGGTATCGGCCTCACCGCCCGAGTCCTCGCGCACTTTGCCGGTTCCCGGGTGCTTGAGGATGTACGCCCACCCGCCTGGGCCGGGATTGCCCGAGCACGCACCGTCGGTGTACAGCTTGACCAGAGGGAGCTCTGCCATCTTCAGCGTCCGAAGCAAACCACCTCTCCCGGGATGGAGCGGTGCCCCGAGCCGATCCGGGTGCCGAGCGTAGCCGAGCGACCGCCGTCAATATCGACGTGGTGCAGCGCCGGAAGTCGGTCAGCGGCGGATGCTGCCGCTAGCTGGCGGGAACAGCGAAATCACCTTGTCTCGCAGCAGCACACATCGCGATCGCAATCGCGTCCGCCACATCCGGAGGTTCTGGCCGAGACGGCAACCCAAGGGCGACAGTGACTGCGTCCTGCATCTGTTCTTTGCTCGCGTGTCCGTTGCCGGTCAGCGATTTCTTGATCTCCGTCGGCGGCAGTTCAAGCAGCCGGATTCCTCGACGTGCGATCGCCAGAAGAATCACGCCGCGGGCGTGCGCCATGATCACCGAAGTGAGCGGGTGTTTGTAGTGGGCAAAGAGCTTTTCCACCGCAACCACATCGGGCTTCATTCGATTCAGAAGTTCCTGGAAATCGCTGTCGAGCTCGACTAATCGCTGGCTCACGGTCCAGTCCGGGTTGAATCGCAGACACCCTGCCTCGACGATCCGGACGGGCGATCGGACGCCCCCGCGATGGCCGCTGACCGGCTCGATGAGGCCGTAGCCGGCGATCCTCAAACCAGGATCGACGCCCAGAATCGTCACGCCCCAGCCCCAGCGTGCCCCAGCAGCCCCCTGAGGATCTCTGGCGAGAGGTTGGCCAGATGCTGGCGCAGGGTGTTCACGACGGTCTTGGACAGGATGTCCGCTTCGATGTTGACCAGATCCCCTTCACGCAAGGCGCCGAGCGTCGTCCTTGCCAGCGTCTCGGGAATCAGGGCGACGGCGATATGCGACGGTCCCACCTCGGCGAGCGTCAGCGACACCCCGTCGATACAAACCGACCCTTTGGGCACGAAGTACGGCATCAGGCTGCCGGGCGGCGAGAATCGGATCCGCCAGTCATCACCGATCTGAACCGCCGCCACGACGGCCGTCGCATCGACGTGTCCCTGGACAAAGTGGCCACCCATGAGGGTGGACGCCGTGACCGAATGCTCCAGATTCACCTGTGAACCCACCTGGAAGGTCCCGAGCTTGGTCTTGTCCATTGTCTCCGGAATCGCGTCAAAGGCGAAATGCCCGGCCGCCGAGTCAAGCTCTTCCGCAACCGTCAGGCAGCAGCCTGAAACGGCAATCGAGTCTCCGCGGGCTGGGCGGTGGCCCCAGCCGCGGGGATCAATGACGATTCGCACCTGCTGACCACGGGTCTGGAGAGCTGAGACAACGCCGACTTGCTGTACCAATCCGGTAAACACGCCAGAAGGTAGGGGGGTGGGTTGGCCGGGCCCGTCCAACCCCCGGGGCGGCGGTCAAGCTCACGGCCCCGAAGGAGGATTCGGGAAGTTTGGCCCTTGTCGGGGGCTGCCGCTTGACGGATGGGCGGAGGCGGAACATACTGGCCACCCGTCGGAGGTGCAACACCCTCCCGGACCGCTCTTGTGGACCGTGCTATCGCCAGGAGATCGCCCTTATGCCGCGTCTGAACCAGTCTCTGACCGCCACCCTGCTCACCTGCGGCATCGCCGCCATGGCTGCATCTCTGACCGGCGGCTGTGCAAGTGGAGATGCGACCGACAAGTCCGGCACCGCCGCGGTGTCCGGCCTCGATCTGGACACCGGAGTGCTCGGTTACCGCCAGAGTTGGATCGGCGTCGCGCCGATCAGCGGATCGCCGAGCAAGGTCAAGAGCATTGGTGACAACGTCGCCATCGTTGACGGCCGCGGCAACCTGATCATCCTTGCCGGCTCGACCGGCGCGTTCCGCTGGACCGGTGTGAATCCGAACACGGCGACGAAGGTGCGAGACGTCCTGCCGACAGCCAGGGGCTTCGCACTCGTCGATGAGGGCGAAGTCATCGCATTCGCGGCAGACACTGGCGAGATGACTGCCCGGCAGACGGTTTCACGGGTGGTCTCCACCTCCGTGGCAGGCGTCGGGCCGCTGGTGATGTACGGCACATCGGGTGGCGAGCTCTGTGCTCACGATGCACGCCTGGGATTCAAGGCCTGGTCGTACAACCTGGGGGCACCGGTGCTCAGTGCTCCGGTGGCCATTGTCGACCGACTCGTTGGGGTTGTCGCCCAGGACGGCAGCGTCTTTGTTGTTGATGCCGCCAGCGGGAGTTCAGTCGGCATGGCTCGCACGGCGGGAGGCCAGGCCACCGACCCGGTGGCCGGCGAGGGCCTGATGTTCATAGCCAGTCTCGATCAGTCGCTCTATGCGATCAGTGCTGATCCGACGGTGCGGATCAAGTGGCGTATGCGGACCGAGACGCCGCTCAACCGCCAGCCCATGTACGCTGCCGGAAAGGTCTTCCTCACGGTCCCCGGCAAGGGGCTGACTGCTGTCAACGCAGCCAGCGGTAAACCGGACTGGACCAACGACAAGCTCAGCGGCGATCCGATCGCGGTCCGTGGGGCCAATGTCATTGTCCGCAGCGGTGAAGAACTGACCGCCGTGGAGATCGCCAGTGGTCGCACCGTTGGCTCAGTCAAGGTTCCCGGTCTGGTGCAGGCTTCGGGCGGCTCTTCGGAAGGTCCGCTGCTGCTGGCGCTCCGCGACGGCCGCGTGATCAAGCTTGTTTCCAAGTAAACTCTGTCTCGTTCCATAACCCCGTTCAAACGAGCCTCGCCGACCGGCCGGGCTCTTTTCTTTTGAGAGTCACCTCCATGACCGATCAATGGCCCATCCGCCGCGCCCTGCTGTCCGTTTCCGACAAGACCGGACTGGTTGATCTTGCCCGCACGCTGGTACAGCGCGGCGTCGAACTGCTTTCCACCGGCGGTACCGCCAAGGCCCTCAAGGATGCCGGCCTGCCGGTCAAACTCGTTGAAGAGCACACCGGATTTCCGGAGATGATGGATGGCCGGCTGAAAACGCTGCATCCCAAGGTGCACGGCGGTCTGCTGGCAATCCGGACTGATTCCGCCCACACGGCCGCGGCTGAGAAGCACGGCATCCCGCCCATCGACCTTGTCATCGTGAACCTCTATCCGTTCCGCGAGACCGTCGCCAAGCCAGGGGTCTCGCTGGAGCATGCCGTCGAGAACATCGATATCGGCGGTCCCACGATGGTGCGCGCCGCGGCAAAGAACCACGAGTTTGTCGCTGTCCTGACATCGCCTGGCCAGTACGCAGCCTTTGCCGAGCAGTTTTCATCTTCCGGCGGAACAACTTTGGTCATGCGCCGCCGGCTTGCCGCGGAGGCTTTCTCGCACACTGGGACGTACGACGCGGCTATTTCTTCCTGGCTGCTGCCCAAGTTTTCAGAGGGCACCGAGGCGATGTTCCCGCGGGAGCTCGCCCTGCCATTCGTCCGCACCCAGACGGCACGCTACGGCGAGAACCCCCACCAGGCCGCCGCGATCTACGCCGATGCACTGGCATCAGGCCCTTCCGTGGTTACGGCCCGACAGCTCCACGGCAAGGAACTGAGCTACAACAACGTCAACGATGCCGCGGCGGCTCTTGAACTGGCCGTGGCTTTGGCCGCCGGCTCTGGGGCGGCTGGTTCGGGACGGATTGGTGCGGCCGTCATCAAGCATGCCAACCCTTGCGGTGCTGCCGAAGTTGATGCATCTGCCGGCACGCTGCTGGCCTGCGACCGGGCCATCGCGGGTGACCCGTTGGCCGCATATGGGGGCATCCTGGCCTGCACCGGCGTGATCTCCGTGGTCGCCGCGGAGCGACTGGTCCAAAAGGACGTCTTCCTGGAGGTTCTGATTGCTGCCGGCTACGAGCCCGTGGCACTGGAGATCCTCAAGGCTCGCTCAGCCAACATCCGCCTGCTTGAACTGCCGGTTGACACGTCCCAGCCCCCCAAAGCCAGCCTCACGTACCGGTCCATTCCCGGCGGTCTGCTGGTCCAGCAGCGCGATGTTCTGCCCCCCGCACCAGGCACCTGGGAGCACAAGGCCGGGCCCGCCCCGTCGTCGAGCCAGCTCCGCGTCGCCTGCGCTACGGAGGTCATGGTGAGGGCCATGTCCAGCAACGCGATCGCCATCGGCGGAACTGACGGCGAGGCCGTCCGCCTCTTCGGTGGTGGCGTCGGGCAGGTGGACCGTGTGACGGCGTGCCGCCTCGCTGTCGAGAAGTGCAAGGCCACCAAGGCCGACCTCGGCCTGGGCGTTGCCGTTTCAGACGCGTTCTTCCCATTTAGTGATGGACCGGAGATCCTCATCGCCGCGGGCGTGAAGATGCTTGTTCATCCAGGTGGCAGCAAGCGCGATGCCGACACCTTCGCGCTGTGCGACAAACACGGGGTGACGTGTATGGTGACAGGCACCCGTCGCTTCCGCCACTGACGGGCAAACTCGGCGAACGTGGAAGCTTGACCAGCGCGAGCCTTCTCAGCCAGCGGTCGCGGAAGACCAGGTTGACAGCGCCTTTCGCAGGGCTTCTACCGGAAGCCCGACGATCGCCGTCGGGTCACCTTCCCAGCTCAGTGGCCAGCCATCCGCGGATCGCTCGAAGAGGTTGTAGCCGCCCGCCTTGCCCTTCCAGTTGCCAGAAGCGACATAGTCGTCAATGGCCTGGTCGCCCAGATCCCCGAATCGGACCGTAGCGGTATCGACGAAGATCTGCCGCCGGTCAGTCCGCGGGCACAGCAGAGCCACGCCGGTAACCACCCGGTGCTCGCCAGCCCGGAGCAGGCGGATGATGCGTCTTGCATCGGCAGCATCAGCGGGCTTGCCGATGAGCATCCCCGCCTTGATGACAACAGTGTCCGCCCCAAGGACGATCGTCTCGTCGGACAGCGGAACATGGAGGTGACGGCAGCGCCGGACCGCCGCCGAGGCCTTGAGATAAGCCAGCGAGCAGGCCCACTGGTCGGGCCGCACTCCTTTGGGCTCCCGCAGCAGGGCATCGTCTATCCCCGGGTCCACAACGGTGAACTGGTACCCATTCTCAGCCAGCAGATCGCGGCGACGGGGTGAGGTGCTGGCCAGCACCAGCGGATGGCCGCTGGGTGTTCCCTCTGAGGTGGTTCCAGGTCGAGACAAGGTCTCCGCCCCGCGTCGCGGCTTGAAGTGGGGGCTGTCTGATTCAATGTCCGACTTGTTCACAAGTATCATCCGGTCAATCCTGACTGCTGCAGGCGATCCGATCGCTCGGTCGTCAGGGTGCCGCATCCTGCTGCAAGAACATCATTGCTTCCCTTCACGCCAATGCACAGTGATGTGCGTGTTTTCGGAAGCCCTTCACGCCAGTTTCGCCTTCCGGGGCCGCCCCGAATCGAACCGGTCACCGCTCGCTCACGGTTGCTGCACAGGCTGTTCACCGCCTGCCTTTCTGGCCACCGCACCCGGCCCCGCTGCCGTACGCTCGTGGCGTTATGACCACGGCTCCGACACCGTCCCTTGCGGTCCATCTCATCCAGTGCGACACTGTCTGGGAGGACAAGGCTGCCACCTTCGCCCACGTCGATACGCTCGTGAACGCCGCCGGCGTTGGCCAAGCCGGGCTGATCGTGCTCCCCGAGATGTTCGACACGGGCTTTTCCTTCAACATTGAACGTACCGCCGATACCGATGGCACGACCTTGCGGTATCTGGTCGCTCTTGCCCGCCGCACCGGCTGCTGGGTGCACGGGGCCAGGACCGTCCTGAATCCGACCAGCCCGAGCCCGCGAGGCCTGAACCGGACGACGGTGGTTGGGCCTGACGGCACTGTCCAGTGCGAGTATGACAAGGTCCACCCCTTCTCATACGGCCGGGAAAGCGAGTTCTTTGACCCAGGGCGGCAGATAAAGCTGTACAAAGTGCCCTTCGGGGGCGATGGATCGCAAAACTCGGGTAACCCCTTAATTGTCGGGCCAGCGATCTGCTATGACTTGCGGTTTCCGGAGTTGTTCCGGGCGGGTGCCGCCCGTGGGGCTGAGTTGTTCATCGTGCCGGCAAACTGGCCGGCAGTCCGTCAGATGCACAGGCTGACGCTGGCCCGCGCCAGAGCCATCGAGAACCAGGCGGCGGTCATCTGCCTGAACCGGTCCGGACGTGACCCCACGCTGGTGTATAACGGTGGCAGCGTCGCCTACGACGCCAAGGGCGAGCTGCTGGGCGAGCTGGGCGAGGCCGCTGGCGTCCTGACAGTGCAGATCGATCCCATGGCCATCCGGAAGTGGCGCGCGGACTTCCCGGCCCTGCGTGACCGCCAGGCCGACTTGTACGCGCAGTGGACCACCGAGCAGGCGTGATACCACTGGTCCGGGAGCTGACTTTCCAAACGGTGCTTACTGGTGCCCGTACTGGCACCCAGCGCACGTTGCGGCGTGACGCATGATCGCTTCGATGGCCATCGGGGTTCCCGCACCACGCTGCAGCGATTCGAAGAACATCTTGGGCCCCGGGGCCTGCTGAGGCGCCAGCTGAGCAAGGGTCTTGCCTTCGTAGAGCCGACCGTTGAGCATGACCATGCCGATATCTTCGCTCTTACGGATATCCGCCAGCGGATCGCCGGTGAAGATCACCAGATCCGCGAGCTTGCCCGCCTTGATCGAGCCCAGATCCCGGTCCATGCCGATGTACCAGGCCCCATCAATGGTCGCGGCACGAAGTGCCTCAAACGGCGTCATGCCGCCCTGGACGAACATCCACATTTCCCAGTGAGCAGCCAGGCCGGCGAGCTGGCCGTGAGCACCCATCGTGGGCCCACCACCCGGATTTCCGGCGGCGGTCTTGGCATCGAGCACTCGCTTGGCCACGGCCGCTTGCTTGATGTGATTCCATTCCTCGTCCGGCGCATCAGTTCGGCGGCGAGAACGAGGATCCACCACATACCGCGGCACGAAGTTCATCAGCCGCTGGTTCTCCCAGACGTTGGTCTTGGCGTACCAGTAGTTCTCGCCTCCCATACCGCCGTAGGCAACGCCCAAGGTGGGGGTGTAGCCGGTCTGGCTGGGCCCCCAGAGCTGTGCGACGTCGTTGTAGATGTTCGCGACGGGGACCGTGTGCTCGACGGAGCTGTGGCCGTCGACCACCATGGTCATGTTGTGCTGGAACACGGCACCTCCCTCGGGTACGACCAGCATCCCCAGCTGGCGTGCGGCCTCCATGACCATCTGCCGCTGATCACGGCGGGGCTGGTTATAGCTCTTGACACTGAAGCCACCGACTGCCTTGTACCGCCGGAGGTGGAACAGGGCATCCTCCAGCGAGTCAATCTCGGCCTTAAAGGCACCGGCCGCGCCGTAGAGGATCGTGCCGGTGGAGAACGTGCGGGGTGAGAGAATCATGCCAGCCTTCTGCAGTTCGCTTGCGGCGAAGATCATCTCCGTGTCGTTGCTGGGGTCATGAATCGTCGTCACGCCGAAGGCGATGTTCGCGTGCGAGATCCAGTTACGCTGTGGCGTCATGCCGGTCTCGCCCTGAGAGCCATGGGCATGGACATCGATGAACCCGGGGGTCACCGTCGCACCCTTGAGGTCAAAGACCTGGGCATCGCCTGGAACAACCACCTGGCCAGTCGAACCAACCGCGGAAATCCGGTTCCCCTCGACGAGAATCGTCCCCGAACCGATCACCATTCCGCCGCGGGCAGCACCGGGCTCACTCCCGGTCTCCATCGTGACGATCCGGGCATTGGTCAGTGCGATCACGTTCTTGCCGCCCTCACCCCGCTTGGGGACATCCGCGGCAAACTTGAACGACAGATTGATGGCCGTCGGTGCGGGCAGAGTCGCTGCCGGTTTCGCCGCATCAGCGGCGGGAGGGACCACGGCGCCAAATCCAGCGGCACCCAGTGCTACTTCCACCGGCTGTGTCAGCAGCTCCGGCCCCATCACCCAATGCAGCCGCTTGGAGTCGGCCGACCAATGGATGAAGTTGCCTGCCTGGGTTGAGACCTTTGCCAGTGGTAGCGTGGTGCTCTTCGGGCTCAGGTCGATGGGCCGGCCCGTTTCCAGGAAGGGGGCCACATAGACGTTGAAGCGCTCGACGAACGAGATGTACTTACCGGTCGGGCTGACCTTGTACTCCGTGGCCCAGTCGTTGCGGAAGTGCGTGCGCTCGGGGTTGTCCGGCGTCACGCCAACCATCGGGACACTGACCAGCGAGGCCCGGTCCGAATCACTCCCGCCCTCGCGCTGGGTGAGGAACACCCGATCTGAACCAGCACCGAACTGCGGATTACTGCCACGGCGTGACAGGAGCTTGGTTCCATCAGTGACAGGTCGACCGGTAGCCAGCAGCGGGTTGGGAGCACTATATACGCCGGTTTCACGGCTCCACAGCGGGCTGGTAAGGTAGCCGCCGCTGGTCTTGAGATACACCACCCGCTTGCCGTCGGGGGAAAGGACCGGGTCGTTGTAGTGTCCCGGTTCGGTGGTGACGCTCGTGCCCGCGGCACCAGATGCGCCATCGGCTGGAATGATCCGCACCGATCCAAGTTCCTTGTCATTCCATGTGGCGTACACGATGAACTTGCCATCACGTGACCAGCTCGGGAAGAACTCAAAGTGGTCGTTCTGGCTCGTCAGCCGCCGAGGCTGACTGCCGGAAGGAGCGGCAAGCTCACGCACGTAGATGCGCCCGAGGGCCTGGAACAAAGCCTTGTCCCCGGTCGGGCTCACGCTCACATCGCGGAGCAGCTTGATATCAAACTGCTCGGGCATCGCCTCATATGCAACACGCTGCGACTTGGCGATTGAACGAGTGCCGCGGATCCGGAAGGGGATGACTTCTGCCTTTCCGTCTGCGACCCCGATGTTCCGGATCTTCCCACCTGCCCACGCGATGATCGCTTTGCCGTCCGGAGTCCAGGCAAAGTTCGGATACACGCCGTGGACCGCCCAGGTCTCCTGATTGTCACGCTCCATCGAACCGTAGACAGCTCGAGTCTGGCCGCTGGCCAGGTCCATGACGAAGAGTGTCGATTGGTACCGCACGCGGCGAATGAACGCGATCGATTTGCCGTCCGGACTGGGAACCGGGCGGCACGCGCCACCCGGACCGGCGATCAGGCGAGTGGTCTCCCGAGTCGTCAGGTCGAGACGGTCAATCGCGTAAATGCCGGAGTTTCCGTCCTTGTCGTACTCAAAGGTTGACCCGCCGGTGGCGTCCAAGGAGTAGTACATGTACTTGCCGTCGGGACTCACCGCGGGCTCGCCAACATCCTTCTGCTCGCTGGGCTTGTTCGTCAACTGCAGCCCGTCGGTCTTGCCGGAGGCGTGATACATCCACATCTCGCCGGAACCCAGCGAGCGGCGGCTGGTGAAGTGCTTGCGGGCGATGATGTACTGGCTGTCGGCCGTAAACACCGGCTGGGTGAGTAGGCGGAACGACTCTTTGGTGATCTGCCGCTGCGGAAGCCAACCGCCTTTGCCATCAGTGTCCATGACCCAGATGTTGTCGCCGCCCTTGCCGTTGTCGCCACTGCGGTCGGAGACGAACGCGATCATCCGGCCGTCGGGCGAGAAACGAGGCTGCATGTCCCACTGACGACCCGAGGCGATGCAGGTCACAGCAGAACCATCAGCTGAGCCACCGATGGGCATGGTGTACAAGTCACCGAGCATGTCAAACACCACGGTCTTGCCGTCGGGAGACACGTCCAGACTCATCCACGTCCCCTCGTCGGTATCCAGCGTGATGTCAGACCAGCCCCAACTGTCACCGGCAGGGTTCGCAACATCCCACTTCCCGGATTTGGCCGGATCAGCGGCCGCGACGGTGGCCGGAGCGGCGGACACCGTGGTCGTCGGCTTCGCGGTCGCCGAGGCGGCCAGCCCGGAGAGGGCCAGAAGGAGTGCAAGGCCACGGCTAGACAGTCGCAAGGAGCTTGACAAGGGGCGTTCTCGGCGAGGTGTGAGAAAGGGGCAGGGTGAGTCGGAGACGCGAGTCGGCTTGTATCGCAGATACGTTCAGAACGTCAGGACGCTGTGTTGCAGCGTGAGCACAAGCCATGCAGTGTCACGCTTTGCTGCTTGATGAGCGGCCGCGGGGCGTTTGCAGGCCGCGGAGCCGCCCCGCCCTCCAAGGTGTAAGCATCAACGGGGGGAATGTGATGCCGGATGATCACCTCCGCATCCTCAAGACACTCAACCCGCGAGCATTGATCGCAGACAAGATGCGGGTGGTCGTGAATGTGATGCTCGCGGGTGCAGCGCGAATGGTCTGTCAAGCCATACCGAAACCGACGATCCCCCGGATCAACCTTGTGCGCAAGCCCGGCTTCCACCAGCGAGCCAAGCGTGCGGTAGACGGTGACGCGATCGACGCCCTCCGCCTTGAGCTTCTCGCAGATGTCCGCAGCATCCAGCACTTCTGTCGATGTTGCCAGCAGCCCCAGGATCAGCAGCCGATAGTCCGTGACGCGCAGCCCCGCCTCACGCAGCATCGCACGGTACCGGGATGGATCGGGCTTGGCCACGGGGTTCGCTGCACGGCCGGACGCGGCCGAAAATGCGGGATTCAGGCCATCGTCATGCCGCCATCGACGATCAGCGTCTGGCCGGTCAGGAACCCTGCCTCATCACTGGTCACATAGGCGACAGCCGCGGCGATATCGTCCGCCACGCCCAGGCGGCGAACAGCACACATCTTCAGAATGCCGTCCTTGATCTCCGCCGGAAGGCCCGCGGTCATGTCCGTCTCGATGTAGCCAGGGGCTACGACATTGGCGGTGATGCCCTTGGAACCGAACTCGCGAGCAACGGTCTTGGTCAGGCCCAGCAAGCCGGCCTTCGCCGCGGCGTAGTTCGCCTGACCGGCGTTGCCGATGATGCCCGAGGTGCTGGCGATGTTGACGATGCGTCCGAACTTGCCTCGCATCATCTCGCGGCTTGCAACGCGGCAGGCCACAAAGGCAGACTTGAGGTTGGTCGTGATGACCGAATCAAAGTCCTCATCGGTCATGCGCAGCATCAGGTTGTCCTTGGTGATGCCAGCGTTGTTGACTAGAATGTCCAGCCGGCCGCACTCGGCCACGGCCTTGGTGATGCCATCGGTCAGCGACTTGCTGTCGGCGATGTCGACCACGGCAATGGAGGCCTTGCCCCCGGACGCAATAATCTGAGCCGCCAGATCCTTGAGCGGACCTTCGGAACGGGCAGCCAGCACCACATGGCGACCATCACGGGCAAGTCGCAGGGCGATGGCCTTGCCGATGCCGCGGGAGGCGCCGGTGATGAAGGCGACACGGGTGGGAGCGGGAGACGACGATGAAGCGGAGTCGGCCACGAGGATTGGTTCCGAGCAAGGCAGCGTGCGGGGAAAGACGATTGCAGAGCCGAACTTCGGCCCAATGAGAAACGCCCGGCGTGGCCGAGCGGATTTCGAAAGCGTTGGTAAGTTATCCGCCGCTGGGACGCGGAATGTTCACTGGTCCGTTTGGAGTGGGCCGCTTGATCGGGCCGTCATCCTTCGGTGGTGAACTGGAGTTCGGGGCCGAGCCGCCCGGTGGGCTGCTGCTCGGTGCCCCATCCTTGCCCTTCTCGCCAGGTTTGCCAGCGCCGCCCGCGGGCATTACCTCAGGCAGAATCAGATCGCCGTCGGCGATGCTGAAGCCAAGCATGCCGATGCTGTCCCAATCGCTGGCACGGGGACGCTCGATCCGCATGGTCGAGGCATTGTTGAACTGCCAGCTCTGGCCATCGCGGACACCGCCCCAGCCGAGCAGGTAGGACCCCTTGGGATCCTGCAGAGCCATCAGAACAACAAACTCAGGCTTGCCGTCCAGGACCGCGTCCATGGTCGCCTTGCTGTTGAGTCGAGCAAGGTCCTTCTGAAAATCAGCACGGACGGACGCTTCGACCTTCGCGATCTCCTCCTTGGTCAGACCGTTGCGGACCATCATGGACTCGCGAAGCTTCGTGCCGTTGAGGAACTCCGCGTTGAGTGTCGCAATGGCCTGCGTGCGCTCCAAGTCAGACATCACAGTCGGGGCGGCGGCGTAGACAATCCGAACCACCTCGAGGTCCTTGGTCGCGCTAGCCCAGCCGTTGCCCGCCTTGACCAGGCCAAGGGCTTCCTTGGCGCGGCGGGTCAGCATCGGCTCGAGTTTGTCAGCATTGCCCGAGGCGATCGCATCGGCCAGCTGCACCACGGCGCGCACAAAGGTCTCGTCAGCAACCGCTACGCCCGGAGCAGTCTGCACCCGCGCGTCAACCTTGGCATCCTGCAGGATGTCCTTCACCTCGATCTGACGCGGTGGCGGCGGGGGGGGCGGCGGGGGGGGCGGCGGCGGTGGGGGGGCCTTCTCCTTGCAACCAGCCAGCATGAGCACGAGCACGCCCGTCGCGGCCAGCGTGGCCAGCGAGGGAACAAGGGTGGAGAAGGAACGACGGTTCATAGGTTCAGACGCCTTGCCAAAAGCGGTTGACGAGCGAAACAACGACCCCTGCCGCCCCCTTTAATCGTCCAACAGCCCCCAAACCTAGCACCCTCAGGCCGCCCAGCGAAGGCCCCCGCGTTGCCTCCAGTACCTTGGACGCCCTCCCGGCCACCGAGTTCCCGATCAGTTCCCTGCCGGCGTGGGGCGACCGGAGGCGGTGAAGCCCAGCCCAGAACGGTTATCCCGGGGCATCGTGGTTGGTGACGGTGACATCCCGGTTGATCCGCTTGTACAACCCGGTCAGGGTCTTGCCCGGTGCAAGCTCGTGATAAGTGGCTCCGGCAAACGCCGGATTAACCGCAATGGCGGCACAAGACTCGGCCCAGCGGACCGGGCTTGTCAGCTGCCGCACCAGCAGGTCACGGATCGATGCCACGCTGGGCTCGTGTGGTTTGGCGGTGACGTTGGAATAGACGGTCACCCCAGACTCCGGTGCCTGCATCGGGGTGGCGGCCAGCTTCGCGGCCAGACGCTCGGCGGCGGGCTGCATAATCGGGGAATGGAACGCACCCGCAACGGCCAACGCCTGCCCGCGGACGCCGTGCTCGCCGGCCATCGCCACAGCCCGCTCGCAGGCGGCCTTGGAGCCGGAAATCACGATCTGGCCCGGGGCGTTGAAGTTCGCACAGACCAGCCCATCACTGCCGCGGGCCGCATCGCAAAGCGCGGTAGCCTTGGCCTCATCGGCGCCAATGAGTGCCACCATGCCGCTGGGCACAGCTTCCGCGGCTTCCTGCATGGCCTTGCCGCGAAGAGCGACCAGTTCGAGCCCATCAGCGAAGCTGAAAACCCCTGCCAGGTGCAGGGCGGTGTACTCGCCGAGCGACAATCCAGCCGCGCCGAGCACCTTGGCCTCCTTTACGCCAGCCGCAGAGCCTGAGATGCTGCCACCACATCCCCAGGCTGCCAGCAGACCCCGCCAGCACGCAACGGAGGCTGTGAAAATGGCTGGCTGGGAGACATCGGTGCGGTTTAAGATCTCCGCCGGTCCCTCAAAGCAGACCTGACTGAGGCTCAGCCCCGCTGCCTGACCCGGGAGACGAGACTTGAGAATATCGTCGGCCTGCTGAAAGACCGCGCGCGCCTCGGCCGATGCGTCGCACCAGGCCTTGGCCATCGAAACCGCTTGGGCACCCTGACCGGGCGCGAGGATGATCCTTGACATCCCGTAATGATAGGAAGCACGCCGAGCTATGCGCCGCCGAAGCGGGCGGTCTGTTCAGCAGGCAGTTCGCCTC
Organism: uncultured bacterium; assembly: GCA_903834785.1. GTDB lineage: Bacteria > Planctomycetota > Phycisphaerae > Phycisphaerales > UBA1924 > CAILKP01. Next base: position 227,066 of record CAILKP010000093.1, read on the forward strand.
CTGCTTTAGAGGAACTTCCCAGCCCGGATCAATCCCGCGATCGCCGCGATGTCGTCGGTGAGCTGGCGGTCGGCCAGTAGTGGGGGGACAACGGTGCGGATGAGGTCGTGGGCATGCTCGACACCTTCGCCGGAGTGCAGCGGGCGGTGCAGCTCGATGGCCTGGGAGGCGATCAGCAACTCGATGGCGACGACGTTCGTGCACAGTTCCACCGCGCGGCGGGCCTTCGCAGCGGCGCGGGGGCCCCATGAGTTGTAATCCTCCATCCCGGCGCACGTGCTGATGTTCGCGACGCTGGCGGGTGCCGCGAGGCCGACCAGTTCGTTCACGCACGCCGCGGCGGTGTACTGGGCGATCATGAGCCCGGACTGAAGGCCGGGCTGCGGGGCAAGGAACGGCTTGAGCTTGCTCTCGGGCTCGAACGCGCCCGTCATGAGGTAGCTGCGGCGTTCGGAGATGCCGGCGATGTGGCACAGCGCGATGGCCAGGTGATCCAGGGGGATGGCCACGGGCATGCCGTGAAAGTTGGCTCCAGAGATGATCGCATCGTCATCGGAAACAAACGACTGGGCGGCATCGCCGTGCTCGCCGCGGGCGATGACCAGGGGATTATCGGTGACCGCGTGGAGCTCGTCACTGGCGGCGGATTCGATGCTGGTCAGGGATGCGTAGACCGCACCAAGCACAGTGGGGCCCGCTCGGAGCGAGTACGGGTCCTGAACGCGAGGGTCGTTCTCTAGGTGGCTGGTCAGAATCGTGCTGCCTTCGAGCAGGTCGCGGAGCTGCTCGGCGATGATCATCCCGCAGACGTTGTTGCGGGCGCGGTACAACCGCTCATCAAGGAAGGAATCGGTCGCGCGGCAGGCGTCGATGGACATGGCCAGCGCGACGGTGGCCGAGCCGAGCAGTCGGGCCGCATCGTGCACAAGCAGGGCCGCCTCGGTGGCCATGAGGTGAGTGCCGTTGATGAGTGCGAGCCCTTCCTTGGCGGCGAGGGTGACGGGCTTGATCTTGGCGGCGGCCATGGCCTTGGCGGTGGGCACGGGGCGTGCCGAGCCGGGAGTGAAGACGTGTCCCTCGCCGATCAGCGTGCAGGCGATGGCGGCCAGGGGGGCCAGATCACCCGAGGCGCCGACCGACCCGACCGATGGCACAACGGGGGTGAGGCCCAAGTTTAACATAAGCTGGATCTGCTCGGCCAGCACCGGCCGAACGCCCGAAAGCCCGCGGCAGAGCGAGCCGCACAGCAGGAGCATCATGCCGCGAACGGTCTCGACGGGCAGTGGGGTGCCCACGCCGGCGGAGTGGGACCGCACAAGGTTGAGCTGCAGTTGGGCCAGGTCGGCATCGGCGATCCGCTTGTTGGCCAGGGAGCCGAAGCCGGTGTTGATGCCGTAGTACGGGTTGCCATCACGCAGGCGGTACTCGACCACGGCCCGCGAGGCCTTCATGGCGGAAACCGCCGCCCGTGAGATTGAAACGGCCCGGCCTTGCCGTGCGACCGCGACAACATCGTCGATGCTCAGCCCCCCTGGAGTCAGGACGACCGGTTTGGCAGAAACGGTGCGGGAGCGTGATGAACGTGCGGTGCGTTTGCGGCGTGCCATGGGCGGAAGTCTTGGCAGCGGCGGGCGGCAAATCGAACGTGCGTGCAAAAGTCAGCGGATGTGGGTTGCGGCGGTGCCCGCGGAGCCTGCGTGCGGTTGGTGCTGCAGCGTGTGGATCGTGCGGGTGCCGAGCCGTGCGGGAGACCGTGTCGTGCGGGGGACTGTGTCGACGATGGGTGCGGCACTCGAAGTCGTGGAGAAGGGCTTGGGGCAGGGGCAAACGGCGGCAAGTCTCCATCCCGTGTAACGTCCTATAATGTATGTTATGTAAAACAGATAGTCGCCAGCATGCTCACTGGTCTGCGAACCGGGCATGGGCGGCCCGGAGGGTGCGTTCCATGGCTCTGGCGAAGGCTGGGCCATCGGCCAGCGGCGAGGCCTGGAACCGACCTCGGAGTGTGTCCCGGAGTGTTTCGAGCCGCGGGCGATCCGCCGCGAGCGTGGCGGCGATGCGGATGTAGTCGCCCTCCGTGGAGGCAATGAGATCTGGCAGGCCGACCTGGGTGAGGATGGCGGCACCGACGCGGCCGGGCGTGGTGCTGCCGCGGAGCGTGACGGCGGGCACGCCCATGAGCAGGGCCTCACAGAGCGTGGTGGTGCCGGTGTACGGATGGGTGTCCAGGGCGATGTCGATTGTGCTGTAGGCATCCAGGAGCTTGCCGGTGCCCGGCAAGGGCGGTGCGACGGCCAGGCGACCGGCGGGGATGCCCGCGGCGAATGCCCGCGCGGTCAGGTCGTCGCGGTCGGCGGCCTGGGCGAGCTGTTCGTGGCGGATGACCAGGCTGCTGGCCGGAACTGCGGCCAGCAGCCTTGCCCACAACCCAAGCAGGTCGTTGTTGAGCTTCATGGGGGCGCTCAGCGAGCCGAAGGTGACGTGACCGGCAGCGGCTGATGGAGGTGGAGCGAGATCGGGGAGCGTGGCGAAGGGCAGGAAACAGTGGCTGCTGACCGGCAGATGGAGCAGCCGCTCGCTGTACGCCGGGTGGCGGCCCCCATCACTTTCGTGAGGGTTCGGCTGCATCGGGGACGTGGAATCCGTGTGCGCATCGGTGAGGCGGAAATCCATGCCGGGCAGGCCTGTGGAACCGGGGAAGCCACAGAAGGTGACTTGGGTCGGGGCGACGCGGAGGTGGAACGTGGGCAAGGCGTTGTTGAGCGAATGGCCGGCCAGATCAATGGCCACGTCCGGTGTGTCGGCGCGGATGCGTTCGGCGAGCTTTACATAACTCATTCCGTGCACGTGGTTCCACGCATCGGCGCGGGTGCGGAACCAATCGCTGATCTCATCGCACTGGCTGCCGGTGTGGTACAGCGAGAGCCAGGTGGTGGCGCTGTCGCGGAACTCAACAAAGCCCCGGATGAAGTTCGCGACGGCGTGGCAACGGAAGTCCGGCGAAACGATGGCGATGCGGAGCGGGCGGCCGGCTGCGGCGGTGGTCGGGATCTCGCTGGCCGGACCGTACCGCATGGCGATCGCCTCGGCGAAGATCCGCGCGTTCTCGAGCAGATCGCGATCGCAGAGCGACGGCACATACGCCGCTGAGGTGCACAGGGCTGAGGCGTACGGCACGTTGCCGGGGGCCAGGCGGACCGCGGTCTGGATGTGCTGATAGGCGATTTCGGCAAGGCCGAGGCGGCTGGCGGCGGTGGCGGCCAGCGCGTGCAGCGGCGGAGAGTGCGGGGTGATCGCGAGCCCTTCACGGGCGACGCGAAGCGAGTCGGCGAAGCGTTTGAGTTCGCCCAGCCCGCCGCAGAGGTGGGAGCGCGCGATCTCTGATCCCGGCATCGCGGCAACTGCGGTTTCCAGCAGCGGGACCGCCTCGGCGGCGCGGTGGAGTTCAATCAGTGCGGCACCCAGGTTGGCCATGGCCTGGGGGTTGGCTGGCGCAAGTTCCAGCGTGCGCCGGGCGTAGTGCTCGGCACGGACCCAGTTGCCGGCTTTGAGCAGGATGAACGAGAGCGTGCCGAGGATGTCGAGATCATCGGGCGCTGCCGGCAACGCGCGAGCGAGCAGTTGCTCGGCTTGCGGGTGCTTGCCCGAAGCCAGAAGTTGGTCGATGCGCTGCATGAACTGCGGACTGGCCATGGCCTCAGAGTACGAGTTCAAAGTAAAGCGTGTCGGCCATCGGATCGTCGTTGTACCGCTCGGCCGGGACGAAGCCGCACGCACGGTAGAGGCCGATGGCGGTGTGCATGTCGGTGGAGGTGTCGAGCTTGATGACGGCGTATCCGGCATCGGCCGCAAAGCTGACTGCGGTCTGGCAGAGGGCCTTTCCGAGTCCCATGCCGCGAGCGGCGGGGGCGACGTACATGCGTTTGAGCTCGCAGACACGGCGAAGGGGTGTGGAGAGCTTTGGCAGGGGGCGAATGGCGACGCAGCCGAGCGGGCGCGGGGATGCTGCCGCGGGAAGGGCCGGGCTCAAGCCCCCCACTGCCGGAGTCTGTCCGGCGGGCGCGGACTGTGCTGTGTCCTGAAGAGCAACCCACATGTTGCCTTCGGGCGGGGCGTAGAGACCGGGCAGTGAGGCGAGTTCGCCCTCAAGGTTCTGATGGGCGAGGGACTCGCCGCACAGGGCTGCCACCTCGGTGGAGTATTCCCGGAACAGGTCCGCAGCGACAGTGCGGAGGGGCGGGTTGACAGCCTGGAGGATGCGGAACATCCGCCATGGTTGGCCGGATCAGCGTGCCGCACCGTCCCAGGTGGCCAGATGGATGCGGGCATCGAGGCCAGACTTTATGCTGTGGAATGGAGCGAACTCCGCGAAGACGGTGCTCATGGGCTCCCGCTCCAGCAGCCGCAGCGTGCGGGTCAGATCCGACGGGCTTGAGCGGCCGTTGACAGGGCGGAGCATGTAGCTGAGGTAGTAGATGTAGGAAACCGGCGGGGTCCGCTCCGGCGATGCTGCGGGCGGAAGACTGAGCGGAGACTCGAGCGGTTCTGTCAACCGAGAGCCGGTATCGGATGGGCAACGGAAGCTGGTCGAAGCGAGCTCGAGCATCGGCATGTCGCTGATGGGCGGCGCCACCGGCAGAACCCGGTGAGAGTCAGTGTAGATGCGGACGCTCAGGGCAAGTTGGCGGAGCCGCTGCGTGCAGCCCACGATGCGAGCCTGCTCGCGTGCGGCGACGATGCACGGTGCGGCGACAGAGAGCAGGACGGAGATGATCGCGATAGAAACGAGCAGTTCGATGAGCGAGAACGCCCGTGACGCGGTGGCGATGCGACCACGAAACGGTGAACGGCCAGAGAGTCTGCAAGCCGGCGGGGACATCTGTCCGACGGGCATGGCGGTGCCTCCGGACGGCGGGGTTCACGCAGATCTGCTGTCCGTTGGGCGTGCCGGGCAGTTCGAAACCGGTTTGAGTCCCTGCGGATATGCGTTGCCGTCCGGATCTTGTGGATCGGAGGTTCACAGGGACTTGAGCAGCGATGAGCGGAATTCGATTGCGATTTGGGCCGCCCGGCGGTCAACCGGTTGATCCAGTCGTTACAGACCCAACCGGATTTCCCCTCAGGGGCATCGCGACGGGTCAGGCCGATCAACGGTCTGAGGTGACTTGCCGAGCCGATCAGACCCGCCAGTAGATCCGGCGGCGGTCCAGGGCGAAGGCGATCGCCAGCCAGAGGCAGACGTTGACTAACGCCCAGACGTGAGAACCGCCCACCGGGCCGAACGCGGGAGCGAGAAACGACTCGAAGATCCAGGCCCGGATGTTGGCCGGAGGTGGCGCCGAGCCGGGCACGGCCGCGACGGGGGCGGGGATCTTGGCGATCAATCGTGCGAGCAGGCCGGAGCCGACGAAGACCAGAATCGCGTTGCGGCCCGCCACGCGGCCGGCTTCCAGCGGCAGCCGCAGCAACACGCTTGCCGGGCGAGCGAACCGCGACGGTGAGGCAGCATCCATGAGCCAGTAGAGCAGCCCCAGTGCCGCGGCGGCCAGACCAGCGGTAAACAGCACGTAGCTGGGCGTCCACAGCGGCTTGTTCAGGGGCATTGCCCAAGTGGGCGAGTTGGTGAACCAGTCGGCCGGGGACGGAAGCCCTGCAGCGACGTAGCCCAGCAACGCCGAGATGCAGCCGATGCCCATGAGCCGACGGTGGGGCTGAGCATCATCGGTGACAAAGCGGGCGAAGCCGAAGCCCAGCAGCACGGTGGCGGTGGCGGACAACGTGCCGAGCAGTCCTTCGGGATCAGTCGGCTGCGAGTACAGGTGTGCGCGGCTGAACACAGCATCGTCGACAAGTTTCTGCAGGTTGGAGTCTGGAGAGATGCTCGCCGGCCAGGAGGGATCCGCCAGCGGGGCTGTGAGCAACGCAAGCAGGCACGCATGCAGCGTGAGCAGCACGGGTACCCCCCACTGCCAGGCACGGGGCCAGAGTTGCACCAGCGCGGAGGCCAGGATGTAGCAGAGCCCGATGCGCTGGAGCACGCCCGGGATGCGGACTCGCGATGGATCCCAGATGCCGAACCAGTTGAGCAGCAGGCCCAGGGCGATGAGCGTGCCACCTCGCTTGAGGATTCCAAGCCAGACGGTCGCGGCGGAAGACTGGGAACGGCGGCCCTGCTCAATGGCGAGTTGCTCGGCATGGCGACTCATGGCCATGGAGACGCCGACGATGAATAGGAAGAACGGGAAGATGAGGTCCGTCGGCGTGCAGCCGTGCCACGTGGCATGGCTCAGCGGCGGCCAGATGGCCGCCCAGGAAGCCGGGTTGTTGACGAGAATCATCGCGGCGACCGTGAGGCCGCGGAACGTATCGAGCGAAGTGAGCCGGCGAGGTGCGGCTGACGGGGCGGACATGCGGCGATCATTGACTGCCGGGGGACACTTGGCAGCCCGCCGCGGGCGATAATGGTCCATGGCTATCGACTGGAACCAGATCCGTGCGGTGACCTTTGACTGCTACGGAACGCTGATTGACTGGGAGTCGGGGATCATGGCGGCGGTACAAGCCGCGGTCCCGGCAGGATCTCTCCCGCCCGACGCGAACGCTGTGCTCAAGCGGTACGCTGAACTTGAAAGGCAGGCGGAGGCCGGAGCGTGGCGGCTGTATCGCCTCGTGCTGAGTGAGGTCGGGACGCTGCTGGCCGCCGAGTTCGGGCTGGTGGAATCACAACTGGACGTTGCCGGATCGGTAGGCCGCTGGCCAGCGTTTGAGGAAACGCCAGGATGCCTGAAGGTGTTGGCGGCACGGTACGACGTGGCGATCTGGTCGAACGTGGATGATGCCCTCTTTGCGGGCACGATGCCGCGGCTGGGGCTGGGCGCGTTGAACCCGAGGCAGCTTGTCACTGCCGAGCAGGTGCAGAGCTACAAGCCCGGCCCGGCGCACTTCCGCGAGGGTCTCAGGCGGCTGGGTCTTGAGCCCAGCAATGTGCTGCACGTGGCAGAGAGCCGTTTCCACGATGTTGAGCCCGCCAACGCGATGGGCATGCAGACGGTGTGGGTGAACCGACGCGGCGGAGCTGAGTCGTCGGCCAGCGGACTGCCCAGCGGAAGTTCGAGAGAAACGCAGCCGGGCCGTGGCCCGGTTCCACTGCTGGAGGTCCGGACGCTCACCGAACTGCTTCGACATGCTCGGCTTGAGCCGGCCGCGAGGTGATTACTTCTTCCTGGCGGGGATCTCACCAGAAAGCAGCGGGATCGAGGCCGTTGCACCGCCGCCCTTGCCATCCCGCACGAAGGCGTACAGCCGGTAGATGCCGGGTTGGGTGGGCAGACGAACTTCCGCGCCGGTCAGCGAACCGTTCTTGACTGAGTCGGCAAGAACCTGCGGGGAGTCCATCGGGTCGCCACCTGTTTCGTATTGTGTGATCTCGCGCTTGAGGATCCACTCCGCTGTGAGTGAGTCGCTCTCCGGATCGCTGACAGACAGCGAGATCGTAATGGTCGCACCGGGTGCGCCGCGATCGGCGGGCTTGGCCTGCAATGGCTGGATGACCGGGCAGCGGTTGGCGGGGAGCTTGCCGGTCCAAAGTTCCGTCATGGCATCAACGGACTCAAGCCGGGTGCCGTCGGCCAGGAGCATGCCGAACCACGTCGTAGTGGCTTCAACCTTGTTGCCCCAGAGGAACGCGTATGAACCAAGGCAGTACCCGGGGTTGCCCTTGATCGCCCTGATAAACGTTTCCCGGTACATGGTCGCCTTGGCGGTGCTGGTCTGTTCGCTCGGGGCGCCGAAGTCGTTGCGGCCGATCTCCCAGGTGCCGGTGGGACCAAACTCGGTGATGATGTAGGGCTTGGTGCCGCCGGCCTTGAGGTATCGCTCGCCGACGGACGGCCCGGTGCCGTACGTGTTGATGCCGACGATGTCGATCTCTGGGCAGAGGCGATGGACGTTCTTGATTTTGTTCTTGCCCATCTCGGCGAGCACGGTCATCGTCGGATGGTTCGGATCCAGCCGCTTGGCCATGGCCGCGACACTGTTGATGTGTGACCAGATGGCGGCATTGTCGCCCTCGCCTTCCATCTCGTTGCCGATTCCCCACATCAGGACGGCGGGGTGGTCCTTGTACTTCAGGATTGCTTCCCGAGCCATGTCATACTGCTTGGCGACACTCTCAGGGTTGTTGTAGTCAAAGCCGTGACGCGGATGGCCGAGCCAGATGCCGACCGCGACGCTCAGGCCGAGGCGGTGGGCCTCGTCGAGTCGTGCCTGAAGGTTGTCGGCACCCCAGGTGCGGCCGGAGTTTGCGCCGGACGCCACCAGCAACGGCTGGGGCCCCTCGCCGCCGGCGCCGTTGATGAAGTACGGCTTGCCGTCACGCAGGAGCTTCCAGCTGCCCGGCTCGCCGGTGAGCTCGACCTTGATCGGGGCGGCGGAAGCGATGGTCGCGAGTCCGGCGAGGATCAGCATGACAGCGGCGGCGGTGGGCACAGGAGCCTCCTGGATCGATGAGCGGTTGGATGGATCTGAACAGTTCCATGAACATTACCGCACCAAGCGGGCCCGGTGGCGAACCGGCCGCAAAAAGCAGCACGCCCGGGCAAAGAGTCCGGGCGTGCTGGTCTGAAACAAGGAAATTGACCGACCCGTTCTCAGTTCGAGCGGGCACGGTTCGCACGGCGGCGGACGATGAAACACGCACCGGCCAGCGTTGCCAGTCCGGCGAACGCGGCCGGGGGCAGGGGGACGAGCAGCGGCTGGACGGTCGGGATCACGCCGCCGGCGGAGAAGTTGTAAAACGTAAAGCCGTCGTTGGCATCGCCGCCGATCACATCGCGGGTCTGGAAGAACTGGATGCTGGTGAGTGTGACGTTGCCCTGAATGATGCCGAAGAAGCCGTCGCGATGGGAACCGGACTGGAGTGATCCGAGGCTCTGCGTCATCGCCGAGCCATCGCTCCAGTTGACCAGCAGCGTGGCTCCGACATCGCCGACATCATCGAAGTTGAAGGCAAACGCGCGGATGCCAGGGGCAAAGATGATCCGCAGGCCGTTGCCGCGGACCGTGGTGTTGCCGAAGGCGAGCGTCCCGCGAATGCTGTTGCACGCGGGACGCTCGCTGATTGGCTGGGTTCACTGCTTCGGTTCCGCCGTTGTCACTGGGGCTGGTAGCTGAACTTCTGGCCGCCGATGGAGGCCTCGTACATGAGGCCGGCTTCGTTTATGGTGAACACGGCCACGCCGCCGGAGTACTTGGCGTTGGCACCAGCACCGGACTTGAGCGCGACGGCGGTGGCTTGTGCGCTGAAGGCGAAGTTACCGGTCTTGAAGCGGTTCACGGCTTCGGTTGTCTCGAACACGATAATCTCGGAATAGGACTGGCCACCCAGAGCCAGGCCGATTGTGGCCTGGGAGAGGTCGCAGTAACCGACGATGCTGCCGCCCTCGTACAGCACGCCCTTGCCGTACGCACCGCCGACGCCGATGGCACCCTTGCCGACAGTCGGGAAAACCGCGTAGCCCTTGGCTCCGCTCAGCAGGGTTCCCAGGCTCGGGTCGTTGCTCTTGGCCTTGGTCAGCGTGGCGTTGGCATCGAACACGATGGCGTCCTTACCGGCCTCTGACTGTGGTGCAGTCGAGCAACCGGAGAGGGCCACGAGCGCGACGGCGGGGACGGTAAGAAACGGAACTCGGTTCATCTGCATGCTCCTCATTGGGGGTTTGGCTCTGACAGGCAGCTTCAGCGTCGGCTCTCCGCCGGTCAAGGTTATTAACCGCGGGTTCTATTCCGGACATCTTGGTTCAACCGTGGTGGCTGAGGCAGGCGGCAATCAGCGGCAAAGTGGGAGCGTTGTTTCTGGACGGGGCGATCTCGACGCAGAGGCGCCGGGGGAGTTAATCGCGAGCATATGAGTTATACGGACCACACCCGACACACCGGGGTCATGGGCCCGGCAGCACCCGGACAGAAACAACCGACCGAAAGAGGATATTATGATCCGTTAGTCGGCTGCGTGCGGTTCGCATGTCTGTTCGTACCCCTCTCCCCCTCCCCCCACTCACCGCAATCACTCCAGCGGCTGCCGGAGCTTGAACCCAACGCTGCGGTAGTTAGCCTGCCAGGAACTCACCGACATGACCGCCTTGGAATCACAATCGCATCGGTTGCCACAACCACTGTCAGGGTGCAACGGTTGCCCGGTCGAGTCGCTGGCGGCTATGGTCGGCAACACGCCGCTGCTGGAGATTCGCTATCAGTATCGCGGCCGACCGCGCCGGGTGTTCGCCAAGTACGAGCAGAAGAACATGACCGGAAGCACGAAGGACCGCATGGCCCTTTGGATTCTCCGCCGGGGCTTTGAGAGCGGAACTCTTGCCGCTGGATTCACTATCGCCGAGGCGACCAGTGGAAACACCGGGATCTCATTTGCGGCGATGGGCCGGGCGTTGGGGCACCCGGTCCGGATCTACATGCCGGATTGGATGAGTCGGGAGCGGGTTGCGCTTATCCAGTCGTTCGGGGCGGAGGTGATCCCCGTGTCGCGGGAACAGGGTGGATTCAGGGGCAGCATCGAACAGGCCGACCGGTACGCCGCGGAACACCCGCACGTCTTCCTGCCGCACCAGTTTGATAACCCGGCGAATGTTGACGCGCACGCGGCGGGCACCGGGCGGGAGATTGTGGCGCAACTGGCATCGGTGGGGCTGGTTGCCGATGCGTTTGTTGCCGGTGTGGGCACCGGGGGTACGGTGATGGGAGTCGGGCGGGCACTCCGGGCGGTGTCACCTGCCACCCGCGTGCACCCGCTGGAGCCGGCGAACTCACCGACGCTTCGGACCGGCCGCAAGGAAGGGCACCATCGGATTCAGGGCATCTCCGATGAGTTCATTCCGAGCATCGTCAAGCTTGATGAGTTGGACCATCTCGTTGACGTTTGGGACGGGGATGCGATTCTGATGGCGCAGAAGCTCGGGCACATCGGGCTGGCTGTCGGGATTTCCTCGGGGGCCAACTTTCTTGGTGCGAACCTGCTGCTCGATGAACTTGGTGACGACGCCGTGGTTGTGACGGTGCTTCCGGACAGCAACAAGAAGTACCTGAGTACGGACCTGGTGCGGACCGAAGAGATCCGACCGGAGTTCGCCGCCCCTTCGATCACGCTGGCTGCTTGGCAGGCGATCAGTTGTGCGTCCTGCTGCGGGCGGTGAGCGAAAGCGGGAAAGTCGGGAGCGATTGACTGGAATAGAACGCCATCTCCAGGCGCTGGGGAGCCTTGCGGGCGTCGCAGGTGACCGGCGGGAGCCAAGGTTGACCGGTAGCTGCGGCCTAGCTGGTTAATGGCGATCCGCACTCGGGGCATTGACCGGACAACCCCGCGGTGTCATATCCGCAGCGGTGGCAGCGGTCCGTCACAAGCCGCTGGGCCACGCAGAGCGCGGCAAGCCCGGCGCCGATCACCAGCGGGATGAGGCTTAACCCGGCCATGACCCAGCCGAACGTGTTCATCTGGGTGTTGGTCGCCCCGGGCCGAATAGGCGCCAGAGCCATGCCAAGGCTGCCCAAGAGGATGAACAGCGAAACGCCAGCACAGATCGCGGCAGCGAGGGCGAACGCAACCCGTCGTCGCACGAGGATCGGCCGATGGCTGCACTGGCAGAGTCTGGCCAAGAGCTTGGCCAGCTTCGAGTTCCTGCGGGCCTTTCCTGACGGCAGTGCTCGAAGGACCTGGGCCACGGAGCGGGGCCGTCTTTCCGGGCTGCGCTGCAGGCAGTGCATGATGCCCCGCTCGAGTACCGGGTCAAGGCCGTTGCTCACTGACGACGGCCGGGGAACCGCCCCGGCGGCGTGAGCCTGCTTCAGTGCCTCGATCTCATCGGTGTTGAAGGCCCGCCTGCCGGTGGCAACTTCGAAGAGAATCAGCCCGAGCGAATAGATGTCGCTCGCGATCGACACGCTACCGCCTGAAAGCTGCTCGGGAGCCATGTACGCGGGAGTTCCGGCGGTTGCCTGAACGCCCTGGAGCTCCTCGAAGAAGCCTGCGATGCCGAAGTCGGTGATCCGCACGCACCCGCGCCCGTCGATCATGATGTTCGCCGGCTTGAGGTCCCGGTGCAGCACACCCTTCTCGTGCGCGGCCTCAAGCCCCATGCAAATCTGCCGGGCGATCTCGAGTGCTTTGGCGTGACCGGGTTGCCCCAACCGCCTCAGCACTGAGCTGAGATCCTCTCCATCGATGTACTCCATTGAAAGGAAGACCTGCCCTCCCGCTTCGCCGATGTCATGCACGCGGCAGACGTTTCGGTGCGTGACTTGGCGTGCGGTTCGCACCTCGTTTCGAAACCGATCCATCCGGGAGCCGTTCGTGCCAGTCGGGCTTACCAGTAGCTTGAGCGCTACCAGCTGACCGAGCTTCAGATCGTCGGCCTGGTAAACCTCACCCATGCCACCCGTACCGAGCAGGCGGATGATCCGGAATCGATCGCCGAGCATCTGGCCCGGCTGAAGTTGCGATCCGGCCGAAGGGCGGGCCGCGTGCATCGGCATACCGGCCCGAGCCGGCATCGCCTGAGTGGTCGCCGCTCCGTCGTCGACGCGTCGGCGATCAACGGTCAACGGCGGCAGATTCGCGGCATCCTGCTCTGACTCAATTACCGCAATGACCTCCTTCTGAAGCGAAGTGTCCTGATGGCACTCTCGCTCGAGCACAGCGGCCCGCACGTCCGGAGGAAGGGGGCGAACCAGGCCGCAGAGGCGGTGGATCTCGTTGTTGCGGTGCTCGGTCAAAGGACTCGAACTCCCGACGTATGAACGCCAGCCGCGTCGGCCGGCCGGTCCGGATAGGGCGACATCGCTCCACCCTTGCAACCACCAGCCGCCCATGGGAACCGGGCCGCGTTCACGATTGTGATATCCATGCCCGGCGGTCGATGGCGTAGACGTCACCCCACAGTTTCGCATCGGGTTGTGTGCTGAGATGACGGATCATGGCGTCGCCATCGATCCACGTAGACAGGGCGAAGTTGTCGTGATCTCCGACGCCGTAGTTCCATGCGTAATCGGCAAGCGTGGCCAACTTCTTCACGCAGTTATGAGTGTGGTCGAGGAACTCGCGGGCAAACTCGAGGGAGAGGCACCGGATCGGCGTGCTCAGCCCGGCGAGAACATGCTCCTCGAAGCCCTCGACATCGATCTTTACAAGGGCCGGCGTGCCATGCTTGGCAATGAGCGAGTCCATTGTGGTCACCGGCACTTCGATCGACGCCGACCAGTCTGTACCGGCAAAGCGTCCGCTCTCACGCATGCGTTCCATCCAGTCAGTACTCAAGGTACCGAGCACATCGGCCGCGGATTGATGCAGCGTGGCCTTTCCGACTGCCGCACCAAGAGCGGTTTGCTCGATCAAGAATCCGCCGCGACTCTTGTACTTCTCCCTGATTTTCGCCACGCACGCCGGCTGGGGCTCAACGGCGAGAACGCGACAACCCAAGTTGAGCAGCATGCCGGTGCGGGCGCCGATGTTGGCACCGACATCGAAGGCCAGTTCGCCGGGGCGCACCAGCCGCGAGTAGAACCGCTGCTGCGCCAAGCGGCTTTTTTTGACTGCACGCCGCTCGGGGCGGGCCAGTTGGAGTTTGAGCTTTGTCAGAATCCCGGGCTCGAACCACGCCGGTGGCGTCGCCAGACCGCCCAAGTTCTGGAGATCCGCTACTTGGGCAGTCGTTTGCATGCGGGGATCTTATCGTGAATCCCGCGCGAGCAACGCGGTGTCGAAGTCAGGACGCAGAGCACCCGTTGATCGGCAAGCCCCGGTGACGACCTTCTAGCGGGTCGTCGTGACCTCCCCTGCCCCGAAAAGCAGGTTTGACGATGCTGCTGCCGCCTACATGCCAAAAACAAAGAGGCTCTGCTTTCGCAGAGCCATCTTTCAAACGAGGCGGACGGGACTCGAACCCGCAACCACCGGATCGACAGAACTACCTAACATTGTCCACACCTGTCGTTTCTAGCATGTCAGGGTGCCGCCATAGCGACCTCTTCGTGCAGCTTCCGGTAGTCAATACCGGATCGGCTGTTAGGGTCCAGCGCCGCACGCCGCCTCTGATTTGAGCGTTCGAAGCCTCGGCGTGGAACCAGCGACTTTTCTGACGAAGTGGTCGATGCGGAAGCATGAGCCATGACAGAATCGTCCCGCTGACCATCAACCGCGACATCGGGGTCATTCATCTCCACTCCGATGAAGGGCGATGCTTCGCCCTCGTCGATGCCAATCTCGCCGAGAACGTCTCTGCCCTGACGTGGTTCCGCCATCGACGAACCGGCTATCCGACCTACCGACGCGCCAGCGGCGGGCTGCTGACCATGGCAGCGCATCAAAGACCTTCCCCTCCGCACCCCATCAAAGCCGCCACGCAAGCGAGCGTCCATTTCAGGAGGCTGCGGTTGTTGACGGTGGTGGCTGAGGTTGCCGTTGCTGCTCTGATGACTCGGAGCAGCAGCTTTCCGCAAATCGTCCTCGACAGAAGCATCGCCATCGTCTGGTGGAGGCTGTCGCATGGACTTGTCTAGGAGTACAGCATGAGTGCAGCATCGATTACTGAAGCGTGGGCATACGAGAATCTTCCTCGTATCGAGCAGTGTGTCGCGGAGTACGAGCAGGAGAAAGGCAAAAAGCCTGGACTCGTGGTGATGACGGCAAGTACCGCCATGATCGTCAGCATGGATCTTGGAGTGCTTGATGCACTATCTCCGAAGCTGCGAAGCCACCCGGCACTCACAGAGGTCATCGACCGTCACAAGACCGGAGCATATTTGGGCGAGGACGGCAAGCAGTGCGATGTGCCGATCATCTGTGAAGCAGCGACGGTCTACCGCACCTCGCTGGAGACAATCAAGATGAAGCTCGAATTGATGGCTCTTGGTGTGACGTTTGTTGGTCGCGAAGCGAGTATCGGCCACAAACGCGGCGGAGGCGCGTTGCCAGTGAAGCGGTTCAAGCAGCGCAAGCGTCGTCGCTGAGCCATTCGCCTTTTCGCCGTCGCTTCGGTAACCCGAGGAGATGGCCTTTCCAAAGCCCCGTCACAACAGGAAGCCCTGACGTTTCAGCGGTGGTTGTGGCATTGACTGTGAAGGAGTTCTCGATGAACGGCAGCCGGTTGACGAAAACGGAACTGAAGAACGTTGTTCTGACCGTGGCCAAGAGTGACGTGCCGAATCCGAAGGATGGAACGTTGCTCGGTGATGCGATGTCTCGTCTTACCACGCCTCCGTCAGCCGCACGCAGCAAGAGACCGCTTGTTACAGATCCATGGGTCAAGAAGCAAGCTCGTGTTCTGGCTACTGGAATGGGCTTTGACAGTCTGTTTGCGTATCGTCACAAGGAACGATGTGGTATCGGAACCGACTACTGCGAGATCGATGTGTCTTTCTGTGACCGAAGGTATAAGTTTGCTACGTCGATGAATTCGATGCCTGACTTCGGAGGTGCGGTGTATGTCGGTGACATCAAGCAGGTGGAATGGGTGTCTGCCCAGTGGCAAAATGGACATCAGGTGACAGACTCGGGGGGCCTGACCGCGATCAAGGACAACGATCCGGACATCAATCACTTGATTCAGAGTGGCCAGATCGAGTTGCTCATGCGTGCCTGCCACAAGACGTATTTCGACAGACAGGACAAACTCGTCAAGAGACTCAGCAAGCAGAAAGAAAGAGGGGTCCATCCACAGAGATGATTCGAGCCGGTCGTCGTCGAGCCATGCATCGGGTTCCGAGTGAACAGCCACCGGAGATCGATCAATATCGCAGACCTGCGCAAGCAGCGGCGGCCTCCTCGGCGGTCCGAAAGTACCCCGAGCATCGAACTTCGCCATCGACCATGACTCGGGCGTAGTACCGATTTTTGCCAGCGTGGTACGACACGTTCCTGAAGCCCGTCTTGGATCTCTTCGTCGGCGAGGGAGATTCCGCATTTTCGCGAGAAAGAGAAAGGGTCTCACCCAGAAAGGGAAGCTGCTGCCGAAGCTGTCGCAGACATTCCCACATCCGTGACCAGTTGCGATTTGCATATGCCTTGTTGATGCCTGGCTCCGCATGCGCCAGGTACATCTCGCTCTCTTCAAGCGTCCCAAGTCGCTTGATGGCGTCAGCGCCGGTTTTCCTCAGGAAGCGGATCCCAAGACGACGATCAGGGGCAATCCGCCGAAGCAGCGCCTTCCACGCCTGCTCGACCGCATCCCTCCTGGTCCTCGGCGTTACCTCTACGAGCGGATTTCCATACTCGGTCAGCAGCCAGCGGCGATCACCGTTGTCGTCTGCTTTGAACGCCCGAAGAAATTGAACGGTCTCGGGCCACAGGCACCAGCGAGCTTCAACGCCAGTCTTGTCTCTGAAGCGATGGACGAACGGTTCTTCAATGTCAAGGAAGGTCTCGAAGGTCCGCAGGTTCGAGATCTCGCTGGAGGTGAACCCTGCACGTTCCAGTCCGTGCTCGGTGAACAGCCGCTCGACGGTCATCGCCACCCCGGCACCCTGCGTTGAACGCTTGCCATCGACCGCCAGCACGTACCGGCTGGCCGCATCACGCACCGTCAGCGGGTAGCACATCGTCGTGTCTC